>NZ_CP120733.1:0-687161 GCF_029542625.1 Tepidibacter hydrothermalis
ATACATTGAGAGGATTGATAACGAACATAACTGATGTAATTGTCAATGTAAGAAACTCATCAGAAAATCTAGCTGCAATAGCAGAAGAAACTAGTGCAACATCAGAACAAGTTGGAGCTACTATTGAAGAAATATCAAGTGGGGCTATGTCTCAAGCTAGTGAGGCTGAAAAAGGATATGAACTAGTAGAAAATCTTGCAAACAAGTTTGATGAACTAAACCAAAATACTAACGAGATGTTTGAATCAGCTGAAAATGTTGCTAATTCAAATGTAGCTGGATTTGAAGCTGTTGAAGAATTAATCGAAAAAACTAATAAAAACTCAGATGCTACTGTTAAAGTAGAAGAAGCTATAATAGAGTTTAATAAAAAATCACAGGATATAGAAAATATATTAAATACAATAACAGCTATAGCAGAGCAAACTAACTTACTAGCACTTAATGCATCTATAGAGGCAGCTCGTGCTGGAGAACACGGAAAAGGATTTGCAGTTGTAGCAGATGAAATAAGAAAGCTTGCAGAGGGTTCAAGAGTTGCAACCGATAATATAAAGGACATAATAGATAATATAAGAAAAGATAGTGATAATGCTGTAATTATTATGAATGAAGTAAAAGAAGTATCTAAAGAGCAGGTTGATTCAGTTAACAAGGTTAATGATTCATTTGATGTTATATCAAAATCTGTTGGAGATATAACTTATAAGATATCTTCTATAGGCGATTTCATAAAAAATATAAATGAAGATAAGGATAGAATAGTAGAGTCAATACAAAATATAGCAGCAGTATCAGAAGAAAGTGCATCATCATCTGAAGAGGTCAATGCTTCTATGCAACAACAGTCAGTAGCAGTTGAAGAAGTGGCAAAACTTGCAGATGATCTTAATGGTCTTGCTATGAAGCTTACAGATGAAATAGAGGTATTTAAAATATAACGATTATAAAATAACTAGCACCTTAAAAGGAATTGAAGTTTTTAATATGATAAGAAGAGGGCAGATCGAGGGTATAAATCGATCTGCCCTTGTTGACGTTGAAATTATATAAATGGTTTAAAAAAAATAAAAAAATGGAAAAAATGTCGAAAATAGAAAAATATGATAAATATATGTTAATATATATAATAAAAACAATACAGTGAAAAAGGAGAATTTACACATGAAATTGGGAATAAAAAATAAAATGATAATAATGTTTATAATTCTTATAAGTATTCCTCTAATAGTTCTTGGAATAAGCACTTATAAAAGAAGTATAAATATAATCGATGGGGATTTAAAAGAACTTGCATCTAGTACTATTAATGGAGTAGAGATATCTATAGACAACTACTTAAATGGATATAGTGAAAGTATAAATATGGTATCAAATAATGTAGACGTCAAATCGATAATAGATAATCCAGAACATGAACCATTTATGATAAATATCTTTAAAAACTTTATGGATTCACATAAAGACGTTAGATCTATATGTATAGGTCTTGAAGATAAGACTATGTATACGTATCCAAATGCTGAATATGAAGAAGGATATGATCCAAGACAAAGACCGTGGTACAAAAATGCAGTTGAAAAAAATTCTATATCATGGACAGAACCTTATATAGATGCAAATAGTGATACATTGATAGTAACAGCATCTGTACCAGTATACAATAATAACAATCAGTTTATAGGAGTTGTAGGTATAGATATAGATCTTGATACACTATCAAAAAATATAAATAAGATGACTATAGGAAGTAATGGATATCCTATGCTTATATCATCTAAAAAGCTTATGATGAGTCACAAAAATCATGAAAAAATAGGAAAGCCACTAGATTCTCAAGACTTAATTAAGACATTAGATGAGAATAAAGTTAGTGTAGCATATGAATATGAACAAGATGGAAAAGTTAAGTCAAAGTATGCACAATTTAAAACAATGGAATCAACGGGATGGACAATAATAGGAAGTATGTATACTGATGAAATATATAGTAAAGCTAACAATCTCTTAAAAGCGATTTCAATGATTGGATTGTTATTCTTATTAGGGGCTATATCTGTAGCTTACATATTCTCTAACTACATAACTAAACAAATAAATCGTATAGTAGAATATACTCAAAATGTAAAAGCTGGAGATTTAACAGCAAGAACTAGTATTAAAACTGGAGATGAATTTGAGGAACTTGCAGATAGTTTTAATGGGACAGTAGACACATTGAGAGGGTTAATAACAAATATAACTGATGTAACGGTTACTGTAAAAAACTCATCTGAAAATTTAGCTGCGATAGCAGAAGAAAATAGTGCAACGTCAGAACAAGTAGGAGCTACTATTGAAGAAATAGCAAGTGGTTCGATGTCTCAAGCTGAAGAGGCTGAAAGAGGATACCAACTAGTGGAAAATCTTGCAAACAAATTTGATGAACTAACTCAAAATACTAACGAGATGTTTGAATCAGCTGGAAATGTTGAAAAATCAAATGTAGCTGGGTTTGAAGCTGTTGAAGAATTAATCGAAAAAACTAATAAAAATTCAGAGGCTACTGTTAAAGTAGAAGAAGCCATAATAGATTTTAATAAAAAATCACATGATATAGAAAATATATTAAATACAATAACAGCTATAGCAGATCAAACTAACTTATTAGCACTTAATGCATCTATAGAGGCAGCACGTGCAGGAGAACATGGAAAGGGATTTGCAGTGGTAGCAGATGAAATAAGAAAACTTGCAGAAGGTTCAAGAGCTGCAACAGATAATATAAAGGACATAATAGATAATATAAGAAAAGATAGCGATAATGCTGTAATTATTATGAATGAAGTAAAAGAAGTATCTAAAGAGCAGGTTGATTCAGTTAACAAGGTTAATGATTCATTTGATGTTATATCAAAATCTGTTGGAGATATAACTTATAAGATATCTTCTATAGGCGAGTTCATAAAAAATATAAATGAAGATAAGGATAGAATAGTAGAGTCAATACAAAATATAGCAGCCGTATCAGAAGAAAGTGCATCATCGTCTGAAGAGGTCAATGCTTCTATGCAACAACAGTCAGTAGCAGTTGAAGAAGTGGCAAAACTTGCAGATGATCTTAATGGTCTTGCTATGAAGCTTACAGATGAAATAGAAGTATTTAAAATATAACGATTATAAAATATTCATAAATATATGTATTAATCCCAAAATAAATGGTATTAAAATACCGTTCATGTGTTAAATTTTTTATATAAAACTAAGCATTTCACCTTATTGAATATCCTGAAAGTTCTAAACTCCCTCACGGTCAGACAACGAACTTTCTCAACGGATATTCAAACGTTGAAATACAAGCTTTATATAAAAATATTTAAATCATTCTCTAACATTTTGATCCCCTTTATTTTGCAGGAGTAGTTTCTAATAGGTTGATTGGATTTAAGAAAAAATTTGAAGAACAGATAATTAATAAATGTATTATAAAATTTTAGAATAAGCGATAGCGGAATGTATATAATAAATTTATATTAACTTAAAATACTAGTTATTAAAATATTAACTACGGATTAAAATATTTAAAGAAGTGGTAATATTTCAATGACTAGTATTTTTACATTTTAAAGATTGGTGTATAAATTTTAAGCCAAGGAGTCTATTAGGACTTATTTGCTACATGAACAATGCGGTAGGATGAATTTTATGCTATAGAAATTGATATAAAAAAACTGTCTATAAAAATGTTAGTGAATGGTTTTAGATATTTTGACTAATATAACTTAGATTTTATCGTTTAATAATCCGTTAAGAAATTTGCGTGTTTGAGCGAAGGGAGTTCGTAAATTTTAGGATGATTAATAAGATAAAAACTTAGTTGTATTCAAAGATATCGTTGTATTCACGGTATTTTTGTAGACAGTTTTTAATAACCCACACAATAAAAGTAGCAACTATTAAATATTTTTAGATATGTTATAATTATATAGTTACCAAAAACGCAAAAACAGGAGGATTTTTAAATGTATGTAGTAGTAGGACTTGGGAATCCAGGTAAGCAATATGATAAAACAAGACACAATGTTGGATTTGATGTTATAGATATTTTAGCAAAGGATAATAATATACAAGTTAATAAAATAAAGCATAAAGCTATTATAGGAGAGGGAAGAATAGGAACTGAGAAAGTAATACTTGTAAAACCACAGACTTTTATGAATTTAAGTGGACAAAGCTTACTTGATATATATAGTTTCTATAAATTAGATCCTGAGAATATAATAGTTATATACGATGATATAGATCTTGATGTAGGGAAGCTTAGAATAAGAAAAAAAGGAAGCGCTGGTACTCATAACGGAATGAGATCTATAATAAATAATCTTAAGTTTGATAATTTTAAAAGAATAAGAGTAGGTGTATCAAGACCTCAAAATGGTCAAGACCTAGCTTCATTTGTGCTGTCTAAATTTAAAAAAGAAGAGATGGACTCTATAAATGAGAGTTTACAAAGGTCAGCTTATGCTATTGAAGCTATAATTAAAGAGGGAATTGATGTATCTATGAATAAATATAATGGTTAATGAAAGGTGATAAATATGAATGATATCTTCACATATCCATTGAATGATTCTTTGGCATTTAATACCTTATTAGAAATGATAAATAATAAGAGGTCTCCTCTTTTGATAAATGGACTAATACCTTCTCAAAGAACTCATATGAGCTATAGTATTATAAATAAATTAAATAGACAGGCCATAATAATAACTCATAGTGATCTTGAAGCTAAGAAGATATATGAAGATTTGAGTTTTTATTTAGGAGATAAAGCAGTATATTTACCATTTGAAGAAATACTGTTTTATTTTTTAGATGCAAAGGATAGAAAAGAAGAGTCTAAGAGGATGAAAGTTTTATTAAAGCTTATAAAAGAAGAAAACATAGTGATAATATGTTCAATAGAGGCAGTGCTTAAAAAATACATACCAAAAGATGTATTTAAGAAGAATATATTGAAATACACTATGGATGATACTATAAAAATAGATGAATTATCATCAAAGCTTGTAGGGCTTGGGTATGAAAGAGTTAATAAGGTTGAGGGAGTAGGACAGTTTAGTATAAGGGGCGGAATAATAGATATATATTGTGCAAATACAGACTATCCTGTAAGAGTAGAATTATTCGATGAAGAAATAGATTCTATGAGAATGTTTGATATAATATCTCAAAAATCAATAGAGAATATAAGAGAGTTTGAGATAATACCATCAAGAGAGATTTTATATCCAGATAATATAGAAAAAACTCTAGATAATCTTCAAAATGAAATAAAAGATGATACTAGTGATGATGTTCACTCTAACATATTAAAGATAAAAGACCTTATGTACTTTGAAGGTCTTGAAAATTATATAGATTATATGTATGAAGATGAAGACAAAAGTATATTCTCTTATCTAAAAAAAGATGCACTAATAATTTTTAATGAACCTGAGAGAATAAAAGAAAAATCTCAAAATTATTATAATGAATTTGAGTCAAATTACAAGGTTAATTTAGAAAGACATACTGTGCTACCATCTCAGATAAATTTAATAAATAGATTTGAGGAGTTGGATTATTTTGTAAAGGATAGGTTTATAATACAAAATAGCATACTATCTAAACAAGTAGAGGAATTTAAGCCAAATAGTATAGTTACTTTTAATTCGAGGGAAATAACAGTATTTAATTCAAAAATGGACTTATTTATAGATGAAATAAACAATCTAAAAAAGCAAGGATACAAGATACTGATAGTACCTGGTTCTTTAGAAAAGTCTAGAAAAATATACGATGAATTACTAGAATTAGGAGTTGAAGTTATATTTTCGAAAGAAAAAGATGCTCAAATTAAAAATTCTCAAATAATGATAACTCCAGGAAGTATATCAGAAGGTTTCTCATGCAGTGATTTTAAATATGCTCTAATAACTGACAAAGAAATATTTGGAGTTCACAAAAGAACATCTCAAAAGAAAAGAAAGAAATTTAAAAATGGAAGAAAAATAGAGAGTTTCTTAGAACTTAGTGTTGGGGATTATGTAGTACATGAGGGCCATGGAGTCGGAAGATATGCTGGAATTGAACAATTAAAGGTAGATGGAATCAAAAAAGACTACATAAAAATAATTTATGCAAACTCAGATAGTTTGTTCGTTCCAACTAATCAAATGGATAAGGTTCAAAAGTATATAGGCCAAAATGTTGAGAATGTAAAACTTAATAAGCTTGGAAATAATGAATGGACAAAAGCAAAGAACAAAGTAAAAAAATCAATAGAAGATATGACAAAAGAGCTAATAGAGCTTTATGCAAAAAGGGAAAAAGCAAAAGGATATGTTTACAATAAGGATACTCATTGGCAAAGAGAGTTTGAATCTTTATTCCCATTTGAAGAAACTCAGGATCAGATAAAGGCAATAAACGATGTTAAATCTGATATGGAATGCGATAAAGTAATGGATAGACTGGTATGCGGAGATGTAGGATATGGTAAGACAGAGGTAGCAATAAGAGCCGTATTTAAAGTTTGTATGGAATCAAAGCAGGTAGCATTCTTAGTACCAACTACAATACTAGCTCAACAGCATTTTAATACATTCCAAAAAAGATTTGAAGATTTTCCTATAAGAGTAGAGGTTTTAAGTAGATTTAAAACTCCAAAGCAACAAAAACAAATACTTGAAGATATCAAAAAAGGACTTGTAGATGTTGTAATTGGAACTCATAGAATAATATCTAAAGATATTGAATTTAAGCAACTAGGACTTGTAGTAATAGATGAAGAGCAACGATTTGGAGTTAAGCATAAAGAAAAGCTAAAAAAATTAAAAGCATCAGTAGATGTATTAACTCTTTCTGCAACCCCTATACCGAGAACTCTTCATATGTCGCTTAGTGGTATAAGAGATATGTCTTTAATAGAGGAGCCTCCTCAAGAAAGACATCCTGTTCTTACTTATGTTGTAGAATCTAAAGAAAGTATTATAGCAGATGCAATAGAGAGAGAAATATCAAGAGGCGGACAGGTATTTTTTGTTTACAATAGAGTTGAGGGTATTGAGAGAATAGCTACACTTATAAAAAAACTAGTACCATCTGCAAGGGTTGCTCTTGGCCATGGAAAGATGAGTGTTAGAAATCTAGAAAAGATAATGGTAGAATTTCTTGAAGAAGAATACGACGTATTAGTTTGTACTACAATAATAGAAACTGGAATGGACATCCAAAATGCAAATACAATAATAATATATGATGCAGACAAGATGGGATTATCACAGCTTTACCAGTTAAGAGGAAGAGTTGGAAGATCATCAAGACAAGGCTACTCTTATTTTATGTATGAAAAAAATAAGATGCTAAGTGAAGTAGCAGAAAAGAGACTTAAAGCTATAAAGGAATTCACTGAATTTGGTTCAGGATTTAAAATAGCTATGAGAGATCTTGAAATAAGAGGAGCAGGAAACATACTGGGATCTCAACAGCACGGTCATATGGCTGTAATAGGATATGATCTTTATGTAAAAATGCTAAATGAATCTATAAGAAAAGTAAAAGGCGAAGAAGTAGTCGAACAAATAGATACAGAAGTAGATGTAAATGTTAATGCTTATATACCTGATGAGTATATAGAAGATGAGAGAACTAAGATTGAGATATACAAAAAAATAGCAGCTATAGAAAACAAGAAAGATAAAGAGGATATAGAGGAAGAAATAGAAGATAGATTCTCTGATATACCTACGCCTCTTAGAACTCTAATAATGATAGCTTATATTAAAGCACTCGGAAAGCAGCTAAAGGTAGAATCTGTAAAACACTTAAAAGATACAGTGTATTTAAAACCGTATTACAAATTTAAACCAAAGGAAAAAAATCATTACAAATTGGTTACAGAAATTGCGAACGTTTTGGAAAAGATGATATAATAACCTTGTCAAAAAAAATGAGAGGATGTTTGATATGAAAAAAATAATGGCAGTACTGCTTATGGCTTTAATGGTATTCTCGCTTACAGCATGTGACTCTAAAGAATCAAAAGATGTAGTTGCTAAAGTTAACGATAGAGTAATAACTGTTAGTGAATATGAAAAGACATTAGCTATGTATAAAAAGAATTTTGAGGGTATATATGGACCGGACATATGGACTACAGAAGTTGAAAAAGGAAAAACTGTGATAGAGGTTATAAAAGAGCAAGTTCTTAATAACATGATCAATGATGAGGTAGTTTATCAAGCAGCTCAAAAAGAAAAGATAACTGTAGAGGATAAAGATGTAGATACTCAGCTTAAACAGTTCAATACTCAACTTGAATCAAATAAAGAGTTTAAGACATTCTTAAAAGAAAATGATATAGACGAGCAATTCCTAAAAAATCAACTTAAAAAAGATATGGTAATATCTAAGTATAAAGAAAACTATATAGGATCTTTAGAAATAAACGATGAAAAACTAAAAGAATACTATGATAATAACAAAGAACAGTATAAAAAAGAAGAAGTAAAAGCTTCTCATATACTATTTAAAACTGTTGGAGATGATATGAAGCCTGTATCAGACGAAGACAAAAAAGCAGCAAAGAAAAAAGCAGATGATATATTAGTAAGAGCAAAGAATGGAGAAGATTTTGCATCTCTTGCTAAAGAATATTCAGAAGATACTGTTTCAGGAAACAACGGTGGAGATCTTGGATACTTTGGAAAAGGTGTTATGGTTCCAGAATTTGAAAAGGTAGCTTTTGGAATGAATCCTGGAGAAATATCTGATTTAGTAGAGAGTCAATTTGGATACCATATAATAAAGGTTATTGATAAAGTTAATGAGATTATACCTTTTGAAGATGTTAAGAATCAAATAAAGGTTAATATGGAAACTGATTCATATAAAGAAAAGATTCAACAGCTTGAGAAAGATACTAAGATTGAAAAGCATGAAAAAAATATAAAGAAATAAATTACAAGGGGACTATCTTATGATAGTCCTTTTTTGATATGTGGGTTATCAAAGCTATATATTAAAATACCGTGAATACAACGATATTTTGAATATAACTAAGCTTTTATCTTATTAATATTCCTAAAATTTACGAACTCCCTACGGTCAGACACGCAAATTTCTTAACGGACTATTAAACGCTAAAAACTAAGTTATATTAGTCAAAATATCTATAAGCATTCACTAACATTTTGATATATAGTTTTAATATTGAGTATTCTATTATAAAGTTAGATCTTACCTCGTTATTATCTTCATAAGAAAAACGAAAAAAATAATAGTATATTCTTATAAAAACTTTATTACAGTAGATTGTAATTTGTTGATTACTTTTATTCCTTATTGTTTTTTGAAGTAGATATACTTTTGAATATACTTAAAGTTTAAGAACTAATCTAGAAAATAAAGGGTATTAAAATATTAGCGAATGATTTAAATATTTTTGTATAAAACTAGTAATACAGCGTTTCGATATCTGTTAAGAAAGTTCGTTGTCTAACCGTTAGGGAGTTTAGAACTTTTAGGATATTGAATAAGGTGTAATGCTTAGCTTTATTAGAAATATTTAATCCATGAGCGGTATTTTGATACCCTTTATTTTGGATTAAACACATAAAGCTATGCATTTAAAATTTGTAATAAATTACATTAATAAAAAACACTATATAGAGCAAATTATTACAAAGTATAGATTTATTAAAAGGGAGAGATACGGATGAAAAAAGTAATAATTTGCATATTAATTTTTATATCTACTTCATTGACTACATTTGCTGAGGATAATTATAATCAGCCTCTTATAGTAATCAATGAAGACTTAATATATTATGAGAACAGCTCTCCTCAGATAAAGTGTGGAACTACATTTGTTCCTATAAGGATGTTTGCAACATCTATAGAGGGAATTATAAAGTGGGATGAAGAGGAGGATACAGCGACTATAATAAAGGGTGATAAAAAGATAGAAATAGATTTTGATAATGAAATAATAATAACTAATGATGGTAACTGTATTATATGCAATATGTATGTAGAAGATGGATATTTTATGATACCGTTTAAATCTATAGCAAGTTATTTTGGATATACAGTTTCTTATATAGAGAGTGATAATATAATAAGGGCTACTGATAATGACGCAGTTATAAGTGATGAAAGCTTAATTGAGAAATTAAAAAATAAAATTTTTAAGTGTAGAAACAAAAACAATAATAAAGAAGAACAAAAGGTAGCTTATCTAACTTTCGATGATGGACCATCTTCATATACTCATGATATACTCACAACTCTTAAAAAATACAATTCAAGTGCAACTTTTTTTGTATTATCAAGTAGCATACAAAGATATCCAGATAAACTAGAAATGATAGTTGAAGGAGGACATAGTATAGGTCTTCATGGAGTAAGTCATGATGTAAAACAAATTTATAAATCACCTGTAAGTTTAGTTACAGAGATGCAAAAGGATTCTGAGGTTGTTATGAGCGAGATAGGTTTCACATCAAACCTTATAAGAACTCCATATGGAAGTTTTCCTTATCTAACTAAAGAATATAGAGATGCTTGTGTGAGACAAGGGTACAAAATATGGGACTGGAATGTAGACAGTAAAGACGCACTTGGGAAAGATGTAAAACCTAGCATAATAATAAAAAATGTAATAAAACAAGTTGAGCAACACGAAAAAAATAATGTAGAACCTATAATCCTTATGCACGAGACATCTAATTCATCTATCGCTCTTCCTCGAATATTGAATTATTTAACTGAAAATGGATATAAAGTTATATCCATAGATTACAATGAAGATCCTGTTAATTTCTGGCATGATCGTAGGTAATTAAAATAATTTAACATAGGTGGAAAATTTTTTGTATATTTTTTTACTTTTGGTAAAAAATATATTTACACATATATTATGGAGGGATGAACATGAGAGCTACAGGAATTGTTAGAAGAATAGATGATCTAGGTAGAGTTGTTATACCAAAAGAGATAAGAAGAACACTTAGAATAAGAGAAGGAGATCCTCTTGAAATATTTACTGCAAAGGATGGAGAAGTAATACTTAAAAAATATTCTCCTATTGGAGAAATGAATGAATTTGCACAGGAGTATAGTGAAACACTAGCTGAATATACTGGATTTGGAGTTGTTATAACTGACTTAGACAGTGTAATATCAGTATCTAGATTATCTAAAAAAGAATACAAAGATAAGGCTATAAGTCAAGAATTAGAAGACTTAATAGAGAGTAGAGCATCAAATCTTGTTAAGGACAATAAAACGGTTCCTGTATTTAAAGGAGACTCGACAGAGTATAATAACCAAGTTATAATGCCTATAATAAGTGAAAGTGGAGATGCAGTTGGTTCTATTATAGTTGCAAACAAAGAAGAAGGTGAAATAGCTGAAATTGATGAAAAATTAATAAAGGTTGCAGCTTCTTTCTTAGGAAAACAAGTTCAGTAATAGTAGAATAAAAAGGAGAGCCAGTAAAGGTGACTCCTTTTATTTTTGTTAATTAATTCGTACTTATAGATATAAATCTTAAAATGTGATATATTAAAAATTGGTTTATATAATTGACTTCTTAATGATTGGGGGGGAGTAAAGTGACAAAAAATTCATTTTTAAAAGGTGCATTTATATTAGGAATGGCAGGTGTTGTAGCTAATGTTTTAGGGGCTATATTTAGAATACCTCTTGGAAGGATAATAGGATCTGAAGGTATGGGTTATTATCAAGCTGTGTTTCCTATATATATAATGTTACTTAATATTTCAGCAGCGGGATTTCCTACTGCAATATCACAACTTGTATCTCAAAAAATAGCGCTGAACGATTATAATGGCGCTCACAATATATTCAAAACATCGTTTTTAGTATTATTTTCAGTTGGTTTTATAAGTTTTTTGATACTGTTTGTTGGAGCAGATTATATTGTAAATAATATACAAAAAAATCCAAAAGCATATTGGAGTATGAGAGCAACAGCTCCAGCATTATTACTAGTTCCAATAATGTCTACGTTTAGGGGATATTTTCAAGGAAGACAGGATATGGCTCCTACTGCTGTATCTCAGATAATGGAGCAGTTGGGTAGGGTAGCTATAGGTATATGTTTGGCATTTATATTACTTCCAAAAGGAACTGAATTTGCAGCAGCAGGGGCATCGTTTGGAGCAACAACTGGTACAATACTTGGAACTCTTTACATAGTATCTGTTTACATAAAGAAAAAAAGTACAATAAAAGAAGAAATAAATAGTAGTAAAGTATATGATCAAGAAACTAAGTCTCAAATAGTAAAGAAAATTCTTTCGATAGCAATACCTATAACAATAGGAAGTACAATACTTCCTATAATGAATCTTATAGATTCTGGTATGGTTGTAGGAAGACTTCAATCTATAGGATATTCATATGATGAATCTAATATGTTATATGGACAATTAACGGGTATGGCAGCATCTCTTATCAACTTTCCATATACTATAACTACTGCTCTTAGTATGAGCATGGTTCCATCTATATCGCATTTTTACACTGTAAAGGATAATATAGGATTAACTAATAATATAAAGACTGGAGTTAGAGTTGCACTGCTTATTGGACTTCCAGCGTCATTTGGACTAGCAGTACTTTCAACTCCTATAATGCAAATGCTCTATCCAAATGAACCATCATCAGTTGGACAAATGCTTTTATATTTGTCTATGTGTGTGGTTTTACTTGGAATTATTCAAGCCTTTACTGCTATACTTCAAGGAATGGAAAAAACACATATACCTGTAATTAATTTATCTATAGGTGCTATATTTAAGGTTGCGTTGACATATATATTAATAGCTGTGCCCAATCTGAACGTCAAAGGAGCACCAGTAGCATCTTTAATATCTTATATAGTTATACTGATACTTAATTATAGATACATAAAAAAACACGTTAAGGTAGAATTTAATCCGATATACTTCATAGTAAAGCCTTTAATGTCCGCAACTATCATGGCTGTACTTGTAAGTATTTCTTACAATAGTGTATCGATTTTATTAGGAAATACAGTGGCTTGCCTTGTATCTGTAATAGTTGGAGGAATTGGATATGGATTAGCGCTTATAAAGACTAATAGTATATCCAAGGAAGAAATACTTATGATGCCTAAAGGAGAAAAATTATATAAGATTGTAAGTAAGATTAGTTAAAAATGGAGGGGTAATATGAGCAAAAATTCCTTTTTAAAAGGAGCTTTTATATTAGGTGTAGCGGGTATAATTGTCAAAATACTTGGAGCATTTTTTAGAATACCTCTTGGAAGAATAATAGGATCGGAAGGTATGGGATATTATCAAAGTGCATATCCTGTATACGTTTTACTTCTTACTATATCATCTGCTGGTTTTCCAGCAGCTATATCAAAGCTTGTATCAGAAAAGATAGCTGTTAACGATTATAGAGGGGCGCATAGGATATTTAAGGTGTCTTTTATAGCTCTTATATTAACTGGAATAGTAACCTTTTCTATACTTTACTTTGGAGCTGATTACATAGTATCTTACATGAAAAATCCAAAGGCTTATCAGTCTATGATGGCTATATCTCCAGCTTTATTATTTGTACCTATAATGGCAGGATTTAGAGGGTATTTTCAGGGAAGACAGAATATGACTCCAACTGCTATATCTCAGATAGTTGAGCAGCTTTTTAGGGTTGGACTTGGTCTGTATCTCGCATTTGTATTTCTTCCTAAGGGAACTGAACATGCAGCAGCTGGAGCTTCGTTTGGGGCGACATCAGGAGCGTTTGTTGGAAGTTTGTTTATGATAATTATGTACATTGCAAATAGTAAGAAGATAAAAAGAGAACTATGTTATAATTCTTCAAAAAGAAGAGAGAGTACTAAGCAAATAATAAATAAGCTATTGATAATAGCTGTACCTATAACTATAGGAAGTGCTATTATGCCTATTATGAATATGATAGATGCTGCTATGGTTATGAGAAGACTTCAAGATGGAGGAGCTACATATCTTGAAGCTACTAAGCTTTATGGTCAGTTAACAGGAATGGCAGCAACCTTAATCAACCTTCCTCAGGTGCTTACTATGGCACTTTCTATGAGTCTTGTACCTGTTATATCTCATTCGTTTGCTATAAACGATATGAACAAAGCAAAGACAGATATAAAAGCTGGTGTTAGAGTAGCTCTTCTTATAGGACTTCCTGCAGGATTTGGTCTTGCATCTTTATCAACTCCTATAATGCAGATGCTTTATCCTAAAGAACCATCTTCAGTAGGTCAAATATTATTGTTTTTATCTATGGGAGTAATATTTTTGAGTTTAATTCAAACTTTAACGGGTATACTTCAAGGTATGGCAAAGGCTTATATACCAGTTGTAAACTTATTCATAGGGGCTATGGCAAAGGTCATTATAAGTTATACATTAATACCTATTCCTTGGTTTAATGTTAAAGGTGCTGCTATTGGAACGGTAAGTGCGTATATAGTAGCAACTGTACTTAATTTGTATTATTTAAAGAAAAATATAGATATAAAGTTTGGTTTTAAAGATTTTGTATTGAAACCTTTGCTATCAGTTATTATAATGAGTATATGTGCGATATTTACATATAATATTTTATATGGATTGTTTGGAAATTCAGTGTCTTGTCTTGGAGCTATAACTTTAGCAGGATTTGTATATGGTATAATGCTTCTGTTGACAAAGGCCATTACTAAACAAGAGATTTTGATGATGCCAAAAGGAAAGTTAATTTATAAGATTCTTCATAAGGCTAGATTGATATAAATAAGTTATAAAAAAATTAAGACTGACAGCTAAATTTAGGTCTTAAGCCAAAAATAAAGATTATAAAAATACCGCTCATGTGTTAAATATTTTTATAAAATTAAGCATTATATCTTATTGAATATGCTAAAAGTTCTAAAACTTCATCCTTATAAGTCTGGAGTTAAGAACTTAACAGCTTCTGGATTGGCTTACCCACAGGGCACACGCAACTAAAAATTCAGTTGGAACAAAAACTCCATCTGAATTAAGTTTCGCTTTATTAACGTAGTTTAACAGCATAATCTAAGTTTAATAGTAAAATCTTAACCAAAAGTAGTTAACATTTTAATGAGCATAATTTTTAAGTGTAGTTCTTAAATTCACATTAGAATAAAAACAAAGTTTAAATAAACATTTTATAATAAATACTTTAAAATAATCTTTGATTATTTTTGAAAAATGTATAGAAGGTGAAAAAATGGGAAGTATTCATATAATAGGGTTAGGTCCTGGAGAGTTTGATTTATTAAGCTTTGGAGCCTATAATAAATTAAAAAATGGGTTTAATATATATTTTAGAACTAATAAGCATCCTGTTGTGGATGATTTGATAAAAGAAGGAATACAGTTTGAATCACTGGATTACTTTTATGAGAAAGAGAAGGATTTTGATAAAGTATATAAAAGTATAAGTGAGTATATAATAAATAAGGGTAAAAATGACGATATAATATATGCCGTTCCTGGTCATCCTAGGGTTGCTGAGAAAACAGTTGAGATAATACAAAGTTATGCAGATGAAAACAATATAGATATAAATGTAATACCTTCTATGAGTTTTGTTGATGCTATGTTTGATTTTTTACAGGTAGATCCTGTTCATGGATTTAAGCTTATAGATGCTTTTAATATAAAAAATGAGAAAATAGATATAGATTCGAGTTTGATAATAACTCAAGTTTATGATAAATTTATAGCATCCGACGTTAAATTAAATCTTATGAATTACTATGACGATGAACAAGATGTGTATATAGTAAAAGGAGCAGGTATCAAAAACTTAGAGCAAAAACATAAGGTTAAGCTTTATGAGCTAGACAGGCTAGATGAATTTGATTATTTAACTAGTTTATACGTTCCAATAGCTTCCGTTAAGAAGTACAAGGATATATTTGATCTTCAAAACATAATGCAGACTTTAAGAGGAGAGGGTGGTTGTGATTGGGACAAAAAGCAAACACATGAAACTCTTAAAAAGTATTTGATTGAAGAGGCGTATGAAGTAGTTGATAGTATAGAAAAAGATGATATAGACGAGTTGATAGAAGAACTAGGAGATGTACTTTTACAGGTAGTATTTCACTCTCAAATAGGCAGTGAGGAAGGATATTTTAATTTTAAGGATGTAACTACAGGTATATGTGAAAAGCTTATATTTAGACATCCTCATGTATTCTCAGATGCCAATTTTGAAGAAGATGAGTTCATTAAGAAATGGGAAGAACTTAAGAAGGAAGAAAAAGGTGAAACTACAGTAACTGAAAGTTTACAAAGAATACCTAACTCTCTTCCAGCTTTAATAAAATCTACTAAGGTACAAAAAAAAGCTGCTCTTGTAGGTTTTGATTGGGACAATATTGATGATGTCTACAAAAAAATACAAGAAGAGTACAAAGAAGTTGTTGACGCGAGTAGACTCGGCAATATACAATACATAGAGGAAGAAATAGGCGATCTATTGTTCTCTGTAGTTAATTTGGCAAGATTTCTCAAAATAGATTCAGAGCAAGCTCTTAATAAAACTACTCAGAAATTTATAAAAAGGTTTAGTTTTATAGAAGAGTGTGCTATAAAAATGGACAAACAGTTAGAGAATATGACTCTTGAAGAAATGGATGAACTTTGGAATAAAGCAAAGAAGCTTTAAAATTAAGTTAAAACTTTATCGTAAAGAAGGAGTTTTTGAAAAAAGCTAGAATTAAAAGTTTATGTGAGTTATTTAAAAATTTAAATAAAAAGAAAATACATAAGGAGGTAGTTACTGTGAACAAAGCTGAATTAGTAGCTAAAATGGCTGAATATAGTGGATTAACTAAGAAGGATGCAGAATCAGGACTTAACGCATTTATGAAGTCTGTAGAAGAAGCATTAGTTGAGGGTGAAAAGGTTCAATTAGTTGGATTTGGAACTTTCGAAACAAGAGAAAGAGCTGCAAGACAAGGTAGAAACCCAAGAAACCCAGAGCAAGTTATAGAAATACCTGCATCTAAGGCTCCAGTTTTCAAAGCTGGAAAAGGTCTTAAGGATACTGTAAATAAATAATATATAAAAAAAAGTGTGGATAATCCACACTTTTTTAATATGAACATTTAGGAGGTGCGTTATGAGATTAGATAAGTATCTTAAGGTTTCAAGACTTATAAAGAGAAGAACTGTAGCTAAGGAAGCGTGTGATAAGGGAATTATAAGCATTAATGATAAGGTAGCTAAGTCTTCTACTGTTGTAAGTGTTGGAGATATTATAAAAATAAGATTTGGAGAAAGAGTTACTACTGTTAAGGTAGTAGAGATAAAAGAGCATGTACTTAAAAATGATGCAAAAGAAATGTATGAAGTTATAGCATAAACACTAAGTTCCCTTCATAAATTTAATATATAGAAGTTAATTCTATATCAATTAAGTTTTATATGGAGGGATTTTTTATGGATCATTTACTCAATATGAAAAATAGAGAAGAAATGAGCTTGTGCGGTATTGAACATATTTATTCTTTTAATGATACGAAAATAGAGCTAAGAACTGTTTCTGGAGATGTATCAATACAGGGAGAAAACTTAGACATGGGCAAACTCAGTATAGAAGACGGTATGGTAAATATAAAGGGAAATATTAATTCCATAGTGTACTCTAAGATATCTAAAAGGGATGAGGAAGGCTTTTTAAAGAAGCTATTTAAATAATTATGTATCCATCTGAAGAGATATATATACTGTTTGTTACTGTCTATGGTGGTATTTTAATGGGAATAATATATGATTTTTACAGAGGGTTAAGGTGTAATATAAATAACAATAAGGTTATAAGGTGTGTAGAAGATATTTTATTCTGGGTAATAATAACCATAATAAGCTTTTTGATACTTCATAGAGCTAATTCTTATGATCTTAGATATTATAATTTTACAGGATTTATAGTTGGTGTTGTGATCTACTTTAATACGGTCAGTAAATATATACTTAGTTTTTTATGTAGACTTATAAAAACTATAATATCCGTAATAACAAACCTATATTATCTAATAATATATCCTATTCATTTTGCATTTGATGTTATAATGTATATAGGGTTTAAGCAGTTTAGAAAACGATGATATTTGGGGGATAAAATGAAAACTAGAAAAACTAAAAAGAAGAAATTTAATATATATATGTTGATTTTTAAGGTGTTTGTATTATTCACAGTATGCTCATCTGCTTATAGTGTAATAAATCAAGGTATGGTAATAAGAGAATATAAAAAAGAGATAAAATCTTTAAAAGAGCAGATAAAACAAGAAGATGAGAATATAAAAAAAGTTAAAGCCGAGATTGAGAACTATAAAACAGATGAGTATATAGAGAAAATAGCTAGAGAAAAACTTAAAATGGTAAAACCAGGAGAAATCATATATATAGATATTAACAAAAGAGAGGTAGAATAATGAAGATTGCAGCTATAGATATAGGTACTAATTCTATGAGACTTTTATTAGCAGATTATGTAGAAGGTAAATTTTTTAATAGACAAAAATATATAAATACGACACGAATAGGCCAAAATGTTGATAAAGAGGGAATTATATCAGATGAGGCGATAGATAGAAATGTAGATGCCTTACATGAATTTGCAAATATAGCGAGGGAAAATGGTTGTGAAAAAATATATGCCATGGGAACTTCTGCTCTTAGAGATAGTAAGAACAAAGAAGACTTTTTACAAAAGGCATTTGACAAGAGTGGAGTTTTAGTTGAAATAATAAGTGGAGATAACGAGGCAGATCTAGGATTTTTAGGTGTTGTACAAGAAATAGATGATGAGGATATTCTTGTAATAGACATAGGTGGAGGATCTACCGAGTTTATTGTTGGAAACAAATCTGAGGGAATTAAGTTTAATAAGAGTGAAAATGTAGGAGCTCTTAGAATGACTGAAAAATTCTTAACTAAAGATCCTATAGATGATGAGGAGTTTGAAGAGGCTAAAAGGTTTATAAAGTCCACTATAATGGATACTGTAGATAAGATAAGTAAATTCAATATAAGCAAAGTAGTTGGTATAGGAGGAACTATAACTTCTTTATCAGCTGTACACCAAGATTTAAAGGTGTATGATACAAATAAGATACATAAGAGTGTGATATTAAACACGGATATAGAAGAAATACTTCGTAATTTGAAAGAATTAACTGTAAAACAAAAAAGAAATTTAAACGGTCTTCAGCCAAAAAGAGCGGATATAATAACTGCTGGAGCGTTAATTTTAGATATAATAATAAAAAACTTAAAAATAGAGGATGTAACTGTTAGCGAATTTGATAATTTGGAAGGACTAATTTGTCAAAAGCTAAAAAGAATGTCTTAAAATTTTAAATCCAATATTACCCATTATGACAAAAACCTTTCCATCGCTTTGATACAATGAACTGTATTAAGTGAGGGGGAGGTTTTTTTATGCAAAGACCACAGATATCTTCATATAGAAGAAGATATATCAACGAGATATCAGAAGGTATGAACGTTGATAATACAGCTGTATTTTTATGTGTAATTGGATTTCTGCTCGGACGAGCAGTTATAATAGACAATTTAGGACCTTTTGGCATAGCTTATTTTATTTATATGTGTACTCATAAAAAGTATAAGATGCCCGTATTCTTTTCTATATCAGCGGGGATAATTTTAAGTCATAGTGGGCCTCATGCTCTAAGGTATATAATAACTCTTTTCTTTATAAATTTCATATCATCATTTATATCAAAGTATGATGATAATATTTTTAGAGTATCTATTATAGGTTTTTTTATAACCTCGATAAGTGGGATGACATACTCTTTAGTAACTGATTTATATATGTACGATATATTGGTTTCTATAATAGAAGGACTAGCTGTATCGTCTCTTATATATATATATTCATATGGTATACCTCTTATTCTAAAAAGATCTATAAGAAGGAGTATATCGAGCGAGGAGACTATAGCTTTATCTATAATAATAGCTCTTTCAATAACGGGAATATCTAATATAAGTCTGTTTGATGTATCCTTGAAGAATGTATTATCATTTTTGATAATAATAGTAGTAGCATATCAAGCAGGACCAGCCCTTGGATCTGCAAGTGGGATAACGATAGGTATGATAACTACTATGAACACAGTATCATCTCCTGTTTATATAGGTATATATGGATTCTCAGGGCTTTTAGCAGGACTTTTTAGAAAGGTAAGTAAGTATGCAACTACTATAGGTTTTATCATGGGATGGAGCGTAATAACTATATACACAAGGGGAAGTAGTGAACTTGTATTAACACTTAGAGAGATAACTATATCTTCTTTAATATTTCTTATGATACCTGATGAAAAGTTAAAGTATGTAGAGAAATTTACTAAAGGAATTTTGGGAAGTGAAGAATCATCTATTAATTATATAAGCAGGATAAAGGAAATGATGAATACAAGGCTTAAGGATGTATATAAAGCTTATGAAGAGGTTGGAGTTACATTTGAGAAAGTTAGAGAAAAGGACAAGGTATTGGATCAAAGGGATATAGCAAGTGTTATAGATATGGTAACTCATGATGTTTGTTCTGATTGCCCTATGAAGAGAGGATGTTGGAATTTAAAGTTTACTAAGACTTACAATATGTTCACGAATATATTAAATCATTTAGAGGAAGATGGAAGAATAGATAATAATTATGTAAAAGCTAAATTTGAAAGAGATTGTATGAGGTTTGATGATGTAATAAAAGGATGTAATCATTATTTTGATTTGTTCATGCTAAATTATAAGTGGAATAAGAAGCTTTGTGAGACTAGAAGGTTAGTGTCAAGCCAGATAAAGTCTATAGCCTATTCTATTGAAAATGTTTCAAATGAAATAAATAATAGTATGGATTTTGATATGGATATGGAAAATAACATAATAGTTGAGCTTGATAAAGAAAATGTAAAGGTAGACAAGGTAAGTTATATCAAAAAAAACGATAATTTTGAGATAAATATACAAAAGAGAAATTGCTATAGTGGAGATTTATGTGAAAAAAAACTTATTAATGCTGTTTCAAGAGCTGTAGGACAAGAAGTATCAGCTTATAAAATGGGATGCAGGTCTATGAATAATATTTGTAATATAAGGCTTGTCAATTTTAAGAAGTATACAGCTAAAACTGATGTATCCTATTTATCCAAGGATGGAAATATAATATCTGGGGATAACTATACATACATGGAAATATCGGATGGAAAGTATATGATAGTGCTCAGTGATGGAATGGGAAAGGGAGAGAAGGCATCTGAAGAATCAGCACTTACAATAGAAATACTAGAAAAAATGATAGAGGCAAAGATAGATGAGAAGATAAGTATAGAAACTATTAACAACATGTTAATGCTAAAATCATCTGATGAGATATTTTCAACTCTAGATTTAAGTATTATAGATTTGAATAATGGGAACTTAGAGAGTGTTAAAATGGGAGCTTGCCCATCCTTTATAAAAAGAAAGAAAGGCGGGGTTGAGGTTATATCATCTTCGTCACTTCCTGTTGGTATAGTATCTGAGATAAAAATAGATAGAGAAAAAAGAAGTGTAAGAGAAGGAGATATAATAATAACTGTATCCGATGGAATAATAGATGCTGGAAAAGATAAAAATTTAGGAGAGAACTGGTTATACACAGTTATAGAAAAGATGGATAAGAAGACTACAAAAGAAATTGCAAAACATATATTAGACAAATCACTTGAGCTTGTGGATGGAAAAGCTCAAGATGATATGACTGTTATGGTTACTAAGATATGGAGAAATAGAAAGTAAGATGAAATTTCTAAATATTCACAGACTTTGTGGATAATGTGGATAAAATTGTTGATAAGTTGGGGGATAATTTGTTTGTATTATGCATATAATAGTACGTTAATCAGTTATAAACTTAATCACAGGTGTCTGTGCATAGTGTGGATAAGTAATGTGGATTATTAACAATCCACATTGTATTCACTAACATTAGATACTCCGCCATTCATGGTTACTACATATCTCTTATCCGATATTTCGGATAGGTGGGTATTGTGAGTAACCATTATTATTTGTCTATTAAAGTTTGTGTTTATTTCTTTTAAGAATTTACCAACGTTTATTATGTATTCTTCTGATACGTGTTTTGCAGGCTCATCTAATATAAAAGGACCTTCTATCATGGGTTTGTGAGTTTGAAGCATACAATATTTTAGTGTAAGAGATATTACATCTATTATACCTCCGCCTCGACTGTCCTCTGGATTGTTTATTATCTGAGTATCTTCATCTATTTGACTTATAACGTTAAAGGATGCCTCTGGGCGTCCTCTTTTTTGTTCGAATTCTATTTTGAATTCTATGTTTTCGCTTGTTACGAATTGAAGTGCTTTAGTTACCATTACTTCGAATTTGTGTTTTACTTGTTCACGAGCGTAAGCTGAACTTTCTTCAAGTAATAGTTTTGCTTTTAAGAAAACTTCTTCTTGTGATCTAAAGTTTTCTATTTTTAATTTTATAGTTTTCATATCTTCTTCTATTTTTGATTTCATGGTTTTTTTGTATACTATGTAGTCTCTATATCTAGCGTATTTATTTTTTATTTCATTCAAACTCATATAATCACCTCTTAGATATTAGGTATTGTATCAGGAAGCATTTCGTTTATTTTAGATATTAAGTCTTGTTTTTCTAATTCAAGTTTAGAGATTATTTGGTCTAGTTGCTCTGGGTCATATCCTAGGGATACTATTTCTTCTTTTAGAGTTTTTTCTTGTTTTTCTAGTTCTTCAAGTCTTGTTTCTGCTTTGTATTTGGTCATTTTACCTTTTTCTATTTTATCTTTAAGTTCCTGAAGTTGTTTTTCATTCATTTGAAATCCTCCTTATAAATTAGATATTATATTTTGTACTGTAGTGTTATCTATATTATTAAAGCATGTTGGGCATTTGCCCATTTTTTTGAGCATGTCTGAGTATGCTTGGGTGCATTGGTTTAGTTCTAGTTGCACGGTTTTTATGTAGTCTGAGCCTTTTTTTAGTCTTAGTTTTGTGTCTTTGTAGGTTATGTTTTTTTGGTTAAGTGATTCGATTTTACTTTGGATATCTGTATAGTCTATATAAAGTTTTTCTATTTTATTAAAATCTGGCATTTTCGTTATTTTGTTTTTTAGTTTTATTTTTTCGTTTGATATTATTTTGTATTCTTTATTTATTTTTTGTAGAGATACTGTTTTTGAGTTTAGGGTTTCTAGTTTTAAGTAGGTTTCGTTTATGTTATCTATGTTTTGTAGTTTTGTAAGTGTTATTTTTAGGTTTTTGTTGTTATTGTTCAGGTAGTCTATTTTGTTTTTAAGTGATTTTATTTTACTTAGTTTGTCTATTGTATTGATTAAGTTAGTGTTTATTTTTTCGGCTTCTTCTATGTTTGCTAGATTAGATATAGTGTTTTTAAGTAAGTTTTTGTTATTGTTTATAGATTTTAAAGAAGCAGATGTTTTTTGTAGGTTTAGGGATTCTTTGTGTTTTAGTTCTAAATCCTTTATATCTAGTTGAGCTTGTTCTATATTAGATAGTTTGTTTATAACTTCGCTACATTTTGATTTTTGAAGTTTTATGTTTTGTAGTGATGTTATGTATTTTTTGAGAGTGTCTATATTTTTTTCTGTTTTTTCAGCTTGAGCTATAAAGTCGCCTATTTTAGAAAGCTTTTTTTCTTCTTCTTCGAGGTCATCGTATTGAGTAAGTTTTTCGTTTAACTCTTCGTATTCACTGGATTTTTCTTTTACTTTTTTGTTTATATCCAATATGTCGGCTTTTATGTCTCTTATTGATGAGTCGAATAAGTTGGCGTTTATAAGTTTACCTATTGTCTTTGATCTTTGTGACCCATTTGATGATATCAAAAATGGAGGGTCTAGTTGAAATGCAAAGTTTGGTATTTCAACTAAGTCTTTATCTATTTTAAGTATTTTAACTCCACAGGCATCCATAACTTCTGGGATAGAGTCTACACCGAAGTTTTCATTTTCTGATATATCACCGTTTGGGTATTCTATTTTATATGTATTTTTAGATGTTATTTTCTTTTTTCCACTTAGTTTTTTTGTACGAGTTATTTTAGTTTCATCACTAAGGGTTATTGTTACGCTACATTCTTTAGTTCCTTGTCTTACCATATTGTTTCCCTGAGGGTCATTTAGTATTACCCATCTTATGGCTCTTATTACGGCTGATTTTCCTTTGTCGGATTCACCTATTATTGTGTTTAGGCCATTAACAAGATCTAGGGTGGTGTCTTTATGGCTTTGGAAGTTTTGAATGTGGAGTTGTTTTATAAATTTCAATTCTAAAGCCTCCTTTTTACATTTTAGTAGTTAAGCAAAAATTACGGTTATTTAAATACCGCTACTTAATTAATATTTTCATAAAACTACAGATTCTACCTTATAATATATACTAAAACTTCGTAAACTCCCTGCGGTCAGACAAACGAAGTTTCTTAACGTATATCTTAACGGTATAATCTAAGTTTCATAGGAAAATATTAATAAAAAAGTAGCTAACATTTAAACAACCATAATTTTTAGGTATACGTGCTAAAGTTAAATGATACTTATTGAAATATGACTATTTTAATTTGGTTGTAGGTAGTTGGAAAATGGCACTTATTGAAATAACGCTACTTAAGTCAACCTTTTTATTAAACTATAGATTCTACCTTATATGATATGCTAAAACTTCGTAAACTCCCTTCGGTCAGACAACGAAGTTTCTTAACGCATATAATAACGGTATAATCCAAGTTTAATGGAAAAAGGTTAACAAAAAAGTAGCTAACATTTTAATAAGTGTCATTTTCAAGTATATAGGTTAAACATCAAAGTATAATTATTTAGTAGTTGATACGAGAATAAAAAGCAACTTTATTATTCGCTTGATAGACTTTCTTCTGCTATGGATAGCTTTGTAAGTGCATAGTCAACTACTTCTTTTTCTAGTTCTTTATTTGTTGCGATTTTTTTTACTATGCTGGTTATGTCCATTGATTCTATTGTTGAGGCTACTTTTATTTCTCTCATGAATTCTTCTATTTGGATTTCTTTGTATTGTGAGCCTTCTATGTGAGATCTGTCTAGTACGTCTTCGCCTTTTTGTTGTTTTAATGGTATGAATTCTAGTTTTATATCATTTTTTGATATTTCTATATATAATACTCCTACTTTTCTTTTCATTTCACTTCTATCTGATGATACTCTTGATAAAGATCCTGGGTTTGAGAAGTATTTACCGTCTATTTGTATTGGGTCAAATCCAGCGTGGTAGTGACCTGTTAGTGTTAGATCAGCTTTTGTTTCTTTTATTTGATCTATTGTAACCACTGTCATATGAGGGTTTAGTTGCTTTTCCATTAGCATTCCGTGTATTATGTGTATTGCTTTGTCTGCATTAACAGTATCGACAACGTAGTCCTCTTTTATATGATCGTGATCTATACCGAAGTGAGAAGGTGTTCCTGTTATTTGGAGTGTAAGGTCATTTTTAGTTATTATGAGTTTTTCTCCTTTGTACATAAGGTCTATAAGTCCTGCTTTTTCAAATAGTCCTAGTTGGGTTGATTTTATGTTATCTATGTTGTTACCGAATAAGTCATGGTTTCCAGCTATTCCTATTATTCTATTGAACTGTCTAAGTATTTTTGCTGTTCTTCCAGCTACCGCATTTGATACGCTTGGGTTATCGAATAAGTCTCCTCCGAATAATACGAAGTCGCAGTTTTTTTCTTTTGATATATCATTTATTTGATTCAGCTTGTCTAGAACTGTATCTAAGAAGTTATCTTTTCTACTTCTAGGATTTCTTCCGCTTACGTGAACGTCTGTGAAGAATAGAGTTCTTATTACGCTGTCATTTCCGTTTAGTGTTAGGTTATTGTAGTCCAAAGAGAACATCTCCTTTCATATTATAGATTGTATAACTAAATTGGGATAAGATAAAGGTAATTTTATATCGTTATTAGATGCAAAATTATAATCATTGAAATAACGCTACTTAATTAATATTTTAATTAAACTACAGATTCTGCTTTATAAAATATACTAAAAGTTCTAAACTCCCTTTGGTCAGACAATGAACTTTCTTAACGTATATTTTAACAGCATAATCTAAGTTTAATAGTAAAATATTAATCAAAAGTAGCTAACATTTAAATGATCATAATTTTTAGGTTTAGTGCCTAGAACAAAAAAGCGTTAAGGCATATTTAACCAATATTTATAGTTGGATATATATGCTATAATTATAGTATTAGATTCGTTGTGGCGGGAGGTATAATATGGAAGATAAAATATTGCATTTACTTAGTAAGATGAATGATGATTTTAATAAGATGAATAATGATTTCAATAAGAGATTTGATCAGATTGATCAAAGGTTTGATAGATTGGAAACTAAGGTAGACAAGCTAGATGAGAGAGTAGTAAATCTTGAAACTAAGGTAGACAAGTTAGATAAGAAATTATGTAAATTAGAGATTGTTACTGAGGAAATAGCGAGTAATGTAAAATTATCGTTAGAAGGACTTCAAAACAATAGAGAAGTTGGTGGCAAAAATATAGAAAAGGCAGTATCAAATTTAAAAGAGGAAACGGATATAATTAAAGTGGCTGTTAAGAATACTAATAGAAAAATAGACAAGCTTCAAAGTAATGTAGATATGATAAGTTTAGATACAGCTAATAATAGAATAAGTATAATGGAACTTAAATACAATAAAAGATATGCAAATCATAAAAAAGTATAAAGACTACTAACGTAGTTTTTATGTTTTTTTTGTTTAGGTATTATATTTTAAAATATAATACTTTAGAATATAATAATTAAAAAGAGTTAGAAATGAAGAAGCTGCTCATTTGAGCAGCTTCTATTTAGTATTCATATTCTTTATCTAGATCTCTATCGCTGTAATCATATTCGTATTCAGCACATTTATCATCATCTTCGTCGTATATGTATATTTGAATATCTTCTCTAAATTCATCTGTTATTTCATCACATACTTTATCTTCTATAAAGTCTCTGAAATCGGAATCATTACGGTCTCTCCAATATCTAGAAGTTCTATCAAAGTCTCCTTCCATTACAACCTTTATATCGTCATTAGAAAGTTGTGATACTTTATATTTAAATTCTAAAGTTCCATATCCATCCCTATACCTATCGTAATCGTCATTAAGCTTATCTTCTAAATCATCAATATCATCGTCATCATCGTCATCATCATCGTTTTTAAGTCTTTCAATTTCAGCATCCTTAGCTTTAAGTTGATTTTTTAGCATTTCTATTTCAGAAGAGCTATTAGGGTATCCTAAACTTGAATCATTGTGCATATAAACAGTGTTATTTCTATCATCCCAAGCAACATTTACTCCAAGGCTTTCTGATACATCTCTTAAAGGAACGTATACAGAACCTGCATATATGAACGGCTCATTTGAGAAGTTAAGTGTCTTTCCGTTTAAAGATACTTTTATGTTTGAGAAATAAGCTGTTATTGATCTAGAGTATCCACTTGAAAATGCTAGTGTTCCACACAGTAGTGTTAGTATGAATGTTAAGCATAAAATTCTTTTTTTCATTTTTTTACCTCCTTTAAAATTTCTATACATATAGGATATCGTAAAACTGTGCTATAATAAAAGGGTATTTTGAATTATTTTACATGAAAATATTGGGCAAAATTTGGGAATGTTTTTAGCTTGGTGGTTAATCAAAAAATATAACTTATTGAAATACCGCTACTTAGTTGACTTTTTCATAGAACTAATAAATTATGTCTTATGAAATATCCTAAAACTTCTGGAACTCCCTATGGTCAAACACAGAAGTTTTTTGACGGATATTTCAACGTCATAATTTAAGTTCCATAGGAAAAAGGCAACAAAAAAGTAGCTAACATTTAAATAAGCTATATTTTTAGTATAGTTGTTGATAAATTTAAAGAGAAAAAGGGTGAGAATGTGAAGAAGATGGGTAGATTTTTATGTAGTTTAGTAACTGTAATGGTTTTGATTACAAATATTGCATTTGCTGATGATTTTGTTAAGAATGAGGAGTTTTTTAATGCTGTTAAGAACTATATAACGAAGAATTATGCTGGGGAAATTACTGATGATGAGCTTTATGATGCTGCTATTAAGGGTATGTTTGAGAAGTTAGATAAGCACAGTATGTATATGGACAAGGAGACTAAAGAGAGTTTTAGTCAATCTGTTAGTGGAAAGATGTTTGGTATAGGAGCTTTGATAAATGCTAAAGATGGTAAGCTTAAGATTGTAGAACCTATAGAAGATTCTCCGGCTCAAAAGGCTGGTCTTATGCCTGGTGATATTATAGTTGCTATAGAAGATGAAAGGCTTGGAGAGATTAAGGATATTAGAGAAGTTATAGATAAGATAAAGGGTGAGAAGGGAACTAATGTCAATCTTACTATATCTAGAAGTGGAAAAGAATTTAAAGTAGATATAAAAAGAGATGAGATAAAGATAAAATCTGTTAAATATAGAGTAATAGAAGGAGATATTGGTTATATTAAGATATCTCAGTTTACAACTGATGTAGCAGATGAGGTACAAGTTGCTGTTGATAAGCTTAGAGAACAGGGTATTAAGAAGGCTGTTCTTGATTTAAGAGGAAATCCAGGAGGAAGTTTATCTGCTGTTGTTGAAGTATCTAAGCACTTTGTTCCAAAGGGTAAGGTTGTTATAGTTAGAGATGCGAAAGACAAGGTTATCAACCATTATTCTAAAGGCGAGGTTGCATTTGATAAATTGACTGTTTTAGTAGATGAGAATTCAGCATCAGCATCTGAGTTATTATCTGGAGCTATACAGGATACGAAGTCTGGAACTTTAATAGGTAAGACTACATACGGTAAGGGAACTGTTCAAACTGTTCTTCCTTTAAAGAATGGAGAGGGTATCAAGCTTACAATAGCAAAATATTATCTTCCTTCTGATAGAAGTATAGATGGTACTGGTGTTACTCCTGATATAGATTGTGATAGATTCGATATAGATGTTGACAAGCTTATGGAACTTAATAAGGAAATGAAGTTATCTAAGGGAGATGCAGGTCTTGAGGTGTTGGCGGTTCAGGAGAGACTTGGAGCCATGGGATACGATATAAATGATCCTAAGGGAATATATCAAGATTCTACATTTAAGGCTGTAGAGAAGTTCCAAGCAGATAATGGTCTTTATGGATATGGAGTAGCAGACGTTACAACTTTAAATAAAATAAATGAAGAATTTGTGAAATTTATGACTTCTGATAAAATGGACAAACAATTAAAAAAATCTATTGAAATATTAAATAAGTGATGATACAATAGAATAGTTATTTTAAAAAAGAAAATTTAAAAGCCTGACCCTGAGAGGGTGGTTTCTAATAAATGGTAGGTCGCCCTTTCCTAGGGCGACCTACCCCTTTTTTAAGGAAAAATTGAAATTTAAATAAATATATAATATATAAGGAGGAACATAATGGCAACTAAGTATATATTCGTAACTGGTGGGGTTGTATCTTCATTAGGAAAAGGAATTACAGCAGCTTCACTTGGAAGACTTTTAAAATCTAGAGGACTTAATGTAACAATTCAAAAGTTCGACCCATATATCAACATAGACCCAGGAACTATGTCACCTTACCAACATGGAGAGGTATTCGTAACTGAAGATGGAGCAGAGACAGATCTTGATCTTGGTCATTATGAGAGATTCGTAGATATCAACTTAGGAAAGCACTCAAGTGTTACAACAGGAAAGATATACTGGTCAGTTCTTAATAAGGAAAGAAGAGGAGATTATCTTGGAGCTACAGTTCAAGTTATACCTCACATAACTAACGCAATTAAAGATAGAGCATATAAAGTAGGAAAAGAATCAAATGTAGATGTAGTTATAACTGAAATCGGAGGAACAGTAGGAGATATAGAGTCTCTTCCATTCTTAGAAGCTATAAGACAGGTTAAGTATGATGCAGGTGAAGAGAATGTTATGTACATTCACGTAACATTAATACCTTATCTTGCTAAATCAGGAGAGTTAAAGACTAAGCCTACACAACATTCAGTTAAAGAGCTTAGAAGTATAGGTATTCAACCAGATTTATTAGTATGTAGATCAGAAAAACCTATATCAGAAGATATGAAGGAGAAGATAGGATTATTCTGTAATGTAAAGCCAGATCATGTTATTCAAAACTTAGATGCTGAGACTTTATACAGCATTCCTTTAATGCTTAAAGATGAAGGTCTTGATCAATTAGTAGTAGACAAGCTTAAGCTTGATGCTAAAGATCACGATCTTACTAAGTGGATTGAAATAGTTGAGAAAGAAAAACAACTTCAAAAGACTGTTAAGATAGCTTTAGTAGGTAAGTATGTAGAGCTTCAAGATGCATATATATCTGTAGCTGAGTCTTTAAAGCATGCTGGAATACACAATGATGCTAAGATTGAGATAGATTGGATAAATGCTGAAGATGTAACTAATGAGAATGCATCTGAGATACTTAAGGATGCTGATGGAGTATTAGTTCCAGGAGGATTCGGAGATAGAGGAGTAGAAGGAAAGATAGCTGCTGCTAAGTTTGCTAGAGAGAACAAGGTTCCTTTCTTTGGAATATGTCTTGGAATGCAATTATCAGTGGTAGATTTTGCAAGACACGTTGCAGGTTTAGAGGGAGCTCATTCTTCAGAGCTTAACCCAGAGACTAAATATCCTGTTATAGCTTTAATGGAAGATCAAGAGGATATTGAAGATATGGGTGGAACTATGAGACTTGGAGTTTATCCATGTAAGATATACAAAGATACTAAAGCTTATGAAGCTTATGGAGAAGAGTTAATATATGAAAGACATAGACATAGATTCGAGTTCAATAATGAGTACAAAGAGTTATTAACTAAAGCAGGACTTATAATATCAGGAATATCTCCAGATGAGAGATTAGTTGAGATAATAGAGCATAAGGATCACCCTTGGTTCGTTGCTGGACAATTCCATCCAGAATTCAAATCAAGACCAACAAGACCACATCCTTTATTTAGAGAATTTATAAAGGCTGCTGCAAAGTATAGATAAGTAAGAGCGATATATAATAGAAATTAATTTCTATTTATATCGCTCTTTTTTTATGCATAAATTAAGATATGTTGTTTAAGCGAAAAATTGAGGCAATTAAAATAACGCTACTTAATCAACATTTTTATACAACTAGAGATTATACCTTATAAGATATACTAAAACTTCTTAAACTCCCTATGGTCAAACAACGAAGTTTCTTGACGTATATCTTAACGGCATAATCTAAGTTGTATGGAAAAATATTAATCCAAAAGCAGCTAACATTATTAATTGCATCAATTTTTTAGTTTGGTGGTTAGAGAGAAATAAAACTTATAGAAATGTCGTTATGTTACAAAATTTAGACGGATATTATTGTTATTAGAATTTGAGTTATATTTTTACAAAATATAAAGAGTATTAAAGATTAAAAATTGGAAAATGGGTTGAAAAAATATGATAAATTTACCAAGGTATAATTATCCTATAATATAGTAATTACAACCTATACAAGAAAAAAATAACAAATATATTACAAAAGAATTCTATTTTGTAATATATTTGTAATGGATTTTTTTCATTAATTAACATATAATTACTTTTGTAAGGATGTAAGAAAAATTATCCATGTAAATTGCAGGAAAACTTATATAATGTTACAAAAAAGTTACTTATTATTACAAAAAGATTACAAAGTAGCGTTGTTTGTTGACTGGAAAATTTTACAGTGGTATAATTTTCATGAAGATTAAAGTAAATCCATTTTATATAATAAATGGACATTTACATAAATTAAGGGAGGAATTATAGAATGAAGAATACTAAAAAAGTTCTTTCAGTAGCATTAGCTGGTGCTTTAGCATTCGGATCTATGGGATCTGCATTTGCAATGGACGCTAAGTTAACTGAAGGTATAGATAATCAAGACGTAGTAAAAGCTGTTGAGAAATTAAATGCATTAGATATAGTTAAAGGTATGGAAGATGGAAAGTACCATGCAGAAGGAGAATTAACTAGAGCTCAATTCGCTAAAATGTTAGTTGAATCTTTAGGACTAGGATATACTGCAGAAATAAATTCTACAAAGCCAGAGTTTAAAGATGTTGATGCATCTTGTGAATGGGCATGGGGATATATTAACACTGCTAAGCAACAAGGAATATTATCAGGATATCCAGATGGAACTTTCAAGCCACAAGCTAAAGTTTCTTACCCAGAAGCATTAACTATGCTTGTTAGAGCATTAGGATACCAAGATTCTTTTGTTAAAGGAAGCTGGCCAGGAAACTATATATCTAAAGCTACTGACTTAGATATTACAGATGATATTAAAATAGAAGGAACTTCAGTAAATAGAGGATCTGCAGCTATATTAGTAAGCAATACTTTAGATGCAGCAGTTATTAAGCAAGATACTTTCGGTGATGATAATAACTGGAAAGAAGTAGATGGAAAAATAATTAAAGGAACTAAATTAACTTTATTAGAAGATAAAAGAAATATAGTTAAGTATGAAGATGTTCAAGTTACAGGAACTCCAAATGTTGATACTGGAGTAAAAAAAGATCAAATTAAGTTAAGCAAAAAAGGAGATAACTTAGGAAACTTTGATGTAGATGCAGAAAAAGTTAACGTATCTAACTTATTAGGAGAAGGATTAAACGTATACTATGATGTTAATGAAAAAGAAGTAGTATATGTTGAGAAAGCTGATAAAGAATTCGCAACTTACTATGATATGATAGATGAAACTGAAACATTAAATAAAGATGAATTCTATTTAATCAAAGCTGACAAGAGTTTCAACATTGATGATGAAAATGTTAAGTACTATATAGATAACAAGTCAGTAGGTCAATCAGACTTTGAAAAAGAAGCTAAAAAAGGAAACTTATATGTTAAAGCTGTTGCTGATGAAAAAGGAAACATAGCAGTTGTAGAAGCTCAAAGATTTGAAACTAAAAACGGAGTTATAGTTGTTAAAGCTGATAAAGATTCTGTAACTTACTTCGACAGCACAGAGTCTACTAAAGAATTCAAAGCTAAAGACTATGATAAAGTTTCAGTTGTAGATAATACTGGTAAAGCAATGAAGTTAGAAGATATAAAAGAAAATGATGTAATGTACATCAATGATAAGAACTTAAAAGGTAATGACTTAAAAGAAGCTGCTTCTAGTGATGAAGTTGCTCAAATAGTAGTTGTAAGAGATGTTGTTAAAGGTAAAGGACAATCTTGGGAAGCTACAGAGTTTGAAATAGATGGAAAAGATTATGATGTTGTAAAAAATGCAACTACTGTATCTACAGATAAGAACAAAAATGTAGAAACATACACTTCATCTAAAGGTGAAAATATGTTAAATGATATTACTGCAGTAGATGGTGAAGTAATAGCATTAATGGATGCAAAAGGAGATATCAGACATATAACAACTGATGTGAAATCTACTTCTGATGATATGTATGGTATAATCACTGGTGTAGATAAGAGATACAACGATGTATCTGTAAAAGTTCTTAATAAAGAAGGAAAAGAAGTTGAATATACATTAGATATAGATGGAGACGAATTATATGGATTCACTGCTGAATCTCAAATAACTCATGAGACAGTATCTGGTGAAGCTGATGGTTTATATGACTTCGTTAAATACACTGTAAATAAAGATGGAAAGATAGATTCTTTAGTTAGATTAGGAAATGTTGCAAAAGCTAATCCAAAAACAACTTCTGCAGCAATAACAACTCCTAAAAATGTTAAAGGACAAGATTCAGAAGTAACAGCTGATATGGCACTTGCTAAAGGAGATATATCTAAATCAAGTATTAAATTTGATGGTAAAGGTAGTTATGCTGTTGAAGAAGATGTAGTAGTATTTGACTACACAGAAGGATATACAAGTGCAGAAACTGCAATTAACGATGCATCAGATGCTGAAATAGTTAAGTGGGCTGATATAGTAGATAAAACTGCTACAGGAGCTAAAGCTATTTATGCATTAGATGATAATAATGTTATTCAAGCAGTAGTATTTATTGATGGATTTGAATCTCTTGAAGATGATGGTATCGGTGGATATATTAAAGCTGTTAAAGTTAAAGATGGCGATAAGTATCTTGATGTAATACTTGAAGGATCTGACAAAGTAGAGAGAATAGAATTAGAAGGAACATACTCAACTTCTGCATTTGAAGCTCTTTCACAAACAGCTCAAATATTCAAGAAAACTTCTTCAGGAAAGATAAAAATAGATACAGACACTAACTACAGTGAATTTACAGGAAAAGTAATTAAAGTAGATGGAAAATATGTAACAGTTAAGAACTTAAGTAATACTGAACACACTTATAAGGTTGATGACACTATCTACTATGAAAAAGATGATGATAGAACATACAGTGATTTAGATGAAAATGATTACGTAACTGTAATAGCTAAGAATGCAGATGCTAAAGCTGTTAAGTTATATGACACAGATATGAAAAAATCAGGCGCAGAAGCTACTAAGTTCATAGGTGAAGCTGGTGGAACTAGAGATGCTTGGTTAGCATTAAATGGTGAAACTAATTCTGGAACTCCAGGAGAAGCTGAAGGTACAGTTTCTTATATTAATACTACAGATAATGAAATACAAATTGGTAATGATGTTTACCCAGTAGTTGGAGCAGCTAAAGTTGTTCTAGGTCAATTAAATCACGTATTTACTGGTGGTTTACCTACAACTGGAAATGCAATTTCATTAGATCTAGTTCTTAATAATGGTGAAGTAGTTGGATTTGAAAACATAGTTATTACTGCAGATGCAACTAAATTAGCAAGTGCAGTTGCAGTTACAGGTGTTGATACTGTTAAACTTTCTGCAAATTATGGAAGTAATTTAAGTCTAGCTCAGTTAGTTGATATTGACTTTGGAAGCCACAAAATAACTGGTAACGTAAGTGTTAATACAAGTGAATCAGGAACAATGACATTAACAGGTTCTGCTAACCCAAGCATAACTAGAAACTTAACTGTTGATGCTCCAAATGCAACTATTAACAACAATGTAGTTGTAGGTAGAACAATAACTGTTACAGATGTAGCAGCTGGTACATGGAATCAAAATGCAAAAGCTACTACATTAGTAGTAAGTGATGACGATGCTACAGTTAACATCAATGGAGAGGTAACTACATTAAATATAACAAATACTTCTAAAGTAACTATTTCATCTTCAGCAAAAGTTACTACAGCTAACATTAGTGGAGCTGCAGAAATAGTAGGAGCAAATAAAATTGAAACTGCAGATGTAACTGTAGCAGGAGTTAAATTAGATAGTGCGCCTAAATCATTAGATTCACATGGTAATGATGTTAAAATTGGTGGATCAGATGTAACAAATGAAACATTAAAATTACAAGCAGCAACAGCAAAAGTAGTATTAGCTGAAGCAGAAATAGCAACATTAAAAGCAGCTAAGGACGAAGACCTTACTAAAGCATCTAAAATAGCAGCATTACAAGAAGCAATTGATGCAGCTAAAACTGTTGATACAGCTGCAGATACAGCAGTAGCTGATTTAGACCAAGATGCTAAGGCTACAAAGGATTTAGTAGCTAGATTAGCTGTTGTACAAAAAGCTATAGGTGACGCTCAAACAGCTAAAGATGATGCTCAAGATGCGTATGATAAAGCACAAACAGATGCAGCAGATAAAGCAGCAGTAGAAGCAGAAGTAGCTAAGTATGCAACTACAGCAACAATAGCAAAGTCTGTAGGAGCAGGTGACACTATAACAACAGATGTAATAAAAACTACATCACCTGTAAATGATCAAGTAACTGTAAAGGTTGCTAAAGGAACAGATGCTGAAGGTTATTTAACAGTAGAAGCTGATGGAGCAATCAAATTAACAAAACAAGCAGCAGCTGATGCAACTGAGAATACAGCAACAGTAAAAATAACACTTAAAAAAGGTGAGACAGAAAAAGTGGTAACTGTAACTGTAACTATTGAAAAGCAAACTGCTTAATCAAATTTAAACAAAATTAATTAAAATATTAGTTTTTAACTAAAGAAAGACCCCATAGGTCTTGGGAGAAATCCCAAGTCCAAGGGGTCTTTTTTATTACATTTATTTTACATTATTACCAATCTTCTTTCCATTTCTCCAAAATAATGATAAAATGGTACTTGTGAAATAATACCATAAAGCTTTACATGGGAGGAAAATATATGGCTGATCTTTTTGGGGGGATTCTTAATTCTCACGACAAAAAAATAAAACAATTAGAAAAAAGAGCTAATAAGATAATAGGCTTAGAAGATAAATATAAAAACTTATCTGATGATGAGTTAAGGCTTAAGACTATAGAGTTTAAAAATAGATTACAAAGTGGAAATACTATGGATAGTATATTAGATGAAGCTTTTGCTGTTGTTAGAGAAGCTTCTTTTAGAGTGCTTGGAATGAAGCATTATGCTGTTCAGATAATGGGAGGAATTGCACTTCATGAAGGTAATGTAGGTGAGATGAAGACGGGTGAGGGTAAGACTTTAGTTGCTACTTTACCAGCTTATCTTAATGGACTTACTGGAAAAGGTGTATTCGTTATAACTGTTAATGATTATCTTGCTTCAAGAGATAGAGAAGAGATGGGACAAGTTCATGAATTTTTAGGACTTTCTGTTGGTCTTATCAAAAGAGGTATGATGCCAAAAGACAGAAAAGAAGCATATAGTTGTGATGTTATATATGGAACTAATAGTGAGTTTGGATTTGATTATTTAAGAGATAATATGGCTACTGTTAAAGAACAGGTAGTTCAAACTAGAAGAAATTTTGCTATAATTGATGAGGTCGATTCTATACTTATAGATGAGGCTAGAACTCCTCTTATTATAAGTGGGGATTCTTACAGACCTTCTGAGTATTATATAACTGTTGATAGATTTGTAAAGTCTCTTGATAAAGAGGATTACGAAAAGGATAATGAAAAAAGAACTATCAACTTATCAGAAACAGGAATAGATAAGGCAGAGAAGATATTTGGTCTTAAAAACTTTGCAGATACTAATAATACAGAACTTATACATCATATAAGACAAAGTCTTTATGCTAGTCATATGTTTGCTAAGGATAAAGATTATGTTATTAAAGATGGAGAGATTGTTCTTGTAGATAGATTTACAGGAAGATTAATGCCTGGAAGAACTCTTTCTAATGGTCTTCATCAAGCTATAGAGGCTAAAGAAAATGTAGAAATATCTAAAGAGAATAGAACTATGGGTATGATAACTTATCAGAACTATTTTAAGATGTTTGCAAAGATTGCTGGTATGACTGGAACTGCTTATACTGATAGAAAAGAGTTAAAGTCTACTTATGGGGTAGATGTACTATGTATTCCAACTAACAAGCCTATAAAGAGAGTTGATAACAACGATTTAGTGTTTGTTACTAAGAAGGCAAAGTTAGATGCTATATTTAAAGAGATAGAGAAAAGACATGCTGTAGGACAGCCTATACTTATAGGTACTACTTATATAGATGAATCAGAGGAGCTTAGTAAGCTTCTTAAGAAAAAAAATATCAAGCATAATATCCTTAATGCTAAGCAGGATGAAGGCGAGGCAGATATTATAGGGAATGCTGGTCAAATGGGAGCTATAACTATAGCTACTAATATGGCAGGTCGTGGTACTGATATTAAGCTGGGGGATGGCGTAGCTGATATTGGTGGATTATTTGTTCTTGGAACTGAAAGACATGATTCAAGAAGAATAGATAATCAGTTAAGAGGTCGTTCTGGACGTCAAGGAGATCTAGGAGAATCGCAATTCTATATATCTCTTGAAGATAGCTTATTTGACAAGGTTAAGCCAGAGGTTATGGAGAATATAAGAAAGATTGTAGAGAAGCTTGGTCTTAAAGAAGATGAGGCTATACAAGACAAGCTAGTTTCTCAAGCTATAGCAGGAGTTCAAGCTACTGTTGAGAGTATGACTTATAATATAAGAAAATCTACTCTTGAATTTGATCAAATACTTAACAAACAAAGAGAAACTATATATAATGAAAGAAACAAGATTTTAAATGGAGAAGATATGAGCTCATTTGTTAAGGATATACTAAAGGATGTAATTAATGATTTAGTGCAGTCTCATACATCTATGAGTCCTTATCCAGAAGAATGGGATCTTAAAGGAATACAAGAGTATTTAAATAATCAGTTGTATTTTGATAATAAGATAAAATTTGATGATTTAACTGAACAAGAAATAGAAAATTTAGACAAAAACGATATAATAGAAGATATATTAGAAGAAGCTTATAAAAATTATGAAGCTAAAGAGGAAATGATGGGTAGCACACAGCTTAGATATATTGAAAGACTTACGCTTATGAAGTCTATTGATGAGAAGTGGGTAGATCATTTAGATACAGTTGAGCAAATGAGACAAGGTATTAACTTCCAATATGTAGGTGGACAAAGTCCTGTAAGAATATTCAATCAGGAAGCATTTAGAATGTTTGACGATATGCTAAGTGAGGTTAAAAGTCTTACTGTTAAGTCTTTATTTGTATTGACTGGTCTTAAGACTCAAATGGATAAAGAAGAAGTGATAAGAGAAGAAGAAAAAGCTGCTAAAATAGGTGAGTTAGAGGATAAATATAAGATAAATAGAAAACATTTACCTAGAATTCCTGCTAATCAACCTAAAATAAGTTTGAATATAGATATAAATGCTACACAAGATGTAGAGGCAGATGTTATACTATGTTATATGGATAATGGATTTGAGCAAAAGCTTGAAGGTCATGACAAGAAAATTATAATAAATGGAGTAGTTAAGATAGAACTTGATAAAGATGAGAATAAAGATGAGAATAAAGATTGGACTATAGGATGGCATCAATTAAAGGTTATTGTATCTGGTCAAGAATCTATGCGTATAGACTTTGTGGTTACAGAACCTGAGCATATAGATGATAAGAATATGTTTAATGATATAAGATTCTTCTCTAATAAGTTATCTAATCTTAACTTTGAATTTAAGGTTCCTGGATGCAATGAAGATAAGTTATCTTGTTCTTTAATGTATAGTAGGGATGAAAGAACTAAGATGTCTTTTGATGTTCCTGTTAAAGATCAAGCTATAAAGGTGAAATTACCTAGACCATCTAATGGATGGAGAGATGGATTCCATGAGCTTAAATTAGGTTTAGGAGAGAATAGTGTATTCCCGTTTGTTATAGTCGATTCTTATGATGAACTTGAAGAAAAGATAGATGTTCATTTTGATTTTGAAATCAATGAAGATGAAGAAGCATTGATGCATGGTCAACTTATTAATATAGATGAGAAAAATGTAATAGATAATATACAGATGAAAATAAATAAATCTGGAACAGTTAAAGTTACTTTTGAAAAGAAAAAAGATAAATGGTCAAAAGGAAGATATGAATTTAGATTATTTGCAATGAATAAAGTCATTTTAACAAAACATTTTATAATAGATTAGAAGAGATGGAAGGAGTTACAACATGAGGTCTAAAAAAGTAGTGAACTTAACGAAGGAAATAGAGTCTAAATTTTGGTTTAGATACTTACCAGAGACAACTTATAAAACTTATTTAATGATGGCTCATCTAAAAATGAAAGGATTAGAGGGTGAAGAAGGTACGAATAAGTTATTAACTACAATTTTTGCTATAGAAAGCGAAACAGGAAAGTTAAAGGAAGAAAAAGAAAGAGTAATTAATAAGTTAGGAATCAAATATCCTACTAATAGAGTTGAGGATTTAGATATATTAATCAAATACAACTTGATCAAAGAAACAAAAAATGAAAATGATGAGTTAGTATATGAATATAATTTACCGATTCCAAATCCAGAGGAAGTTCTTAGCCTAGATGAAGAAGAAAAGACTATGTTAGAAAAGATAAGATTTGAAATAAAGCATCAAAATGCTTTTAATAATATATTAACTCTTCTTATTAACAGTAATGGTAACTTACTTACATCACTTGAGTACATATATGATACAACTAAGATTAAGCTTGCTGATATCAAAGAAGTACTAGCTTACTTAGTTGAAGAAGGATCTATAAAGGTAAAAGCTGATAAAGAAGTTAAGAACCTTAGAAAAGCTGATAAGGTTTATGTAAGTATAAATAAAGAAGTATTTGAGCAAAAGAGATTCGTTATATCTTAATATAAGGTGAAACTTAATTCAGATGGAGTTTTTATTCCAGTTGAATTTTTAGCAGAACCAATCCAGAAGCTGTAGAGTTTTTAACTCCAGCATTGAAAGGGTGGAGTTTTAGAACTCTTAGCTTTCGGATATAAAACTGCACTCAATCGAGTGCAGTTTTTTTATGTGAATAAAATAAAATTTATAGAATTATGGAAAAACTCTTAAAATATTATAGAGTTTATTTTAATATATATGTATAAGTGTAAAATTAATTAAGTTTCGCTTTATGGGATTACATAATAATTATTTGGATATAACTAATGTATAAGAACTAAAGGGAGGTTATTATGGATTACTTAAATATATATAAAGAGTGGATTAATAATACTTATTTTGAAGATGTAAGAGATGAGCTTTTGAGTATAAAGGAAGATAAGGATGATATAGAAGATAGGTTTTATAAGAATTTAGAATTTGGAACGGCTGGTATTAGAGGAATAATAGGGGCTGGAACTAATAGAATGAACAAGTATACTGTAAGACGTGCTACTTTTGCACTTGGAAACAAGATAATAAATGAAGGTGATAATGCTAAGGATAGAGGGGTTGTAATAGCACATGATAATAGACATAAGTCTAGGGAGTTTTGTATAGAAGCTGCTAAGACTTTGGCTGCATTAGGAATAAAAGCTTACATATTTGATGATTTAAGAACTACTCCTGAGCTTTCTTTTGCTGTTAGACATTTAAATTGTATATCAGGTATTGTTATAACTGCAAGTCATAATCCACCTGAATATAATGGATATAAGGTGTATTGGGAAGATGGTGCTCAGATACTTCCTGATGTTGCAAAAGAGATAATAGATGAGGTTGTTAAGATAAATGATTATAGTAGGATACCTAGTATAGATTATGATGAAGCTGTAGGTAAAAAGCTTATAATAGAGTTATCACGTGATATAGATACTGAGCTTATAGAAGCTGTTAAAAAACAGTCTTTAAGATCAGATATTATAGAAAAGGTTTCTGATGAATTTAAGATAGTTTATACACCTCTTCATGGAACAGGAAATATACCTGTGAGAAGAGTATTAAAGGAAGTTGGGTTTAAGAATGTCATGGTTGTTAAAGAACAGGAGATGCCGGATCCTAACTTTAGTACGGTTGATTATCCTAATCCTGAGGAAAAACAGGCTTTAAAACTTGGGATAGAGCTTGCGAAAAAAGAAAATGCTAATTTGGTTATAGGAACAGATCCTGATTGTGATAGAGTGGGGATAGCTGTTAAAAACAATGGTGAGTATATATGTCTTAATGGAAATCAAGTTGGGGCACTACTTACTAAGTATATTCTAGACAATTTAAGTAAGGATAATAAGCTACTTGATAATAGTGTAATTATAAATACTATAGTTACATCTGACCTTGGAGAAAAGATTGCTAAATCTTATAATGTCGAGACTTTAAAAACTTTAACAGGTTTTAAGTTTATTGGAGAGAAGATAAAGGAGTTTGAACAAGATAAAGATAAGAACTTTGTCTTAGGATATGAGGAAAGCTATGGATATTTAGTTGGAACTCATGCAAGGGATAAGGATGCTGTTGTAGCATCTATGCTTATATGTGAGATGGCAGCATATTATTATTCTAAAGGTTTGAGCTTGTGTGATGAGTTAGAAGAGATATATAAGGAATATGGGTATTATAAAGATGGCTTAAAGTCGATAACTTTAAAAGGAAAGTCTGGAAATGAGAAAATACAGAGTATAATAAAGTTCTTTAGAGAAAGCAGCATGGACAGTATAGGAAGTTTTAAGATATCTGAGATTAAAGATTATCAAGATGGAATAGATGATCTACCAAAGTCTAATGTAATAAAGTATATATTAGATGATAAATCTTGGTTTACAATAAGACCTTCTGGAACTGAACCTAAGATTAAATTCTATTTTTCTGTTAATGCAGGATCAGAGAAAGAATCAAATGACAAGTTGAATAACTTGAGTGAAATTATAATGAAAAGAATAGAGAGCATATAGATAGAACCCGTACTATCTAGTACGGGTTCTATCTATATCTGTGTAATATTTTATTAAACATACTGTAATACTCCTGTAATTGTATTTGATAGTTTGTGCGTATATAATGAATCATGTAGCAAGTGAACGACAAAGTTCGACAGAGAATAAAATGCAAATTAAATTAAACTTAAAAAACTATCAAATTTTCGAGGAGGAAAAAGAGATATGAATAATAATAAAAAGATACTTTCAGTTGCATTAGCAGGGGCTTTAGCATTCGGATCAATGGGAGCAGCATTTGCAGCTATACCAGAAGATGTTAAGGGAACTGACTATGAGACGGCAGTAGAAAGATTAGCAGCACTTGAAATATTAAAAGGATACGAAGATGGAACATTTAAACCAGGTCAAACAATAACAAGAGCAGAATTTTCAGCAGTTGTAGTTAGATCATTAGGACTTGAAGCTTCAGCGAAAGCTTCAATGGGAAGCACTAACTTTAATGACGTTGCTGCTAATCACTGGGCATCAGGATACATCAATATAGCATCAGGACTTAAAGTTATAAATGGTAGAGGAAACGGAGTATTCGATCCAGAAGCACCAGTTAAATATGAAGAAGCTGTAACAATGATAGTAAGAGCATTAGGATATGAGCCAGCAGCTCAATCTAAAGGTGGATACCCAAATGGATATTTAGTAGTTGCAGGACAAGAAGATATAACTGATGATGTTAATGGAACAATAGGAACATCAGCTCCAAGAGGAATAGTAGCTCAATTAATGGATAACTCATTAGAAGTACCTATGATGGTTCAAGTAGGATACGGAGATGATGCAAAATTCGTGAAATCTGGAACAGATGGTACTACAGAAGAAACATTATTAGCTGATAAGTTAGATACTGAAAAAGTAGAAGAAAAAGTAATAGATATCCCTAGAACTGATAGCAGCTTAGAAGATAATGAAATAAGATTAGCTAGTAAAGGTGTTGTTGAAGTTCCGGAAGGATTCAACTTTGAAGGAGTATTCAATGCTGAAATTAAAGCATTCATAAACGATGATGATGAATTAGTATCATATGAAGTTAATGATGATGTGTACTTTGATGCTGTAGAATTTACTTCAGGTGATGAAGAGCCAGTTAAATTAGTTGATAAAGATAAAGAGTATGAGTTTGCTAAAGATGCAGCTATATACGAGAATGGTAAAAAAGTTAAAGAGTCAGATTTAAATTCAAAATATTCATATGCGAAAGCTGTAGTAGTAGATAATGAAATTGCTTCTTTAGAAGTATATGACTTAGATAGCATGATAGTAGTTGAAACAGTAGAAGCAGATCATGTTCTTGGATACGAAGAAGAAGTAAACTTTAAAGATTACGATGTAGTTAAAGATGGTAAGAATATAGAACTTTCAGATTTAGTAGCTGGAGATATAGTATTCTACAACACTTCTGCTGAATACGCTGAAGTATTCAACAAGAGTGAAAAAGGTAAATTAGACAAGGTATTTGGAAATGGATTCAGATTAAATGATGAAGATTACGATATTGCAGCTGACTCTATGTATGTTGATGAAGATGAATTAGAAACTATAGATTCTGATATCTTAGATGAAATGAAAGAAGCTGACAAAGAAGTAACTGTTTATTTTGATAGACAAGGTGATGTTAGACTTGTATTAGGAGATCGTGATGAAGTTCAAACAAGTACAGTAGCTGCTTTATTAACAGATGATATAGATGTAGATACTGACGCTAGAGGAAATCACACTCTTCTTGTAGATGTACTAAACAAATCAGGTAAGGAAGTAAGCTACAAAGTAGCTGCTAAAGATGTAGAAGTAGATATCACTAAAGAGTGGGCTACAAATGTTGCTAACGTAGCTGCTGTAGAAGCTATTGCAGAAGTTGGAGCAGGAAATCAACATGTAGTTGGAGCTTCAACAGTAGATAAAGCTTGGGATAAGTATTCAAGTGAAGAGCAAGATGCTATAACTAAGTACTACTTTGCTTCAGTATATGGAACAGCTAATGTTGTTACAACTGATGGTGTAGCTACTAAGAAAGCTTTAAAAGGAACTGTAATTGAATTTAAAGTTGACGAAGATGGAGAAATAACTGAATTAACTTTAGATATGGATGATACAGCAATCAGTGCAGATATTAAAACAGATGCTAAATATGCAGAAGGTAAAAAGCTTGATAAAGATGCATTAGTATTTGATGTAACAGATGGAATAGATGCAGATGATACAGATGTAAGCACTTGGGAAGCTGTTGAATTTGAAACTGCTAAGACAGGTACAGTATACTATGATGAAGATGGAGTAATAACTTATATATCTGTAACAGCTTCAGAGAGAGATGATGAAGATGTTGATGATTTCGCAGCTCTTATAACTGATGTTAAGAAGCTATCAGGAGACGATGATGAGTGGAGAATTAAAGCTTACGTAGATGGAGTAGAAAAAACATTCTACACAGATAAATCTATAACAGCTGCTTCAGTATCAGCTGGTGAAATAGCTATGATATATGTAGACTCTAAGACTGGAGAGTTAGTAAAAGGAACAACAGCAGGTATAGATAATACTGCAGCAGATATAGATGCAATGACTGCAGCTGAAACTACAGAAGTAGTTACAAATGTTAAAGTATCAGATAAGAAGTTAACAGTTAATGGAACTGAGTACGCGTTAGCGAAAGATGCATACGTATTTGATATAGAAGATACTGATGATATAGAAGAAATATCATTAAGTGACTTAGAAGAAAATGCAGATGAAGTAACGTTAGTTATGGATGAGGGAACAAACTTTGTTAAGTATGTATTATTAACAAAAGATGCAAGTGAAAAAGCATCTACTCCTGAAACTGATTTAGTACAAGCTTCAAAACTAGTATCAACAGTTGATGCTGGAGCAGGAAACACAGATATAACTGTAACTTACGATATAAACAAAGATGATGAAATCACTTTCAAAGTATTAGATAACTCAGGTGCATTAGTAGGATTTAAAGAAGTAACTAATAATGCTGATGCAAAAGCTGAAACTGCAACTTTAACAGGTGGAGTAGTAGGAGTAAACACTGTTGAGATGTGGGTAAATGGAAGTAAAGTTTCAGAAAAACTTGTAAATGTAAATAACTAATCATAATAATAGATTAAGAAGAAAATGAATTATTAAAAACAATAAAACCTCAAATCATATGATTTGGGGTTTTATTCTATTATAGTTTCCACTTATTTCTATTGAAATAAAAGGTTAATATTATAATAAAATGTAAGTGTAATAAATATATAACAGCAGAGTAAAAAATAACATTGGAAAACGAGGAAATATTTAGAAAAATGAAAGTAATAAATTGTAAATTTCTTAAAGGATCTTCAAATTTTCAATTTGTAACATAATTGTAATTGAAATTAATACCATGTAAGTGTATAATGGTTTTGTAGTTTACATACAAATAAAAGCTTTTGGAGACATTTTGAGAAAACGACAATTTTAGATCAAGAGCATGACTAAAAACAAGACATCATGAGGAAAATGACGACTATAATGTTAAAAATTGCAAAAATCCTCAATCGACAGAATGGAAAAGACAACTAAGTTTAGGGAGGAAACAAAATGAAAAACACTAAAAAAGTACTTTCAGTTGCATTAGCTGGAGCTTTAGCATTCGGATCAATGGGTGCAGCATTCGCAGCAGCGCCAGCTGACGTTCAAGGAACTGATTATGAGACAGCAGTAGAAAGATTATCAGCACTTGATATATTAAAAGGATATGAAGATGGAACATTCCAACCAGAGAAAACAATAACAAGAGCTGAGTTTGCAGCAGTAATAGTAAGATCATTAGGACTAGATGCATCAGCAAAATCATCAATGGGAACTACTGGATTCAATGATGTACCTTCTAATCACTGGGCATCAGGATACATAAATATAGCATCAGGACTTAAAGTTATAAATGGAAAAGCTGAAGGAGTATTTGATCCAGAAGCACCAGTTAAATATGAAGAAGCCGTTACTATGATAGTAAGAGCATTAGGATATGAGCCAGCAGCAAAAGCTAAAGGCGGATACCCAAATGGATACTTAGTAATAGCTGGACAAGAAGATATATCAGATGATGTTAAAGGAACAATAGGAGCATCAGCTCCAAGAGGAATAGTAGCTCAATTAATGGATAATTCATTAGAAGTACCTATGATGGTTCAAGTAGGATACGGAGATGATGCAAAGTTTGTACAATCTGGAACAGATGGTACTGATGAAGAAACATTATTAGCTGATAAATTAGATACTGAAAAAGTAGAAGAAAAAGTTATAGATATTCCTAGAACTGATAGCAGCTTAGATGATAATGAAATAAGATTAGATGATAAAGGTGTTATCGAAGTTCCAGAAGGATTCAACTTTGAAGGAGTATACAATGCTAAAATAAAAGCATTCATAAACGATGATGATGAATTAGTATCATATGAAGTTGATGAAGATACTGATATATTCTTTGATGCTGTAGAATATACTTCAGGTGATGAAGAGCCAGTTAAATTAGTTGCTAAAGACAAAGAGTATGAGTTTGATAAAGATGCAACTATATATGAGAATGGTAAAAAAGTTAAAGAGGCAGATTTAAATGCAAAATATTCATATGCTAAAGCTGTAGTTGTAGATAACAAGATAACTTCTTTAGAAGCATATGATTTAGATAATATGATCGTAGTTGAAAAAGTAGAAAAAACTCATGTTCTTGGATATGAAGATGATGTAAACTTTGATGATTACTATGTAATTAAAGATGGTAAGAGCATAGAACTTTCAGATTTAGAAGAAGGAGATATAGTATTCTACAACACTTCTGCTGAGTATGCTGAAGTATTCAATAAGACTGTAAAAGGTAAAATAGATAAGGTATTCGGAGCTGGATTCAGATTAAATGATGAAGATTACGATATTGCATCTGATTCTATGTATGTTGATGAAGACGAATTAGAAACTATAGATTCTGATATCTTAGATGAGATGAAAGAAGCTGACAAAGAAGTAACTGTTTATCTTGATAGACAAGATGAAGTTAGACTTGTATTAGGAGATCGTGGAGAAGTTAAAACAAGTACTGTAGGTGCTTTATTAACTGATGATATAGATGTAGATACTGATGCTAGAGGAAACCATACTCTTCTTGTAGATGTAATAAACAACTCAGGTAAAGAAATAAGCTACAAAGTAGAAGCTAAAGATGTAGAAATAGACATCGTTAAAAAATGGGCTACAGATGTTGCTAATAAAGCTGCTGTAGAAGGTATTGCAGCAGTTGGAGCAGGAAATCAACATGCAGTTGGTGCTTCAACAGTAGATAAAGCTTGGGATAAGTATTCAAGTGATGAGCAAGAAGCTATAACTAAGCACTACTTCGATGTTGCTAATGTATACGGAAAAGTTGGAGAAGTTGTTGTTACAACTAACGGAGCAGCTGCTACAAAAGCTTTAAAAGGAACTGTAATCGAAATCAAAGTTGATGAAGATGGAGATGTAACTGAATTAAACTTAGATTTAGATGATAAGGCAGTAACTGGAAATATTAAGACAGATGCTAAATATGCAGAAGGTGAAAAGCTTGAGAAATCTTCATTAGTATTTGATGCTACAGATGGAATAGATGAAGATGATACAGACGTAAGCACTTGGGAAAAAGTTGGATTCGAAACTCTTAAAGCAGGAACAGTATACTATGATGAAGATGGAAAAATAACTTATATAGCTGTAACAGACTCTGAAAGAGATGATGAAGATGTTGAAGATTACGCAGCTCTTATAACTGACGTTAAGAAGTTATCAGGAGACGATGATGAGTGGAGAATCAAAGCTTATGTAGATGGAACTGAAAAGACATTCTATACAGATAAATCTATAACAGCTGCTTCAGTATCTGAAGGTGACGTTGCTATGATCTATGTTGATTCTAAAACTGGAGAATTAGTAAAAGGAACAACAACTGGTGTAGATAATACTGCAGCAGATATAGATGCAATGACTGCAGCTGAAACTACAGAAGTAGTTACAGATGTTAAAGTATCAGATAAGAAGTTAACAGTTAATGGAACTGAGTACAGATTAGCTAAAGATGCATATGTATTTGATATAGAAGATACTGATGATATAGAAGAAATATCATTAAGTGACTTAGAAGAGAATAAAGATGAAGTAACATTAGTTATGGATGAGGGAACAAGCTTTGTTAAGTATGTATTATTAACAAAAGATGCAAGTGAAAAAGCATCTACTCCTGAAACTGACTTAGTACCTACAACTACATTCAAATCAGTTTCTTCTGCAGATCAAGCTGACGGTACAGCTACTGTAACTGCAACTTACGATGTAAATAAAGGTGACGAAGTTACATTCAAGATTTACAACAATACTAATCAATTAATAGCTTTCAAAGACGTAGCAGCAGCAGCAGCTGATGCTAAAGCAGCAACAGCTGATATAACAGTTGATGAAGCAGCAGATGGAACTAAAGTATACACTATCAAGATAGTTGTAAACGGTAAAGAAGTTTCAGAAAGATTAGTATCAATAACAATTTCTGGTAACTAATAAAAAATAATAATTTATTATAATTAATAAATAATAATAAAACAAAAACTCGGAGGATTTAATCCTCTGAGTTTTTTGTTTAAGCATTAAAATTACATATTCTTATAATTAAATAAAAAAAAGTATAATAAACTTCCATAATTCTAATAATAATAAAATGATATCTATGGACAACTATATACATAATTTTATATAGGAGGAATATTATGGTTAATTTCCTAGAGGGTATAATTAATCCTCATGATAAAAAATTAAAACAATTAGAAAAAAGAGCTAATAATATAATTAGACTTGAAGAAAAAGTTAAGACTTTAAGTGATCAAGAATTAAAAAATAAAACTGAAGAATTCAAAAGTAGATTAAAAGATGGCCAAAAGCTGGATGATATACTAGAAGAAGCTTTTGCAGTGGTTAGAGAAGCATCTTTTAGAGTGTTTAATATGAAACATTATGTAGTTCAGTTAATGGGTGGAATATGTCTTCACGAAGGCAATATTGCGGAGATGAAAACAGGAGAAGGTAAAACTCTTGTAGCTACACTTCCTACTTATTTAAATGCATTAACAGGTGATGGGGTATTTGTTATTACAGCTAATGAATATCTTGCTTCTAGAGACAAAGAAGAAATGGAAAAGTTATATAATTTTTTAGGTTTAACTGTTGGACTTACTCATAGAGAACTAAATGTAAAACAAAAAAAAGAACAGTATAACTGTGACATAGTATACGGTACTAATTCTGAGTTTGGGTTTGATTATTTAAAAGACAACATGGTTACGGTTAATCAAAATATAGTTCAAAGAAATAGAAACTTTGCGATAATAGATGAGGTCGATTCTATACTTGTAGATGATGCTAGAACTCCACTTATTATAACTGGAGATGCAGCAAGACCATCTCAATATTATATTACAGTAGATAAATTTGTAAAATCTCTTCTTAAAGAAGATTATGAAATAGATAATGAAAAGAGAATTGCTAACTTAACTCAAAGTGGTATACAAAAGAGTGAGAGAATATTTGGAATAGAGAATATAGCTGATATAAAAAATACAGAATTATATCATCATATAAGACAGTCTCTTCAAGCTAACTGTGTATTTACTAAGGATAAGGATTATGTAGTTGCCGAAAATGAAGTTATGATAATAGATAAGTTCACAGGAAGAGCATTACCGGGAAGAAGATTCGGAAAAGGTCTTCACCAAGCTCTTGAAGCTAAAGAAAATATAGAAATAAAGAAAGAAACAAAAACTCAGGCTATGATCACATACCAAAACTATTTTAAACTGTTCAAAAAAATAGCTGGTATGACTGGAACTGCATATAGTCAAAAACAAGAGTTTAAGAGTATATATAATGTTGATGTTATATGTATACCTACTAATAAAGAAATCAAAAGAATAGATAAGACTGATCTATTGTTCAAAACAAAAGAAGCTAAATTTAAGGCTTTAATAGATGAAGTTCAGAAAAGACATCAAAAAGGACAGCCGATATTAATAGGAACTATATATATAGATGAATCAGAAGTATTAAGTAATATGCTGACTAAAAACAATATAAAGCATAAACTTTTAAATGCAAAGCAGAATAAAGATGAAGCTGAAATTATATCAAATGCTGGACAAAAGGGATCTGTAACTATAGCGACTAATATGGCGGGTCGTGGAACTGATATAAAGCTTGGAGATGGAGTAGCTGATCTTGGAGGACTTTATGTAATAGGAACAGAAAGACATGATTCAAGAAGAATAGATAATCAGTTAAGAGGTAGATCTGGACGTCAGGGAGATCCTGGTGAGAGTCAGTTCTTTATATCTCTTGAAGATTCTTTATTCTCTAAAGTGGGAAAAGAGGCATTAGATAGGATTGTAAAGATAGTTGATAAGATGAATTTGGATCCAGATGAGTCTATACAAGATAAATTAGTGTCTCAAGCTATAGATGGAATACAAAAGACTGTAGAAAATAGTAATTACAATGTTAGAAAGAATACTCTTGAATTCGACCAAATATTAAACAAGCAAAGAGAGACTATATACAACGAGAGAAACAAGATATTAAATGGAGATGATATGAGCGAATTCATCTACAGTATTTTAAAGGATACTATAGATAAAAATATAGATAGTTATACGTCTAATAGTGAATATCCTGAAGAATGGGATCTGAATTCTATACAAAATTACTTGAATGAAACGTTTAAATTAAATAACTATATAGACTTTACTAATATGGAAAGCGACGAGATTGAGAATTTAGATAAAGTTGATATAAAGAAAAAAGCATATGATAAAGCTATAGAAATATACAAGCAAAAAGAAAAAATCACTGGAGAAACACAGCTTAGATATCTAGAGAGAGTAACTTTAATGAAGAATATAGATGAAAAGTGGACAGATCATTTAGATGTTGTGGATCAAATAAGACAAGGGATAGTATTCCAATATATAGGCGGGCAAAGTCCTGTTAGAATATTCAATAAAGAGGCATATGATATGTTTTCTAATATGCTAGAAGAAATAAAAGAAACTTCTATAAGGTCTTTATTTATAATAGCTAGTATAGATGAAGAGTTAGATGAGGTTCAAAAGATTAAAAAAGAACATGAATTTAATGAAGAACAAAGAATAAAAAGAGTAGAAGAATTAGAAGATAAATATAGAATTAGTAGATGGTTTTTATCAAAAATTCCATCTAATATCCCTAATTTAAAGTTTAATATAGATATAAATGCTACAGAAGAAGTAGATGCAACAGTGAGTCTTTATTATATGGATAATGGATATGAAGAAAAATTAGATGGATATGATAAGGATGTTAAAATAAAAGGTATATACGTAACTGATTTTGAAAAATCTAAAGATAAGAATTGGGATATGGGATGGTACCAAATAAAGGTATTTGTTTTCAATCAAGAGGTAAAGCATATAGATTTTATAATAGACAAGCCATCTAGAGAATTAGAATCTCATGAACTTAAAAATATAATGTTTTTTGAAAATAAAAAAGAAATATTAGTAGATACTAATATAGATTGTTATGAAGAGAATATAAAAGGTGAACTTGTATATAATAAGAACGAAAAAACTAAGATGGACTTTGAAATGCCTGTTGAAGACAATAAGGTAAAAATCAAAATTATAAGTGCTAATGATTCATGGAAAAATGGATATTATGAGATAAAACTTAAAAAAGATGATGGAAAAATAATAGTACCATTCATAATAGTTGATAAATATACAAAAGAACAAGGCGTGTTCACTTTGAATTTAACTTCTATTAAGAAATACCAAGAAGGAACAGGAGAGTTGATAAGTATAGAATCTAATAAAATACTGGCACGTACTCCTATAAAGCTTGATGAAAATGGTAAAGCATCTATATCATTTAAATCAGATGTAATGCAAAAGGGTAGATATGAATTTAGACTTATAGATGAAGACGATATTCTTTATAGAACAATATTTATGATAGATTAAATTTAATATGAAGAGGAGGATTTAGTATGGATAATAGAGTAAAGATAAATGTACCAGAAGAACTTCAAGAGTATATGTGGTTTAGATATATGCCTCTTTCAACTTATAAGACTTATTTGGTTGTGGGTGCTACTAATTCACAACAGTTAAAAGGTCTTGAAGCTACTCAAAATATATTAAATACAAATCTTGAAGGAGGACAAGAAGAACATCCTCAAGTTATAGAAGATAAAAAAAATATATTAAATAAACTAGGGTTTGAATATCCAAAAACAAGACAAGATGATTTGGATCTTTTATTAAAGTATAAGCTAGTAGATCTTAAAAAAGATGAAGATGGAATTATGTACTATGAGTATACAAAACCAGTCCCTAAGCCAGAAGATGTTTTAAACCTTGATGATGGAGAAAAACAAATTCTTCAAAATATAAAATTTGAGGTAAAACATCAAGAAGATCTGAATCAGATATTAACACTTCTTATAAACAGCAATGGAAATATACTTACAACATTAGATCATATTCACACTATGACGAAGGTTAATCATGCGGATATAAAAACTGTTTTAGAGTATTTAGTAAATGAAGGATCTATAAAGGTTAAAACAGATAAAGATGTGAAAGATCTTAGAAAGAGCGATAAGGTTTATGTGAGTATAATTAAAGAAGTATTTGAGAAAAAGAGATTTGTAATAAGTTAAAAGATATTTACAAAATAGCTACCTAAATTTCGGATAAACGAGATATAGGTAGCTATTTTTTTATATACTAAGGGATTATAAACTTTTCGTTCTGTGGTTTATCCAAAACTTCCTATCAAAATACCGTGAATACAACGATATTTTGAATACAACTAAGATTTTATCTTATCAATAATTCTAAAATTTACGAACTCCCTCTACGGTCAGACACGCAAATTTCTTGACGAATTATTAAAGGATAAAAACCAAGTTATATTAGTCAAAATACCTAAAAATATTCACTAACATTTTGATAGGAAGTTTTAATAGTGTGAACTCTATTGTAACCCTATTTATTTTGGCGAAAAACATATATTTACTTATTTTATTTAATCATTTAAAATCTTTTAAATAAAGATTGTTTTGTTTTGTGGTAATATTAAAATGGAAATATTTTTAATGCGATTGAGTTTTGAATTTGTACTTCAAAAATTCATACTAAATGCCGATATATAGTGCATAATGTAAATATTTAGAGGGGGATAATATGAGAAGAATAAGCTTAATGTTAATATTTGTAATGATATTGACTATAATTCCTATAGATATATCAAATGCGGTAGGAATAGAAGATACGTTGACTCTTAAGAGTAGCAAAGAGAGTATATCCAAAAATCAAGTAGGGGTAAACTACGATACAACATACATAGACGTAGTATATGGATCTAATTACACTAAAGATCCATCAAAAGATATAAATACTAGTATAGATATACTAGTAAATGGAACTAAAGATGATGAAGAAAATTATAATTTTAGTGTTAATCTAACGGAGCATAAAATTAGAATATCTTTAAATAATCCAAGTAAAAGGTTAAATTCTAGTTCTTTATATACAGTACATATTGTTGCTGGGTTATTTAAGGGTAGTCCAGAGATAAACTATAATTTTGTTACAAAGTCAGATAATACAAGTCAAAGCGGGATTATAACTAAGACTGAGTGTAGTGGAGGTACTATAACTTATACTTTTGTTGATGATATTGATGATATAGATTTCAATTCTAATGCTAAAGATAATATTCAAAACTACATAACATTGACGTCTTCTTTAGTAGATAATTTAAAGGATGATATAGATAACCCATATGTAGTTGATGATATATCTAATTATGAATGGAACATAGATGCTGATGATTCTAAGAAACTTATCGTTGAAAGAATAGATAAAGGAGATTTTAAAAATCTTTCAAAGTATATAGTTACGTTAAAGGCAAACAGTATACATCTCAAAAATGCAGATACTATATATAACCAGCAAAATATTGTAAACTTTAGTACAGATGATATATTTAGCAGCACAGATCCTATTGATTCGGCAGATAATGTAAGTACACATCCGACTATAAGTGTAAAGTTCAAAGCTACATATCCTATAGATAGCAATATAGATAAGACTAAGGTAACTCTTATATCAAAAAGTGGAAGCATACATACTAATGTTCAAGATTATGTTTATGTAGACATTGATTCTAATTCTTTGAGAATAGATATTAATAATTTGTATACTGATACAAACTTTAAATTATCAAACGATGAAGAGTATACGGTTAAAGTAGCATCTGGAGCGGTTAGCTTAAAAGGTAAGACAGATTTAGATGGCAATCCATATAAATATAACAAAGATATAACTTTTAAATTTCACACAATGAATAATAAACCTGAGGTAAAAGAGACTATACCTGCAAACAATTCGGTAAGTAAATTTGATGAAAATAATTTATATAAAGATTCAGATGGAACGTATTATTTGACAGCTATATTTGATGATTTAGATGGAAGTATTAAATTGTATAATGACAAAAAAACTCCTAGTGGATTTAATCTTCATTTTGATGGAAGTAGTGAAGATCTAATAGACAAGACAAAGGAGATTAGAATAGAGTATAAGTCATCTTATAAAAAGACATATATATACATACCTATAAAAGAAAAGCTTAATTCGAATACAGAATATAAGTGGTATGTGCCTGAAAATGTAGTAGAAAATGGTGTTGATGAAAAAGGAGAAAAACTTTTAAATAGTTCAGCATCATTCTCATTTTCAACGACTCCAATGCCTACAGTATCAAGGATTGTAGATGCAACTGTAGGTGAGGATTATGATGAAGATAAACCTATAATATTAGAAGGTGGAATGTTCTATTCTGGAGGAGTTGCGGTATACTTTGAAAATGAATTCGGAGATAAGGAAAGAGCTGAAAGAGTAGTTATAGATGGTAATATAGTTAAGGTGTATCTTCCAGATGGAAGTGATAGATTAGAACCTGGAACTTATAAGATAATAGTTGAGAATGATGATAATCACAAAATTATTGTAGAGTTTGATACAATAAGTGTTATCAAAAAAGGTGAATTTACACCAGAAGAAGATAAGAAAGTAATCAAAGATGATTCTAAGGGAAAAGTTGAAAAGAATATGAAGGTGAGTGAAGATACATTAATACTTAGTTCTTCTTATAAAAGTAAGAGTACTTTAGACTTAGATTTAGATGAGATTATGGGCGCAGATAGTGTAGTTAGAAAGATAAAGTATGAGGGAAGTAAAAGTAGCATATATTCAAATCTTAATACAAAGTCAAAGTATGCAGATATAGATATATACAATTTAAGACCTATTGATTATGATAAAGATAAAGATGTTGTTGCATCTCTTGGAAGGGTTGAACCGTTGGTTGTCGATAGTATAAAAAATAAGTTAAGATCAGCTCATATAGTATCTGATTTTATCCAGGTTACTGGAGATAATTTTACTTTTGATAATGTAAACATTAGAATTCCATATGAGTATGCAGGTGAGAATATAAATGTTTTAAGATATGATGAGGAAATGAGAAACTGGTACACAGTTCCATTTAGTATCGATAGAGTAGATAAGAATGTATATATTAAATCAAGTAGAAAAGGAATATTTGTAGTAGTAGATTAAGGAGGGGAAATATGAAACGTATTAATTGGATTAAAAGGGTTACATCTTTTATTCTTGTGTTTATGATGGTGTTTGGGATGATGCCATGGCAGAATATCAGTGTTCGTGCACAGGATATTGGTGAAGGTCTAATCGTTGATTCGGTAGAGTTATTTAAATCATACGATGAAAAAAACAATATTAAGATGTTCATCAAAGTAATTGCTAAGAATGGTAGCGATATTAGCACATTACAAGTGAAGTATGAAGATAGAAATGGATATCCGAAGGCGCTTACAAAAGATGATGCAGTTTCTTCAAAAACGTCTGTGATATTTGAATTTCCTAAAGAACAAATAAATGATTTTACAGGGATCATTTTTCTAAATGATTATGCATTAAGAGATTTAACTTTTAGTGGTATCCCTACCGTAATTCAAGCAGTACCAAAAAACATAAATATTAGTCAAACGACTCCAAAACCAAGCTTAACTATAAATGGTTCAGATTTAGATAAGCTAGATACAATAATAGATGGATATCAGATAAAAGGATATACTAGAGTTAATGCTCGTCCAACAGAACTTAAAGACATGTGTGAAACACCAGCGGCAGATATAAAAAAAACACCATCTAGTTTAACTGTAGAGAACTTGAAGCATCCTGGGGCTTTAGGAACTGCAGATATTATTTTTGAAAAGACAAAAACTACATCGGATATTAAGATATCCGTTTCACATAGATACCTTTCTAGCTTTAGGTTTGTTCAAGATCTAAATATTGAAAATTTAAAGATGTATCCTAACGTAGGAACAAATGGAGATTACTTATACATTGAAGGAAAAAATCTTCAAAAGCAAGATGTATATTTTTTAAATATCAATGGAATAGATGGATATCTACCAGAGAATCAAGCTGAGTTTGTAGATTTTAAAGAAAAAATTAATAAAGATAATGAAAATAGATTAACGGTTAAGGTTCCTGCTGGAATACCAATAGGGCAAAAATATAATGTATATGTAACAGAAAAACAAGACTCAGAAATCATTGGTGAAGAAAAGGTTCCTGGAGTTTTTACAGTGGTAGATAAAGAAAATAAAGCAACTATTGATGATATATATCCTCCATCAGGATCTGATCAAGGTGGGTATGCCGTTGGAATTATAGGAAAAAATATTACTACCTTAAATATTCCAGGATTAGATGTAAACTATACTACTACGGATATAAGTTCTACTAGTGTAGATGGAACAACAGAATTAGAATTAAAATATCCAGATGGAAATTATAATGGCGTAGCTGTAACGGAAGTAACAAGAAAAATATCTGTAGTAATGGGAAATCAAGCAAAGTTTCAAAAAGAAGATGGAAAATTTAAGTTTTCCATAGGAAGTCAAGATCAAATTTCTATATATCCACAGAAGATAAACATAGAAGATAATCCAATTGTAGATGTAACGGCAACTATTATAACAACATTTAATGCTAATGGAACAGAATATAAATTTATAGAAATGCCAGAGAAAAAACAAGGGTTTGAATATATTGCAAGTTCAAAATTACCCATAATAGAATCAGTAACACCAGAAAAAATTCAGATTATATCAAATGCAGAGGGGAAATTTAACATTAAGGATGACATACTTCTTTCTATAAAAGGAAATAATTTCTTAGTCAATAAATATACAGATACTTCAAGCAATACAAGTATTATCAATTATCCTCAAGTGATTTTTAAAACTGTGAATGATAAAAATTTAGATAATTATGAAATTAAGGTATATTTTGAAGATGGAAAAGCAAAGGTCGCTTATAGGCAAAATGGAAAAACTGAAATATTAGATAAGACAAGCGATGGTAGAAATTTAGATTTTTATGTTTTAAAGGATAATAGAGTAGTAAATGGATTAGAAGGAAATGAATTAGGAAATAGAATTGTTGTAAAGTTACCAAAGGAAGTAATTCTTTCTATTGCAGGGTTTAAAAATGTACAGGTGGTAAATCCAACAAGAAATTCTAGCGATCCAGGGCAAAGTCAGATAAAAGTTGCGGCTGTAAAATTTGTAAATGTAAGTGATAATCCTGTAATTGAAAGTGTAAACCCAGATATGATTACAGTAGAAGGTGGAGATGCTATTGTTGTTAAAGGTAGTAATTTCCAAGAAGGATGTAAGGTTTTAATAGATGGAAAAGAAGTTTCTGGAGTTACAAGAGAAATAGATAAGCTTGCAAATCAAATTATATTAAAATTTAATGCACCTCCAGGTAGAGAAGGAGAAACCCAAATTCAAGTAATCAATCCTTCTGGTGGAATTGCAATTGCTAAGTTTACCTATGTTATTTCCTTTAAAAAAGACCCAAAGTTAATAGATCTTACACCAAAAAAGGGAACTAATAATACCCTTGTTGTAGTAAATGGAGATAATTTTTTAAAGCCAGATTCAGCAATATTAGATACAACTGGAATAGGCGCATATAAATTGATTGGAACAAGAATATTAATGGATGGAAAAGACATTAATAAATACACAGGACCAAATAATACACCAGAATTTGAGGACTATACAGCACCAAATAATGAAATATTAATGACTATAGTAGATGAAAAAATAAAGGTTTCTGATTTTTATAAAAATGCAACTATAGAAGATACAAGTAATAAGATTTATGATTTTGATATAGATGAAAATAGAAATCCATATATTGTTAATAAAGATAATGAAAAATATACATTTAAAATAAAAAATGGAAATATTGAAGGTGAGAAGGAAGATGGAACAAGCTACCCAGTAACGCTAGAAATGAATAAGATTACTATAAATGAAACTACTCCTATAGATTTATCTGTAACAATGGATAATAAAATTCTTTCTATAGGAAAAAGATTAGATGGAGGAAAATACGTAAAGCTTTCAGACTATTATCACAGTATTATATTTAAGGATGATACTGGAAAGTTTTATAGCCTTGATGTTAATCCAAAAGGTTCTATTATCTTAACGGGAACGCCAGGTGCTAATACTGAAGAAAACAAATATATTTTATCCTTGAACAAAAGCGGTAATATTATTGCTACAAAAGGGTCTGATTTTCCTGTTACCGTTACGAATGAAGGAATACAAATGAATGGATTAACACTTAAAATGCAAACAGCGTATGCTAAAGATGTAAAAGATAAAATAACTGGAAATAGAGTAAAGGTAATAAATAGGAACCAAATTATATTTTATGTACCGAACTTAGAAGTAGAAGGAAAAGGAGCAGGCCCTTATGATGTGTCTGTAAAAAATCCAGATACAAAAACAGATACAAAGCCAGACAGCTTTGTATATTTCAATAATCCACAGAGTAAGCCAATTATCTCAGATATTTATCCAAAGGAAGGCTCTACTGAGGGTGGATACACTATTACTATCTTAGGAAATGATTTTGAGGATACGAGCAAAGTATATATTGGTGGAGTGATAGTTGATAAAGAAGATACTCAGCTTAAAAATAAAAACACCTTGATTGTGAAAGTTCCTAAATATACAGGAAATATGGATGAATTAGAAACAGATAGAGTGACTGTTCCGGTTGTTATCGTTAATTATGATGCAGGAAGTGCAAGCAAGGAAGATGGCTTCACTTATGTAAAACCTAATAGTACACCAAAAATTGATAGAATTCTTCCGAACGAAGGAAGTGCAGCAGGGAATGAGATTGTAGAGATTTGGGGTTATGATTTTAGATTTTCTGAACCATATAAGAATATGACAGGAGGTTCAGGATTTGATGAGGGAGATACTTTAATCGATTTAAATTACAATAATAAGTGGGATAGTGAAGCAAATAAGAGTGAGTGGAATATACAAGAAAATCTTCCTCAAACAGTAAAAATATATGACAAATATTATAATTCACCAATCTTACCAAAGGTATATTTTAATAATAAAAAAGCCAAGATTGTGGAATGGTCTAGAGGATATTTAAAGGTAGTTACACCAGAGAATGTAGCTGGAGAAGCTGATGTTTATATTGTAAATAATGATTCAGGTATATCCAATAAAGTTTCATACACATACAAAAGCTCCAATCCAAAAATAAATAAAATCTTACCTCCTGTTGGAAGAAAAATAGGGCAAGATAACGTAGAGATTCATGGAGAAGGATTTGTAAGCAGCAATATGAACATATATAAAGATTTTGAGAACGTAGAATCTGTATTTATGCCTGTAGTTAAATTTGGAAATATAACCAACAGAGATATTCCAAGAGATAAAGATAACTCAGGAAGAATTGATGCAGGCCATGCAACAGTAAATTTAGCAGGAAATCTTACAGTCTATTATAATAGAGACGATCAAAATCTGACTGCAATCATTGAAGAAAATCAAAAAACATATAAAGCAGTATTTTTAAAATATAATGAAGAAGTTCGTTATATTCCTGTCTCTTTATTAGGTTATCCAGGGTATGAGTTAATTAGAGTAGAGGTGCACGATGGAAGACTTATCGTAGAAAGAGGATATGCTCCAGAAACAAAGCTAATTAGTAGTGAACAAATGCAGCTTAAAACGCCTTCTTATTACACAATAGGAAAAGTACCTGTAACGATAATGAATCCAGATGGTGGGAGTGCAACTGGAGAGTTTGAATATAAAAATCCAGACAGCCATCCACAGATTACTGAAATAACTAGAGAGGGTCAAGCTTCTATAGTTGATAATATAAATGGAAAAGATGTTAAAGTAGTCAAGGTAAACTATAAAGGTGGTAGTATAATAAGCGTAAAAGGATCTGATTTTAGAGAAAATGCAAAGATATCTATAGGAGATATAATGGAAATTGATTATGAAAATATAAATCCAGATCTTCCTAGTAAACTTACGTTTAAAATAGATGGAGTAGATGAAAGTGAGATAGGAAAGCTTCATAAAGTAGTAGTTCAAAATGAAGATGGAGCATTTGCAAGTTCAGATGACGAAAATTTAGATATTCCTATATACATAGTATTTACAAAAGGAGAAACTTCTCCCAAAATAGACACAATAACTCCAGATAGAGGTCTATCAAAAGGAGGAGAAACGGTAGTTATAAAAGGACTTGATTTTAGAGAGACTATGGAAGGATATGAGCCTAAGAAAATAGCTGTATACTTTGGAGAAATAAAGGTTGAAGAGAAATATATTAAATTCATAGATTACAGAACTATAGAAGTAATAACACCTAAAAGTGATCCAAAAACAGTAGATGTTAAGATAGAAAATCCTGATGGAGAAATGTCAAATTCGGTTGAATATACATATTTGAGTGATCCAGATATAACTCAAATAGTAGATGCAAAGGATAATTCTATTAATATATCTACTATATACGTAGATGGAGGACAAGAAATACAGATAAAAGGAAATGACTTTATGTCTGGAGCTAGAGTTGTATTCAGTCCTGTTCTTAAAGAAGCTACAGATACTGATACAGATATAATAACTATTGATGGTAAAAATTATGTTTTAGTATCTGGAACTGATGGTACTGCTGAATTCATAGATTCTCAAAATTTAAAAGTTACGACTCCTGCTGGAAAACTAGGATCTAAAGGAGTTATGATAATCAATCCAGATAAAGCTGGAAGTAATATATATGATGTAGTTTATGTAATAGATCAAATAGATGCACCAACAGGTGTAAAAGCGGATCTTATATATGACAAGTATATAAAGATAGATTGGAATGAAGTAAAAGATGCGACATCTTATGAAATATATGCAGTAGAAGATGATAAGGAAATGTATCTTGTTGGGACTACTGATTTAACTACATTTATATACAGAGATGTAAAATCAAAGACTGACTATAGATTCATAGTAAAGGCTATAGGTGAATTTGGATTATCAAAAGGTTCATCAAAAAGTAATGAAGTGACAACTAAATCACATTCAGGATATGAGGATAAAGATGGAGAAATAAATGAAAAAACATCTATAAATAGATCTGGAAGTACTGTTAACGTGTTAATAGGAACAGATGATTATGATGAGAAGGAAACTGTTATAGATCTTACAAAGGGAGAATATGCAGGAGCAAAAGAAGTTGTTATAAGTATACCAGCAAGGGTTGCTACAAGTTACTTAGCAAAGGATGTAAAAGTAGTTTTAAGTGACATGTATGTTAAGTTTAACCCTACTGTATTTAATGTATCAAAGCTTTATGAAAGTAAGGATAAGGATAAAGCAGGGGTTAAATTCAAAATAGGGATTAATCAACAGAATGCTTCAACTTCTTTATCTAATGAGTATGAATTAAAGGCTGATGTATTCATTGGAGAAGATAATACTAGTATAGATTATCTAAAAAACAATATGGATATATCACTTGATTTTGATTCTGCTAAAGCAGATCTTAGAAGGATGAGAAATATATCTCTTAGAAGATATGATGAATATAAAAATGAATGGACTTATGTAAAGCAGAGAATGGACAATTATTCTACTTCTATTAACTCTCCAGTAAATAGACTTGGAAGATATTCAATTATAGGTAGTAGGAGGTAAATCATGAGAAAAATATTATCTTTAACAATTATATTTGTATTGAGTTTTTGCACATTGGTTCACGCAGATCAATTCTCTCCGTATCTAGATAACTATATAGAGGGTTATATAAAAGATGTATTAGATGGAACAGTTCAAATTGAAGAGTACGATGGTACTCTTCATACCTTGAACTTTTCAAATGAAGCGATATATATAATAGATAATAGAGATGCTATGCTTATAGATTTTAAGCCTGGAATGGAAGTATATGCGACTCTTAAAGGAAAAAAAATAGACTATATAGAGAGTTATTCAACTCAAAATACAGGATATATACCTGAAGGATCTAAGGTTAGAAGTGGAACAATTCAAAAAATAGATAGAAACCAAATAAATTTAAGATATATAACTGGAGATGAAGAGACATTTCACACAACACCTGCAACACAAGTGACTAAGAATGGACAAATTACATCTTTAAATACGTTATATGTAGGAGATAAGGTTCGATTCTTATTTGATAAAATAGATTCAAATGTAATAAATAAAATACAAGTAGATAATCAATATACAAGTATAAAGTCTTTATATAAAGCTACAATGAAATCAACTGATGATATATCAGAAAATATATCACTTGTAAATTTAAAGACTTTAAAAAATGGTAAATGGGAAAAAACAAATAATTATACTACTATACCTTACAACAATGAAGTTCCTGTATATTCAAATGGATCTAAGATAGAATACAGTGATTTAAAGTATTATGCAGGAAAAACTGTTTATTTGGTAGTAAAAGACTTTTTTGGAACTGAAAAGATAGAGAGATTAGTTGTAAAGGATTCTTATGAATACAATTTTTCTGATAAAATAGAAGATATAAACTTCTATAGTGATAAATTTGAGCTTTCAAATAAGAAGAATATATCTCTTAATGATGGAACTATAATAATCAAGAATTCGAGACTTGTAGATAAATACTCTATAAATTCGAAGTCAGATGCATTTGTAGTAGCAGAAGGAAGAAATAATTCTTTATCAGCAGATGTAGTGTATATATATAATGAAGATATAAATAATTCTAGTATAGGTCAAAACTACATATATGCCTCAAAACTTGATGAGATAGATACTTATTCAGTTAAAATAGAGGATTTTAATGTTTTAAATGAAAATGAATGGGAATCATTTGATTCTGAAAAAGATTTATATTATGATGAAGATACTTATATATACGATTTAGTAAATGATAAGAAGCTTACAATAGATGAATTCTCATCACTAGATGCAGACCATAAAAAGTATTATGGATATATATATAGTGATGGAGATAGAATAAGTTCTATTTATGTAAACGACAAGATGGATTCTTTATCTAGACAAAGAACTACTATAGGTATGGTTGAATCTCTTGAAAATAATGCTAAGATAGGATGGGCTATAAAGATTCAAGATGCAAAAGATTGGAGCGAAAGAAAAGAATCGTGGATGTTAAAGAAAGTATCTATAAATGTGAGTATAGATAAGAGTTTAATTATTAAGGATGGAAAACGTATAGGTTATGAGGATATACAAGTTGGAGATAGGGTGTATATGGTTAGGGATGATATATACTCTAAAGTTCTTATAGTTAAGTAGTGCTTAATGCACGGAATTTAAAATTTTTAGTTAGTAGGAAATTATAAAATTTAAAAGTTATGTTAAGTTAAAGAGTATAAGATTGAAAGGAGGAGGAATATGAGAAGAATTTTGACGTTTTTATTTGTTATGAGCATGGTGCTTAGTCCTATTAATATTTGGGCTGCTCCTCCTGAGTTTTCGGGCGGGGTTAATAATGAGTATGAATATGAAGAGGTTGTGTTTATAAGTGGAGAGCCTGTTAGGTTAAAGGGTGAGATAAAGGTTTCGGAGAGAGTTAAGGATACTGAAGCTAGTATAAGTTATTCTTTTAAGCTTGAGAATAAGGATAAAAAGGCTAAGCTTGATAGGAAGGTTACGGTTAATACTCTTCTTGATAAGAGAGATGATAAGGGACAGACTATAGCTCAAAGTTCTATATCAAAATACAGCGAAAAGATACAAATAGGTGCTGATAAGTATGAGCTTGAGGATTTTCAGTTTTCAAAATCTAATGTTATAGATAATAGACCGGCATCTGATTTTTATAATGGGAATATGCAGGGAAGAAAGTATTATAAGGTTAATAAGGATCAAGGCGAGGTAATAGTAGATATTTCTGGACAAGATGTAGGATATAAAAACTTCTGGGGAAATAGTGAAACTCAGATTATAAACTACTCTATAAGAAATATAAAGGAGAACGATTCAAAAGGATCTTGGGAAGGTCATGTTAAGGCATCAGTATCAGATAGTACTACTAAGGTATTAAAGTACTCTGACAATGAAGCTAATTTCTCAAGTTTTAATGGAGGACATATGAGGATTACTAATCAACAGATGGTATCAAGATATGAGTATGATCTTCCAGAAATAGATAATGGAAAAGTAGATGATGATAAAAGAGATAAAGGAAATATAAAAATGAATAAGGAAATGGTCCCTAAAGTCGAAAGACTTATAGTTCCTAAATTTAGAGACTTAGGTGGACATTGGGCTCAAAGTTATATAGAAAAATTATATTCTCTTGATGTCTTTGATGAAAATGGTGAGTTTTTCTCTCCTGATTTACCTATGAATAGAATGGAATTTACAAAGGCTATGATAAAGTCTTGTGATATAAGGTCTTATATAGAAGAACCTAAGAAAAAAAGATCTAGAAAGGCTCCTCCAGAAGAGCCGGTATTTCAAGATTTAGATACTAAAGATGATAATTATAAGTATGTAAAGAGCGGATATGATAAAGGAATAATACATGGTGAGAATAATAAGTTCAATCCAGATAGAAACTTAACTAGAGCACAAGCTATAACTATAATGGTAAGAGCTTTAGGATTTGAAAATAAGGCACCAACACCAGGATATTATACTAGTTTTTCTGATGATAGAGAAATACCTTATTGGGCAAAAGACAGTATATATATGGCAAAAGAGATAGGACTTATTCAAGGTGATAAGTACAACAAGATAAATCCAAATAAGATTATGTCAAGAGCTGAAGCATCTGCAATGTTGGTTAGATTCTTGGAGTTTCTTGAGAGGGATTTACAAAGAGATTATAGAGAAAATATAATATATTTCAATTAGATAATATTTTTAAATTTGTGTTTAACCCAAAATGAAGCTTATTAAAATACCGCTAATATGTTAAATGTTTTTTTAGAACTAAGAATTACACCTTATTGAATATCCTGAAAGTTCTAAACTCCCTAACGGTCAGACAACGAACTTTCTTGACGGATATTCAAACGATATAATTCAAGTTCTATACAAAAACATTTAAATCATTAGCTAACATTTTAATAAGCTTCATTTTTTAGGTATATTACCAAACTTTGAATATATGAGCTGTATTTTTATGAAGAGTTCTTATGATCTACATAAAATCAAAAGTAGATAACATTTTGATCAATGGAATTCATTAGAATTCGTTGGCGATATGAGCGTAAGTGAATTTTAATGCCCCTTATTTTTTTAATGTGGTTCTTATTAATAAACTAAGAATTTCATATTATTAAATTACTAATACCATATTTATCATTCTAGATTTCTTTTTAAATAGGAATCATTTTATGATAGTATGGTATTTTTTTGTATATGCAAATGTCGTATTTCCGGGGAAATAGTTTTATGTTTGAGGTAATAGCAGGAAATGTGTGTTGTAGTTAGATTTATTGTATATAATATGATAATCTATAGTATATAACTAAAAAACATGGAGGAATTTATTTTATTTTGTCGAAAATATTAGGTACAATAAAATGGATTATAATTGAAAGGGGTATATAGATTGAAAAGAAAAAGTTTATATATAGTTTTATCGCTATTTATTTTTTTTGCTGTTTTTTCTTATTTTGACTCTTTTGAATACGTAGAAAGTAAGTTGGGGGATGCAATTTTTACAAGAAGCAAACTTAAAAATAAATCTGAAATGTCTAAAGTAGATACTAGCAATATTATTATAATTGGAATAGATGATTTGAGTCTTGAAAAACTTGGGCAATGGCCATGGCCAAGAAGTTATCATGCCAAACTAGTAGATATAATATCAAAAGGAAATCCCGCAGCTATAGGAATAGATATTATATTTTCGGAAAGCTCAAATGATATTAATGAGGATATAGCTTTTGCAAAAGCTATTGAAAAATCAAATAAAGTAGTTCTATCGCAGTATGGAATATTTGAAGAAACATCAAAATTAGGACAAATAAATGCATATGATTTAATCGAGCCTATAGAAGATTTAAAAAATAAAGCTTCAGTAGGACATATTAATGTTTTCACAGATAAAGATGGAGTTGTTAGAAGAGAATTAGTTGATTTTAAATATGAAAATGAGGATATAAAAAGCTTTGACTATCAAATATATAATAAATATCTAGAAAGTACTAAAAAAGATGTTGATAAAATAAAAGTAAGCAAAGATAAATCAAATAGAAGATACATAAATTTCGTTGGAAAAGCAAGAGATAACATAGCAGATATTACAAGAAATACAGATGATTTATATACAATTCCTTATAAATTCAAATACATACCTTTTTCAGCTGTACTAGAAGATCAAATTTATCCTGAAATTTTTAAAGATAAAATAGTATTAATAGGACCATATACCTTGGGAATAGACGATTATTATTATACACCTATGGATACACAAGAGAGAATATATGGAGTTGAAATACACGCCAATATTATCCAATCTTATATAGACAATAGTTTTAAACAAAATATTCCTGATCATTTTAATATTATTATTCTTTTAATATTTAGTTTGATAGGATTTATATTATTTGAAATTAAGAGACAAACAAAAGTAATGTTTGTAGTAATACCATGTATATACATATATATTTATATAGCTAAAAGAATGTATAATCAAGGAGTTAGAATTCAGTTGATATATCCAATAGGACTATTAATATCAGTGTATGTAGTTCTTTGGATATTAAACTATATATCAGAAATAATAGAACGAAAAAGAATTACGAATATATTTGGTAAATACGTTGCTCCTCAAGTAGTTAATGAAATAATTAAAGGTGGAGAAGATGTTCTTAAATTAGGAGGAACAAGAAGAGAGATTACTACTTTGTTTGTAGATATTAGAGGATTCACACCACTATCGGAAAAGGCACAAGCAGAAGAAGTGATTCATATATTAAATGATTATTTGGAACTTTGCGAGGAATCTGTTTTTAAAAATGGAGGAACTGTAGATAAATTCATTGGAGATGCAACCATGGCAATTTTCAATGCACCTCTAGACTTAAATGAACATGCTTTTAAAGCCGTAAAAACAGCATGGGATATGAAGATAGGTTCACAAATACTACAAGACACTCTTCAAGAAAGATTTGGACATACCGTTCAATTTGGAATAGGAATTAATACAGGTGATGCAGTAGTTGGTAATATAGGATCAAAACATAGAATGGATTACACAGCTATTGGAGATTCAGTAAATACAGCTGCAAGACTTGAAAGTAATGCAAAAGGTGGACAAATACTTATGAGTAAAGATACATATGAGATGGTAAAAGATAAAATAGAAGCTAAGTATCTTGGTGAAATAAAAGTAAAAGGTAAAGTTAATGGAGTACTAATTTATGAACTGGAGGGAATAAAAGAAGAATATGAAGAAATGTAGACTGATAATTGTTACTATAATTAGTTTTATGGTAATGAACCTGATTGGATTTTCACAAGAATTAGAAATGGATTTATATACTGGAACAGGAGAGTCTGGGTATAAAGATGGAGCTAGATTAGAGTCAAAGTTTAATATGCCTTATGGAATTTTTATGAATGATGATGGTGAATTAATCATAGTCGATTCTTATAATAATAGAATAAGAAAAATTAAAGACGATAAAGTAATAACTATTGCAGGTTTTTGTGAAGAATTAGACTCTATGGGATTCCCATTAGGAGGATACATAGACACTGATCCTTTAAAATCACAATTTAACAAACCAAAGGATGCAGTTATGAATTCTAAAGGAGAAATTTTTATAACAGATACTGGAAATAATGTTATAAGAAAAATCTCAAAGGGCAAAGTATATACTTTTGCTGGAACAGAAGTAGCTGGATATAAAGATGGTAAAAATACTGAAGCACAGTTCAATACCCCTTTGGGAATATCAATTGACAAACAAGATAATATTTACGTAGCAGATAGTTTAAATAATGTTATTCGTAAGATAACTCCAAAAGGAGAAGTATCTACATTTGCTGGTAAGTATAGTTTAGATGGTGGATATAAAGATGGATTAACTAAAGAATCTATGTTTAATGAGCCTAGTGATATTACAATTGATAAAAAAGGAAATATGTACATAGCAGATAGTGGTAATCAATTAATTAGAAAAATAGAAGATGGTGATGTAGCAACAATTGCTGGTTCAATGGGTACTGTTATACATGGAACAAGTTATATACAAGGTGGATATAAAGATGGGTACGGATCAGATGCTAAATTTAATTTTCCTAAAGGTATAGATGTAGCAGATGATGGAACAATTTTTGTTGCAGATACATGGAATAATAAAGTTAGAGCAATAAAAACAGATGGACAAGTTATAACTATATTTAACTCGAATTTTAATGCTCCTGTAGATGTTCTTTATAATTCTGGGTATTTATATATATCTGATATGTGGAATAACGGGATAAAAAGAATAGATATTGATTTAAATAATTTAATAGATATATCTAATGAAAATAAAAAATCAGATGAAATTCAGATATGGGTTAATGATAAAAAAGTGGATGTTTTTGATGCAAAACCTTATATAGAAGAAGGAAAAACTATGGTTCCTATAAGATCTATTTGTGAAGCATTTGGAGCTACAGTCACTTGGAATGAAAAAACTGAAGAAATAGAAGTTAAAAAAGGTGATTTTTATAAAAAGCTTAAATTAAATAAGGATCCTTTTGTTATTAGAAACGGAAGAAGTTTTGTACATATAAGGTACCTTGGAGAGGCCATGGGATTTGATGTGAAATGGATACCTGAATACTACAAGGTAGAAATAAAAGATAAGGAATAGCTCAGTTTTGAAAGGATTGATGAAATAATATGAAAAAAAGTAACAATGTATTTTATAAAGGCCTATTGTTGATGACCATTATATTTTGTCTTTTAGGTAGTGCAGTTTATGCACAAGATGCTTTAAGAAATGCAGAGATTATAGATTTTAATGGAAAAGTTAAAATAATGAAATCTGGAGGGGAAAAAGCTTTTAAACCTTCTAAGAAAATGAAATTAAATCAAGGAGATAGGATAATAACAGGAGAAAAATCTTGGGTAAAAGTTAAGATAGATAAAAATAAGGAATTGAAAGTTTTAGAAAGTAGCTATGTCAGTATCAGCGAGTTAACCGAATCAATTGATTCAAATACAAATAAAACTAAACTCAATTTAGTAGGAGGTCGCGCTTGGGTTAATATTAATAAAAAATTAAATACAGGTTCTAAATTTGAGGTAAAAACTCCAACTGCAATTATGGGGGTAAGAGGAACTAAATTCTATGTAAGTCAAAATGATGGAAAGACAGATGTGACGGTTTTAGAAGGTGTAGTTTCTACAAAGACACGTAAAAAGGTTGTTAAAGAAGATGGAAGTATAAAAGAAGTTGAAAAAGAAGCCTTTGTAGGAAAAAATGAGAAAGTTACAGTAAGTAAAGATAAAGAAATGGGAAAAAAAATAAAAGCTACTGTACAAAATATGGACTTAGAATTATTGAATATAATAGCTGAAGATCATGAAGTAATAGATAAAGAGTGGTCAGAAAAAATAGATGAAATAAAAGAAGAGATTAAAGTAAAAAGGAAAAAAGTAGAGGAAATAAAAGAAAAACTAAATGAAAACAATGGTTATGATAAAACAATTAAATTTGATATTGAGATAAAAAGTAGTAATCAAAGAAAAAAGAGAAGATCATCAAATAAAAATAGTTCTAATTCATCTATAGCTGTTAAATCAATATCTCTTAATAAAGAGATATTAACTTTAGAAGAAGGAGCAAATGAACAATTAAGTGCAACAGTAGAACCAAATAATGCAACAAGCAAAGAAGTAACATGGAAAATAGACGATCCAAGTATAGCAACAGTAGATACAAATGGATTGGTAACAGGTATAAAAGCAGGACAAACAACACTGACAGTGAGTAGTGCAGATAATACAGCAACAGCAACATGTACGATAGACGTAAAGGAAATATTAGTAGATAAGATAACATTAAATAAAGAAACAACATCGATAGAAGAAGGAGCAACAGAGCAATTAAGTGCTACTATAGAACCCAATAATGCAACAAACAAAGAATTAACATGGAATATAGAAGACCCAAGTATAGCAACAGTAGATACAAATGGATTAGTAAGAGGTGTAAAAGCAGGACAAACAACGCTTACAGTAAGTAGTGCAGATAAAAAAGTAACAGCAACATGTACAATAGATGTAAAGATAAAAGAAACAATAGTATTGAATAAAGAAAAAATATTTGTGGAAGAAGGATCGACTTATGAGTTAAATGCTTCTATACAACTAAATGATGAAGCAAACAAAGAATTAATATGGGAAGTGGATGATCCAAGTATAGTAAAACTAGATGAACCTGGGCCAAGAGGTGATACTCCAGATTTAGGAGAATCAAATTTAAGTAGAATAATAACTGGTTTGAAAGAAGGACAAACTGTAGTAACGGTAAGTAGTGCAGATAAAACAATAAAAACAACATGTACAATAATAGTACAATCAAAAAACACAGTTTCTATAGAAGGTATGACTAGCGGAGTAATCATAGAAGAAGAATTAACAAAAGAATCTGGGCGTTTTGGTTCTTTGTTAGAACAAGGAATAGATGTAAAAACTGAAGAAATTAAATATAGTATTAAAATAAATACAAATAAACCTGAAGGGACAAATGTAAGTTCGGATTTAAAAATATTTACGGATACTAGTTCTATAGATATGAACTTGAGTACAAGTACAGTAGTAGATGAAAATGGTTATATAAATTTAGAATTTATTGTACCAAAACACGATATGGGAGAGAATAACTGTGTATTTGTTAAATTGAATAATTTGATTATTGATAATGAAATAGACAATTCTTTTGAGGATTATATAATGAGTTATCTTGATCTACCGTTCATTATGCCAGATCCAGCGTAAATATATAAGGAGGCTGTATGGAAAAATTAATAATTTGTATTTTACTTATTTGTCAAATTATAACTTGGAGAATAATTAAAAATAAGAACAATAGAATCTTAATATTAGAAAAATACGATAAAATAGGTAAAAAGATAACTTCAAATATAAAAATCAAAGATTTAATGGAAGAAGTTATGCAAACGGTAAAAGTAGAGACACAGGCAGAGGCATGTTCTTTATATATAATTGATGAAGAAAAACAAGAACTTTGGTTTGAAGTAGCATTAGGAGAAAAAGGAGATAAACTAAAACAAATAAGACTTAAAATTGGAGAAGGCATAGCTGGATGGGTAGCTAAAGAAGGAAAAAAATTAAATATAGAAGATGTAAATAAAGATACTAGATTCAAAAAAGAGATAAGCAAAAAAATAGAGTTTAAAAACAAGGCTATGCTTACAATGCCTATAAAATTTAAAGATAGAGTGATTGGTGTAATTCAGGTTATAAATAAAGAAGGTGGAGGTATTTTTACTCAAAAGGATGAAAACTTCATTGAAGGAATATCTAGTGAAATATCTATAGCTCTTCAAAATGCTAAACTTTATAAAGAAATGAAAGACTTATATCTTCATACAATTCAAGCTTTAGCAGCTACTATAGATGCTAAGGACCCATATACAAAAGGTCATTCTCAAAGAGTAACGAAATACGCTTTAGAGATAGGAAAAGAAATGAATTTAACGGATAATCAATTACAAGAACTAGAGTATATGGCTATTTTGCATGATATTGGGAAAATAGGAATAAAAGATTCTATATTAAACAAAGAATCAAGTTTAAATGATGAAGAGTTTGAGATAATGAAAACTCATCCTACAATAGGTTCTAAAATTTTAGAAACTATGGGATCGTTAAGTAAAATTATACCAGGTGTAAAATATCATCATGAAAAATATGATGGAACAGGTTATGCAAAAGGACTTAAAGGAAAAGAAATTCCATTAGAAGCTAGAATAATATCTGTTGCTGATACTTATGATGCTATGACTACAGATAGACCTTATAGAAAAGGTTTGGCTCATGAAGTAGCAATGAATGAAATAAACAAGCATTCGGGAACACAATTTGATCCAGAAAGTGTAAAATACTTTAATATAGTAATGGATAGAAAGATGGTAAGCCATAATGAATGTTAGTTTTTTTCTTGTCTTTATATTAGGACATTTAGTAGGTGATTTTGTTTTACAAACAAACAAAGTAGCTATAATGAAATCAACTAGCAAAAAAGGAGTGTTTATACACTCGCTTATAGTTTTTGTTTCACAGGCTGTACTTTTAAGTATTTATGGAATTAATGGAATAATAGCATCACTATTAAATTTTATAATTCACTACAGTATAGATTCTTTAAAAGAAAATATAAATAAACATATTAAAAAATATAAGTTTATTATATTTGTGTTAGATCAAATAATACATATAGTAGGTATTTATATACTCTCTTTAAATTTTGGATTAACTAATAATATATTAATGATTGATTTGTCACTAATAAAGATATTGATCACTATAATTGTGTTAACTTATGTATCAAGTGTAATGGTAATAATATTAATCAGAGATATAGATTCTAGCTTGATTGAAAAGAGATTTTTCAAAAAGAAGGAGAGAATAATAGATGCGTTGACAAATTTAATGGTATGGTTGTTATTTTACTTACCACTGTTTTGGAGTATTAGTTTGGTAATATTACTTTTTTACTTCTATCAAAAATATCAAAAGGAATTTTTTGATTATAACTTAAAGATTATTGCTATTAAGTATTTTGTTTTTATAATAATAAGTTATTTGTTTTTAGGTGGTTAATAGCAAAATGAAGCTTATTAAAATACCGCTAATGTTGTAAATATTTTTAATAAAACTATTTAAATGATTAGCTACCTAGATTTCGTATAAACGAAATTCAGGTAGCTACTTTTTGATTTTATGTGGGTTATTAAAACTATATATGAAAATACCGTGAATGCAACGATATTTTGAATACAACTAAGCTTTTATCTTATTAATAATCCTAAAATTTACGAACTCCCTACGGTCAAACACGCAAATTTTTTAACGGATTATTAAACGCTAAAAACTAAGTTATATTAGTCAAAATATCTAAAAACACTCACTAACATTGTCATATATAGTTTTAATAGCAAGCATTCTATTACAAAGTCAAACTTTATCTCACTATTGTGACCATGGAAAAAACATAAAAAAATAATACCATATCCTTATAAAAGAATTCCCCTGATTAAAAAGAAATTTATAATAAAAAAGGTGGTATTATTTATGAAAAGAATAAAATATTTTGTTTATCAAAAGATGATAACCATAATAATGTCAATTGTAATGGGCTGTGAATGTATGAAAGATATAAATGAAAAGCTAGGAATTGAAAAACTATAAGCAAATTTATTTAACATGGATAGTTTCCCTGACCAATCTCAAATTAATATTCTCTTAAGACGAATGAATGCTACAAATATATCTCAACTTGAATATATGAGTGGGATTTGAATAGATATTTTTGATAACACATATAAAAGTAAAAGGAGATAACATCCTTTTATATACAAATTAATAATAGAAATAAGTAGTATTAGAGTAGAGGATGATGTCGCATTTCCGGGGAAATATGATAAATATATTTGTATTTGATAGATTTTAATGTAAAATAGAGGCTATAATTTATATTTAGCAAAGAAAGATAGATTAACAACAGAGATTTATTTTGGGTATATATCAAGCCTTTTATATACTAAGGTATTATAAAATTTTTATTTTACGGATAACTTATTTAAAAGGCTACACTTGTAACTATTTTTAAGAAACAGAGTCCCGAGACTTGTTGGCGACATGAGTCACCGTGTTAGGGAGTAGATGAATTTTTTTATTCAATGTAAGTAATTTATATATTTTTAAAGAAATAGCAAAATGATATACAATTTTGAGGCTATATGTTATTATTCCATATAGAATGTAAATTTTAACCAGGAGGGTTTTTTATGACACCTTTTTATGGGATATCTAATGAAAAGAAAAGAGTTAATATAACTATATTAGGCACTTCTGATGTTCATGGTAGATTTATGCCTTGGCATTATGCTTCTGATACAGAGAATAAGGCTGGAAGTCTAACTCAAATATATAGTGCTGTTCAGGAATTTAAAAAAGATAATGCTAATATTATATTAGTTGATTGTGGAGATGTTATTCAGGATAATTTCGTAGAAATATTTAATAGATATGATGAAAATCCTATGGTTATAGGTATGAATGAGATCGGTTATGACACTTGGACAATGGGTAATCATGAGTTCAATTTTGGGACTGAAGTTTTAGATAGAATAATATCTAAGTTCGACGGAACTGCTCTTTCAGGAAATATTTACAAGGAAGATGGCTCGAGATATTTAGATGGTTATAAGATAATAGAAAAAGGTGGAGTAAAGGTTGGTGTTATAGGGATGACTACTCCTATGATAGTTGAGTTTGAAAATGATAGTGATCATTTAAAAAATCTAGTTGTTAAGCAGCCTATAGATGAGACTAAAAAAATAATAGATGAACTTAAAGGAAAAGTTGATGTTTTAGTTGGAGTTATGCATATGGGAGAAGATAACGAAAATAATATTTCAGGAACAGGTGTTATTGATATGGCTAATACTTGTCCAGAACTAGATGTTATAATAGCAGGTCATATGCATAAGAATGTAAGTAGTAATACTATAAATGGAGTTTTAATTACCGAGCCTTATAAATATGGTAGGTGTATATCAAAGGTTGATTTGACTTTTGAAAGAGATAGCGATGGAGTTAAATTAGTAGATAAAAAATCTAAAACTATAGATGTTAAGAATTATCCCTCTGATAAAAATTTGGAGAAAAAATTCGAGAACTTTCATAATATACTTAGAAAAAATGCTAATGAGGTTATAGGAGAGCTAAAGGGAATGAATATGGTTGAAGATGATGAGATTGAAGGTATTCCAACTGTTCAGGTTAAGCCTACACCACTTGTGAATTTCTTTCATGAGATTCAGCTTTATTATAGTAAGGCTGATGTTGTGGCAATAAGTATAGATAATGATAGGGCTAAACTTGATATTGGAGATATTAAGAAAAAGGATATAGCTTATAATTATCAGTATACTGGTGGAGAAGTTACTGTTTATGAAGTTACAGGTAAGGATTTGAAGGATTATATGGAATGGTCAGCAGATTATTTTAATACTTTAAAAGAAGGTGACGTTACAGTCAGTTTTAATCCTAAGAGAAGAGCTTCAAAGTATAGTACTAATGATATATTTGGTGGAGTTACGTATAAGATAGATCTAAGTAAGGAAAGTGGAAATAGAATAGTAGATCTAAAATTATTAAATGGAACTGATATAGAGAATGATACTAAATTAAAGTTAGGCATGAACTCTTATAGGATGGCCAAGTTAATAAGAGAGGGTGGTCCATTAGAAGGAAGAAGCTTTCCTATTCTTTGGGATTCAAAAACTGCCTTTGGACAAAAACAAGGAACTATAAGAAATCTTTTTATAAAATATATTAAGGAAGTTAAAAATGGAGTAATAGAGCCTAAATTAAATAATAATTGGGAGATAATAGGGTTTATATAAAAGATATAAATAAGCATGTCCGTTTATATATTTAAATTCCATATATAGATATGAGTGATATATATGGAGGGTTAGTTATGAAAAATTTGCCGCTTGTACCTTATGATACTTTAAGAACTTTAATAAATGGAAGCTTTACATCTAAGCAAATAGATTACTTCATTAATTTATGCAAAATATGTGATAGTAACGGAGCAATAAAAGAAAAGAGCATGAACTCTGTTATAAACAAGATAGATATCTATACATCTTCTAGAGCTACTGGTTATAGAGCTATGAATAGATTTATAAAAGAGGATATTTTATTGATAAATGAAGATGGAGATATAGAGATAAAAGGATATAAAGCAGGGTTTAAAAAAGGTTCTAAGGGAATTATAGTTATTCCTATGTTTTGTTTTAGTATGGAATTTAAAAAACTTGGTAAGTTAGAAAAAAGAGTTGCTCTTTATTTGATTGGTCAAATTAGAAAGCTTAATAAGATAAAGTATTTTACGGTTAATATAAACAAGATGGTTGATCTATTTGGTATTTGTTTTTCGTATGTACATAATACTCTCGATAGTATTAGTTCTTTTTTTGATTTTTCTTTTTTTCATAATCAAACTGTATGTAGGGCAAATTATAAAGAAGAGTATCTTTTACATAAATTTATATTAGAAGATATGACTGAAGATTTTAAAGAGAATCATGAGCACAGTGAAAAAGGAGAGTCTATAATAAGTCTTGTGTATTCTAAGGATATAGATAAGCTTTTATTAGATAGAAAGAAATCTTTATATATAGAAGAATTGAATGAATATGTTGTAAGTAAAAAAGAAGTAGGAGTAGAGAATAATATAGATATTATATTAAATAATCTCTATAGATATGGTTATAAAGAAATATCACATATATTAGACTTGCTTGCATCTAAGTTAAGACAGTTTTCAGATCCAATAATACATTTTAATGCTTACTTAAAAACTTTAATTGAAGAGAGTGTATGATCTTGTACCCATATTATTTTATGATAATGTGGTTATTTTTTTGCAAAAAAATAATACACAGGTTTTGTCTCAAAATATTATATAAGAACAAGATATCAACATTATTGTGTATTGTTATTTGAGTTATTAACAGTAGGTTGTTTTAATATTATATTTATCAAATATTTTTGTTTTATTTTATGACTTATACACAAGAATTTGTACTGATTCTATATTTTGATAGATGTGTAAATGCTGGTATTACTAGGTTGTAAGTAGGTGTATAGACTTTAGATTGTTATATTTTTTGATTGGTATATTTATGATAGCTATATTTTTGAATGAATATATAAACATTATTAGGATTAAAAATTAAAACAAACTCATATATTTATAACGTCATATAGTATATACATGACAAAAAAGATCTTATTATAAAAGGGGGGAACTATGTTAACTAATAATAAGAAGCTTGAGTTTTATGGTGGGGAATGGATGTCTTTTATACCGTTTATAGTATTTATAGTGCTTATTGTTATGACTACTTTTGTAGCGGGTTCTATTTCTAATGGAGCACTTTGGATTCCTGCTTTTATGGCACTTATTGCAGCGTTTTTCTTTGCGAAAGATAAGAAACTTTATAGTGAAGTGATTATTAATGGTATGGCTAGTAAAGAAGCAATTATTCCTGTAGTATGTTGGATATTTGCTGGTGTATTTTCTAGAATTCTTAGAGAATCAGGTCTTGCATCGGGTATTGCAGGTATGTCAGCATCATTTGGTATAAGAGGTACGTTTTTTATAGTAGTATCATTTATTTCTTCGGCGGTATTTGCAACTGCATCAGGTACTGGATTTGGTACTATTGCAGCAGGGATGGGAGTTTTGTATCCTGCTGGGATAGCATTAGGCGCACATCCTGCATTATTAGCAGGTTCTATTGTATCAGGTGCAGCTTTTGGAGACAATTTAGCTCCTGTTTCTGATACTACTATTTGTTCTGCTACATCGCAAGGAGTGGATGTTCCTGGTGTTGTAAAATCTAGACTTAAATATGCACTTACAGCAGCTATTATAACATTGGTAGGCATTATAGTATACGGAATGAGTTACAGTGGGGAAGTAGCTTCTGTTGGAACAATTGAATATAATTCTATGACACTTTGCATGTTGATACCTGTTGCTATTACAATATGGGTTGCTATAAAGTCAGGGGATATTATTATAGCAACTACTATAGGTACTGTACTGGCAAGTATTACTGCAGTAATGTGTGGATTAATAGATTTTATTCAGATAGATCCAGCACAAGATGTAACTAAAAATGCTTTATTTAGAGTTGTAGGTTCGGGTCTTGATAGAACTGTTGATGGAGTTATTTATACTGGTATAAATAGTATGATTCAAGTAGTTATGTTGGCAATATTATTGTTTGGATCTATAGCAATTATGAGAGCTGGCCATGGCGATGTGAAATTGCTTGAATCTCTTGGCAAAATTGCACGTGGACCAAAGGGTGCTGAATACTCTATTATGCTTATGACAAGTTTTCTTTCGGCTATAATGGGGTTAAATGCACCAGCTATACTTGCTGTTGGAGCGTCATTTGCAAAACCTCTTTCAAGAAAGCATGGGATTAGTCCATATAGAACAGCCAATCTCCTTGATGCAACTTCTTGTACGTTGGTTTATTCTTTGCCATGGACTCCGGCTATTATCTACACTATAGGATTTACAAGAGATAGTATTCATCCATTAACTGCAATGGAAGTAACACCGTTTGTGTTCTATGCATTTGCAATGTTAGCTGTTATGATTGTAAGTGTTGCGCTAGGTGTTGGTAGAAAGGATAATATGAAATAAGAACTATATTATAATCAGTAATTGAATAAATTAACTTTTAGAAATTTAAAAAGGTGATAATCAGTATTTTAGTTGGTTATCACCTTCTGGTATAAATTCATAATAAATATTGGAAAAAAATTCTAGTGTGGTAAAATATAAAAGGAGAGAATTAATACAATTTATTGTGGGAACAATTTAGTATATATCTAAATAATATATATTAAACTTAAATACTATTCAGAAAGGAAGTATATCTATGTCAATAAAGATAAATTTTATTGATGGAAATTCTTTAATAGTTCCAAAAGATGAATTAACACAGTTGCAGATACAACAAATTCTACAGTGGTTTGAATCAGAGGGCTCTCCGATTATATCGTTCGCTGTAGGAGATGTAATTCATAATTTACCTAGACATGCCATATATAATATACTTTATGATAGTTAACAAAACATTATATCTTATTGAATATCCGTTAAAAAAGTTCTAAATTTCAGTTGGTAATACAATGGACTTTCTTAACGGATATTTAATTTTGTAATGCAATTTTTGATGTTAAAATAAAATCTTATCCTTTCAAATATTTACAATAAAGATCATATATTGTAAAAAAAAGAACATTAAGGAAGGAATTTACAATAATGTGTAGAATAAATCTTAATAGAAAACAAAAATCTAATTATTTGACGTTATAAGGGGGTTGCCGTATATGGAGAAAAAGAAAAAAATTTTTATTTTAGCTATATCTATTGCTTTTCTAGTTGTTGCAGGAACGCTTGGGAGTTATGGTGTGAGTACATTTAAAAAAACAAAGGCCTTAGAACAGGCAGATGCTTTAGTTTCTATGGAAAAGTATAAAGATGGAATTATAATATATGAAAATATGCTTAGTAAGAAATATAATAAGGCTGTTGCAGATAAAAGGGACTTAGCAATAGAACTCATGGAATCTAAGGAAAATTATAAAGAGGCCATGGAACTCTTTGATGCAGGTGAATATCAGAAATCAATAAGATTCTTTTCTAGGATATCTAAAAATGATAAAAAAAGATATGGAGAAACTACAAAGACATTAAAAGGTATTGAAGAGAATATATTTCAGGAAATTAGGGATGAATTTGAAGTAGGAAATCAAGACGATGCAATAGATAGACTGAATAACTATATAAAAGCAGTTCCAACAAGTGTAGAAGCAAAAAATTTAAAAGATGAACTAAAGTTTTCAATAAAAGAAGCTAAGAAAAACCAAGAAATGAAAATGGAAGAAGCTAAAAAAAGAGCGGAAGAAGAAGAGCAGTTAAATGAGATTGCATGTACAGCATATAATGTAGAGGACACATATCAAACAATTATTGCTAAAAATGCAAATTTAAGAGTTGCTCCAAAGTTGGATGCAGATGTTATAACAACAATTCCAGAGGGATCTGAATGCTATGTTATGGAAACGAAAGTTGAGAATTCTGAAAGATTTTGGTGCAAGGTACAGTGCTATGATAGTTACGGAGAATCTCGTACTGGTTGGGTTTCGTATAATACTATGAACTATAAATATTAATAAATGCCCAGATAGTTATTCAACTATCTGGGCATTCGTCATATTGAGTAGTTTAAAGTATAGTATTTAGCTAGTTTTTTAACTGCTTTAGCTTTAACTTGTTTTACCCAACTACAGGATATATCCATTTGTTTTGCTATTTCTGATAGGGTATGTCCTTCTATTAAGTTCTTTTCTATAACCTTTATTTCTGTATCATTTAAAATAGATAAAGCTTCTATAGTTTCTATAGTTGAGAAGTCTTCAATATAAACCTCCTTACTTTGATTATCATTAAAGTCTACACTTACTTCCTTTGAATTTAGTTCATTCTTTTTTTGATCCCAGTAAAAGCAACTTATCATAAATTTCATATATCCGAGGAATTTGGTATTCTTCTTAAAGTCGAAGTTATTTATAAGTTCTATTGATTTTATAATTCCGCTTTGGTAAAGATCTTCGCTTATATATCCGAAGTAGTGCTTACACTTGGAAATTATAAGTGGTTTTAATAAATCAAGTAGTTTTTCGAGTGAATCTTTATCATTTTGTTGAGACATCCTAACTAATTCATTAATTTCTTCATATGTATTCAATGGTATCCCCCCTAAATTAACCAAACATATGTTCTAAAAATATTATATCGAACATTTGTTCGACGTGCAATAGTATATACTAAATAATATGAAAATTTTGGAAGTGTATGGACATACGCTTTTAAAAAATATATAATGAAAGTGTAAAAAAATTAAAAATAGTAAAAGGGGAGCTAGAAAGTCTGGCTGAGAGGAAACCGCATAAGAGTTTCGACCCTAATACCTGATCTGGATAATGCCAGCGTAGGAATTATATTGAATTAGTTAATCAATGCTACGCTATGTGCGTAGCATTTTTTTAGATTAAAAAGGGGGAAGTACAAATGAAAAAAATGACTACTAAAATGTTAGTAGAAGCAGGCGTTATGTTAGCACTTGCACAGATTCTTAGTTATGTAAAAATATATGAGGGTCCTTTTGGTGGGTCTGTTACTGCTGGAAGTATGATTCCTATAATACTTTATGCTATAAGATGGGGATTATCTCCAGGACTTTTTGTATCGATAACATACGGAATACTTCAATTTATATTAGGACCAAAGTATAGTTTTCATATAATGTCTATATTACTTGATTATGTATTGGCGTTTGGAGTGCTAGGATTTGCAGGATTATTTAGAGATTCATTAAGAGGTGTAGTTCTTGGAACTTGTCTTGGAGTTTTCTTAAGATTCACATCTCATGTATTGTCTGGAGCTATAATTTGGGCTTCTTATGCACCAGAGGGAACTAATCCTTGGATTTATTCAATTACTTATAATGCTTCGTATTTACTGCCAGAGCTAGTGATATCTATAGGTGTAGTTGGAGTGCTTTATAAGTCATTCAAATCATTGGCTGTTGTTTAAAATTTTAAGAACCTAGATTTCATACAAACGAAATCTAGGTTCTTTTTTTGTTATTTGGGTTATCAAAAACTATCTATAAAAATACCGCGAATGCAACGATACTTTGAATATAACTAAGTTTTTATCTTGTTAATAATCCTAAAATTTACGAACTCCCTACGGTCAAACACATAAATTTTTTAACGGATTATTAAACGATAAAATCTAAGTTATATTAGTCAAAATATCTAAAAGCATTCACTAACATTTTTATAGACAGTTTTAAGAGTAAGTTTATCATCTTACTAATATTAAATTCGTGACGTTATTTTAATTATAATAATAAAAAAACACGCTTATTAAAATTAAAGCTACTTTATTCTAGTAGCAGTATTTTAATAGGCGTGTTTTCTTTTATTTGAAGGATTATAAGATTTTCGTTCTGCGGATAACATTGATGGAAGAGTTGTATTTGCAACCATTTTAAGCAACAGAGTCGAAGACTTGTTGGCGCCATGAACCATGTGAATTTTGAGAACGGAGCCCGTTAGGACTCGTTGGCGACATGAGCCATGCGTTAGCATGAAGCGAATTTTTATATACTAAGAGATTATAAAATTCACGAAACTGAGACGTATAAAGAAATTTATACATATATAAATATTAATATGTTGAATTGTGTACTAAAAGAGAAAGAGGATGCATAAAAATAAAATACAAGTGTATACAGTATATAGACAAGGAGGGGATGAAAATGTATACAGATGTTATAAATAAAATAGGTGATGATAATTACAGAAAAATGGTCAATTTAAGACATCAATTTCACATGTATCCAGAGAGGGGTTATGAGGAGTTCAAGACAGCAAAGACTATTAGTGATGAGCTTGAAAGATTGGGGATTGATTACAAAGCTAATGTTGCAAAGACTGGGGTTGTAGGTCTTATAAAAGGGAATCATCCTGGTAAGACAGTTCTTCTTCGTGCTGATATGGATGCTTTGCCTATTAATGAAGAGGCAGATGTAGAGTATAAGTCTAGAATTGAGAATTGTATGCATGCATGTGGTCATGATGGGCATATGGCAGGTGTTTTGGGTGCTGCTATGATACTAAATAATATGAAAGATGAGATTTATGGAAATGTAAAACTTATCTTTCAACCAGCAGAGGAAGAGCAGGGTGGAGCTAAACCTATGATAGATGAGGGAGTAATGGATAATCCTAAGGTAGATGCAGCTTTTGGATGTCATTTATGGGGTGGAATGCTTGAAGGTGAAGTGCATGTAAGAAAAGGACCTATGATGGCAGCACCAGATATGTTTAGGATTAAGATAAAAGGAAAAGGTGGACATGGAGCAGTTCCTCATCTTACTATAGATCCTATTGTTATAGCTAGTCAGGTTATTAATAATATTCAATCTATTGTAAGTAGAAGAATAAGTCCTCTTGAAAGTGCAGTTATATCTTTTGGTTCTATTCAGGGCGGAAAAAGCCACAATGTTATACCTAATGATGTAGAACTTGTAGGTACTGTTAGAACTTTTAGTGAAGAGAATAGAAAATTTATACCAAAGGCTATGGAGGATATATTAAAGGCTGTAACTGAGTCTCAAGGAGCAGGTTATGAATTCAAATATGAAGAAAAATATCCAGCTCTTATAAATGATGAAAAGATGACTGAGATTGCTAAAAATTCTTTTAAAAAGATAGTTGGAGAAGACAAGGTGGTTGATATGAAGGAGCCTACTATGGGCGGAGAGGATTTTGCATATTTTGGTCAATTAGTTCCAGCGTCTTTTATGTTTGTAGGAATTAGTAAGGATAAGGATAATTTAGTAGTTCATCATCATCCTAAGTTCAAGTGGGATGATAAGAATATACTTACTATTGCTAAAGGGCTTGCTCAGACAGCTATAGATTATCTAAAAGCATAAAGGGGGGAGTGTTATGGAAAAAGCACAGGTTAAGAATAACAAGCTCTTTAGTAGATTCTTAAATGGGATAGAGATTGTGGGAAATAAGCTACCTGATCCTGTAACTTTATTTGTTATTTTATGTGCACTAATAATCATCTTATCTAAGGTGTTATTTATGGCAAATGTATCTGTTGTTCATCCATTAACTCAAAAAACGGTAAATGTAGTAGATCTTATGAGTAAGGATGGGCTTAGAGGTATATTAACAGGTATTGTAGGAAACTTTCAAGGGTTTCCACCACTAGGTCTTGTTTTAGTTGTTATGCTTGGTGCGGGTGTTGCTGAAAAATCAGGACTTATGGAGAGTGCTCTTAAGAATTCTATTAGTAAGGTTCCTAAAAGCTTAATTACAGGTATGATAATATTTGCAGGAATACTTGCTAATGCAGCTGGAGATGCAGGATTTATAGTGTTACCTCCGCTTGCAGCTATTGTATTTCTTGGAATAGGAAGACATCCTCTTATAGGTATGTTCGCAGCTTATGCGGGGGTTGCTGGAGGTTTTTCAGCTAATGTTATGGTAAGTATGATAGATGTTTTGTTAGCAGGATTTACTATACCTGCTGCTCAAATGATAGATCCTAGCTATCAAGCTACTCCTGCTATGAACTTTTATTTTCTTTTAGCTTCTACTATTGTAATTCTTATAGCATCTGTAATTATAACTGAGAAAATAATAGCTCCTAGATTTGATAAATATGAAGGAGATTCTGATTCAGAAGCGGTTAGTGAAATTACTGAAGATGAAAAGAAAGGTCTTAAATGGGCAGGTATATCTTTATTTTTAATAGTAGCTATATTAGTTGGTCTTTGTATAGGTGATAATGCGTTTATGAAAGATCCAGAAACTAATTCTTTATTGGCATCCAAAGCGCCTCTTATGAAAGGACTTGTTCCCATAATAACTTTGATATTCTTTATTCCTGGGTTAGTATATGGAAAGGTAACTAAAAGGATAAAAAATGATAAGGATGTAGTTACTATGATGGGGCAATCTATGAGTGAGATGGGTATGTATATAGTTCTTGCCTTTGCTGCATCTCAATTTTTAGCTTTATTTACAATTAGTAATATAGGTGTAATAATATCTGTAAAAGGTGCAGAGTCACTAAAGAATATGGGCTTTACTGGATTTGGACTTATAATTGGATTTATCATATTGTCTGGATTCATAAATATATTTGTAGGAAGTGCTTCGGCAAAATGGGCTATAATGGCACCTGTATTCGTTCCTATGTTCTTGCTTCTTGATTATAATCCAGCTGTAACACAGGTAGCTTACCGTATAGGAGATTCAATAACTAATCCTATAAGCCCTCTATTTCCATACTTCCCTATAATTTTAGCTTTTGCTAGAAAGTATGATAAAGAGGCAGGAATGGGAACTATAATTGCAAATATGCTTCCGTATTCAATAGTTTATGGAATCATATGGATAATACTAATGGTTGTATTTATGCAATTCAATATACCTCTAGGTCCTGGTGCTGGAATATACCTCTAGGTCCTGGTGCTGGAATATATATGTAGGTTTGAAATTGTCTAATGAACCTCTATTTCTGGACTAAATAATAGTTTGGGAATAGGGGTGCATTATTAATACTTAAAAATAAATTTCAGAAAATTTCTACAAAAACATTGAATTTTCTGAAAATTATGATATAATAATATTAACAAATACCTAAAGAATAGGAGATGATTCCACCAAAGACATTAGAATGAATTATAAAATAACAAAAAATTATAGAAAGGATGATTAAAAAGAAGATATATAAAATTAGAAACAATTAAAGAATATTAAATAAAGGGGTGAGTCCACCAAAACATGAATAGGTCACATAAGATATCAACATAAAAAAGCTAGTTCTTAAAAATAAATTTAAGGATTAGCTTTTTTACGTTGTTTAGAAAGATACGATAAAAAAAATCTACACCAGTTTTATGGTCCCCTTAAGATTAATAAATTATATCTACGATGTAGTAGTACATTGGCTGGTGCAATATGTATATTATTTTCGCAAATAAAATAATCAAAGTATTATCAATATTAGTAAAATTATTTTACACATATGAACCATATGTTATTTTAACTTAAATATAATTATTCCGGCAATCATCACTAAAATCCCTAATGGTTTTGTTAAGTGAAACTTCATTTGAGGATTGCCAAATAATCCGAAAGTGTCAATTATGGTACCAGTAATTAGTTGAGTAATCAATAATATCGCTATTGAATAACTAGGACCTAATAATGTAAATCCTTTAATAACACTAAAAATTATGATGACACCAAATGCACCACCTATCAGATATAATTTATTAACTGATTGTAATTTTTTAAAACTGCCCTCACCCCAAATAAACATTACTATAAGTGCTACAGTCAGTCCAACTGCATGGACTATAACTGTTGTCTCCCAAAGACCTATTTTATCACTTACACGTGTATTAAATACGCCCTGAATGGTTATAAAAATACCTCCTATAAAGGAAAATATTACTCCTAACACTGTTCTTCACATCCTTTAATTTTTTGTCATTTGATTAAATCTCATATACACACTTTTATGATAATGCATACTCTTCAAAGGTTAAAGAGTATGTGACGATTATATTAAGTGTATCATCTTTCTAACAAAACTCGTTAGGACATTTGTCATCTTGTATTTCTTTATATGAGTATATAAAATAAGAGAAGTCATTTTAGACTTCCCTTATTACACACATAGTAAGATAGTATTACACAGAGTTAACCAAATATAATACTGATTAGGTTTATTTCTTCATTGCTTTAACAAAAAGAAAACTTGGCTTGTGAAATTCTTTGCTCATGTCAGGGCATTGAGCTAATGCATTATTACTAGGTGTAGATTCTTCGATTTGTTCAATTATAAAATTGTTTTGTATTAATAGATTTATAATTTCTGAAATAGGTCTATGATAGACTATTACATCATCTACAAACCATTCAACTTTTCTTATTCCACTATACATATAATCAGATAAATTATAATGAATAACATCTCCATTTTCATTATAAGTGTACTCTACTCCCTGTAAAGGAGCAGTTGTCAGAGGATGTTCTTGAGAAAATATGAAATAGCCCCCACTATTTAAGCTATGATAAACCGATTTTAGTAGAGAATCAAAGTCTTGAATATAATGTACTGCTAATGAACTAGTTATTACATCAAATCTAGTTTCAAGTTTTTCTATATCACACATATCCGTGTTGTAATATTTAATCATTTCACTATTAGTTCTTCGCCTTGCTTCTGATATCATTTTATTTGAAATATCAATTCCTATAACTTTTTTAGCTCCTATCTTTTCATAAAAAATACAAGAATCCCCCATGCCACATCCAACATCTAAAACATATCTATCTATTAGATCAGGTAATAATTTCCTAAATATAGGTTGTTCTAATAAAATATTGTAATTAACAGAATCTGCTCTTAAAGCTTTATACCCATTAAAAAAAGTTTCATTATCATAAATATTTTGTTTGGAACACATAGTCTACCCCTCCTGTTATACGAAAAAATTCTTGTCCAGTAATATATTACATTGAAACAAACAAAAATACAAAAAATTAGATTATTTTGTTTCTATTCTAGAAATAACATTATTCAGCTTGTTAATACTTTGGGTCAAATTTTCAAGTTTTTCCTCTATCCTCGTTAGAAGATAAATGGATAAAACTATTGGAAAACCCACATTAGAAACAAGCCCTAAAAGTTCATTCATAATATTCCTCCTTATACTTTTATATAGAGTAAAAAATTCGTCTACTCGCTAACGCGGTGACTCATGTCGCAAACGATCCTTCCAGGCTCCGTTGCTCAAAAATAGTTGCATGTTTATATCCTTCAATAAGTTATCCATAAAACAAAAAATGATATAATTTCCTATAGAGTAAAAAGGGGCTAAAATTAGCCCCTTTATCAATTAGTTAATATGAACATTTTCAGTTTGAGTAGTTACAATCTCAGCTGATTCTTTCTTAACGATGCTCTCTCCACTGAATTTAAACAGATTCTTAGATACTATATAATCCATCAAAGCATCTATAGCACTATCATCAACATCATCCTTTAAGCTATGAACCTTAACAGTCACCTTTTTACCGTCAGATTTAACAAACTTCATATCAAGTCTCTTTTCCATAATATTACCTCCTTATATTTTAAATTTCTCATACCGGTTAGGTTTATTATATTTGCTGAGGTGAAACTGAAAATTCTGATAGACACCTATAACTAGCGACTTAAATTATTAAAGTTTTGAACGACTTTTAAATGTTTATTCCTACCTTATGAAGGTTCTGGACAGGAATAAAATTTAACCTAAGAGAGAAAATTTAATAATTTTAGTTGCGGGATTATAACAAAAATATAATAAACCTTTAATATCTATAAAAATTCTATTGCATGAGCGGTATTTTCATAGATATATTTTGGATACTATAATTACTCGCTTAAATCAGTATCAACTACCTTTTTAACATCAACCAAAGAATTGCTCTGCATATCCTTCATCAAAGTAGTCATTCCAAATAGATCATCATCAGTTGCATCAAGTGATAGATTCTTAATAGATGTTGTCTTAAATTTTTCAACACCTTTTTCATTGAGACCTAAAGAATACTTTAATTTCAGACTTGTTCCTGTTTTAATACTTGTTATTGCCATGTTATCATCCCCTTTCAACTTTATATATGAATATGAAAGTATAAAAGAGACACTAAAAAAATGTAATTTATTAACAAAAGAGTAGTATAATTATAAAGGATATATATTAATGAGGGGGGAAACGGAATGAATTTTAGAAGAATTATTTTAAGTATTTTTACAGTATTTTTTGTATTGTGCGGTTCTATATTATCTTTTGCACAGCCTAATATATCAAAGGATGAAGCAAAGAAGACAGCAGAAAATGCATTAAAGAACTATATGGGTGTTGAGTTAGACGATAAATTTGAATCTAGAGTAGAGTTTAGAGACGAAAAATATAGAGATAAATCTGTATGGAGTATGAGATGGAATAAGTACAAAGAGGATGTAGACATAAATATAAATGCAGAAATAGATTCTAATAGTGGCAAAATATTAGCATTAAGATATCATAATTGGAGTCATAATGATTATAATAGATCGATGCCTAGTATGACAAAAGAAGAAGCTAAAAAAATAGCTGATGATTTTTTGAAGAAAATAAATCCTGTTGAAAGTAGTAAGGTGAAACTTAATGATGATAATTATATGTCACAAAGATTTAGAGGAGCACCGTATTATTTTGAGTATGTAAGAGAGGAAAATGGAATTGAGTTTAGAGGAAATAATATAGAGATACAAGTCAATGGAAATACAGGTAAGGTAGAATTGTATAGACTTGATTGGGATTATAATGTGAAATTTGATGATAATAAAGATCTTATAGATAAAGAAAAGGCAAAACAGATATTAAAAGACAATACTGATATGAAGCTTGTATATTCAGATATAGATAAAAATGATGACAATAAACCTGAGCGTATAGAGCTATATTATAAGCCATATAATGAAAAAGGCGTTTTAGTAGATGCAAAAAACGGAGATATGATTAGATGGGATGGAGCTAAAAATGAGTTAAAATACAAGGATATAAAAGATGAAGAAAAAGAAAAAATATATAAAAATAGCACTAAGCCTCAAAAACACAGTACGGAATTAACAGAGAAAGAGGCTAGAGATAGAATAAACTCTATTGTAAAAAATTTTGTAAAAGGTGATTTTGAAGTTGATTTCTTAAGATATGAAGAAAATGACGATTACTATATGGCAAGAGGAAGAAAAATATGGGAAGCTGAGCTTGATATTAAAGACAAAGATAGAGATGGAAGAGTGTCAATAGATGCACTTACAGGTGAAATTATATCTTTTGATACTTATATCTTTAGAGATGAAGAAGATATTACTCCTAAAATTACTTGGAGTGAAGGATATGACAAGGCTATAGATACTTTAAGTAAATATTATGGATATAATATAAAAGATTTGGATACTAAATTAGTAGAGCAAAAAGGTTATTATTATAGTAATGGCAAAAAAATAAATACAGATTCATATTACTATACTTTTGCAAGAGTTAACAATAAAACACAATATGAAAACAATAGTATATCTATAGGTGTTGATGCAATAACTGGAGATATAATAGAAATAGAATATGAATGGGATAATGATGTTAAGTTTCCAGAATGTAAGAATATAGTTGATAAAGATAAGTCAAAAGAGATATACTTTGATAATAGTGATATTGAATTAGGTTACACTACTATTGGGAATGAAGAAGAAAACAATAAACAAGCCACTTTAGCATATAAATTAGAAGACAGATATGGATTTGATAAAGTTGATGCAATCACTGGAAAAGCATTGGATTATAATGGAGATGAATTCAGCAAGAAGGATGATAAAGATTATTCAGATAAATTAAAAGATCATTGGGCTAAAAAAGAGCTTACAATACTAAGTGATAACCATATAATAGATTTGAAAGAGTTTGAATCTAGTAAAGAAATATCTAAAATTGATGCTATAAAGATGGTTGTAAATGCTAAAGGTTATAATACTTATAGAGCAAATGATATTAAGGATCTTAAGTTCAAAGATATAAAAGATAATGATGAAGATCTATCTTATATAAAATTGGCTGTTGAGTATGAATTTGTAGAAAATAAGGAAGAAAACTTCAACAAGGATTCTAATATAACAAGAGAAGAAATGGCTAAGTTGATAGTTAAGCTTATAGATAAAGAAGAAATGGCTAAGATGAAGGGTGTATATTCACTTGAATTCAGTGATGAAGCTAGTATAGATAGTAACTACAAGGGATATGTAGCTGTATGCAAGGGTCTTGGCATAATAAATGGAGGTAATTCAAGTTTTAGACCTAAGGATAATGCTACTATGACAGAGATGGCTGTAACTATATACAACGCTTTATCCAAGTCTGGAATCGAATAATAGCAATATATTTGAATAGAAATATTAATGAAGGGGCTAGAATTAGCCCCTTTTAAATTTATCCAAAAGCTAAGATATCTAAGACTTAACATTATTAATGCTTGAGATAATAACTCGGTTCTAAGTTAAGAGGAACTTTATATCAAAAAAGAATTATAAAATGTACTGAAAAAATGTAATTTATTTACAAGAATATAGTATAATGGTAAAGGGTTCGTATTAACAAGGGGGGGACGGTATGAATTTTAGAAGAATTGTGTTAAGTATTTTTACAGTACTTTTTGTATTATTTGGTTCGATACTATCTTTTGCTCAATCTAATATATCAAAGGATGAGGCTAAGAAGATCAGTGAGAATGTGGTAAAAAATTATCTCGGGATACAATTAGATAATAAGTTTGAATCTAGATTAGAGCTTGAAGAGGATAATTATAGAGATATAAGTGTGTGGAGTATGAATTGGAATAAGCATGAGGATGATATAGACGTAGATATAGATGTAGAAATAGATTCTACTAATGGTAAAATAGTAGGGTTTAGATATGATACTTGGGATGAAAATAGACTAGTTGCAACTATGACAAAGGAAGAAGCTAAAAAAATAGCTGATGATTTTTTAAAGAAAATAAATCCTAATGAGAGTACTAAGGTAAGACTTGCTGATGATAGTTATTTTTCAAGAAATTTTAGAGGGCCAAATTATAACTTTGTATATGTAAGACAGGAGAATGGACTTGACTTTGAACAAAATACAATAGAAATAGAAGTCAATGGAAATACAGGTAAGGTTGAAAGTTATAGATTGAATTGGGATTACAATATGAAATTTGATGAAAATAAAGATGTTATATCTAAGGACAAGGCTCAGCAGATATTAAAGGATAATGTTGATATGGAACTTGTATATTATGATGTAGATAAAAATTATGATGGGAATTCTGAGGATATAAAATTATCTTATGTTCCACAATGTGAAAAAGGATTTTTAGTAGATGCTAAAAGTGGAAAAGTAGTTGGATGGGACGGATTAAATAATGAATTAAAATATAAGGATATAAAAGAGGAAGAAAAAGAGAAAATATATGAAAAAAGTACTCAGCCTAAAGAGAGAAGCACAGAATTAACAGAAAAAGAGGCTAAGGATATAATTGAATCTATTGCAAAAGAAATTATAAAAGATGATTTTGAAATTGATAGATTAAGATATGAAGAAAATAGTTCACGCTTTAGAGCAAGAGGAAAAAATATATGGAGAGCTAATTTTGATGTTAAAAACAAAGATTTAGATGGAAGTATATATATAAATGCGCTTACAGGTGAACTGATATCATTTGATTCTTATAATTTTGATGATGAGGAGGAATTCGATCCTAAGTTAAGCTGGAGTGAAGGATATGATAAGTCAGTAGATATTTTGAGTAAGTATTATGGATATAATATTAAGGACATAAATACTAAATTAATAGAAGAAGACTCTTATGTTTATATCAATGGTAGAAAAATAAATACACAAACATATCACTATAACTTCGCAAGAGTTAATGACAAAATAGATTATCAAAACAATAGTATACGTGTAGGTATTGATGTTAAAACAGGTGATATAACAGAGATAGAATATAGATGGGATAAAGAAGCTAAATTCCCAACTGTTGAAAATGTAATTGATAAAGATAAAGCTAAGGATATATACTTTGATAATGCTGATATAAAATTAGGTTATTTCAATATTGAAAATGGAAAAGATATTGAAAATACAAAAGTTTTATATAGCATAAAAGATATGTATATGATAGCACATATAGATTCAGTTACTGGAGAAGTATTAGATTATAGTGGAAATAAATTTGAGAAAAATGATGATAAAAACTATTCTGATAAAGTAAAAGATCATTGGGCTAAAAAAGAGCTTACAATACTAAGTGATAATAAGATAATAGATTTGAAAGAGTTTGAACCTAATAAAGAATTATCTAAAATAGATGCTATAAAGATGGTTGTAAATGCTAAAGGTTATAACACTTATAGAGCAAATGATATTAAGGATCTTAAGTTCAAAGATATAAAAGATAATGATGAAGATATGTCTTATATAAAGCTTGCAGTTGAGTATGGATTTGTAGAGAATAAAGAAGAAAACTTCAACAAGGATTCTAAGATAACAAGACAAGAGATGGCTAAGATGATAGTTAAGCTTATAGATAAAGAAGAAATGGCAAATATGAAAGGTGTATATTCACTTGAATTTAGTGATGAGGCTAGTATAGATAATAATTACAAAGGATATGTAGCTGTGTGCAAGGGACTTGGAATAATAAATGGAGGTAATTCAAGTTTTAGACCTAAGGATAATGCTACTATGACAGAGATGGCTGTGAGTATATACAAGGCTTTATCAAATCCTGAAATACAATAATAGTAATATGTTTTAAGCTGAAATTTTAATTAAAGTTAGATTAAGTACCCTATAAAGTGGGCAATTAAAAAGCCTACCTTATAGGGTATTTTTGTTTATTATGAGATTATAAAATCCAAAAAACAATTGTTTGATTTTTAAGAATTGTTGCAATGAACTTAATATTATGTAATTATAGAATTGATGAGGTGATAATCATGAAGAAGAATCTTTCTTTTCAAACTAAGATTACTATACCAATAATAATATTAATTCTTGTATCAATAGGTATGAGTATTTTATTTATAGGAAAATGGTCATTAGATAATATTCAAAATAAGGTAGAGGATAATATAAAAAATGTATCTTTAATATTAGCTAGTTCACCTGATGTTCAAAGTGCACTTAAGGAAAAAGATTTTGAAAAAATTCAAGAAAGTACGCACAAACTATTAGATGAATTAGATGAAGTAGATATTATTACTATAGCTGATATGAATGGAATAAGATATGCTCATCCAAATCCAGACAAGCTTGGAAAACGTTTTGTAGGAGGAGATGAAGTAAAGGTTATAAATGAAGGTGTGGGTTATATATCAAAAGCCAAGGGAACGCTTGGAATTTCTATTAGAGCCTTTGAGCCTATTTTTTATGAAAATGAGCAAATTGGATTTGTGATGGTTGGAGTACTATATGAGGATATTAAAGATTTCAGAGAAGATGCTCTTTTAACTATATTTGGATTTACTTTGTTTGGAATAATTCTAGGAATAATAGGTGCATTAGTAATTGCAAAGAGAACAAAAGATAGTCTTTTAGGATTAGAGCCTTATGAAATTGTATATTTGTATAAGGAAAATAGGGCTATGCTTGAATCTATAATAGAAGGTATTATTGCCATTGATTCAAATGGAAAAATTACTTTAGTTAATGATTATGCTATAAAAATACTTAATATAAAGAAACCAAATGTAATAGGAGAGTATGTATTAGATGTATTTCCAACAAGTAGATTATTGGAAGTTTTAAAAAGTGGAGAAGGTGAGTATAACGAAGAACAAATTATAAATGATACGGTTATACTAACTAATAGGGTTCCTATGAAGGATGGAGATGAAATTATAGGAGCCATGGCATCGTTCAATGATAGAACAAAGGTCAAGAGATTGGCAGAAGAAATTACAGGTGTAAGGCAAATTGTACAAGCACTAAGGGCAAATACTCATGAATTTATGAATAAATTACATGTTATATTAGGGCTTATAAAGCTAGATGAGATAGATGAGTTAAGAAAATATATTAAAGATATTGTAAAAGAGCAGGAACAAACAAGGTTTTTTCTTACAAAGAGTATAAAGAATCCAACTATATCAGCAATTATACTTGGCAAGTTAAATAGAGCTAAGGAATTGAATGTAGATATGGAGTTATATGAAAATTGCTATCTTGAGAAATACTATAAAAATATACAAAATGAAAATTTAGTAACTATTATTGGGAATTTACTAGACAATGCTATGGAGGCTATTGTAAGAAAAGGAGAAGATGGAGAAATCTATTTTAGAATAGAGGATGTTGATGATTTTATAGAAATAGAAGTCCATGATAATGGAATAGGTATAGAAGAGGAAAATATACAGCGAATCTTCAAAAGAGGTTTTACAACAAAAAAAGACGAAGGAGGAACAGGATTATTCTTAGTTGAGAAGAGTATTAAGAAGTTAGATGGTGAATTGAGTATAGACTCTAAGTATAAAGAAGGAACAAGCATTTTAGTTAAAATACCTAAGGAGGTCAAGGGATGATTAATGTACTTATTGTAGAAGATGATCCTATGTTGGCAGAATTAAATAAAAGATTTGTTAATAAAATAGATGGATTTAAGGTTGAATGTGTTGCAAATAACGGAGAAGATGCAATTAAAAAAATAGATGATAGTAAAATCGATTTGGTAATATTAGATATTTACATGCCTAAGATAGATGGGATGGAACTGTTTAGAATGGTTAGAAGTCAAAATAAAATGATAGACTTTATATTGGTTACTGCTGCAAATGATACAGAGAAAATTAATGAAGCCTTAAAGTTAGGTGCAGTAGACTATTTGGTAAAGCCATTTGAATTTGATAGATTAGAAAAATCATTATTAAATTATAAAGATAGGAAAAATTTATTAGTTAAAAAGCCTTTTGTAGAACAAAAGGAAATAGATAAGTTGTTTATGAAATCATATAAGCAGGAGAAAGAAAAAGATTTAAAAAAAGGATTGCATAAATTCACATTAAATAGAATAATGAAGTTTTTAAAAGAGAACAAAGATGAGTTACTATCTAGTGAAGTTATATCAGAAAATATGGGTATGTCAAAAGTTACGATTAGAAGGTATTTAGATTATCTAGATGAAATAGGGAGTGTTGAGAAAAAAATAGAGTATGGCTCTAGGGGAAGACCTTCATATCTTTATAAGTATAAAAATTCGTCTACTCGCTAACGCGGTGACTCATGCCGCCAACGATCCTTACAGGCTCCGTTGCTCAAAAATAGTTGCAAGTGTAGTTCCTAATCAATGTTATGTATAGATTGAAAACTTTATAATCTCCTATATTGTAAAAAATTCGTCTACTCGCTAACTCGGTGACTTATGTTGCCAACGATCCTTACAGGCTGCGTTGCTTAGTATATAAAAAAATAAAACTCTTATTGATAATGTATTGTCAATAAGAGTTTTTTAACGTTTATACGGTATTTGAAATTTGAAAAATAAATAACAATATATTTTTAATTTACTAAATATTTAGAATAAGTTGTAAATATTGAAAATACTGACGAAACAACATAACATTTAAGTTAACACAAACGAATAGGGAGAATTAATTTAAAACATAAAGGAGAGCGATGAAAACATGGATTATTCTAAAAAAGCATTAGAGGTGCATGAGGAATACAAAGGAAAGATTAGTGTTGTATCTAAGGTTGCTGTAACTAATAAGGATGAATTGAGTGTAGCATATACACCAGGTGTTGCACAGCCATGTAGAGAAATTGCAAAAAATAAGGAAGATGTTTATAAGTATACTTCAAAGGGAAATTTAGTTGCGGTTGTAAGTGATGGAACTGCGGTACTTGGACTTGGAGATATTGGACCGGAGGCTGCAATGCCTGTAATGGAAGGAAAGGCTGTACTTTTTAAAGAGTTTGCAGGGGTAGATGCATTCCCTATATGTGTTGATACAAAGGATGTAGATGAGATTGTAGATTTGGTAAAAAAGATAGCTCCTACTTTTGGAGGAATTAATCTTGAGGATATTTCTGCTCCAAGATGTATTGAAATCGAAAGAAGACTTAAAGAGGAACTAGATATTCCAGTATTTCATGATGATCAACATGGAACTGCTATTGTAACAACTGCAGGATTAATAAATTCATTAAAACTCGTAAATAAAAGATGGGAAGATATAAAGATTGTAGTAAATGGATCAGGATCAGCAGGATCTGCAATTGTTAAGATGCTACTTAATATGGATGCAAAAAATATTTTAGTGTGCGGTATAGATGGAATATTGTATGAAGGCAAAGAAAGTAATAATGAATTAAAAGAAGAAATAGCTAAGATTACAAACCCTAACAATGAAAAGGGAAAATTAGAAGATGCAATGAAAAATGCTGATGTATTCATCGGAGTTTCAGCACCAGATGTTGTTACAAAAGAGATGGTAGCTTCTATGAATAAGAATGCAATTGTGTTTGCAATGGCAAATCCTATTCCAGAAATTATGCCTCATTTAGCAAAAGAAGCAGGAGCAAGAGTAGTTGGTTCTGGAAGGTCTGATTTTGCAAATCAAATCAACAATGTTTTGGCTTTCCCAGGAATATTCAAGGGAGCATTAGCAGTAAGAGCAAGTGATATAAACGAAGAGATGAAGGTTGCAGCGGCTAATGCTATTGCAGAGATAATACAAGAGAGCGAATTGAATGAGGAATATATTATTCCAAAACCTTTTGATACAAGAATTGTAGAAGCTGTTGCAAGTGCAGTTGAGAAGGCTGCTAGGGATACAGGTATTGCAAGAATTTAGAAATTATATGAGTTTTTATAAAATAAAAAAGGAGGAAATAATATGTCAGCTACTGTAAATACTGATAAAAGTGTAAGGCAAAACAAAGGCTTTGAGATAATGGGAATATCACTTCCTATGTTTATGATTTTATCAATAGTTATTTTAGGAGCAACTTATATGGGAGTACTCCCTAAAGGTATGATTGGAGCACTACCTCTTATGATGGTTGTAGGTGCATCACTGAACGAGTTAGGAAATCGTTTGCCGATAATAAAAGATTATTTAGGTGGAGGTGCAATTGTTATTATATTTGCATCTGCAGCATTAGTAACATACGGAATACTACCAGAGAGTTCAAAAGAAATTATGACTAGCTTTATGAAGGGTGAAGGATTTTTAAGTTTTTACATTGCAGCACTTATAACAGGTAGTATTTTGGGTATGGATAGAAAGCTTTTAATTAGTGCATCTATAAGATATTTACCTGTTATTATTGGTGGAGTTATTGCTGCTCTAGGATTAACAGGACTTGTTGGTATGATTATGGGATATGGAGCAAAGGAAGCAATACTTTATATAGCTATTCCTATTATGGGAGGCGGTATGGGAGCAGGAGCAGTTCCGCTTGCGGAAATGTTTGGACAGGTATTAGATGTTGATCCTGCTAATATGATGTCGAAGATGGTTCCGGCGCTTGCGTTGGGAAATGCCATGGCAATTGTTGTTGCTGGATTATTAGATAAAATAGGTAAGAAAAGAAAGAATTTAACTGGAAATGGAAAATTAATGAAGGCACAGGATGATATCAAAGAGGAATCAAAAGAAGTTATAAAACTTGATTATAAATTGATGGGAATAGGAATATTACTATCTACTACTTTCTTCGTATGGGGTAAGATGTTAGCTAAGTTCATTCCTATACACTCATACGCTTTAATGATTATAAGTGTGGCTATTGTAAAAGTATTAGGTATTGTACCTGAAAAGTATGAAAAAGGTGCATTTCAGTGGTTTAGGTTTGTTATGACAAACTTTACACCAGCATTACTAGTAGGAATAGGTGTAGCATATACGGATTTAAATGCAGTTATAAGTTCTTTATCGTTAGTATATATAGTATTAGTATTTACTACTGTTGTAGGAGCTACAATGGGTTCGGGCTTTGTGGGTCACTTCTTAGGATTTTATCCTATAGAAGCATCTATAACTGGAGGCTTATGTATGGCAAATATGGGTGGAACTGGAGATGTAGCAGTACTATCTGCAAGTAAGAGAATGGAGTTAATGCCATTTGCTCAAATTTCATCACGTATTGGTGGAGCATTCATGTTAATTCTAGCTACTAGCTTGTTATCACTATTTGTATAAAAAGTTATTCTTTAAAAGAATCTTAAATGTAAACTTTTTTAAAATTGCATGGCGCCAACGAGTCTTATCAAACTCCGTTGCTTAAAACTCATAACGAAAATTATATTTATCTACAACTTTAAAAGGAATATAATTTCCTATTCGTTATAAAAAAGGACTGTTAGCAAAAAAATGTTAACAGTCTTTTTGTGTTGTAAAAATCAACCACAATATGGTATTATCATCTTATATATACAAAAAAAGTAAGGGGGCGTTTTTGTGAAGAATAGATTTATATTAAGTTTATTTGTATTTGTTTTTATTATTAGTAGTTGTGTATTTGCTTTTGCAGATGAGAATCTAAGTAAGGATGAAGCTAAGAAGATAGCTGTTGATACTGTTGAGAAATACTTCGATATAGATGTTGATAATAATTTTGAAGTTACAGTTATGGAGAGTTATAAAGAAGGAGCTTGGGATATAAATATATGCAAAGAAGATAAAAACTATATGGATGTAGATGTTTGTATTGAACCAGATAAAACTGTATCTAGTGTATATATATATCAACGTGGTGAAAATAATAAGAAATTAACTAAGTCTGAGGCTAGAAAGTTAGCAGATGATTTAATTAATAAAATGCATCCAGACAAAGTAAAAAATACTAAATGTATTGAAAAAGAAGATGATTATAGTTTTGATTTTGAATACAAAAGAGTTTTAAATGATATAGAGTTTGATCAACAAGGAATAAATATAACTGTAGATAGAGAACTTAATAGAGTATCTGATTATAGTTTAAATTGGGATGACAATACTGATATGCCAAAAGTTGAAAATGTAATAGATAAATCTAAGGCTGCAAAAATTATAGAAGACAATATAGAAATGAGACCTATGTACATAGATACATACAATGAAGATGGAAGCGAAAAGGAAAAAGCAAAGTTTGTATATGCGCCTTATTATAAAAATTCAAGTATGATAGATGCTAAAGATGGTGAACTTGAGTATTATATAAAGAATATGGACAGAAGTATGATGAGTAAAGAAAATTATAAAGAATCAGTATCAATAAAAATGCCAAGCTATAACTTAAATGAGCAAGAAACAAGAGACTATGTAACAAAGAAAATTAAAGAGTTATTAAATAAAGATATAACTATAACTAGCATAGAAGAACTTGTGGATGTTGAAAATAAAAAGACATCAAAAGGGGAAGCTTGGGGAGTTAAATTCAGTTATAAAGATGAAGAAAAAAATGAAGTAAATGGTAAGATAGTAATAGATAAAAACAATAAAGAAATAATACATATGGATACTAATTTTGATAAATGGGGCGAAACAGATGTAAAGCCAAAATATACATGGGAAGATGGATATGAAAGAGCTTTACAGGTTTTAGCAGATAATTGTCAAAGTAAGGCTGCTAATATAGATACTGAAATAAGAAAAATTAATGGAGAGTATAAGGATAAAGAAGGAAATATGCATTATAATAGTATTGGAAGATATAAATTTAATAGAGTGGTAAATGGAGCAAAATATATAGACAACACTACAAGAGTATATGTTGATTTAAATAATAATAATATAGTATCTATAGAAGGATACTGGGATAATAGTAAGAAGTTTGAAGATCAGAGTAAAGCTTTGGATATTGAAAAAATAAAACAGTTATATATTGATAAAAATGAAGTCAAGCTTTGTTATGTAGATATATACGATCAAGAAAGTAAGAAAACAGAGACAAGATTAATGTATAAGATGAGTGAAAAAGAAGGAATGGACGATATAGAGTATGTAGATGCTTTAACTGGAGAATTTTTGGATTATGATGGTGAGATAATAAAGATGAATTAATTAAAAGATGGCTAATTTAATAAATTAGCCATCTTTTTTTATAATAAAAAATCATATGGAAGTTAAGCCTAAAATTACGAGCATAAAAATACCGCTACTTAGTTAACCTTTTTATAAAACTAAAGATTACGTATACTCAATATTCTAAAATTTTTAAACTCCCTATGGTCAAACAAAAAAGTTTTTTAACGTATATTAAGTATTCGTAATCTAAGTTTTATAGAAAAAGGTTAACCAAAAAGTAGCTAACATTTCAATGCACGTAATTTTTAATGTGGTTTTGTAGATAATATACATTTAAATGCATTTAAAGATTAAAATCTGAACTTACAAAATAAATGGCATTAATACTTGAGCGGTATTTTAATGTCATTTATTTTGGATTAAATACATGAATTTGATTATAATTTCAAAAAAAATACACAACCTAATTATATATAAGTATGGTTAGGAGGATTTTTATGAAAAAGGTATATAAATTATCTATTATAGCTGTGTTGATTGTAAGCTTGTTTTCTTTTTATAGTTTAGAAACTAAGACTGTATCTGTATTTAGTAATAAGCAAAACACTAATAAGTATAAGTGGAATCTTTCGGATATATATTCTTCTAATTCTGATTGGGAGAGAGATTATAAGATACTTGAGAACAATATACCCAAGATAAAAGCTTATAAGGGTAAGCTTTCAAGAGGATCTAGGTATTTATATGAGGCTTTAAATACAACTGACAATATGAGTAGAATGCTTGAAAAGCTTTATTCGTATGCTTATATGAGTAAAGATACAGATACTTCAAATAATAAATATCTAACTATGTGTGATAATATAAGTTATTTGAGTGTTAAACTTAGTAGTAGTGTATCGTTTATAGAGCCTGAGATTTTAAATACTCCAAAGGAGACTATAGATAAGTTTGTAAAGAATAATACTAAGTTAAAGCCGTATAAATTTTATTTGAATAATTTGTATAAGTCAAAGGAGCATATGCTATCAGATAAAGAGGAGAGAATCTTGTCTTTATCAAAAGGGGTGGCAAGTACTCCAGAGAATGTTTATACTTCATTTAAAGATATAGATAGAAAGACGAATTTTACTCCTGGGGAATATTCTAGTTTACTACAAGATGATAATCGTGAAACTAGAAAAAGTGCATTTGTGCAAGAATTTGAAAGCTATAAAAAAAATATAAATGTTTTGGCATCGGCTCTATCAGGTCAAGTCAAGAGGGATATATTTTATTCAAAGGCTAGAAATTACAAAACATCTCTTGAGGCATCTCTTGATAAGGATAACATAGATGTATCATTGTACAACAATTTAATAATAGAGGTGAATAATAAATTAGATGTATTCCATAAGTATGTAGCTCTTAGAAAGAAAATATTAAAGCTTGATGAGATACATTATTATGATATGTACAATCCTTTGAAAGAAAACAACAAAAAAATAGAATACGAGGAGGCTAAAAAGATTGTAAGCAAGGCTTTAAGTCCTCTTGGTAAGCAGTATGTAGAAGATTTGAATTTTGGAATAGATAATAGATGGGTAGATGTATATTCTAGTGAAAATAAAAGAGGTGGAGCTTATTCATGGGGAAGTTATGATACTCATCCTTATGTGCTTTTAAATTATAATAATACATTAAGTGGTGTATCTACATTTGCACATGAGATGGGCCATGCAATGAATAATTATTATTCTTCTAAAAATCAAGAGTATGTAAACTATAATTACCCAATATTTACTGCAGAGGTAGCATCTATAACTAATGAAGCTCTGTTATTTGAGCATTTGATAAAGAATTCTAAAACTAAAGATGAAAAAATGTATTATATACAAGGTTATATAGATCTTATAAGGGGAAGTATATACACTCAAGCTATGTATGCTGAGTTTGAAAAAATTATACACGATAGAGCTGAAAAAGGAGAGGCTTTAACATCTAATAATTTGAATAAGCTTTGGGGAAGTCTTATGAAAAAATACTATGGTAAAGATTTTAAAATGGATGATATATGCTCTATATGGTGGAGTAGGATACCTCATTTTTATTCAAATTTTTATGTGTATAAATATGCTACAGGATGTTGTGCTGCTATAAGTTTATCTCAAGATATATTAAGTGGTAAAAATGATAAATATTTAGATTTTTTAGCTGCTGGAGGATCTGATTATCCTATAGATATACTGAAAAAAGCAGGTGTAGATATGAATGATACTAAATGTATAAATGATGCACTTAAAAAGTTTGAAAGTTTGGTGAATGAACTTGAAAAACTAGCTGGATAACAAGTGATTTTTCAGAAAAATGAAAAAAATAACAAATGAAATTACTACAAACTAATATGGAGAAATGGTATAATAGACCTATTACCGTATAAAAATAACCTTATCAAATAGATGAGGTTATTAATTTTTGGAGGATTAAAATATGAAAAAGACATTATTGATTGTTATCATTGCGATACTTATGACATCTATGGTTGGATGTAGTGAAAATGTAATAGAAGGTAGCAGTAATATCATTTTATCTCAGGATTTTGGAGATAAGCAAATATATGATCAAAAACTAGATTTTACTAAAAATACTACTGTTATGGAATTAATGCAGAGTAATTTAGATGTAAAAATTGAAAATGAATTTGTAGATTCAATAAATGGAATAAAGTCAGAATACAGTGAAGAAAAGAAGTTAGGTTGGTTTTATTATATAAATGGTAACTTAGCACAAGTGGGTCCTGAAAATTATTATTTGAATTCAGGGGATGATGTATTGTGGGACTATCATACTTGGGAAAATGAAATTTATATATCGAGTATAATAGGATCATATCCTAAGAACTTCACTAATGGATATGATGGCAAAAAATTAAAAACAGAGCTTGTATATTCTGAGGAGTATGAAAAAGATACGGATAACTTATATAACTATTTAAAAAATAATGGGGTTGAAGATTTAGTTAAAAAGGATATAAAAAATGGATATGATGATGATGAAAAAATAAATACTATACTTATTTCAACTTGGAGTGAACTTTCAAAAATAGATAATATAAGAGAGATTTATAATGACAAAAAGGGAGAACTTTTCTTTAAGGTAGACAATGGAGTCAAAGGCCTTGACTGTTGTAAAAATGTAGTTAAAGAATTTGATAAAGCGGCTGTAATAGCATCATTGCCGAAAGGATACTCTACTTTATCTAATATATGGATTGTAACGGGAAATGATGAGAATATGATAAAGAAAGCTTTAAACATTCTTTATGAAAATCCAGAAAAAATAAAAGGAAAATTTGCAGCTATAGTTACAGATAAAGAAGTATTAAATATTCCTGTATCAAGATAAATTATTATACAGTATAATAATTAAAGAACTATACTTGTGACTATTTTTAGCAACGGAGTGTGTAGGATTCGTTGGCGATATAGTCAATGAAAAGCATTATATGAATTTTAAATGAAGGGGTGTTTATGTGGATAAGGTAAGAAAAGCTATAATACCAGCTGCAGGTCTTGGAACAAGGTTTTTGCCTGCGACTAAGGCTCAGCCCAAAGAAATGCTTCCTATAGTTGACAAGCCAACTCTTCAATACATAATAGAAGAGGCTGTTGATTCTGGAATAGAAGAGATACTTATAATAACAGGAAGAAATAAACAATCTATAGAAGATCATTTTGACAAGTCTGTAGAGCTTGAAATGCAGCTTGAAAAACAAGGAAAAGAAGAGTTATTGGACATAGTTAAGAACATATCGAATATGATAAATATACATTATATAAGACAAAAGGAACCCAAAGGCTTGGGTCATGCTATATATTGTGCTAAGCACTTTATAGGAAATGAGCCATTTGCGGTAATGTTAGGCGATGACATAGTTGATGCCAAAAATCCTTGCTTAAAACAATTAATTGATGCATATAGCGAATATAGAACTACTATACTTGGAGTACAAAATGTTCCAAATGAAGATGTTAAAAAATACGGTATAGTAGATGGAAAGCATATAGAAGATAGAATATATAAGGTTAAAGACTTAATTGAAAAGCCAGAAGTAGAAAAAGCACCATCTAATATAGCTATTCTTGGAAGGTATATTATAACTCCTAGAATCTTTGAAATACTTGAGAATCTTCCTGCTGGAAAAGGCGGAGAAATACAGCTTACAGATGGACTTAAAGAGCTTGCAAAGACAGAAGCTATGTATGCTTATAATTTCGAGGGAAGAAGATACGATGTTGGAGATAAGCTTGGATTTTTACAAGCTACTGTAGACTATGCTCTTAAAAGAGATAATCTAAGAGATGAATTTTTAGCTTATTTAGATGATACACTTAAAAAATATAAAATATAGGGGTGGAGTAAGTGATAAAGCATATAGTATTTTTTAGATTTGATGATAAAAAAGAGGTTGAAGAAGTGAAAAGAAGACTTTTAGGTATGGATGGTAAAATAGACGTACTAAGACATATAGAAGTTGGGGTTAATTTTTTAGAATCTGATAGAAACTATGACTTATGTCTTACAACTCACTTTGATTCAATGGAAGATTTAAAAATTTATGCAGATCATGAAGTTCATGTTCCTGTTAAAGAATATATAAAATCTGTTGCAAGTTCTAGTGCTTGTGTGGATTATGAGATTATTTAAATTTTAGAGCCGGTTCCGCGAAAATGCCTCGCATTAAAATACCGCTACTTAATTAATATTTTTATAAAACTATAGATTACGTCTTATTAAATATCCTGAAACTTCGTGAACTCCCTTTGGTCAGACAACGAAGTTTCTTAACGGATATCTAAACGACATAATCTAAGTTTTATTGAAAAATATTAACCAATAAGTAGCTAACATTTTAATGCGAGGCATTTTTTTATTAAGTAGTTAATAGAAATTTCAATAATGTTCATTTGGGGGAGTTTAGTGAACTTTTTTAACGGATATTCAAACGTTGTAATTCAAGTTTTATAAAAAAATATTTAAATCATTCCCTAGCATTTTGAGCAACGGAATTCATTAGAATTCGTTGGCGATATGAGCGTAAGCGGATTTTAATACCCTTTATTTTTTTAGTTAAGTGCTTAATGTAAATTTAAATAATATTCATGTTGAGAAATAAATTGTATTTTATTTACTTTTCTTCATCTATATTTTTACGTAGACTATCTATTATATCAGAAACCTCTGGATATTTTTCTTTTGCGATTGTAAAGTTTGCAATTGCACTAGCATAATCACCATGTGCTATATAAGCATCTCCTAATTTGTAGCATATATCATATTTTAATGAAGATTTTTCAGGGGGCAATACCTTTAATACATAAGTGAAGTCATTAATTACTCCCATAAAGTTTTTACCACAGTAAGATAATCCTCGATAATAAAATGGTAAATATGTAGTAACTCCTTGTTCTTCAATGGCAATAGTAGCACTTTTTATAGTGTTTGCTCTATCTTCGTTGTCAAAATAATATTTTGCTAAGATTACATATTCTTCATCTGTATCTTTTTTCTCAACTAGCTCTTTCATTGCAGAAACATCATTTTCGAAGTACCCATATTCTTCTTGAAGGATATTATAGACTGATAGAGCATTTTTATAATCTCTTAACTGTATATAAGGATATCCAAGTTGTTTATAGATTTTATACTGAAAACGAGAATTTTTGGTATCCAGTACTCGTAACGATTGATTAAAGTCATCAATAGCTTTAATATAATTACCTATTTCACAATAGCATAGACCTCGATTATAAAAGGGTAAATAAGTAGAAACACCTCGTTCATCAATGGCAATAGTATAATTTTCTATAGCCCTATCATAATCAGAAAAATCCATATAATGTTTAGATCGAATTAAATATTCTTCAGAGGTATTCTTTTTATTTATCAGTTCTTCAACCTCACTTGGAACTATATCTCGTAGTTCCTTACAACTCTCTTTAGCTATAGTATAATTTGATAATGCATTTACATAATCTCTTTGTGCAAAATAAACATCCCCTATGCCTTTGTGTATCTTATCATTCAATAAAGAAGTTCCGGAGTCTAGTAGCTTTGAAGATTTGTCAAAGTCATCAAGTGCTTTAGTATACTCTCCTGTTTCGTAATAGCATAAGCCACGATGATAAAATATAAAATCCTCAATAGGAACATCTATGTCATCAATTAAAATATTATAACATTCTAGAGCACTTTTGTAGTCTCCAATATCCTCATAGAGTGAAGCTATATTCAAATATTCATCATCTGTATGCTCATAAATATGTGAAGATTTTTTTAGTTTAGCAGCTTTAATATCTAAAGCTGTTTTGACACTCACATTTCTACCTGTAGGTTCCATAGATATCAAAGTATTTGTATTTGGTAGATAAGATACTTTTACTATATTTCCTATACGCTCAGGCCTTTCGTATATAAAATATGATCCGTCATCCAATAGATCAAAGGTAAGATTTTCTGTTTGTATAAGAACTCTACGCTGATTTCTAACAGCAGAACGTCCAACACCAGCTCTTGCTTTAATCCATGTGGTTGTAGGAAGGAAGATTTCTTCAGTGCATACAGGTTTATTTGATATTACGTATTTTAAATCTTTTAAGTAATCAACAAAAGAGGTATAGCAAGCCAGAACTCCCATTAAAAGGAATGGTATAATAAAAAAGGTACAGAGTACAGACATTATTTTATAAAAGAGAGACTTACTTTTTTTTATATCATTTATACAATATGGGATGATAGATATAATTATAGATATGGTAATTAATAACCAAAAGAATGAAAAAAGTGTTTCTTTGTAAACTGTTGAGTACAATTCATAATTAGGAAGAAACGTTGTACAAAGAAATAAAATCAAACACAACAGCAATATTATAAAAATAGACTTTTTAATTATTTCAAAAATAAATTTTTTAATTATTTTATGCAAGTGGATACCTCCTAAATACAAATATGTAATTTTTGTGATATTATACAATTTTCTACATTTTCTACACTTATATAGTATACTACAATTTTATTAATTTAGCTTACTAAGTATTAAAGAAGGATCTAAAGCTATTAGATGTAAATGCCAAGTCTTTGCTTTTATTATTCCAATTAAAGTTTTATACGAAAACATTGAAATAATGCTTATGTTAAGATATTGAGAAAAATTGAAATTTTGTATTGCAAAAGTATTTATAAATAGTATAATGTTTATATGATTAAAAATGAGTGAGCACTCATTCATTCGGAGATTAGGGGTGAATATATGGCAACTAAAAAAGGTACTGACACTAAAGAAAAGATATTTAATGCAGCTTTAAAAGTTTTTGCTAAAAAAGGATTCTCGGCTGCAACTACTGCGGAAATAGCAGAAGAGGCTGGGGTTGCACAAGGAACTATATTTAGGTATTACAAAACTAAAAAAGATATATTAAGAGGAGTAATGATTGAGTATGTAGATAAATTTGATGAATTTGCAGATTTTGATTCAATACAAAAGATTATAGAGGATAATGCAGAAAAACCTTTAGATGAAATTCTAAAGCTTATAGTACTTAATAGATATAAGGCATTTAAAAAGAATTTCCATATATCTAAGGTTATACATTACGAAATGCAGTTTCATGATGACATAATGGATATGCACTTGAAAAAATGTAAGGAAAAAGAAGGACTTGTAATGAAACATATATTACAACATATAGATATAGATGAGGATAAATACAAAAAACTAGGTCAGAAATCATTATCTATAATATTTACAAGTATGATGTTTGGCATGTTTTTTCAACGGTTAAATGGAGTAAGAGGAAATGATGAGATACCAATTGAAAAAGAAATAGATATAATAATAGATGTATTTTTTAATGGAATATTAAAAAGATAGGGGAGGAAGAAATAATGAAAAAAAGAATTAGCTTATTGGTTGTAATAGTTTTAACTTTAACTATGGCTCTTTCAGGGTGTGGAAAGAAAGAAGAAGCTTCAAGTGTTAAGGAAAAGTTTGTGAGTGTTGAAACAGAAGCTTCTAAAAAGCAAGATATAAATGTTAAAACTACTTTGTCAGCAAAGGTAAAGCCTATAGAAGAGGCAGATATTGTTCCTAAAATGCCTGGAAAGGTTACTAAAGTAAATGTTGAAATAGGTAAAAAAGTTAATAAAGGAGAAGTTCTTTTTACTATAGATCAAACTGATTTAGTAAATGGAGTTAAAAGTGCTCAAGCTGCATATGATATAGCAGCTGCAAATCTTAAAAGAACACAAGAACAAATACAAAATGCAAAGATAAACTATGAGAGAATGAAATCATTATATGAAGAAGGAGCTATAGCAAAGAAAGATTTTGAATCATATGAACTTCAAGCATCATCTACTAATTTAGATGCAGTTCAGGCTCAAGTTAATCAGGCTAGAGTTGGACTTGAAAACGCACAATCAAAGCTAAGTGATGCAACAGTTACAGCTCCTATATCTGGAATAATAACTGCTGTTAATATAAATGAAGGTGAGATGGCATCTTCTGCTCAACCAGCTGTTTCTATAGCAAACATGAATAAAGTTGTTATTGATACTAATGTTTCAGAGTATCTTATAAACAAGATCAAGGTAGGGGATGTAGTTGATATATCTATAAAATCAGCTGACAAGAAAAATTTCCAAGGTAAAATAACTGCTTTGTCTCCTGCAACAGCATCAAACTCTATGACTTATCCTATAAAAATAGAGATAGATAACAAAGATAGTATGATAAAGCCTGGAATGTTTGCAAATGTAAACTTAGTAACAGACAAAAAAGGAAATGTTATAACTATTCCATCAGAAGCAGTAGTTATAAAGGATGGAGAAAGTGTAGTATATACAGTTAAAGATAATATTGCTCATGTTAATAAAGTAGAAACTGGAATTGATAATGGAGAGATTGTTGAGATAGTAAAAGGAATAAAACCAGGGCAAGTAATTGTTAATAAAGGACAGGATTACTTAGAAGAAGGAAGTAAAGTTGAAATAAAGAAATAGGGGGGAGTAAATATGAATATATCAAAAATGTCGGTTAAAAGACCTGTTACAACCCTCATGTTTATGCTTATAGCAATACTTATAGGATTTGTATCTCTTGGACTTTTGCCAATAGATCTTTATCCTAAGATGGATATTCCTGTTGCTATAGTTTCTGTTAATTATAGTGGGGTTGGACCTGAAGAAATTGAGACATTAGTTACTAAGCCTTTAGAAAAGTCAGTTGCAACTGTTAGTAACTTGAAAAATGTCACATCATATTCAAGAGAAGGAAGCAGTATAATAATAGTTGAATTTGAATATGGAACTGATATGGACTTTGCAACACTTCAAATGAGAGAAAAGGTTGATTTGGTAAAAGGAGCTTTACCTGATGATGCATCATCACCTATGGTACTTAAGATAGATCCTAATGCTCAGGCTATAATAAATTTAGGAATATCATCTGATATGGATCTTGCAAAACTACAGTCTTTAGTAGAGGATGAATTACAGTCTAAATTTGAGAGAATAGAAGGAGTAGCATCTGTTGATATATCAGGAGGAGATGAAAACGAAGTAACCATAAAGGTAGATCAAGAAAAATTAGCAGGATATGGGCTTTCACTTAACCAAATAAAAAATACATTAAGAGCAGAGAATTTAAATTTACCTGGTGGTAATGTAAATAAAGGTGACAAAGAGATTTTGGTTAGAACTGTTGGAGAATTTGAAAGTATAGATGATATAAAAAATATACTTATATCACTAAGAACTGGCCAAACAATAAAATTATCAGATATAGCTCAGGTTGAGCTTGGTTACAAGGATAAAGATACTTTATCAAGAGTTAATGGTAAAAATAGTATAGGAATATCTATAACGAAGCAGTCTTCTGCAAATACCGTTAAGGTTGCAGAAAAGATATTAAAAGAGGTAGATGTAGTAAGCTCTGAATATTCTCAGATTAATATCACAGTTGGAATGGACCAATCTGAGTTTATAAATAAATCTATAAAGAATGTAACGAGTAATGCTATAATAGGGGGATTACTTTCGGTTATTGTATTGTTCCTATTCCTTAGAAATATAAGATCAACATTTATAGTTGGTATTGCTATACCTATATCTATAATAGCAACTTTTGCTCTTATGTATTTCGGAGGACTTACAATAAACTTAATATCTCTTGGAGGATTAGCCCTTGGAGTAGGTATGTTGGTTGATAACTCGATAGTTGTTCTTGAAAATATATATAGACATAGAGAAGAAGGAAAATCAAGACGTGAAGCTGCTATTATAGGAGCTAAGGAAGTTACAATGGCAGTATTTGCATCTACTATGACTACTATAGCGGTATTCTTACCAATGGTATTCGTAGAGGGATTCACTGCTATAATATTTAAAGATCTTTCATTCGCAGTAGTATTCTCTCTGCTTGCATCTTTAATAGTTGCGATAACTGTAGTTCCTATGTTATCTTCTAAGATACTTAAAGTTGGAGAGCCTAAGAAAAAAGAGTTTAAATTTATAGAAAAAATATTAGATGTATTTACGAAATCTATAGAAAAATTGAGTAGTGCATATGGAAAATTATTAGACTATGTTCTTCATCATAGAAAAACGACAGTATTTGTAGCAATACTTATATTTGTATCATCAATAGTATTAGTTGGTGCTGTTGGTGGAGAATTCTTCCCAGCAGAAGATGAGGGAAGCTTTACTGTAAAGATAGAGACTCCATTTGGAACGACTCTTGAGGAAAGTGATATAATAACAAAACAAGTTGAAGAAATAGTGGAAAATATACCTGAAAAGGATAAAGTATTTTCAACTATAGGAGGATCGTCTGGATTCTCAACTACTGCAAGTAATTCATCAAGTGTGAATGTTGTTTTAGTTAATCAAAAAGAAAGAAAAAGAGATACATCAGAAATAGTAAATGAAGTTAGAAAAGAAGTAGAATCAATACCAGGAGCGAAAATAACAGTATCAGAGGCATCTTCTATGGGTGGCGGTGGAGGAAGCTCAGCTGCTATAGGAATACAAATAAAAGGAGATGATCTTGAAACTTTAAGAACTATAGGATCTGACTTTGAAAGTATATTAAAAAAGGTTCCTGGAACGGCAGAAGTTACATCTGACATGGAAGATGGAAATCCAGAAGCTAGAGTTATACTTAATAGAGAAGTAGCATCTTTTTATGGAATAACAGCAAGTGATGTTGCGAATACTATAAAATCTTCTATAGATGGATCTAAGGCTACTACATTTAAAGTAGATGGAGATGAAATAGATGTAGATGTATCATTAGGAGATTCAGTTAAAGATTCTATAGAGGATGTTAAACAAATACAGATAACATCTCAAACTGGAAAGATTGTTCCGCTAGGACAAATAGCTCATATAGAGTATGGTAATGCACCAACTCAAATAGCTAGAATAGATCAAACTAGAACAGTTACAGTTTCTTCACAGCTTGATGGAAGAGATTTAAAATCTGTTACTGACGATATAAAAAAGGAACTTGAAAAGTATAATATTCCATCTGGATATACTTATTCATTTACAGGACAACAACAAGATATGGCAGAAGCATTCTCAAGCTTAGGGCTTGCGCTTATTCTATCTATAATAATAGTTTATATGGTGCTTGCATCTCAGTTTGAATCATTAATACATCCATTTACGGTAATGCTTTCAGTTCCATTTGCTTTATCTGGAGGGTTTATAGGATTATTTATAACAGGAAGATCATTATCAGTACCTGCTTTAATAGGGGTAATAATGCTATCTGGTATAGTTGTTAATAATGCTATAGTGTTAATTGACTATATAAACCAACTAAGAGAATCTGGAATGGACAGAAAAGAAGCTATAGTAAAAGCAGGATTCACTAGATTTAGACCTATACTTATGACTACTTTAACTACAGTTCTAGGTCTTATACCATTAGCACTTGGAATAGGAGAGGGAGCATCTACTCAAGCTCCGATGGCTACTGTAGTTATAGGAGGACTTACATTATCTACTGTATTAACACTGGCTTTTATACCAGTTGTGTATAGTATATTTGATGATCTAGTTACGAAAATAAAAAACAAATTCAAAAAGAAAGAGGGGATTTTAGATGAAAAGATTGGTTCTTAGTGTATTGCTTATATGCATGACTCTTGTAACATCTATACTTGCATATGCGGATACTCCTCAAACAAATAACACTAAAAAATTATCTTTAAATCAAGCTATAGACGAAGCGATAAAAAATTCAACTGAATTAAAGGTAAGTGATTTGGATATTGAAATAAAAGAAATAGAATATGATAAAGCTAAGAGAAATGAAAAGAAATATGAAAACTCAGACTTTTCATTAGGAACAGTAGAAGGTTTTCAATTAGATTCTAATATGTATTCAAAGGCTGCTCAGAATGCTTTAGATGAAGAAAAAATAAAAAAAGATTATACAATAGAAGATTTAAAATATAAAACAACACAAGCTTATTATGGGGCACTTCAAGCTAAAGATTATTATGAAGCTTCCAACAATAATCTAACTAATGCTCAAAAGAGTAGAGATAATGTTAAGAAAAAACACGATTTAGGTGTTGCATCAAAATCAGATTTATATATGGCAGATATATCACTTGCTGATGCTAAGGCTAATTTAGAAACATCAAAGACTAATATGCAAAGTGCATATAGAGGACTTAATATGGTTTTAAATTATCCTCTTGATACTAAGATTGAACTTACATCTAAGTTCGATGAGAAAAAATTCAAGGTCGATTTAAAAAAGGATATTTTAACTGCTTATGAGAAAAGATTTGATATGATTCAGATGAATAATAGTTATGAAATTGTAAAGCTTGACTTTGAGAGTAATTCTATTAAGTATCCATCAAACACTTATGTATACAAAGAAAAAGAGAGAAATGTAGCTAAGGTTGAAAATCTTATGTCAAATTCTAAGCAGATGGTTGAATTTGATATAAAATCAAAGTACGATAAAGTAAATAATAGTAAAAGACAAATAGAAATAGCAAAATCTAATGTAGATAAAGCTAATGAAGTATTTAGACTTAAAAAACTTTCTTATGATGCTGGAATGAGTACTCTTTTAGAAGTTCAAGAAGCTGCTAACCAATCATATTCAGCTAATATAGCTTTATCAAAATCAATATCAGATTATAATCTATCTATTATAGATTATAATAAGGCTGTAAATATAGGTACTGTGAGATAGTTTACTTAAAAATAAAGCTACCTTAGAATGATTGAAGAATCATTCTAAGGTAGCTTTTTTTCTAAATAAACAGTATTATATATTTTTTCTACTTCAGTAACTTCTACTGGTTTACTAAATAAATATCCTTGAATATAGTTACATCCTCCTACTTTTAAACGGTTATATTGCTCAATATCCTCTATTCCTTCTGCTAACACTTCTAAATTTAAACTGTGTGCAAGAGAAATAATATTATCCATAATCGCAATGTTTTCCATTTCTAAAAACTTATCACACAAGGATTTATCTAGCTTCATTTTATCCACTGGTAAAAATGTTAAATAACTAAGGGAAGAATAGCCTGTGCCAAAATCATCTAGGGCAATTTTTATACCTAATCTCCTTAGTTTATTCAAAAATGTGATAGTTTCTTCTTTTTTATCTAAAAATATACTTTCGGTAATTTCTATTTCTATGTATTTACTTTCTACATTTTTTTTCTTTAATTCATTTTCTAAGAATGTAATATAATTTGAATCATCTAATTGCTTTGCTGAAAAATTAATGGCGATAGATTTTACATCTACTCCATTATTTCTCCATAGAGCTATTTGGTTAATTATTTCTTTTGTGACCCATCTTCCAACTTCAATGATCATACCATTTTCTTCTAATGTTGGGATGAATACAGCTGGCGATATAGAGTGATTTTTTAGTCTTAAGAGTGCTTCGAACCCTACAATTTTCCCCGTATAAGTACAAACTTGAGGTTGATATAGTAGCTTGAATCCATTTTCTGTTATTGCTTCTCTTAAAATTCTTTCTATTTCAATATGCTTCTTTAATTTTTCTGTCATTTCTTTTTTAAAGAACATATAGCTGTTTTTCCCTAAAGCCTTTACTTTATACATTGCTAAATCTGCATTTATAATCAATTGGTTTACTTGGTTACTATCAAAAGGATATTGAGTAATTCCAATGCTACATCCTATATATATTTCATTCTCATCTATCATAAAATCATTTTTAAATATATTGGTTATTTTTTTTGCATAATTTTCAATTATAGAAATGTCGTTTTCTCCCTCTATTAAAACAAGAAATTCATCTCCACCAAACCTTGATACAAATACTTGTTCATCTTTTATATTTATAAGCGCTTGTGCTACTGTAATCAACACTTTATCACCGTATGTATGACCTAATGTATCGTTAATTTCTTTGAAATTATCCAAGTCTAGTAACATAACAGCTCCTGACTGATTTTTATTAATTGACTCTTCAAGTTTTTCTAAAAAACTTCTTCGGTTTGGCAAGTTTGTCAAATCATCATTATAAGCAAGGTACTCTATATATGATGTGTAGTTTTGTATTTCATCATATTGAGCTCTTAATTCTTCGTCTGATGCGGTTAGTTGTTGATAAGCTGCTAATATCTCTTGGTTAGATATTTTTAAATTATGTTGATTTTCTTTTAATTGATATAAATATGTATTTGATTTATCTAATAGATTATTAATAGAAAGTGATAATCCCCAAAAAGTATCATTCTCTACTAAGGGAAGCCTATATTCTATATTATTCTCCATATCTATTTGATTAATATTATAGTTTAATTGGTTTACTGGTCTTATAATATTTTTATTTTGGATCCATAAAAATAACAAAAATATCATAATGGATATAATAGATGAAGTTATAAAAATAGTATAGACAGAAGAATAAACACTGTCCATAGAGAGTCCTAAAACTAGAGCACCTGTAATTTTTTTATTAATAAATATGGGAGCTGTAACTTCTAATACTTTTTTACCTATTTTTGGATAAAACCATTCGTCTGTACTTATAGTCCCATTGGTCGCTTGTTGTAGTTGAGTTTCTTTAGCAGCATCATATATAATTCCAATATCTTCTATATCTGCATCGGCAATGGCTTTTAAATTTGTATCTACAATAGTTGCATAAATAATGTTTTCTTCTTGAGCTAATTCTTCAACTAATGTTTGATAGTCAAATCTTTGTGTTAATTTATATATATTTTCTGCTAAGATTCCTACCTGAACAAAATATCCATTTTCATTTTTTATTGCTCCGTATTTAAATGGAATACCAAATTCTGAATCTGGTCTTATATCCTCTATCAACTCTTGATCTTTACTACGTACAAAATCATACAGTGGATGACCTTTAAAAGTAGTCCACCCTAGATATTGTTCAATGCTTGAATATAAAATTTCTCCATTTTCATTCATCCAGTTTAATTCATCTATATGAAAATCTTTCATTAATTCTATTAAAAAATCATCATTTATTTTTTCTTCGTTTTTTATTACTGTTTTTCCTGCTGTTCTAATTTTTTGTTCCAACATTTTATTAATTATATCTAATGATGTTTCATTTTTCTCAATCTGTTTTGTAACTTGCTTTGCAAGATTGAGTCCATCTTGTTTTACTTGTTCTAACAGTAAAGTTCTGCTTATGTAAAAACTTGAAATGCTAACAGTAAAAAGAGCTAATAGTGCAATGAATAAAGGTAAATATATTAATTTGTATTTATTTACTACATTTTTTCTTAGATTTGCTTTTATCTTTTTTATAAACTTACCTCCTCTCAGTCAATTATTCCAAGTATTTTATCATTTATTTTTATAACGAATAGGAAATTATATTCATTTTTAAGTTGTAGATAAATATAATTTTCGTTATGAATTTCGAAAAAGTTTTACATTGTAAGACTCTTCTAAAGAAGAACTTTTTCATATTTCGACATATTTTTACTTTATGTAATAATTATCACATATTCCTTTGTTTTTTTCAACTTCACATTGTTTTCCATATTTGAATCTAGGCAAGCATATAGATGAAAAAAATATGTATCTTGTTCTAGAAATTACCTTATGTTTAGAGAGGGATTATTTTTGGAATATATAGAGTTTAGTCGGTTAAAATGTGTTATATTATATATGTCATTTATTATCTCTTTTATATTGAATAATTATGTGGTAAAGTTAAAGTATATATCTTAATATATAGGTAGGGGGGTTTGATATGAAAAAACTAAGAATTAAAAAATGGGTTAAAAGTACTCTGGCTGTAATGTTAGCTGTGTTTTTGATTTTGACAAGTGTTATGTATTCTTTTGGAGCTCAAATGTTTACGGATGTAACAGATAAACATTGGTCTAAAAAATATGTGGAGAGTATGTCTTCTAAAAAAATAGTAACGGGATATGAGGACGCCACATTTAAACCAGATAAGTCGGTATCTAGGATAGAATCTATAGTTCTTATAACGAGATTATTCGACCCAAAAGAAGTACAAGCAACTTATGATGCGAATAAATCTAAATATGAAAAAGCTCTTAAAGATTATGGAATATTAACTTATGCAGATTGGGCTAAAGAAGAGATAGTGTTTGCTCTTGAAAAGAACATAATAAATAATGAAAAATTATTATCTTCTTTTGTAAAAAATGGAAATCCACAAAATGCATTGAGATGGGAAATTGCAGTTTATCTTGCAAGAGGATTAGATCTTGAAAAAGAATTGAATAAGGTTGTTGTATTAGGGTTTAAAGATGCAAATCAAATACCATCAGAAGCTAAGCCGTATGTGGATGTACTTATTAAAAAAGGCATAATAAATAGTTCTGGTGATTATAAGGGAAACTTTAATCCTAAAAATCCTGTAACTAGAGCAGAGATGTCTAAGATGTTATATGTTGCATATGATTTAAAGAATAAGAATGGAAATACAAATACAAATACAGATACAAACAAAAATACAGATACAAATACTAATACAGACAATAGTCAAATCTTAACATCTGTTGAAGGTAAAATAGATGATGTTTTAGAGTATAATGGAAATATAACATTGACTATAAAGGATTCAAGAGATAAAAAACTTGTATTTAGCAATAAAAAAAGTGATATAAGTATTAAGTTTGGAAGCCAGACAGCTAAAATTGAAGATTTAAAAGAAGGAAGAGAAGTTAAATTAACTATAAGCGGAAGTAAACTTTATTCTGTAAAATTAAGTGATGTAGAAGAAGAAAAAGAAGGATATTTCTACACAGTTTCATTTGATGCTAATGGAAATCATACTATAAAATTCAAAATAGGAAACAACTATGAGGAATATAAGGTTAAATCTACTACTAAGATAAAGCTTGATGGAGAAAATGCAAGTGCTTATAATCTTGATAAAGAAGATAAAGTAACTATAAAAATAAAAAATGGAGATATAGAAGAAATAGATGCTATATCTAAAAACTTTGAAGTCGATGGAATAATTCAAGAAGTATCTTCTTCTAAAATAGAAATAGAAACTGATGATAAACATAAAAAGACTTATAAATTTGATATAGACAAGGATGTTAAAGTAAAAAGAAATAATGATAGAGCTAAAGTATCAGATCTTAGAGTAGGAGATAAGGTAGATCTTGAGGTTGAATATGATAAGGTTGTAGATATTGATGCAGATACTGTTAAAACAAAAGTAAAAGGAATTTTAAAAGAAATAAAAATGGCACAAACTCCAGAGATAACTATATTAGATAATGATAATAAAACTAAAACATATAAATTAGCTCCAGGATTTGAAGTTGAAGTAGATGATAGATCTGCTGGACTTTATGATCTTAGAATAAACCATAAGATAGAGATAACTCTAGAAAGTGGAGAGGTAACTGAGATTGAAGCTGACGATAATGTAAGCATGAGTACATATACAGGAAAGATAAAAGATATAGACACTGGTGATAATGAAATAGAACTTGAAAATAATACAGATGGAAAAACTATATATATAAGATATTCAACTAGTAGAGTGAAGTTTATAGATATAGATGGACATTCTTTAAGTGAAAGTAATTTTGATGATGATGATATAATATCTGTTGTTGGGGAAGATAAATTGGGTTCTGTTGAAGCCAAGATAATAACAAGAATAGAGAATCATTAATATAGGGGGATATATTTATGAAAAAGATACTTATTGTGGATGATGAGTTAGGATTAAGATCCCTTCTAAATAGTTTATTTAGTGAAGAATATGAAGTTTATTTAGCAGAAGATGGCGAGAAAGCCATAGACATAGTAAAGAATAATAAATTAGATTTAGCTCTTTTGGATATGAGACTTAAGAATATGGATGGTGCTGAAATACTTGAGAATATACGAAAATATGATCAAGATATTAAAGTTTTTATATTGACAGCATTTACAGATCCTAAAAAGATGAATATACTTAATGAGTTAAATATAGAGGGAATACTTCAAAAACCTTTTGATATATTTGAATTAAAAGAAAAAGTTGATAGTGTACTGATATAAAAAGACTAAAGTCGTAATATTACGGCTTTAGTCTTTTTATGTTTACATTATATTTAAATAATGTTATTATATTGTAAAAAATACATATCTTGTATAATAAATTAAAAACAACTATTGATAAGGGGGTACATAAATATGAGATTTATGAACAGATTTGAAAAGAGATTTCATCATGATTTACATATAGGAGAGCATACTCATGAAGGATGCTGTGGTGAGCATAATCATGAAAAAGGAGGATGCTGTTGTTCAAATGATCATTCTCATGAGCATACACACATACATGGACATGAGCATGTAGATGGTAAAGGACATGATCACGATCATGAAGATGAATTTACTGGAACTCACAGCCATGATCATAATCATGATCACAGTCATGGCCATGATCATTCAGAAGATCATAATCATAATCACTAAATTGATATGAAAAAATTTCCAAAGAACACTTGATTATATTGGAAATATAGATTATTATATTAGTACAGTTGGAAAACAATAATTAAGAATATAAAGCCATGAAGGTTTTTAGAGAATTGAATTCTCTATACTTCATGGCTTATTTTGTTTTCTAATATACATAATAATATATTTGATAAACCCCATATCAATATATTTTAGAACCTCTGAAATATAAATTTAAATAAACTCATAATTTGTAATGGCCCTTTAAAAGGGCCTATTTTTTTTAATTAAAACATATTTACAAAATGAGATTGAGGTAATATAATTAACATATAAACTAATTAATAAACATATTAACTATTTAGGGGAGGTTCATTGAAGTGAGAAATAAGAAAAGTATTTTAATTTGTTTAATTATAATGACAAGCACAATGTTGTTTGGATGTGCATCTAGTCAAGAAATTGAAACTAGTGATAAATATCAAGGAATTATAGAGGCTCAAGAGGTAGATATAAATTCAAAGATACCAGGTAAAATAGGAGAGGTAAAAGTAGAAGAGGGTCAAACGGTTAAAGAAGGAGATATAATAGCTACTATAGATTCGAAGGAACTTGGAGCTAAAAAAAGTCAAATGGAGGCGCTTGTAAGTGCAGCTAAAGGACAGCTAGAGGCTGCTCAATCTCAAGTTGCAGCTGCTAATTCGCAACTTACTAAAGCTCAAAATGGAGCTAGAAGTCAAGACATAGCAAAAGCTCAGACTTATTATGATCTTATGTTAAAGACTTATGAAAGAGTAGAAAATTTATATGAAAAAGGTGCGGTATCAGCTCAAAAAAGAGATGAAGTTAAAGCTCAACTTGATATAGCAGAGCAAACACTTAGCATGGCAAATGAAGGAGCTAGAAGTGAGGATTTATCTGGAGCACAAGCTATGGTTGCAGCGGCTACTAATATGGTAGAAGCGGCTAGAGGTAAGTATGAGCAAGCTAAGGCTGGACTTGAAGAAGTTAATGGATACATACAAGATACTAATATGAAATCACCTATAAATGGAAATGTAACTCTTTTAAATGTAGACAAGGGAGAAATGGCATCTACAGGAATGAGCATAGCTACTATTTCTGATTTAAACAATATGTGGATTGAAGTTAATTTGGATGAAACTAAATTAAATGAGGTTTATGTAGGTCAAGAAGCTAAAATAACTGTTCCAGCATTTAAAGATAAAATTTTCAAGGGTAAGGTTATAAGAGTAAATAAAAAGCCTGATTTTGCAGTTAAAAAAGCTACTAATGATAATGGAAACTACGATATAGTTTCATATGGAGTAAAAATAAAAGTAGAGGACGAGGAAAATATATTAAGACCTGGAATGAGTGCGTTTGTGGATTTTGAAAAAAAGTAGGTGATGTTGTTGAATAAAATAAAGAAATATATGATGGCATTTAGCTTAATATTCATAACGCCTTTAGTTGTAAATGTGATGCTTTGCTATATGTTCTCAGATCATCAATTAAAAGAAATACCTACGGCAGTATATCTTGGAGACAATACTCAGTTTTCTAGAAGTATAGTAAGTTATTTTGATGATAATCAAACATTTGATGTTAAGTATTATGTAGATAGTCCGTATGATATAGAGACGTTAATTGCTGAAAATAAAGTTAGATTTGGACTTGTGATTCCAGACGATTTTTATAAAGATTTAAAGGAGTACAAATCTCCTACGATATTGACTGTATATGATGGAAGTCAGCTTTCGTATACTTCATTTGCAAAGGCTCAAGCATCAGAAACACTGATGACTATAAAAGGAGGAGCTTTGATAAAGGTGCTTCAGGCAAAGCTTAATCTTCCTTATGATCAAGCTAAAAAGATTGTATCATCTATAAGCATACAATCTAGATTGATGTTTAATCCAACGAGAAATTATACTAATTATTTGATGCCTGGATTTATGGCATCGATGGTTCAAGTGGGTCTTGTTATAGCAGCTTCTGTTAGTATAGATAGGGAAAAAAGAAGAAGTATGGTCACTTATTTAGGATCAAAAATATTAGTATATACTATTCTTGGATTTATATCATTTATGTTAAATATATATATACAGATTGGGATATTTGATGTTCCATTTAGAGGTAGTATTAAACAGCTTATGCTTCTTACCTTTGTATTTTGTATGAGTATATCTACTATTGCAATCTTTATATCATCAGTAGTATGGGATAAGGTAAAGGCATCTCAGGCAGCAGCTGTACTTTTTTTACCTAATAGTATTATGATAGGATACACATACCCTTTAATAGGTATGCCCAATGGATATAAATTTATAGGAAAGTATATACCTCTTTACCATTATGCAGATAATTTAAGAGATTTAATGCTTAAGGGATATGTTATAAACTATGCTAAGGATATAAGATATTTACTACTTGTATCTGCTTTATTTTTTGTGTTAGCTATATTAGTTGAGATACTTAGAGAAAGTAGAATTAGTAAGAAAAAGAGCTCGGGAGAAGGTGAAATTGTTGAAGTTAACTAATGAGATTATGAAATTTTTCAAGCAACCTAAAAACATGGTTATATTAGTTTTAGGACCTTTATTGTTCACCTTGCTCTTTGGAGGAGTTTATATGAAGGACTATTTGAATGATATACCTATAGTGGTACTTGATATGGATAATTCATCTTCTTCCAGAATGATAGTAAATGAATTTGAAAATAATGAGAGATATTATATATCTTCTAGAGTTCATTCATTTGAAGAACTAAAATATTCTATAGATTCTAGAGAGTCTCATATGGGTATTTATATACCTAAGGATTTTAATAAAGATATAAAGAAGCAAAAATCATCTAGCGTAGCTCTTATAATAGATGAAAGTAATATAACTGTAGGAAATACAGCTTTATCATCTGCATCGGAGATACTTGCTACTTTAAATGCAGGTATAAATATAAAGATACTTCAAGCAAAGGGAATAGATCCTAAGACTTCTTATGATTTAGCTAAAATATTCAATTTCGAATCTAGGGTATTATACGATGCTAAGTACACTTACAAAGGTTATATTATGCCTGGTATAATACTGGTATTCGTCCAACAATTGTTCTTGTCAGCATTTATTCCTGCAATAATTGATGATAAAGAAAATATATTTATGAAATCAATCGTCTATGCTACTGCTGCAAGCTTAACATATGTGTTATGTGCTCTGATTTTAAAGAATATATTCCATGTGAATTTTACAGGTTCATTATGGTATGCATTCTTATATGCAACAATATTCATATTGACACTGGTTGGACCTGGAATGATAATAGGAGCTTTATTCAAAGATAAGCTTAAGGTTACGCAATTTACCATGCTTTTATCTATGCCTACTTTTTTAACTGCTGGATACGCATGGCCTGTAGAGCAAACTCCTGTTGTTCTTTCATATGTAATAAAAATGATATGGCCTTTGATATATGCTGTAGCACCTATAAGAGATATCCTAGTAAAGAGTACCCCTGTAAGTATATTTACAAAAGACATAATGTGTCTTATAGTATTTGGGTGTGTATGGGCTTTGATTGGATATAACTTATTTAAACGCACATTTAAAAATGATAATCGAGGTGATATAAGTGAACAACAAGGAGCTGTTTAATTTTTTAGAGAGTTATGATTTTATAGAGGATATGTCTGGAAGAACTATAATTAATTTATTAAAAAGTGTTGAGATGATGAGGTTCATTTATAACAACTTATTTGCACACCATGGCATATCTGAATCAAAATTCCATATTCTACTGTTACTTTCATACTCAGAAAACGGAATGGCTTTATCTGAAATAGGGGATAAGTTGTTTGTAACGAGGGCAAATATGACAGGTCTTATAGATAGAATGGGAAAAGAGGGGTTAGTAGAAAAAAAACTTAACCCTAAAGATAGAAGATCTTCTATAGCCTATCTTACAGATAAGGGAAGAAAATTATTTGATAATATAAAAGATACTCATATTGACTTTAGTAGGCAAATGACTAGTGGGCTAAGTATTGAAGAAAAAGAGCAATTAAATACATTACTTGAAAAGCTTCAAAATGACATAGTGAAGAGTTTTAGTGAGGAGGAATAAAAATGAATAAAAAAATTATTTCCGTGGCAATATCTGCAGCGCTTGTTTTAACTCCTATGAGTACAGCTTTTAATTCATATGGACAAGAAAATATAAAGGAAGAAATAAAAAAAGATGAGAAGAATTTAAATTTGACTTTGGATGATGCTATACAGATTGCAACTGAAAATAACTATATATTAAAAGGACTTCAGGTAGATCTAGAAGCTGCAGATTTATCTTTAGATAGAGCTAAACATAATGAGAGAAAGATAAATAAAGGACAGGATAAACTTGATGATGCGAGGGATATATTAAGTCAGATAAATGCGGCACTATCTAATCCTTTATTACCTCCTGAACAGAAAAAAGTATTAGAAGGTCAGAAACAAAAGGTAGAAGAGGGTCTTAAGGGTGGAGAAGGATCTATGGATTTAGCTATAGAAGATGCCAACTCAGTTATAGCTAATAAGTTAAATATAGATGTAGATAGAGTATTGGCTGTTAATTCTACAACTGAGCTTATGACTACTATGGCAGATCTTCAAAATGAGGTTACAAAGGATGGATATTTGATTGCTCAAAAGCAGATAGGACTTCTTACTCGTCAAAAATATTATGAAGTAATAAAGACTGAGAAGATAGAAAATCTTAAGAAAATAGCTCTTGAAAGAGCTACTGCTCAATACAACATGGCAAAGAATGCATATGATGCTGGAATGAAGGCTAAAGATGATGTTTTATTATCTCAAGCTCAAGTTAATCTTATGAATGTAGATTATAGAAAAGCTTGTATGAATAGAAAGAATGCAGAAATAGAGCTTAAGAAGGTTATGAATGTAGATCTTGATAAAAATATAAATTTAGTTCAAGACTTCACTACTACAAAACTAGAAGCTGATTTGGAAGCGGGATTAAAACAAGGTAGTGAGAAAAGAATAGAGATAAGAAAAGCCCAAGCTCAGTACTTAGTTGATAAATTGAACTTTGAACTTACATCTGGTCAGTATCCAGACAATACTTATCAGTATAAGGAAGCTAAAATAAAGATGGAAAAGTCAAAGGTAACTATAGATAGTGCAGCTAAGGAAGTTGAAGCTAGTATAATGCAATCTTATGAATCTGTAGAAGCTACTGCTGATATGTTAGCTTATACAGAGGGGGTAGTCGAAAATGCTAAAGAATCTCTTGAAATAGCTGAGTACAGATATAAAGAGGGATATGGATTTGAAACTACTGTTATAAAGAATGCAGATCTTCAAGATATGGCAGGTACTATGGTTGAGGTTATTGCGGCTCAAGAAAGACTTGCTGATATAGAGGAGAAGGTTATAGAGGTTATATTTAATTATAATTTGGCTAGGGATAAATATTTAAATGATATAGGTAGTTATTAGAAATATAGATTATTTTTAGTTAGCTGCTTGAGCGAAAAATGCTGATCATTGAAATACCGCTACTTAGTTAATGTTTTAATAAAACTAAAGATCATGACTTATTAAATATCCTAAAAGTTCTTAAACTCGCTTTGCTTAGACAAAGAACTTTTTTAACGGATATTTAAACGTCATAATCTAAGTTTTATAGTAAACCATTAACAGAAAAGTAGCTAACATTTCAATAATCAGCATTTTTTTGAATTATAAGCTAATAAAAAAATTATATTTTCAGAGTGTGAGAGTGTAAGAAAAAGAAAACATTTAAATCATTATCTAACATTTTGATTACAGATATTTTTTAGTTGGTAGATAATAGAGAAAATCATATTTCTAAAAGAGGAAGTAATTTAATGTAAATTTAAGGTTATTTTAATACGGTGTTAAGGGTGTTGCTTCATAATTAATATTATATTAAAAAACTTTGGAGGAATATTGATGAATAAGAAAATTAAAATTGCTTTAATTACTTTGATTACATTAATTATTGGATCGGGTGCTTTGTTTGCATTTAATCCTGATTTAAGAATGGGTGCTATTGTAACTTTTATGAATTTGAAGGAAACAACTAAATTTGAGGTAGATGGAGATAAGGTTTATATGAATGGTATAATTAATACTAAAACTCCTGATCAACTGAAAAAGGTTATATCAGAAAATCCTAAAGTGAAAACTATTGTAATGGGAGAGGTTCCAGGATCTATAGATGATGAATCAAATTTTCCTATGGCAAAGTGGGTTCGTGAAAAAGGACTAAATACATACTTAACAAAAGATAGTTCGATAGCTTCAGGGGGAACGGATTTCTTTCTTGCAGGAAATAAAAGAACTATGGAAGATGGAGCAATAATAGGAGTTCATTCATGGAGTGATTCATTAGGGAAAGAAGCAAAAGATATTCCAAAAGATAGTCCTGAGCATGAGATGAACAGAAAATATATAGAAGAAATGCTTGGAACAGATGATTTTTATTGGTATACAATTTATGCAGCACCTGCTGATGATATTTATAATATGAAAAATGAAGAAATATTAAAGTATAATATGCTAACTGAGCCAATTATAAAGAAAGATTAAAATAAAAAATATAGCTTTGTTTTTTATAATGAATAAGAAATTATATTTCTCTTTAAATTTTGAATAAGTATAATTTCGTTATGAGTTTTAAAAAAATCTACATTTAAAATTTTAAATGTAGATTTTTTTATTATATCAAACCCATCATTAAAATAATCTATTAGTGTATAATAAAAAAGAATCAAAACAAAAAACAAATTATTTATAAGGAATAGAAAATTATATTCATCTTTAGGCTATGGATAGATATAATTTTAGTTATGAGTTTCAAAAACGTTTACATTTTAAGATTCTTTTAAAGAAGAACTTTTTTACAAATAGATTATTGCATAAACGACTTGAATTAGATAGTAAAATTGAAATTAACAATTAATTCTTAATTATATTTTTTGATTTAAGGAAATAAATATAGTGATTTTTGTGAAAGGTGGTGAAATGTTTAGTTTAATAGTTCATTAAACTAGATATTTATATGTTTGATATAAAAAAGATGAATTATATTTATAAAGAGTGGGAAAACTTTGTATTTAAAGGAATAAAACCTAGTGATAAAATTAAAGATTTTATTGTTGAATCATGGGCTAGAAGTCTTGCTAACAATGTAAATCTACAACATAATGATCCTATATATATATCAGAGGAAAAATTTATAAAAAAAACCAAAAGAAGCAAAAACTTTATAAAATCTGCTGTTCCTTATATGAGAAATTTATATAATTCATTTAAGGGATCTGGATGCACTGTAATAGTCGCAGATAAAAGTTGCTGTGTATTAGAAGTTATAGGCGATGAAGAAGATATTGAAAAAATTAAAGTTCATAAAAAGAGAGCTTTATGTAAAGAAGAATACATAGGAACAAATGCTATAGGAACTACTATATACTTAGATAAGGCAATACAAATTTTGGGACCTGAGCACTTTGCACTAGAAAATCATAATCTTAGTTGTTCAGCTTGTCCAGTCCATGATAGGGAAGGGAATTTAATAGGTTGTTTGAGTATTTCATGTATTTTAGAAGATGCTAATCCTCATATTCTTAGTATGGTTACTGCAGCTGCCGGAGCTATTGAGAGACAAATTATTATTGAAAGTGAATTAAAAGAAAAGCAAAATTTAATAATACAAAGAGAAAAAGCATTTCAAAGTATATCAGAGGGAATAATCATACTAGATACTAATGGAAAAATTATAAGTATAAATGAAAAAGCTTTAAAACTTGCAGATCTTGATATCAAAAAAAGTTATATAAAAGATGATATACGAAATTATATAAAGGATGATATAGACTTAGAGTCTATTATTAAATCTAAAAAAGATATAGTAAATAAAGAAAAAAAATTAAAACTTAGTTCAGGAAGTATATTAAATTGTATTTTATCTATATCACTTATATGGAATGAAAAGAATATAAACGGATTAGTAGTAATATTAAAAGAAGTTCAGGAAGTACATAATTTAGTTAACAAAATGATAGGATCAACAGCTCGTTATAAATTTGAAGATATTATAGCTAAATCAAATATTATGAAGGCAACTATAGATTTTGCTAAGATAGCGTCAAATAGTTTTTCAAATGTATTAATATCGGGCGAAAGTGGTACAGGAAAAGAATTAGTGGCACATTCTATTCACGATGCAAGTAAAAGAAAAAATAAGCCATTTATAGCTATCAATTGCGGATCAATACCTAGTGGTCTTATAGAAAGTGAACTCTTTGGCTATGAAGGGGGATCTTTTACAGGATCTAAAAAAGAGGGAAACCCAGGAAAATTTGAGCTTGCAAATGGAGGAACTATATTTTTAGATGAGATAGGAGATATGCCACTTGAAGTTCAAACATCTCTTTTAAGAGTAATTCAAAGTAAGGAAGTTTATAGGGTAGGAGGGAAACATCCTAAAAAAATAGATGTAAGGATAATTGCTGCTACTCATAGGAATTTAGAGGATATGGTACTTGAAAATTCTTTTAGATTAGATCTTTATTATAGACTTAATGTATTGAATATATATATACCTCCTTTAAGAGAAAGAAAAGAAGATATTGAGGCTCTCGTTGAATGTTTTATAAAAGAGTTTAATAAAAAGTTAAATAAAAAAGTAAAAGGTTTGAATAAGGATTCTCAGAACTTATTAAACTGCTATGAATGGCCCGGAAATGTAAGAGAACTTAGCAATGTTTTAGAGCGAGGGATGAATCTATGTCAAGAAGATTATATACAGAATAAACATTTTCCAGAGAAAATTTTCTCTAGTACTGATATGAAAAAAAATGATTATGAAAGTTCTATAAGAAATAATGAAAAAGAATTTATAATAAAGATTTTAGAAAAAAACAATGGAAATATAAAAAAATCAGCAGAGGAATTAGGTTTTAGTAGAAGTAAGATCTATAGAAAATTAAAAAAGTTGAATATAGATTATAAAAATTATAGGAATTAATTAATGTCTCACAAATGACACATGGATATGAAACATGTGTCACTTGTGAGACGTTTTTTTATATAAAAATAAAAAATAATAAATGTAAACAAAATTTATTAGAATACAAAAAACACAATGGAAACATTGATATTACATAAAGAAGTAATAAAGAAATTTAAATAAATATTCTTTTAATATAAAAATATAATATTGGCATAGTTATTGCTTATATTAAGAATTGTTAAATAATAAATTATATTGGAGGAATAAATATGCTAAAGAAAGTATTTGAACCAATAAGGATAGGGAATTTAGAAATTAAAAATAGATTTGTAGTGCCCCCTATGGTTGTAAGTCTTTGTAATGAGGATGGAACTATTACAGAAAGATTTATTGATTATCATGAAGCAAAAGCAAAAGGCGGTTTTGGACTTATAGTAACTGAAAACTATGCTATAACTCCAGCTGGTAGAGGATTCAAATACATGGGATGTATGTGGAATGATGAGCAAATGGAATCGAATAAAGAATTAACAAAGAGAGTTCATAAGCATGGAGCAAAGATAGCTCTTCAAATAATACATGCAGGAAGAGAAACTAGCAGTTCACTTACAGGAATGAAAATAGTAGCTCCATCAGCTATTCCAGATCCAGTTATAGGAGAAATGCCACATCCTTTAACAGAAGAAGAGATAAAGGTAATAGTAGAAGAGTTTGGAGATGCAGCTCTTAGAGCTAAAAAGGCTGGCTTTGATGCTGTTGAGATACAAGGAGCTCATGGATATTTAATTAATCAGTTTATGTCACCTTTTTCTAATAAAAGAGTGGATAAATATGGTGGTAATTTAATGAATAGAGCTAGATTTGCTCTTGAAGTAATTGAAAATATTAAATCAAAAGTAGGAGAAGATTATCCTATAATGTATAGAATTTCAGCGGATGAATTAATAGAAAATGGATTAACTATAGAAGATACAAAGGTTATAGTAAAAATGTTAGAAGATGCGGGAGTTAGTGCAATAGATGTTTCTGTAGGAGTATACGCAAGTGGTTTTCATATAACAGCTCCTGCAGCTGTAAAACATGGATGGGAAGCAGATTTTGCTAAGGAGTTTAAATCTGTAGTATCAATTCCAGTAATTACATCAGGACGTATTAATAATCCATTCTTAGCAGAAGGCATATTATTATCGGAAAAAGCAGATATGATAGGTATGGCAAGAGCTTCTTTATCAGATCCAGAATTACCTAATAAAGCTAAAGAGGGAAGATTTGATGAAATAATTGAGTGTATAGGATGTAGACAAGGATGTTCAGGAATGCTTTCTAAAGATTTACCAGTGAATTGCGTAGTAAATCCTATGACTGGAAATGAAAAAGCACTAAGTATATCACAAGCTGAAGATAAGAAAAAAATATTTGTAATAGGTGGAGGCCCTGGTGGTATGGAAGCTGCTATTGTAGCTAGAAAACGTGGTCATGAAGTTCACTTGTTTGAGAAAAATAATGAACTTGGGGGTCAGCTGTTACTAGCATCAGTACCACCTACTAAATCTGAGATAACTTCATTTGTAGTATGGCAAAAGACTCAATTAGAGAAACTTAAAGTTAATGTTCACCTAAATACAGAAGTTGATGAAGCTTTATTAAAAAAAGAAAATCCAGATCATATTATAGTGGCAACAGGAGCTAATCCATTTATCCCACCAATTAAAGGTGCTGATAGTGATATGGTTGTAAATTCTAATGATGTTTTATCTTCAAAGGTTGAAGTTGAACAAAATGCATTAATAGTAGGAGGAGGTCTTGTAGGGGCTGAAACAGCTGAACATTTAGCAAGACATTCTAAGAATGTAACTTTAGTTGAATTAACTGGTGAAATAGCAAGGGAATGTGAGCCTGGAGTAAGATTCTTCTTAATGGAATCATTAGATACATTAAATATAAATATTATGACTAATACACAAGTACAAGAAATAGGAAATAATAAGGTTGTAGTTTCTTCAGATGAAGAAGAAATAGTTATTGAAAATATAGATACGGTTATTATGGCATCTGGTTCAAGACCAAATAATAAATTATTTGAAAGTATAAAAGAAGAATATAAGAATATAAGACTTATAGGAGATTCACTAAAGGTAAGAACTATTTTAGATGCAGTAAATGAAGGATATAAGGCAGCTTTAGAAATATAGAATCAAATTTAACTAAAAAGGAGATATGGGTATGATTACAATAATAGCAAAGGGTATAGTGAAAGAGGAAAATATAGCTAAATTCAAGGAATATGCACAAACATTAATAGAGGAAACAAAAAAAGAAGAGGGATGTATTTCTTATAAATTATACGAGGATATAAACAATCCTAAGATTATTACTTTTGTAGAAGAGTGGAAAAATCAAGATGCTATAGATAAGCATGTAAATGCTTCTCATTTTGTTGAAATAGTTCCTAAATTAAGAGATTTACAAGAGAGTGAAACTGAGGTAAATTTATACAAATTAGTATAGGGGGAGAAATAAATGAATAAAAAGCAAATGAGAGGCGCTATGTTTTTAGAGCCTGGAAAAATTGAAGTTCAAGAGGTTAATATACCTGAGATTAAAGAAAATGAAGTTCTTGTAAAGGTAAAATATTGTGGAATATGTGGAACAGACATGCATATTTATAATGGAGTATATTCAAAGGATAAATTACCTTTAATTGCAGGACATGAATTCTCAGGAACGATTGAAGCTGTAGGAAAAAATGTAAACAGATTTAAAGGTGGAGAAAAGGTAGTTGCAGATATTAATTTCAGCTGTGGAACTTGCTTTTACTGTAGACAAGATCAACCTCTTATGTGTGAACAAATGGAGCAATTAGGAATACATATAGATGGAGCTTTTGCTGAATACGTTGCTATACCAGAACATATGATATATGAAATTCCTGATGAGATGGATTTTAAAGATGCTGCATTATTAGAGCCTATTTCATGTGTAGTACGTTCAGCAAAAAAATATAATATAAAGTTTGCTGAGAGCGTTGTAATCATTGGAGATGGAGCTATTGCACTTATACACGTTCAAATGGCTAAAATATGTGGAGCTGCACCTATAATCGTAGTTGGTCTTGATGATAAAAGAATGGAAAAAGCAAAAGAATTAGGAACGGATTATGTTATAAAAAGCGGTGAAGGTATGTATGATGAGGTTAAGAGCTTAACTGAAGGAAGAGGTGGCGATGTTGTTATAGAATCAGTTGGTCTTCCTGTTACTTATGAGCAAACATTCAAGCTAGTAAGACCAGGTGGTAGAATAGTTGCATTTGGACTTGCAAAAGAGGATTGTATGGTTGGGTATAAGCCATTTGAAGTTATAATTAAAGAATTATCTATGGTAGGAACTGTAGCAGGTGCAAAAAATGATTTAGCAGAATCTATTACATTAGTTAAACATAACAGATTCAATTTAGAAGATTATAAAACTACAGTGGTACAGCTAGAAGATATAGCACAAGCATTTGAAAGATTAAAAACTGATAGAAGTGTATTAAAAATATTAGTAGATATGGAGTAAAAAATTCGTCTACTTGCTAACGCGGTGATTCATGTCGCCAACCATCCTTTCAAGGTTTGTTGATTAAAAATAGTCTCAAGTGTAGCTTTTTTAATAAATTATAATATCTTAGTATATAAAAAAATAAGGGAGGGCGAAAATGACTAATAAAGGACAAAATAAAACTGGATTAGTAGTATTTTTATTATTCATGCTATATGTAATACAAGCTATGAGTGATAATTTTAAGGGGATAGTTATACCTAGCTTAAAGATGGAATTCGGAATTAATAATACACAGATAGGATATTTTCTAATAATAAGTATGTTGTCTTTTGCTGTATTTCAATTCGTAGGTGGAATACTTATTGAGAAATATGGAAAGAAAAAGGTTTTACAACTTGGATTTATACTTACTATAGGTTCGTTAGGCTTATTGTTAATAAGTAAGAGTTATTTTGCAATAATTGCATCATTATTTGGAGTTAATGCAGGTGTTGCTATGTTTGGAGTTGTAGTAAGTACACTGGGACCAGCTCTACCAGTAGCATCTACTGCTGTTCTTATGAATATGATCGCATTTACATATGGAGCTAGTGCTACAGTTATACAAAAAGTATCTGGTAAGCTTTTATTACAAGGATATGACTGGAGAAATTTCTTTGGTTTTATGATGGCATTTTCTGCTGTTTTATTCGTATATCTTATGTTTATTAAGATTCCAGAAAGTGAAAATTTAGGATCTGAGTCTAATGAAAAAATCAATCTTATGGACGTTTTAAAAGATAAGATGGTATGGTTATATATTGGTTGTCTTGGATTTTACTTGGCATCTGAAATGGGAACTGGAAACTGGTTTGGAAACTATATGAATGAAGCATATTCTTTTAATCCAGATGCTAGAGGATTTTATGTATCATTATTCTTTGGAGTTATAACTCTAGGTAGATTAGCTGGAGGGTTTGTTGCAGAAAAAGTGGGATATCTAAAGAGTATAATAGTATTCTCTCTTCTTTCATGTATATCAACTTCAATAGGTCTATTTATGGGTAAGGGTGGTCTGATAGTGATATCATGTTCAGCTATATTCTTTGCTTTAATTTTTGGAACTATTTTAACAACAGTAGGGGATGTATTTAAGAAGAATGTTTCATATATAACAGGAGTAATATTAATGTTTTCATATCTTGTATCAACAGCAGTAAGTTTTTGTATAGGAATACTTAATGATATTGTTGGAGTGCAAGCTGCATATGCAATGATTCCATTATCATTAATAATATGTTGTATAAGTGCTTCAAATATTAAGAAAAATGTAGAGTATAAATTATCAAATGTAAATAAAGTTTCATAAAGTGAAATTTAAAATCAAAAACCTCCGTTTATTTCGGAGGTCTTTTGATTTATTTATTTTCTTCAAATTGTTCATCGTAGAACATCATATCATTTATTATTTTTTGAACTCTAGGAAGAAATTCTTTTTCTAGGTCTCGTGGGTATTGAACTATTGCATAGTACATCCTTTCATTGTGATTAAATATTGATACTTTTCCTATTGTATCAGTCTTATTTTCTTGTTTTTTTATTATATCAAATTCTTCATCAGAATCTTCTATAAGTGTATAGTCGTTGATTGTTTGGTCTGTTGTTTCAAATCCGTCTTCTGTAACACTATCTCTTGCTACTTTGGTCATGTTTTCTAAATTTGATGATACTGTTTTTATTGGTGAGAAGAAAGTTACTTTTGCTTTTTTGTTTTTTTCGTTATTAAAGTTGGCATATACTGTTAAAAAATCACCTTCTTTAGAATTTGCTAACATGTCTTGTGGTATATATGTTGTAAATTCAAGATTAGAATCATCGTATAAGTTAAAGTCCAGTGTTATATCTTGATCTGCAATTTTAAGAGTTTCGTTTTTTGATTGAGCTCTTGTTTGTGCTGGAGTATCTTTGATTTTTTCTTTTTCCACTGCATTGGGGTCTGGTGCTTGGTATGAAGGTGAAAAATCAAAGCACGCTATTGTATTAAATAATACAAATACAAGTAAAAGAAAGAAAGATAATTTTCTCATGGTAAACCTCCTTGATTGTAAAATATATCCGTTTTAGATTAGTATGCCCGATATTCAAATAAATATATATAGGACAAGTTAATATATGTTAAAATAGAATATGAAAACGATTACATGTAAGGAGTTGATTTTATGAAATTATTTATAGACACAGCTAATGTTGATGAGATAAGAGAGATAAATGATTGGGGAGTTATTGAAGGAGTTACTACTAATCCATCTTTAATAGCTAAAGAAGGAAGAGATTTTAAAGAGGTAGTTAAAGAGATAACTAGTATAGTAGATGGACCGATATCTGCTGAGGTAATATCTTTAGAGGCTGAGGGTATGATTAAGGAAGCTGATGAGCTTGTTAAGATTCATCCTAATATAGTTATAAAGATTCCTATGACTAAAGAAGGACTAAAGGCTGTAAAGCATATGTCATCTAATGGAATAAAAACTAATGTTACTTTAGTATTCTCTGCAAATCAAGCTTTACTTGCTGCTAAAGCAGGAGCTACTTATGTAAGCCCATTTGTTGGAAGACTAGATGATATAGGTCATATTGGTGCAGATTTAATAAGGGAAATATCTGATATATTCGATATTCATGGAATAGAAACTGAGATAATATCTGCAAGTATAAGACATACTGAGCATGTTAAGCAATCTGCTCTTGCAGGAGCTGATATAGCTACTATACCATACAAAATATTTGTACAGATGTTAAAGCATCCTATGACTGATCTTGGAATTGAGAGATTCTTAAAGGATTGGGAAGGGGTTAAGTAAAAAATATTTTTTAGTTAAGTGATTGAGCGAAAATGCTGATTATTGAAATACCGCTACTTAGTTAAAATTTTCATAAAACTAAAGATTTTGCTTTATAAAATATCCTAAAACTTCATGAACTCCCGTTGGTCAGACAATGAAGTTTCTTAACAGATATTTTAACAGCACAATCTAAGTTTTATAGAAAAATATTAACGAAAAAGTAGCTAACATTTCAATAACCAGCATTTTTTAGTTTACCAGCTTAAGAAAAAAATATTTTTTATGAGTAGAAAATTAGATGATTTTGAACCTACATTGGAACTCATTTCTACAATAAAGAAATTTTGATGAAAGGAAGAATAATTTTATAAAAGCAGAATATATTTATATAAGGGTTGTACACAAACTAAGTAAAGAGAGCATGTAGTACAATTTGGGTTCTACTTTTATATTGGACTCAATGCAATAAATGTTAAAATTTTACTCTAAATAAGATTATAATATACTATTTTTAGTATAGAAATATAAAGTGAAACTTAATTAAGAAAGGATGATTTTTATGAGTAATGTTTTAGTCAATTTAAATCCGTCATCTGTTTTTGAATATTTTGAAGAAATGTCTAACATTCCTAGAGGTTCTGGAAATGAAAAAGCAATCAGTGATTATTTAGTTGCTATTGCAAAAAAACATAATCTAGAAGTTGTACAAGATGATGTACTAAATGTAATTATTAAAAAACCAGCAACTGCTGGATATGAAAATGCACCTACTGTTATAATTCAAGGTCATATGGATATGGTGTGTGAAAAAAATAAAGGTACAGTACATGATTTTAAAAAAGATCCTCTTAAATTAAGAATAATAGATGATATGATCTACGCTACAGATACAACACTTGGTGCTGATGATGGTATTGCTGTAGCTTATGCACTTGCACTACTTACATCTGATGATATTCCACATCCTCCTCTTGAAGTTTTAGTTACAGTAGAAGAAGAAACGGGTATGGATGGAGCTGTAGGACTAGATCCAAAACATCTTGATGGAAAATTTTTAATCAATATAGATTCAGAAGAAGAAGGACAACTTTTAGTAAGCTGTGCGGGTGGTATAACAACAAGACAAATACTTCCTGTAAGCTGGGAAGATGTAAATAAAAATGATATCTCGTATACTATAAATATTAGTGGGCTGTCTAGTGGTCACTCTGGTTCCGATATTGATAAGGGAAGAGGAAATTCAAACAAATTAATGGGAAGAATTCTAAATGATCTATCTAGTGATTTTGATTATTCTATAAAATCAATAGACGGTGGATCAAAACATAATGTAATTCCTAGAGAAACCACTACTGTTATTTGTATTAATCCTAATGATTCTATAAAATTAACAGAAAAAATAAATAAGTGGGATACTATTTTAAAAAATGAACTTAGAGCTTCAGACAAAGGTGTAGCAGTAAAACTTGAAAAATGTGAAGATAATACTTCAAAAGTATTTTCAAAAGAAACGATGAAAAAAGCTATTGCATCATTAGTATTGATTCCACACGGGGTACAAAGTATGAACATGGAAATGAAAAATTTAGTGGAGAGCTCAATGAACTTAGCTATTATAACGACAACAGATACAAAAGTAATCTTTGAGAGCTCTATAAGAAGTTCTGTACAAAGTTTAAAATACAATATATTAAATCAAGCAAAAATGATTGCAGATCTATTAGGTTGTGAATTAATAGAAAGCGCAGATTATCCAGAATGGGCATATGATCCTGACTCTAAATTACGTCAACTATTTGAAAAAGTATATCAACAAAAATATGGTAAATCTCCTGAGGTATCAGCTATTCATGCAGGCCTTGAATGTGGTTTGTTTAAAGAAAAAAACAAAGATTTGGATATGGTTTCTTTTGGTCCAGATATGTTTGATGTACATACAGCAAATGAGCATTTAAGTATTTCGTCTACTCAAAGAACTTGGGAATATTTATTGGATGTTTTAAAAGAAATGCGCTAATTTATAAAGGGCAAATCGATTTATAATCGATCTGCTCTTTTTTTTATGCATAGTATTGATAAAGGAACTACACTTGCAAATATTTTAAGCAACGGATGCTGTTAGAGATCGTTGGAGGAATGAGTTATACCTTAGCATGAAGCAAATTTTCTTACATGTTTATTTTTATAATATTGACAGTGGATATCCTTTAATTTACTATAATTATAATAAGGATAACGGAATTGATATTTACATATTTGATTGACTTTATCCATTGTGACACAAATAATTCGATTTCCTAAAAGGAGAAAATTTTATGGAAAAACAAAATATAGGATATATAAAAAATACATTAAAAAATTATTCATTAGACTTAAACTCAGGTGAAAAATCATCTTCTGAGTTTGATGAGTTTAAAAAATTATATCAAAGCATATCTAATTCTGATGAAAAAAATGATTATTTCGATTCTGAATTAGATATTAATCAAGAACAAGGTAATAATGATGATAATACAAGTAATTTAGTACATTACAAAAACTCAACTGAGGAAGAAATAAACTTTAAAAATCAAAATATATTTACAAATCCGCATAATAATATTAATTTACCTATAAGTTCACTTAAAAACAAAGAGAACACTAGATCTGTTATAAGAGACTTATTAGATTTTGATTTTAATGATAATGAAAACACGGATGATGAAAATTCTGATATATTATATACAATATTAATGGAAGAATTATCAGAATCTATAGGAAAGAATTATAAAAATATGAAAGAAGAAGTAAGTTATTTAATTGAATTATTAAGAAAAAATAAACCAAGATCTAGAAAGTTAAAAGAATTACATAGTGATATAGGCATGATGGTATTAGCCATGGATTACTTAAGTAGGTTATTTACAAAGATAGAGGAGAGAAAACCTAAAGAAGATAATGCTTTAAATAAAAAAATTGAGAAGGTATCTTCTTCAGATAAAGAAATATATATTACTGTACTTGGAGATATGGAAAACACAAATAAACTTGCCAATTTTTTAGTATTAACAAAAAGAATAAGTAAATGGGAGATATATAAAGTCAATTATGATAGTGTAAGTATTTATATATGGGCTAAAGATGATATTTATTTTTATGACATTATAGAAATAGCAGATTCATTAGAAATAGATATACTTCCTTTTTAATTTTAAATGGTATTTTAATACCATTTATTTTTTTTGAAATATTACTGAACTTTTTGAATTAAAATTTCCATATTTAAATGTGTAGAGCAATAAAGGCTCTATAAATTTAAATTAAGGAGTGATTTTAATGACTAGAAAAAACAATTATCCTATAGTTTTAGTCCATGGCTTTGCTGGCTGGGGAAGAGATGAAGTTCTAGGAATGCCTTATTGGGGTGGTATAAGTGAAGATTTTGAAGAAATACTAAATGACAATGGATATGAAACTTATACAGCAACAGTGAGTCCTTTTGCAAGTAACTGGGATAGAGCCTGTGAGTTATATGCTTATATAAAAGGTGGAACTGTTGATTACGGTAAGTATCATAGTGAAAAATATGGTCATAGCAGATATGGAAGAACTTATTCAGGTGTTTATCCTCAATTAGGTGAAGTTAATCCACAAACTGGGGAAATTAATAAAATTCATTTACTTTCTCATAGTATGGGAGGACAAACAGTTAGAGTGTTTGCTCAATTACTTGAGGTGGCCTCACAAGAGGAAATTGAAGCTGTTTTAGGCAAAAATGCAACTGAAGAAGATATAAAGATGGCAATTGATAAAAAAGAGTTATCCCCATTATTTGTAGGAAATAATTCGTTTGTTCACTCAGTTACTTCTATTTCAACTCCTCATGATGGAACAACTTTAACATATGGTGTTATGGGAATAGTTCCTTATGCTCAACAGATTATTGGATTAGTTGCAGCACAAGCAGGAATTTATGACAAGCCTGTTTATGATTTTAAATTAGATCAATGGAATCTTAAAATGAATCCAGACGAATCCTATATGGACTATGTTGAAAGAGTATTTAATAGTAACATATGGTCAGACACTAAAGATATTAGTGCATGGGATTTAAGTCCGGATGGAGCTAAAGAATTAAATAGTTGGGTTGATGCTCAACCAAATATATATTATTTCTCTTGGTCAACAGAAGAAACTAAAGAAGGAATTATTACAGGAAATCACTATCCAGAGATTGGAATGTCTCCAATGCTTGTACCTTTTTCAATTCATATGGGAAGATATACTCAAGATGTTGAAGGTAAGGTAGAAATAGATAAGAAATGGTTCCAAAATGATGGAGTAGTAAATACAATTTCAATGAATGGACCAAAAATAGGATCTAAAGATGAAATTGTAAAGTACAATAAATATAATAAAGATGTTCCAAAAGGAAAGTGGAACCATATGGGAATACTTGATTCAGTAGACCATGAAGAAATCGTAGGAGTAGGTACTGTATTGAAAAAAGGCGAATGGTACAAAGAATATGCACAGTTTTTAGGACGTTTATCTAAATAAAGATATAATTTAAAAGCAAAGTAAAAATAAGCACTGTTAAAATCACTAAAACTTAGTGATTTCACAGTGCTTATTTTTTTACTAGTTTTGCAAAATTGTATTGATACAATTGTAAAAAATGTACAAATTTATGTGATTGTATTGATTGTATGCGATACAATATGAGACAATAACATTAGAAAAGGGAAAACCTGTAATTATTGTATGGGTATAATTATAAAGGGGGAGTTAATATGAGTAGATATGAATTAAATAAGAATTTGGCTCAAATGCTAAAAGGTGGAGTTATAATGGATGTTACTAATCCAGAAGAAGCAAAGATTGCTGAAGAAGCAGGTGCTTGTGCTGTTATGGCTCTAGAGAGAGTTCCTGCTGATATTAGAAAAGATGGTGGAGTTGCAAGGGCTTCAGATCCACAAATGATAAAGGGAATTAAAGAAGCTGTTTCTATTCCGGTTATGGCAAAGGTAAGAATAGGACATTTTGTAGAAGCTCAGATACTTGAAGCTTTAGAAGTAGATTACATAGACGAAAGCGAAGTTTTAACACCTGCTGATCCTACTCTTCATATTGATAAAAAAGATTTCAAAATTCCTTTTGTTTGTGGAGCTAAAAACTTAGGTGAAGCTTTGAGAAGACTTGGAGAAGGTGCATCGATGATTAGAACTAAAGGTGAGCCTGGAACAGGAGATGTTATAGAAGCTGTCAAACATATGAGAATGATGAACTCTGAAATTAGAAGAATTCAAGGTCTATCAAAGGAAGAATTAATGAATGCTGCTAAAGAACTACAAGCTCCTATTCATTTAGTCGAGTATATTCATGAACATGGAAAACTTCCTGTTATAAATTTTGCAGCTGGTGGAGTTGCTACTCCTGCTGATGCCGCAATGATGATGCAGCTTGGTTGTGATGGAGTATTTGTTGGATCTGGGATATTTAAATCAGGAGATCCTAGAAAAAGAGCTAGTGCTATAGTTAAGGCTGTTACACATTATAATGATCCAAAGATACTAGCTGAAGTATCAGAGAATCTTGGGGAAGCAATGGTTGGAATCAATGTTTATTCAATAGACAAAGAAGAAAGAATGGCTAATAGAGGGTACTAAAATGAAAAAAATTGGTGTTTTAGCACTTCAAGGTGCATTTGAAGAACATATAAATATGATTAAATCTATAGGACATGAAGCTATTGAAATAAGAAAAAGTGAACAGCTAGACGATATTGACGGAATTATTTTACCTGGTGGGGAAAGTACGGCAATGGGAAAACTACTTGATGATTTTAAAATAAAAGAAGTTTTAATAAATAAAATAAACAATGGTCTGCCGGTATGGGGAACATGTGCTGGAATGATCTTACTTGCAAAAGAACTAGACGGTGATGAAGATGCTCATCTTAAAGTTATGGATATAAAAGTAAGACGAAACGCATATGGTTCTCAACTAGATAGTTTCATTAATAAAGAGCTAATTAAAGGGGTAAGTGATAAAGAAATCCCTATGGTGTTTATAAGAGCTCCGTATATTGTAGGTGCAAGTGAAGATGTTGATTTGCTTCACTCAGTTGATAATAATATTGTAGCGGTACGTCAGAAAAATATGCTTGCAACTTCTTTTCATCCAGAACTAACGGATGATACAACTTTTCATGAATACTTTATAAATATGACAAATAGAATATAAATATAGAAGGCTGTGAGTTTATGTATAAACTCACAGCCTTGTGTTGTAGAGTAAAGTTTTTTTAGATATTTATATAGTCTGATATTTCATCTAAAGGAACTTTAATTTCAGTGTTTTCATCATTAATATTATAAATTACCAGGTTTTTATCTGTAAAATATACATCTTCATATGTATTTTCATTACCAATTGGATTTTCAACATTTAAATTTTCATTTTTAATAATCTCATCCACGATTGATTTTACTTTTTCTACAGATTCTTCAGATTTAAATAAGTTATCTGGGTATATTAATTTTCCGTTTTTCATATTGATATTAATATCGATTTCTTTATGGAACTCAACATCATCAGGTTTATTTACAAATTTATATCTGATACTTAAAATATTATCTGTTTTTGATGCTATTTCTAAGCTTTCATCAATAACATTGCATTCTGCAGCAAAAACTTCATTATAGCTTAGAAATTTATTTTTTATAGTTTTGTTAATTGTATTTTCTAAATCTTTATCTTCTAGTCCCTTTACTTGAGGGTATGTAATTTCTAAATCTACATATTCCTCATAAATCTTAGTTTTAAATGTATTAGTAACAGATTCAACTTCATAAGAATTATTACTTGATATATTTTCTTGTTTTGAACTTTTGTCTACATCATTAGAGTTGACAACATCATTGTTACTACATCCAACTGATAATAAAGATAGTAAAAATATTATTATACATGATACTTTCTTTAGATTTTTCATAATTTAAACTCCTTTTACGTATATAGTTTGATTTTATTTTATAACATAGATTATTTAAGAAGGTTACAGTTGGATTACAATAATGAATTTACTGCACAATTGGCTATTTTTTTTGAATGTTAAGTACTAATAAGTATAAATAGATTAAATATTAGTGATATATTAAATGAAAAAGAAAAGAAATATAACGTAAATAATAAAAAATATAACATATATCTTTACAAAATGTTTAAATATACTGTATAATTAAAGTGAAATTTGTATTTAACGGGAGGAAGTTGATTATGGATAGAAATTTAGCTTTGGAGATTGTTAGGGTTACGGAGACTGCTGCACTTGCTAGTGTTAGATTTATGGGAAAAGGTGATAAGAACGGAGCAGATGGAGCTGCTGTTGAAGGTATGAGAAAGGCTTTTTCTAGTATTAAGGTAAGAGGAGAAGTTGTTATTGGTGAAGGAGAGCTTGATGAGGCACCGATGCTTTATATAGGTGAAAAGGTTGGATGTGGAACTGAAAGTGATATGGAAGTTGATATTGCGGTTGATCCTTTAGATGGAACTTCATTAATAGCTAAGGGACTTCCTAATGCTATTGCTGTAATTGCCATGGCTAAAAAAGGATGTCTGCTTCATGCACCAGACACATATATGAAGAAGATGATAGTAGGACCTAAAGCTAAGGGATGCATAGACATAAATGATTCAATAGAAAATAATATGACAAGAGTTGCAAAAGCGCTAAATAAAGATATTTGTGATATGACAGTTATAATACAAGATAGAGAAAGACATGATGACATAGTTGCTGAGGTAAGAAGACTTGGAGCTAGAATAAAAATGTTTGGAGATGGAGATGTGGCTACTGGTATCGCAACTTGTTTTGAAGATACTGGTGTTGATATATTAATGGGAATAGGTGGAGCACCTGAGGGTGTAATAACTGCAGCAGCTGTAAAATGTATGGGCGGAGATATGCAAGGAATTCTTCATCCTATGAGTGAGGAAGAAAAAACTAGATGTTATGATCTTGGACTTGATGATGAGACTATAGGAAAAACATTATTACTTGATGATCTTGCTAAAGGAGACGAGTTATTCTTTGCAGCAACAGGAATAACAGAAGGAGAGCTTTTAAAAGGAGCTATCTGTTATGATGAAAATAGAATAAAAACACACTCTGTAGTTATGAGATCTAAAACTGGAACGATAAGATTTGTTGAGGCTGTTCACAGACTTGATAAAAGTAATGTAATAGAAGAACTTATGGAGAAATACGGAAACATATAGATAAAATTCATCTAGTCGCTACTCACTGACTCATGTAGCCAACGATTCCTACACGATTCGTTGTTCAAAAAAATTATAGGGCATACAAGTGGAATAGGTTGACTTTTTAAGTAGTGTAACATATTATATATATTGTGATATACTTAAAAGGGGGAATTTAGTATGGATAGAAATTTGGCTATAAATTTAGTTAGAGTTACAGAAGCTGCTGCTATTGGAGGATCTAAGTTTTTAGGTAGAGGAGATAAGAATATAGCAGATCAAGCGGCTGTTGATGGAATGAGAAAAGTATTTGATACTATTGACATAGATGGAGAAGTAGTTATAGGCGAGGGGGAAATGGATGAAGCACCTATGCTTTATATCGGAGAAAAAATAGGAAGCTGTTCAAAAGATGCTATTAAAGTTGATATAGCTGTAGATCCTTTAGATGGAACTAACTGTGTTGCAAAAGGACTTCCTAATGCTATTGCAGTAGTTGCCCTTGCTCCTAAAGGATGCTTACTTAATGCACCAGATATGTATATGGACAAAATTGCTGTTGGACCAAAGGCTAAAGGACTTGTAAAACTAGACAATCCTGTTGGCTATAATTTAAATATATTATCTAATGTACTTAATAAGAGAATGGAAGATTTAACAGTTACTATGCTAGATCGTGAGAGACATTCTAAATTAATACAAGAATGTAGAGCGGCAGGAGTTAGAATAAAACTATTCAATGAAGGTGATGTAGGAGCTGCCATGGCTACTTGTTTTGAAGGTACAGGAATAGATATGATGGTAGGAATCGGAGGTGCTCCAGAAGGAGTACTAGCAGCAGCAGCACTTAAATGTATGGGAGGAGATTTCCAAGGTAGACTTGTTCCTTTTGAAGAGGCAGAGGAAAAAAGATGCATAGATATGGGAATTGACCATAAAAAAATTCTTACAATGGAAGACTTAGTAAAAGGAAATGAAGTATATTTTGCAGCTACAGGTATAACAGACGGTGAGTTTTTAAAAGGAGTTATATATAAAGGTAATAAAACTGCTCAAACTCATTCTGTAGTAATGAGATCGGAAACTGGAACTATAAGATTTATAGAAGCTATACACAGATTAGAAAAAAAACCTAGCTATGCAAAATAAGTTATTTCAATATACTCAAGTATAATAAATCAATATTTGTTTATAATAAAAAAGAGAGATTTAATCTCTCTTTTTTTATTATGGTAAATAATGTAAGGTATGAAAATTAAGCACATTAAGAAGTAATTGAATACATAAGATATACGTTAGAATAACGCGAATTTTTTTTCTTGACCTTATAATATAACAGTGGTAATATTACCTTATTAGATTTCACTTCTATATTCACATCTTATTTTCCCGAGGTTAAATTAAACACTTTAAATTTGGAGGGATACCTATTGAATTGCCAAGATTTAAAAAGTAAGACCATAGCACAACTTAGAGAAATTGCTAAAGAATTAAACATAAAATCTACAACTAAGTACAAAAAACTTGAACTTATAGATATGATACTTGAGATAGATAAGAATAAAAAGAATGACATTGAGAAAAAGAGTGATATTGAGAAAAAAAGTGATGTTGAGAAAAAGAATGATGTTGAGAAAAAGAATGATGTTGAGAAAAAGAATGATGTTGAGAAAAAGAATGATGTTGAGAAAAAGAATGATGTTGAGAAAAAAATAGAAGAGTTGAAGGTTAAAGATAATCATATTCCTAAGAAGGTAATAAATGAATTAAGAAATGATCAAAAACAAGACATAGCACATGGAGTTTTGGAAATACTACCTGATGGATATGGTTTTTTGAGAGGTTCAAATTATCTTTCAACAGGACAAGATGTTTACATATCACCATCTCAAATAAGAAGATTTAATATGAAAACAGGAGATAAAGTAATGGGTATTACTAGACCTCCAAAGAGTGGTGAAAAATTCAGGGCATTACTTTACGTTCAAAAGATCAACAATGAAAATCCTGAAAATAGTATAAGAAGACCTTCTTTTGAGAAATTGACACCTATATATCCAGATGTTGGAATTAATTTACAAAATGAGAGACATCAAATAGCTACAAGATTAATAGATTTAATAGCACCTATAGGTATGGGCCAAAGAGGGCTTGTTGTAGCACCACCTAAAGCTGGTAAAACTATACTTCTTAAAAATATAGCAAACAGCATATCTACTAATTATCCAGATGTTGAACTGATAGTCCTTTTAATAGATGAGAGACCAGAGGAAGTTACTGATATGCAGGAATCTATAAAAGGTGATGTTATATATTCAACTTTTGATGAATTACCATCTCATCATATAAAAGTAGCTGAAATGGTACTAAGTAGAGCGCAAAGGCTTGTTGAACATGGAAGAGATGTTGTAATACTTCTTGATAGTATAACAAGGCTTGCAAGAGCTTATAACTTAACAATACCTCCAACAGGAAGAACTTTATCAGGAGGACTTGATCCTGGAGCACTTCATGGTCCTAAAAGATTCTTTGGAGCAGCTAGAAATATAAGGCAGGGTGGATCATTAACTATACTTGCAACAGCATTAGTTGAAACAGGATCTAGAATGGATGATGTTATATTTGAAGAATTTAAAGGAACTGGAAATATGGAAGTTCATTTAGATCGAAAACTTGCTCAAAAGAGAATATTCCCAGCAGTTGATATAGTTAAATCTGGTACTAGAAAAGAAGAACTACTTCTTACTAGTGAGGAGATGAGTCTTCTTTGGAAAGTTAGAAAGTCCATCGGAAACAACACTCAAGATTATACAGAAAAGATAATAAAATTCCTAAAGCAGACAAAAGATAATAAGGAATTTGTAAATTTAGTAAATAAGAATATTTAATCTTGAAGAGAAAAAAGTCATATGATATAATGTAAGAGTTGAATATTGATAAGAAAATAAAATTAACATAATCAAAAAGTTGAAAGAGGTGAAAATAATGAAAAAGGATATACAACCAAAATATGAAGAAATAACTGTACACTGTGCATGTGGTAATACATTCAAAGCAGGATCAACTCAAGATGAAATAAGAGTAGAGATTTGCTCGGCTTGTCACCCATTCTACACTGGAAAGCAAAAGAACATTGAAAAAGGTGGAAGAATCGATAAGTTCAAGAAAAAATTCAACATTGGTTAATAGTGGAGGTTGGTTAATCCAGCCTCTATTTTATTTGGGAGATAATATAATTTTAAATATATGAATAATGTTGATCTAAAAAGTAAATTTGCAACTATTTTAAGCAACGTAGTCTGTTAGGACTCGTTGGGGACATAAGATGTATATTAGCATTAAGCGAATTTTTCTTTGGAGGAGATTTTTATGTATAGACCTATCCATCATGGATACATAGAAGTAGTTATTGGCCCTATGTATAGTGGAAAAAGTGAAGAACTTATAAGAATACTTAAGAGGTCAAAAATAGCAAAGCAGAATGTAGTAGCATTCAAACCTGCTATAGATAATAGGTATAGTAATGAAGATGTTGTATCTCATAGTGGGGCAAGTATAAATGCTATTCCTATAAAAAGTGCAAAAGAAATTTATGAACATATAGATTCGGATACACAGGTTGTTGGTATTGATGAAATTCAATTCTTTGAAGATGAGGTTGTTGATATTGCAATAGACCTTGCAGACAAAGGTATAAGAGTTATAGCTGCAGGACTTGATATGGATTTTAAAGGAGAGCCTTTTGGCCCTACACCAAGACTTTTAGCTGTAGCTGAATTTGTACAAAAACTTCAAGCTGTATGTATGGTTTGTGGAAATCCTGCACATAGAACTCAGAGATTGATAAATGGACAACCTGCTAAATACGATGATCCAATAATATTAGTTGGAGCTACGGAAAGTTATGAAGCAAGATGCAGAAAGTGTCATGTAATAATAAAAGAAAATGATTAAATTAAAATACATATAGGATAAATCCTATATGTATTTTTTCGCGCGTATTTGAGGGCGGATAAATTAAAATATAAGATAGAAAGAGATAGGAGACATAAAAATGAGTATTGCAAAGAATAATGTATACGGAATAGAGAATTATAAAAACAAAAAGAAGAATGATAGTCAGAGAATAGAGAATATAGAAAAGTTATTATGTGAGCTTGTTGGTGAATTAAAAGGTGTTAAAGAAACATTAAAAAATATAGAAAATAATAAATAATAAGATCGTATATTATATTTAAACACCATATAAAACAATGATATAATATTACCAGATTGGAGGAGGTAAATTATGGGTAAAGCTATATTTGAACAGATTAATGGATCTTTCGCTCTGGTACTTGTTTCGAATTGTGGGGTTATAAGTGTCGAGAATTTATGTGATTTGTCTTGTAAGTTAAAAGAAATGAAAGTTCCAGTTGTAAAATTATCTAGTAGACAGACATTAGTTGTTGTAGGAAGTTCAGAACAATTACAAGAAGTTGAAAAAATAGCACCTGGATATGGATTTAAAATAGGTAATTTTGGAACTCAGGTTAGAAATGTTAAAGGTTGTAGTGCAGGAGAAGGACTTTGCAAAAGACAGCTTGATACGGCTCTTAACTTGGGTATAGAACTTGAGAATGAATACTTTGGAATTGAAACTCCGCATGATTTTAAAATAGCTGTAGCTGGATGTCCAAGGGGTTGTACTGATCCTTTATGTGCGGATTTTGGAGTTATAACTAAGGGAAAAGATAAGTTTGATGTTTATATAGGTGGTAGAGGAGCAACTATTAAGCCTATACATGCTACAAAGATATATAACAACATATCTAGAGAAAATGTGAAGGTTGCTCTAAAGCACGTACTGGACATTTACATAGAAGAAGGAAATAAAAAAGAGAGAATCTTTAGAACTATAAATAGAATAGGAATTGAAAAGTTTGTAAATAAAGATGTTGAGGAAAATAAAAAACAGCATGTTGATGAAGACTTTTTAGCTTTTATATAGAGTTTTAAAATTACATATGGATTAGATTTTGTTTTAGTAAAGGGGGGAATGGTTTTATGAGTAGCATTTTAGATACTATAGAAATATTGAATAATTTATGTGAGGAATGTTCTTTATACGAGACAGATGAGTGCAATAATAAAAAATGTTTGGTTGGATATTCTAAGAGACTATTGGAATTCTCAAAGCTTAAAGGGGTTATACAAATAGAAGGTGCATCTAGTATGATTCCAAAAGAAGATGTTAAATATTATGGGGAAGATTTAGTATGCTCTGGGATAGCAAATACTTGTGCTCATTGTAAGAATTGCCAAGAAAGCCATAATGAGGACTGTATTATAGCAATTCTTAGAAAATGTCTTGAAAATACTGTTATAAAGAAGAATATACCTTATAAGGGTTCAACTTTTATGTACTTAATGGATCTTAATAATGAAAATAAAGAAATAGCAGCTATTGTAAATGATAAAATTAAAACTGTTAATGCATAAAAGATAATTTCATAAGTATTAGAGCGTAATCCAAAATAAATGGGATTAAAATACCGCGAATGTGTTAAAAATTTTTAATAAAACTAAGAATTACATCTTATTGAATATCCTGAAAGTTCTAAACTCCCTAACGGTCAGACAACGAACTTTCTTAACGGATATTCAAACGCTGTAATGCAAGTTTTATATAAAAATATTTAAATGATTCGCTAACATTTTAATCCCATTTATTTTGTAATTGTAGCTTTTATACTTTAATATTTTTTAAATCCGATTTTTACAAATAGGAATTCTTTTCTATGGTAACAATAGAGTAGATAAGATTTAGCTTTATAATAGAATACTTACTATTAAAACTATATATGAAAATGTTAGTGAATGCTTTTATATATTTTGACTAAAATATCGTTGTATTCGCGGTATTCTCATATATAGTTTTACAACCAATATACTATAGAGCGTTGATAAAAGAAGTAAAGTATCAACTATTTTTAAGTAAAAGCCTTTAATGAATTAATTCATAGGTTTCACGAGTATGTGCGAAGTTTATACTTTTATGATAATATATATTGGAAAGGAGATGAGACTATGGCTAAAAAAACCGTCGGAGGACAAGCGGTAATCGAAGGCGTTATGATGAAAAATGAAGATAAAATAGCAGTAGCTGTTAGGAAGTCTAATGGAGAAATTGAAATAGATAAAAAAACAATTAAAAGCTGGGTTATTGATAAAGGGCTTAATAAAATTCCATTTTTAAGAGGAGGATTCGTACTTCTTGAAACTATGGTAGAAGGGATTAAGTCTCTTAATTTTTCAGCTCAGTTCTTTGATGATGAGGAAGAGGTTGAACCTTCCAAATTTGAAAAGTTTTTAGAAGATAAGTTTAAAGAAAAGACAAATGATATATTGATATACTTTTCTATGTTTATAGCTTTGGTATTTTCGGTTTTATTGTTCATATTAGTACCTACTTTTTTAGGAGGTATCTTAAAAAAGTTTACTGATAATGTTATGACTTTAAACTTTGTAGAGGGATTAGTTAGAATTGGAATATTTTTAGCGTATGTATCTCTTATATCTTTAAATAAGGATATAAAAAGGGTATTTCAATATCATGGAGCAGAGCATAAATCTATTTATTGTTATGAAGAAGGACTTGATTTAACTGTAGAAAATGCAAGGGAATTCTCAACTCTTCATCCAAGATGTGGTACGAATTTTATGTTTATAGTTATGATTGTATCTATGCTTATATACTTTTTATTTGGATGGCCAAACCCACTTTTAAGAGTGGTATACAGATTAATATGTATACCTATTGTAGCGGGTATATCATATGAGATTATAAGAATTGCTGGAAAGTACGATAATATATTTGTAAAAATTATTTCATTACCTGGGATGATGCTTCAAAAAATTACTACTAGAGAACCAGATGATGAGCAGTTAGAAGTTGCTCTTTGTGCATTGAAGGTAGCTCTTGGAGAAGAGGTGGAAAAAAATGACGATAAGACAAATGATGAAAAAGTGGATAAGAGAGCTTAGTAAGAGTACTACTGCAAAGCTTGATGTTGAGCTTGCTATGTGTAAGGTACTTGATGTAACTAGACTTTATATACATCTTAATTTAGATGAGGAAATTTCAAAGAAGGATGAAAATAGGATTGAGGCTCTTTTAAAGCAAAGAAGAAAAGGAAGACCTATGGCTTATATTATAGGGAAAAAAGAGTTTATGGGACTTGATTTCTTTGTTAAAGAGGGAGTGTTAATTCCAAGACCAGACACTGAGGTGTTGGTTGAAGATATTATACAACAAGCTAAAAAAATAGACAATCCTTTAATAGTAGATATAGGAACGGGTTCTGGTGCTATTAGTGTGTCTTTAGCTAAGTATATAAAAGATTCAAGAATATATTCACTTGATATATCTGATGATGCTCTTGAGGTGGGCGCAGTTAATGCTAAGAACAATGAGGTAGAAGATAAGATAACTTTTTTAAAGTCAGATGTATTCTCAGCACTTGAAAATGAGGATATTAAATTCGATATAATAGTGTCGAATCCTCCTTATATAAGACGTCTTGATATAGAAGGACTTGAGGTTGATGTTAAGAACTATGAACCATCTTTAGCTCTTGATGGAGGAGAGGATGGACTTGATTTTTATAGAAAGATAACTGAGGATTCTACTAAGTTTATAAAGGATAATGGAATTTTAGGTTATGAAGTAGGATATGATCAAGCAGAGGATGTAAAAAAGATAATGATACAAAATGGATATGGTGATATAAGAATATTAGAAGATTTGGCTTCTATACAAAGGGTTGTTATAGGAACAAAAATTTGATATAATGAAAAATTGATATACTGAAAGAGGTGAAAAAAATTTATGTTTGATAAAGTTGAAATTATAGAAGATAAGTATAAAGATTTAACTCAAAAGATTGGGGATCCTGAAGTTATTAATAGACAATCTGAGTGGCAAAAATATATTAAAGAGCATGCTGAGATAGAACCTATAGTTATGAAGTATAGAGAATATAAGGAAACTATTGGGGGAATCGAAGAATCAAAGCAGATACTTCAAGAAGAATCGGATGAAGAATTAAGAGAACTTGCTAAGATGGAATTATCTGAGCTTGAAGAGAATTTACCAGCAATAGAAGACGAACTTAAGCTTTTACTTGTTCCGAAAGATCCTAATGATGAAAAGGATGTTATCGTTGAGATAAGAGGTGGAGCTGGTGGTGATGAGGCTGCACTATTTGCCGGAACTTTATTCAGAATGTACTGTAGATACGCAGAGTCAAGAAGATGGAAAGTAGAGTTAATGAGTAGTAATGAAACTGGTGTTGGTGGATATAAAGAGGTTTCTTTCTCTATAAAGGGAAAAGGAGCTTATTCAAGACTTAAGTATGAGTCTGGAGTTCACAGAGTTCAAAGAATACCAGCTACAGAGTCTGGTGGTAGAATACATACATCTACTGCTACTGTTGCAGTTTTACCAGAAGTTGATGATGTTGAAGTTAACATTAATCCTAATGACTTAAGAATAGACGTTTTCCGTTCTTCAGGAAACGGTGGACAAAGTGTTAATACTACCGATTCAGCAGTAAGAATAACACATCTTCCAACTGGAGAGGTTGTATCATGTCAGGATGGAAAGAGTCAGCTTAAGAATAAGGAAAAAGCTCTTAAAGTATTAAAGGCTAGATTATTCGATAAGGCACAAGCTGAACAACATAAAGAAATATCAGCTGAAAGAAAGAGTCAGGTTGGAACTGGAGATAGATCTGAGAGAATAAGAACTTATAACTTCCCTCAAGGAAGAATTACTGATCACAGAATAAATTTAACTTTATATAAGCTAGATAGCTTTATAGAGGGAGAGATAAATGAAATGATAGATGCTCTTATAACTGTAGATCAAGCTGAAAAATTAAACGCTGTAAATAACTAAAATATTAGTCCTATATTATTCTTATGAATGATATTAGGACTTTTTTTGGAAAAAAGCATATTTTAAGCATAACTATCATAAAACTTATTGAGGTTAGGTAGGGGGGATTAGTTTTGCTTAATATTACTTTGCTTGGTTTTTTGTGTGGAGTTATTGGAACTTTTATTGGTGGAGTTATAGCTTTTTTATTTAGGAATAAGGCTGATAGGTACTTAAGCATGTTCATGGGACTTGCTGGAGGTATAATGTTGTCTGTGGTTACTTTTGACTTATTAACTGAGGCGATGGATGAAATCGGTGTTAATCTAGCTATAATTTTTACTTTTGTAGGGGTATTTGTTAGCATGATCATAAAGCAGTTTATGCATTTTGAAGGTATGCTAAAGACTGGATATTTAATATTTTTTAGTGTTTTATTACATAACTTTCCTGAGGGACTTGCTATAGGATCTTCGTTTAGCTTGAAAGAATCACTTGGGATTACTTTGGTGATAGTAATAGGGATACATAATGTTCCTGAGGGGATTGCCATGGCGTTAACTCTTATAAAAGGAAGAATGAATGTATTAAAGGTTATGCTATTTACTATACTTGCAGGTATTCCAATGGGAATAGGAAGTTATATAGGAGCTTATTTTGGAGAAGTGTTTCAGGGATTTGTGGGATTTTTCTTGGCAATAGCATCTGGAACAATGCTTTACGTTACTATAGAAGAGATTTTTCCTAATTCAAAAACTATATACACTATAACGGGGTTTTTATTGGGAATTTTGATGGTTAGTATATTTTGATACTTATGACGAGGTGAGATAGTTGAAGAAGACTTTGGTTTGCAAAATGGATAAGGATAATATTGATATAGATAAAATACAGGAATTTGGAAAGATTCTAAGAGACGGTGGAACGGTTATATTTCCAACTGAAACAGTGTATGGACTAGGTGCTGATGCACTTGATGAGAACGCAGCTAAGAAGATATATGAAGCTAAAGGAAGACCTAGTGATAATCCTTTGATAGTTCATATAGCTGATAAAAAAGAAATAAATAAGCTTGCTACTGATATAGATGAGAGAGGCTATAAGGTTATGGATAAATTCTGGCCAGGACCTATAACAATAGTATTTAAAAAGAAGGATATAGTACCGGCTATTACTAGTGGAAACTTAGATACTGTAGCAGTTAGAATGCCTTCTCATCCTATAGCACTATCTCTTATAAAAGAAAGTGGAGTATGTGTTGCAGCTCCATCTGCTAATATATCTGGAAGACCATCTCCTACTGATGAAGATAATGTATATGAAGAGATGAATACTAGGGTTGATGGTATTATACTTGGAGGGAATTCAAATGTTGGACTTGAATCTACAGTTTTGGATTTAACTGGAGATATCCCTATGATATTAAGACCGGGTGGAGTAACTCTTGAAGAATTAAGTGAGGTTCTAGGAGAAGTTATGATTGATCCTGCAATACTTGAAAAAAATGAAAACATAATTGCAAGAGCTCCTGGTATGAAATATACTCACTATGCTCCAAATGCAGAGGTGTTTATTGTTAAAAAAGATGATGGGGACTATGTGGATAAAATCAATAAATTAGTTGATGAAAAACTTAAAGAAGGTAAAAAAGTGGGGATTATGTGTATTAATAAAAATAAAGATAAGTATAAAGGTGAAGTCATAGGTCTTGGAGATGATTTAGATGGAGTAGCTCATAACTTGTTCAAAACTTTGAGAGAAATGGATAAAAAAGGTGTAGATATTATATATTCTGAAGAGTTTGAGAAGGGTGGAATTGGGCAAGCTATAATGAATCGTCTAACAAAGGCGGCGGGATATAAATTTGTATAATTAAGCGAAAAATGATACTCATAAAAATACCGCTACTTAAGTTAATATTTTAATATAACTAGATAGTAGATTTATGTGTTTTAGAGAAAATAATACTTATTAAAATAACGATAATGGATTGAATATTTTAATGCAACTAAGTATTACGCCTTATTGAATATCCTAAAATTTCTAAACTCCCGTTGGTCAGACAACGAACTTTTTTAACGGACATCCAAACGTCGTAATACTAGTTTTATAGTAAAATATTAAAAACATTCTCTAACATTTTAATAAGCATTATTTTTATGAATTTATTAAATTCGTTGTATTTAAGTAATAAGTCATATAAATTTATATAAGAAATAAAGGGAAAAATATTAAATGAAGAATGAAAATTTTATTAAATCTCGAAAGTAGCTAACATTTTGATGAGCATCATTTTTAGATATAGTCATTAAAGTGGATAAGCAATTAATTGAGAATACAAATTTATAGGAGAATTAAAAGGAAAAAATAACAAAACACAACACATAAGACATGAAAAATATGAAATTAAAAAATAGAATAAAAGATGCAATATAAGAAGCAAAAAAATAAAATATAAAAAAACACAAAAAAAATTAAAATAAAAGAAGGAATATGAAAATTTATGTCGAACTGTTAATAGGTTTGGAATTAATTCGAATAGAATGGCTTTAAAAATTAATTTGGAGGTGAACGTAAGTGAAGAAAATAGGGATTGCAAGTGACCATGGAGGATACAATTTAAAGGAAGAGATTAAAAACCATCTAAAAGGTGAGTATGAAATTGTTGATTTTGGAACTGACTCATTGGATTCTGTTGACTACCCAGATTATGGAGTTAAAGTTGCGGAGGCTGTAAAAAATGGCGAGGTTGAGGAAGGAATACTTTGTTGTGGAACAGGTATAGGTATATCTTTAGCAGCTAATAAGGTGCCAGGCATAAGATGTGCCGTTGTTTCTGATACTTTTTCAGCTAGAATGTCTAAGGCTCACAATGATGCTAACATAATATCTTTAGGAGAGAGAGTAGTTGGAAGAGGACTAGCTCTTGAAATAATAGATACATGGTTAGGAACTGAGTTTGAAGGAGACAGACATCAAAGAAGAGTAGGAAAGATAACAGAAATAGAAAAAAAATATTCTAAATAGATTTTAAAGGGAGGCAAATTAAATGTCAAAAGTAGTTATGATGAATCATCCATTAATACAACATAAGTTAACTCTTATAAGAGATAAGAATACAGGATCTAAGGATTTTAGACAATTAGTTAAAGAAGTTTCTATGCTTATGGGATACGAAGTAACAAGAGATTTAGCTTTAGAGGAAGTTGAAATTGAAACTCCAGTTGTAAAAACTAAATCGAAGGTTATTTCAGGAAAGAAATTAGGAATAGTTCCTATATTAAGAGCGGGTCTTGGAATGGTAGATGGAATACTTGAGTTAGTTCCAGCTGCTAAAGTTGGACACGTAGGACTTTATAGAGATCCAGAAACTTTAAAGCCAGTTGAGTATTACTCAAAGTTCCCTGCTGATATAGAGGAGAGAGACTTTATAGTAGTAGATCCTATGCTTGCTACAGGTGGTTCTGCGGTTGCAGCTATTGACGTTTTAAAGAAGAAAGGAGCTACAAGTATTAAGCTTGTAAACCTAGTAGCTTGCCCAGAAGGTATAGAAGAGGTTGAAAGATGTCATCCAGATGTAGATATATATGTAGCGTCTATTGATGAAAAATTAAATGATCACGGATATATCGTTCCAGGTCTTGGAGATGCTGGAGATAGATTATACGGTACTAAGTAATACTTTGAGTGTGTCATGTGGCACACTCTTTTTTTATGTGTTTTTTTAGATTCTGTGGGTTATCAAAAACTATATATGAAAATACCGTGAATGCAACGATATTTTGAATATAACTAAGCTTTTATCTTATTAATAATTCTAAAATTTACGAACTCCCTACGGTCAGACACGCAAATTTCTTAACGTATTATTAAACGATAAAAACTAAGTTATATTAGTCAAAATATCTAAAAGTATTCACTAACATTTGCATATATAGTTTTTGGTATTAATCCGTATATTACAAAATTAACCTTATCCCAATATGAAAAATATTTATTGCTAGAGCAAATATACATTTAATTCCAAATTAAGAGTTGTATCACTAGGTAATATGCATTAAAATAAAAGAAGTGTTACGAGGGGGTATAGGAATGGGAAAACTTAAAAAATTAAAGGGCATGCTAACGCCTTATAATAATAAGCTACTTAGAAATTTCTTTTATTTTTGCTTTTTAGTGTATTCATTAATGATTTGGTTTTATTTGCTAAATCCGTTTAGAGGTACAGCTTGTTATATACGTATCTGTAAAGAAGCAGGTTGGGTAATGCAAAAAGATACTATAACAAATATAATTCCTTTTAAAACCATTACCATGTATATTGTTGATTTTAATCATTATAATTTTGATATATGGTTTAATAATATTTTTGGAAATATGATTGTATTTATGCCATTTGGATTTTTACTTCCTTTTATTTGTAATAAAGGAAGAAGTTTTGTACAAAATATTAAGATATCTTTTTTAGTAAGCAGTGGAGTGGAACTGTTACAATTTATATTTGAATTGGGAATATGTGATGTAGATGATATTATTTTAAATGTGATAGGATCTACAATAGGATTTTGCTTATATAAACTATTTATAAAGGGGGTAAAAGCAATCAATAAAGAAAATATTATAGGGTGAATAAGATGAGAAGGTCTGTAGGACTTTTTACATGAAAACATTTAAACCTAATAAACTGGTTTGAGTACAAAATAGTACTCATTCAAATATTAATTCAAAAATAGCTACCTAAATTTTGTACAAACGAAATCTGGGTAGCTATTTTTTGATATTATGCGGGTTATCAAAAATTATATGAAAATACGGCAAATGCAACGAAATTTTGAATACAACTAGGTTTTTATCCTAATACTATTTCAAATTTATAAGTGAGTAATCAATCTCATATCCTTCAGGTGTAACCATTTGAAAAATAGTTGCTTCATCTTTACTAGATGGTTGTACTGTATTTTTAGGTATAACTAAGGTTTGAAGTCCGTTTCTTTTAGGTTCAACAATTACAATTACTTGATTATCTAGAGTTACTATTTTCTTTACATTGGATTGCATTGCTACTAACACAACTTGATCAATATTTGCATAGTCAAAATCAAATTTGTCACTTTCATCACTAATTCCCAAGTTGTGAACAAAATCATAGTATATTGAAGCTGTCGGATAGGTTGTAAATATACGATGAAGTGCATAATTAATCCTTTCAGGAACATAACTCCATCGTCCTCCATTCCCACTTGGACCAGTATGCCAATAAGTTTTATATACAGGTCTCGTCCAGTTTAAATCATTATAAGCAAATTGTAAGGGAATATTTTTCCCTTTTCCAATAACTTCAGATATAGGCTTCATATTTGAAGGAAGTGGTATATTGTAAATAGGTGTAGAATCTATATCTAAAGGTTTTTCTGGTTCTAAAGAGTCTAAACACCACTTACATTCTTTTAAACTTTCGTCTATTTGATTGTCAGGATTATCTTTAAAAGTATCTGTTCCGTAGGAGATCTGTGATTTGATATTAGAATTAAATAAAAAAAATGATGCAATAATAAAACTAGATATGATTATAAATATATTTTTTTTATGTAATCTCATTTTTTACCTCCTTAGAAATATTTCTAATTTAGTTTTAGTAAAGTATCAACTGATATTCATATATATAAATAAATTTAGATAGTAGTATAAGGATAACAAAATTTAACTTTATTTACAATACAAGGGACGGGAATGTTAGTTGCTGATTTAAATATTTTATAAAAATAGTTAACATAGCAACGAAATTTTCATGCTTAGCACTTTGGATTGATAATAAAAAATATATGATTTTAGATGAGGCTATCTGTAGGATTTTTTTTCGTTTACTACTGTAGAATGATGAATTAACTTGTGTATATTTTATATAAATAATATAATAAAGATAGCATGGGTAGAATTTTTAAATAACGAAGTCTGTTAAGACATGTTGACGACGTGAGTCAGTGCGTAGCAACTAGACGAATTTTACTTTTAATTTATGGAGGAAAATTTATGGAGAGAAGAGACAAGCATAATTATTATTTAGATATAGCAAGATCAGTTCTGGAGAGGGGAACTTGTCTTAGACGTAATTATGGGGCTATTATTGTAAAAAATGATGAGATAATATCTACAGGGTATACTGGAGCTCCTAGGGGAAGAAAGAACTGTAGTGATTTGGGATATTGTTTAAGAGAAAAGATGGATATTCCAAGAGGACAAAACTATGAGAAGTGTAGAAGTGTTCATGCTGAGGCTAACTGTATTATATCTGCTAGCAGAAGAGATATGATTGGGGGAATTCTTTATTTAGTTGGTAAGGATATGAAGACTAAAGAACTTGTTAAAAATGCTAATTCGTGTACTATGTGTAAAAGACTTATATTAAATTCTGGTATAGAAAAAGTAATAATAAGGGAAACTAATCAAAGTTTTAGGATTATACAAGTTAATGAATGGATAGAAAATGATGATTCCCTAAGTGATGATATGGGATATTAAAATATTTGAAGAGGTGAAAATATGAGTCAGATTATTATTGCGATTGTTCTATCGTTTGGAATATCTTATTTTTCAACGCCACTTGCGATTAAACTAGCACATAAAATAGGAGCTATAGATATACCAAAGGATGATAGAAGAGTACATAAAGAACCTATACCAAGACTTGGTGGTATTGCAATATTCTTGGGATTTTTTATAACTAGTATTTTTATTGTACATATAGACAAACAGATAATAGGTATATTACTTGGAAGTCTTGTTATAGTAGGAATGGGTATAATCGATGATTTAAATGAAATTGGAGCAAAGACAAAACTTTTAGGGCAGTTAATAGCAGCTGGAATAGTTGTTTCTTGCGGAGTTAGAGTTGAATGGGTTACAAATCCATTTACTCAAAGTGGAATAACTCAACTTAGCTTAATATTGTCTGTTCCTGTGACTATATTTTGGATAGTTGGAATAACTAATACTGTTAACTTGATAGATGGACTTGATGGGCTTGCAGCTGGAGTGTCTGCAATAGCTGCTATCACTCTTGCGTTTGTAGCGTTTGTTAATGATCAACAAACATCAGCAGTGTTGTTAGTATGTTTGGCTGGATCTGCTATTGGATTTTTACCTTACAATTTCAATCCTGCAAAAATATTCATGGGAGATACTGGATCTTTATTTTTAGGATATATACTAGCTGTTGTATCTATACAAGGAGCTATAAAGTCAGCAGCAGCTCTTGCGATATTTATACCAATACTAGCTCTAGGTATACCTATATTTGATACGACATTTGCCATAATAAGAAGAAAACTAAGTGGAAGACCTATAATGCAGGCTGATAAAGGGCACCTTCATCATAGGCTTTTAAGCAAGGGATTATCTCAAAGAAAAACTGTACTTATATTATATGGAATAAGTTTATTCTTAGGAATTAGTGCTGTTTTAATATCTGAGAGTAATTTCTTTGAATCAACTATTATACTTATATTAGATGCACTATTTATATACTATGGAATAGTTAGGTTGAAGCTTTTATCACCAGAAGATAGCGAACTGAAATAGGGGGATTTGAAATGAACAAAATCAAAGTTATGACTGTATTTGGAACAAGACCAGAAGCTATAAAAATGGCACCTTTAGTAAAAAAAATGGAGCAAAATGAAAAAATAGAGTCTATAGTTTGTGTAACTGCACAACATAGAGAAATGTTAGATAGAGTACTTGAAATATTTGATATAGAGCCTAAATACGACTTGAATATTATGAAACATGGTCAAACTATAACAGATGTTACTAATAGAGTTTTAAAGGAACTTGAAAGCGTAATAGCTAATGATAGACCGGATATTTTATTGGTTCATGGAGATACTACAACTACTTTTTCAGCTTCTTTAGCAGCTTTTTACAATAAAGTTCCAGTGGGACATGTAGAAGCTGGACTTAGAAGTGGAAATATATACTCTCCTTATCCGGAGGAAATGAATAGAAAACTTACAGGTATGATATCATCTATTCACTTTGCTCCTACTGTAGGAAATAAAGCCAATCTATTAAGAGAAAATGTAGATGAGGATAAAATATGTATAACTGGAAATACTGTTATAGATGCTCTTTTATCTGTAATAGATGAAGATTATAAGTTTAACAACAAGGACATAGATGATATAGACTACAACAATAATAAAGTTATACTTTTGACTTGTCATAGAAGAGAAAACTGGGGCAAGCCTATGGAAGATATATTTAAAGCAATTAAAAGAGTAGTTCAAGATAATGAAAATATAGAGGTAATATTCCCAATGCACTTGAATCCAAAAGTTAGAGAGTGTGCAAGAAGCATAATGGGAGATATGGACAAGATACACCTTATAGAGCCTCTAGATTATGAACCTTTTGCAAATTTAATGAATAAAGTAGATATAATCCTTACTGATTCTGGAGGAATCCAAGAAGAAGCTCCAGCTATTGGAAAACCTGTTTTAGTACTTAGAAATGAAACAGAAAGACCAGAGGCTGTTGAAGCTGGAACTGCAAGAGTTGTAGGTGTTGATGAAGAGACAGTCTATAATGAGACAAATCTTCTTATAAGAGATGAAAATGAATACTCTAAAATGTCTAATGCGGTAAATCCATATGGTGATGGTAAGGCTTGTGACAGAATAATTGAGTATTTGATAACGAATTATGGAGCAAATGTTGGGAAAATGAAGAATTCTTAAGTTAATAATCAGAAATGACTGAATTTGGCCTAGGAAAAAGATTTCATTATATTTGATTTTTAATCCGCCGGAATATATAATGTATATATGGGCGGATTCTATCCCAAATATATTAAAAATTTAGATTTATGAAATTGGGAAAATGTTTTCATTGAAAATTGTGTCAGATATAGTATATAATCTTGATTAAAAGATAATTTAAATCAACTATATTATACATATTAGTTTTAAAATTAACAAAATTCGACGAGATATAGGGGAACGAAGCTATGAGTAAAAAAAATAAATGGCTGGAGGCTTTAACTTATTTGGGTCTAGTATCTCAAATAGGTGTATATATGGTAGTTCCAATCCTTGTATGTGGTTTTCTGGGAGGGGTAATAGACAGAAAATTCAATACGGGACATGTTTTTTTTATAATATTCATCGTTTTAGGTATTGGAGCAGGTTTTATCAATGCATATAAACTATCTATATCGGTTATAAAAAAAAGGAAGTGATCCTTTGAAAACGACATTAGACATGTTTTTTAATATAGTAAAAGTGATGATTGTAGTATTTGTACTTATAATCATTGTTGCTTTTTTAACAGGTGCTTTTTCGAAGGAACTTTTATGTGGTCTTGCATTTGGCAGTATTTTTTCAATATTAAATCTTAGACTTTTGTCACTTACATTGGAAAAAGCTGTAACTATGCATCCTGGGAATGCTCAGGGGTATGTTCTTTCAAGATATATTATACGATTCATATTGTCTGCTGTGGTGCTCGCTATATCTTTTAAAGCACCGTATATAAATGCTATTGGAACCATTATAGGTTTACTTTTACCGAAGATTACTATATTGATTGTAAATCTATTTGGCATAGAAAAAATAATTAAAGGAAAGGAGGCGTAATATGAATCTAGGACCTAAAATTATATTTACAATACCTGGTCTTAATATACCAATCAGTGAGACTGTAACTACAACATGGGCTATTATGATTGGGCTTACATTGTTTGCTTACTTTGGAACTAGAAAGCTTGAGAAAGTTCCAAGGGGATTTCAAGTTATCATTGAAGCTATTGTAGGTGGATTAAATTCTATAGTCAAACAAACTATGGGAGAAGATAAAGTAAGATTCGCTCCTTATATAGGAAGTTTATTCTTATTTTTTGCTTGTTCAAACTTAGTAACTTTGACAGGTCTTTTTGGTAAATCTCCAACAACTGACCTTAATACTACTTTAGCTTGGGCTCTTATAACATTCTTTATGATTCACTATAATGGAGTTAAGAGTAAAGGTTTAGGAGGGTATTTAAAAGGATTCTTAGATCCAATACCAGCTATGTTACCTATGAATATAATTGGAGAGCTTGCAACTCCAATATCATTAAGTTTCCGTCCTTTTGGTAATATATTGGGTGGATCGGTTATTATGGCACTTTTATATCAATTCTTTGGATATTTAAGTGGATTAATAGGATTACCAATTCCTGTTTTAGGAGTAGGTATACCAGCAGTACTTCATATTTATTTTGATTTATTCTCAGGAATACTTCAATCGTTTATATTTATAATGCTTACAATGGTTTTTGTTTCAAATGCAATAGATTAAAAGTTATATAAGGAATACATAAAAAATGATTAGGAGGAATTTAAAATGGAAATGGCAAAAGCGATAGTTTTAGCAGGATCAGCTATAGGAGCAGGTTTAGCAATGATAGCAGGTATAGGAGCAGGTATAGGACAAGGATTTGCAGCAGGTAAAGGTGCAGAGGCTGTTGGAAAGCAACCAGAAGCACAAGGAGATATTATAAAGACAATGCTTTTAGGAGCAGCGGTTGCAGAGTCAACTGGTATCTATGGTCTAGTTATAGCAATAATTCTTCTATTTGTTAATCCGTTCATCAGTTACTTTATGTAATATTAGGAGATGCAATCCATCTCCTGATTCTAAAAATTGATAATGGATTGAAAGGAGGACTAAATAAATGCAAATATTTCAAAATATAGTTAACATAGATATGCAGATGGCTATACAAATAGTAAATACTATCATAATGTATTTGATACTTAAAAAATTATTATTTAAGCCAGTTACAGAATTTATGGCAAATAGAACTGCTGAAGTTGAAGGCTCTTATAAAGATGCAGAAGAAGCAGTTAAAAAAGGTGAAGAACTTAAAGCTGAATATGAAGCAAAAATAAATTCAGCTAAAGAAGAAGCTCAGGAAATAGTTAAAAATGGTTCAAAGAGAGCTGAGGAAAGAGCAGATGAAATAATCAAATCAGCTCAAGAAGAAACAGTTCAACTAAAAGAAAGAGCTAATAGAGAGATTCAAAGAGAAAAGCAAAAAGTTATGAATGAGCTTAAAGATGATATATCATCTCTAGCAATTTTAGCGGCTTCTAAAATCATAGAAACTGATGTAGATGAAGCTAAGCATGAGAAATTGATAGGAGATTTTATAGAAGAGGTAGGCGAAGCTAAATGGCAAAATTAGTTGCTAGTAGATACGCTAATGCTTTATTCGAAGTTGGAATTTCAGAGGGAACTACTGCTTCTTTAAACGATGATTTAAAGGTTATAGTAGATCTTTTTAATGAAAATGACGACTTTTTAAAAATACTTAAAGCTCCTTTGATTTCTAAAGAAGAGAAAAAAGCATTAGTTGAAAATATTTATCAGGATAAGACTTCTTTAGAAATGATGAACTTTTTAAAAGTTCTTATAGATAAAGATAGAATAGGAATTATAGATGAGATATTTATTGAATTTAACGCTTTAATAAATGAGAGTAACAATATTTTGGAAGCTGTTGCTATAACAGCAGTACCGATGAGCCAAAAAGATTTAAATAATCTTAAAGCTAAGCTTTCTGAATCTAAAGGTAAGAATATAATTCTTACAAATGAAGTAGACGAAAGTGTTATAGGCGGAGTTTTGGTTAAAATGGGTAATGAAGAAATAGATGGAACTATAAAAACTCGTTTAGAAAAATTAAAGGATCAGTTATCTCAAATAATAGCGTAGAAGGGCGGTGAAACCCATGAATTTAAGACCGGAAGAAATTAGTTCAATTATAAAAGAACAAATAAAAAAGTATGAAAATAAATTAGAACTTACTGATGTTGGTACAGTTACTCAAGTTGGAGACGGTATAGCTAGAGTTCATGGACTTGAAAAGTGTATGGCAGGAGAGCTTTTAGAGTTTCCAGGTCAGATTTATGGAATGGCATTAAACTTAGAGGAAGAATCTGTAGGAGCTGTTTTACTTGGTTCTGAAGAAAATATAAAAGAGGGCGACACTGTTAAGAGAACTGGAAGAATAGTTGAGGTTCCAGTAGGAGAAGCTTTATCTGGTAGAGTTGTAAATGCATTAGGACAACCTATAGATGGTAAAGGACCTATTGATAGTGATAAGTTCAGACCTATAGAGTCTGTAGCTTCTGGTATAATATCTAGAAAATCAGTTCATGAGCCACTTCAAACTGGTATCAAGGCAATAGATTCTATGGTTCCAATTGGAAGAGGACAAAGAGAGCTTATAATTGGAGATAGACAAACTGGTAAAACTTCTGTTGCACTAGATACTATAATCAACCAAAAAGGTAAAAATGTTAAGTGTATATATGTAGCAATAGGACAAAAGCGTTCTACAGTTGCTCAAATAATGGATAGATTAGAGTCTAATGGTGCTATGGAGTATACTACTATAGTATCAGCTACTGCATCTGAGCTTGCTCCGCTTCAATACATGGCACCATATGCTGGTTGTGCAATAGCAGAGGAATTCATGTACAATGGTGGACACGTTTTAATAGTTTATGATGATTTATCTAAGCATGCGGTTGCATATCGTGCAATGTCACTTCTTCTTAGAAGACCACCAGGACGTGAGGCATATCCAGGAGATGTATTCTACTTACATTCAAGATTACTAGAGAGAGCAGCTAAATTATCTGATGAGTTAGGTGGAGGTTCTATAACTGCACTTCCAATAGTTGAGACTCAAGCAGGAGACGTTTCGGCTTATATACCTACAAACGTAATATCTATAACAGATGGACAGATATTCCTAGAAACTGAGCTTTTCAACGCAGGAGTTAGACCAGCTGTTAACCCTGGTATATCAGTATCAAGGGTTGGAGGTAGTGCGCAAATCAAACCTATGAAAAAGGTTGCAGGTACATTAAAGCTTACTTATTCTCAGTATAAAGAACTTCAAGCGTTTGCTCAGTTTGGATCAGACCTTGATGAGGATACAAAGGCAAGACTTGCCCAAGGGGAAAGAGTTGTTGAAATGTTAAAGCAAGGCGAGAATGACCCTATAGATGTTGAGAAGCAAGTTATGATCATATATGCTGTAACTAACAAATTCTTAAGTGATATTCCTGTTACTGAAATAGGAAGATTTGAAAGAGAATTATATAAGTTTATGGATGAGAATTACCCACAAGTTGGTAAAGATATCCTTGGTGGAAATGATTACAAAGAAGGATTAGAAAATGCCATAACAGAATTCAAAAAAAGATTTAAAATTGAAGAGTAATCCTCTTTAAACAGGAGGTGAAATAGTATGGCTGGAATGAAGGATATTAAAAGACGTATCAAAAGTGTTGGTAACACGAAGCAAATAACTAAAGCTATGGAGCTTGTTTCATCAGCTAAATTGAAAAGAGCTAAACAACAAGCACAAGCTACTAAGCCATATTTTGAAACTCTTTACGCTACTATAGAAAAGATAGCTAAGAGTGCAAAGGGAGTTCAAAGTGTTTTCTTAGAGCAAAGAGATGCTTCTAGCAAATGCTATATTGTTATAGCAGGAGATAGAGGACTTGCTGGTGGATACAACTCAAACGTCTTAAAAACTGCAGTAAACCATATGGAACAAAAACAAGAGAGTGTTATAGCTATTGGTAAAAAGTCTATAGATTTCTTTAACAAAAGAGGCTATAATATTTTAGATAAATTTACTGGAGTTGAAGATTTAACTTATACAGATGCTAGAAAAGTTGCAAATATTGCACTTGAAGCATATGAAAAAGGAGATATAAACGAGGTATATCTTGTTTATACTAAATTTGAATCTACATTAACTCAAACTCCAGAAGTATTAAAATTACTTCCTCTTTCTTTTGAAGAAGATAAAGAAACTACAAAGGGAGAAATGATTGAGTTTGATCCAGGTGAAGAAGAAGTACTTGAGTATTTAGTTCCTAAGTTTATGGAAGGATCTATATATGGAGGTATAGCTGAATCTTCTGCATCAGAACAAGGAGCTAGAAGAACTGCTATGCAATCTGCTACTGATAATGCAGATGAGATGATCTCTAAATTAGAATTACAATACAATAGAGCAAGACAAGCATCTATAACTCAAGAGATATCAGAGATAGTTGCAGGTTCAGAGGCGTTAAAATAAGGAGGTATGAAAATGCCAGAAAAGAATATAGGTAAAGTGGTTCAAATTATCGGACCCGTACTAGACATAAAGTTTAGTAGTGAGAACTTACCAAACCTACTAAATGCGATAGAAGTAGAATATAATGGAAATAAAATAGTGGCAGAAGTAGCTCAACATATAGGAGATGACACTGTTAAGTGTATCGCCATGAGTTCAACGGATGGACTTGTTAGAGGTATTGACGCTGTAGATACAGGAGCACCTATATCTGTTCCTGTTGGAAAAGGTACATTAGGAAGAATATTCAATGTACTTGGAGAGGTTGTTGATAACAAGCCTGCTCCAACTGATTCTCCAAAGTTACCAATACATAGAGAGGCTCCTTCTTTCGAAGATCAAGAGACTTCTACTGAAATTCTTGAAACAGGAATCAAGGTAGTTGACCTTATAGCTCCTTATGCAAAGGGTGGAAAGATTGGTCTATTCGGAGGAGCAGGAGTTGGTAAGACCGTTCTTATAATGGAGCTTATCAACAATATAGCTACTCAACATGGTGGACTTTCAGTATTTGCTGGAGTTGGAGAGAGAACTAGAGAAGGTAATGACCTTTACAACGAAATGATCGAGTCTGGAGTTATCGATAAGACAGCTCTAGTTTACGGTCAGATGAATGAGCCGCCTGGAGCGAGAATGAGAGTTGCGCTTACAGGACTTACTATGGCTGAGTATTTCAGAGATCAAGAAGGACAAGACGTATTATTATTCGTTGATAATATATTCCGTTTCACTCAAGCAGGATCTGAGGTTTCTGCACTATTAGGACGTATGCCATCTGCCGTTGGATACCAACCAACACTAGCTACAGAGATGGGTGCTCTTCAAGAGAGAATAACATCTACTAAGAAGGGTTCTATCACATCTGTACAAGCAGTATACGTTCCAGCCGATGACTTAACTGACCCGGCACCAGCTACAACATTTGCCCATCTTGATGCTAAGACAGTTTTATCAAGAGATATAGCATCTCGTGGTATTTACCCTGCGGTTGATCCACTTGATTCAACATCTAGAATACTAGATCCAAATGTTGTTGGAGCTGAACACTATGACGTAGCTCGTAGAGTTCAATCAGTTCTTCAAAGATATAAAGAACTTCAAGATATAATCGCTATACTTGGTATGGATGAATTATCTGATGAAGATAAGATGGCTGTTGCTCGTGCAAGAAAGATCCAAAACTTCTTATCTCAACCATTCAGTGTTGCTGAGCAGTTCACTGGAATGGAAGGAAAATATGTACCTCTTAAAGAAACTGTAAGAGGATTTAAAGAAATCCTAGAAGGTAAGCATGATAACTTACCAGAATCAGCTTTCCTTTATGTTGGTTCTATAGAAGAGGCAATTGAAAAAGCTAAGAAGGGAGAGTAGATAAACATGGCAGGAGAATTTTCTGTAGAAATAGTGACTCCCGATAAAAAGTTTTTTGAAGGAACTACTGAAATGGTAGTTGTTAGAACTATAAATGGTGATGTAGGTATACTTAAGAACCATGCAAGTTACGTTGCACCACTTGATATAGGGTTATTAAAACTTAAAAAAGATGGTTCATTTAGAGAGGCAACTGTTGCAGGTGGTTTTATACAGGTTGATAAGGAAAAAACTACTATATTAACAGAAGCAGCTGAATGGGCTGATCAAATAGATGTACAAAGAGCTAATAAAGCTAAAGAAGAAGCTGAAGGAAAAATTAAATCTGCTGATGAAAAAGAAGCTAAGCTTGCAAAGGTAGATCTTAAAAAAGCGATTAATAGAATTGAGGCTTCAAATAAAAGAGACTAGTTTTCACTAGTCTCTTTTTGTATGAATTCATTTAAATTAGAGATAACTATAGGTGCATTTATCTGCACTAATTTTAAATTTTTATTTTCAATTGATTTTTCAAGAGATTGAATTGAGTATTTAAGTTTTGCGAATTTTTCTTTTTCTTTAGAATAAATTTCAGTTTTTGAAGTTAGAAGTTCAGAGATACTAGTTACTGATTTTAGTGCTTCTTCATAATTTTCCATATCAGATAAAAGTACTGCCTTTCTTACAGAATATTTTGCAATATCTATATCATTGTTTGTAAAGGTTTTAAAGTATTGTCTGAAAGAGGATAAATACTTAGTCATATTATTACAATACACTATTGAATCGAATATATTGTATTGTCCTATTGAATCTGTTAATGAGTTTAAATTTGTTTCGAAATTTTTAATGTACTCATCATCAGCAGAAATTTCGCTCATACCTGCTTGAAGGCTATTCCAATCTTTGTGAATATTAACTAAATCTTTATTTATATCAAGCCAGTATTCTTCTAGTTTGAATTTTAACGGTTCTTTTTCTAGTTTATTTAGGTCTTCTACATCCTCAGCTAATAGAGATGGATATATGCATGTATCAACTATATGGCTAGATAATTTGACTTTGTCTTTTTCCATGTCTTCGGGTGTTTTTAGTTTATCTTTTTCTGGCAATCTAGATTCACTTATTGAAGCTAGTTCTTTTTCTTTTTGAAATGATATTTCCATTAGTTTGTTCCTTGTTTCAAGAGCATTGTTAATACTTGGCATCAAATCTATTTTAGCCATTATAGTTAATAGATTATCTTGCAATGTTTGCAACGTTTTTGGCTCTTTAGGAAGAGTACTTTCAGATGGTTTTTCTTCTGGTTTTGCACATCCGCTTAGGATAAGTACGAAAAATAGTAGTATACTTATAGTTTTTCTCATAAAATCACCTCATGAAATTATTTTTTCCAAACACTAAAAAATAATTCAAAAGATTCATTGACTTGATATATTTTATCTAGTAAATTTTTATATATAAGATAAGTTGCATTTTAATTTTAATTATTAAAATATTAATTTGTGTGAAATCCAAAAAATAAGTTAAAATAAAAGCTCAATTTGAATTAGTTTTTGCTTTATTTTAACTATATTATCTAAAAAAAGGGAATAATATAAAGTGAAACTTAATTCAGATGAAGTTTTTATTCCATCTGAATTTCTAGTTGCGTAAGTGCCCTGTGGGTAAACTAATCCAGAAGCTGTAGAATTCTTAGCTTTCGGATAAATTAGTTTAAGAGATAAATTTTCAGATAAGGGAAGGTTGGAAAAATATGATATTTGGGAATAATAAACTAGATATGAATTTGATTGAGGAAACAGTAAAAAAAAATAAAGTTCCTGTATTAGTTCAATATGAGCCGTTTAAAGAGCTTATTAAAATGGAATCAAATGATTCAATATCTAAACAGGTTAAAGAGTTAAATGAGTTGATAAAAGAGAAAAACATGATTGAAAAACAACTTTTAGATCTTCAGGCAAAAAAGCCTAAGTTGATGGCTAAGATAATATATATGTCAAATGAAGTAAATGAGAATAAAAATATAAATGCGGAGCAGGAACTAGACAGATTAAAACAGGAAATGGAAGATATAAATAATAATATAGATATGATATTTGAAAAATTAGAAGATATGCCTATGCTTATAAAAGAAAAGAATTTAAATCTTTTGAGAGAGACGGTAAAGCATTCGTATGAGAGAATAAATAAAGGGGAATCAAACCTTTCTGATGTTAATGATAAGATAACAAAGCTTAGAAAAGAATTAGATGAACTTAGGATAAATAAGGAAAAAGAAGAAGAAAGAGTAAATAGCACTTATCAATTTATACATGCAATACTAGGCCATAAGGATATGGAAAAATTAGATAGTAATTTCTTGAAATAGTAAGTAAAAAAGTAGCTTTAAGCTACTTTTTTTTGTTATTAAGCATTATACATTTTAAGATAAAATACATCGTAATATATGAGATTATGAAATAATTATACAATAAAACTTGTTAAATATAGAAAAAAATTTGATTTAATGTTAATTTTGTGTGATAATATTTTGACATAGTTTTTAAGGAGGAGGGACTTAGAATGAAAGATATAATAAATTCTATAGATAGAGCTTTAGATATTCTAATGTTGCTATACTATGAACAAAATGAACTGGGTGTTACAGAAATTAGTAAGGCCATAGATATATCTAAAAGTACTGTACATAGAACTTTGGCTACTCTAGAAAATAAAGGATTCGTACAGCAAAATCCATCAAATGGGAAGTATTGGTTGGGTATAAAATTATATGCATTAGGAACTTTAGCAGGAGAAAAGATGTTTTTTAAAAATGCTATAAAACCGTATATAAAAGAATTATCTAAAAAGTTTAATGAGGTTGTAAATGTATCTATATTAGATAATAGCAATGAAGGACTTCCGAAGACAATTTTAATTTTAAGGGAAGAACCTAAAAATAAAAGATTTAAACTCAATCCTCGTATAGGATCTAGTAGTGTGGTTTATAATTCAGCCGTAGGAAAGTGTCTGCTGGCTTTTTCTCCAAATACAAAAGAGTTGTTAGAACCATATAGAGGCAGTAAATTGAATATGTATACAAAAAATACTATAAGAAGTGTAGATGAATTATTAGAACATTTGAAAGTAGTCAAGCGAGAAGGATATTCTATAGATGATGAGGAAGCTGAGATAGGGCTTACTTGTATTGCAGCTCCTATAATGGATACTAGAAATCAGGATGCAATAGCTGCTATAAGTTTATCTGGACTTACTTCTAAAATGAATGATATAGGGCTTGAAAAAATAATTGAAGAAGTTAAAGAAACTGCTGATAGAATATCTAGTATATTGAGTTAAAATATACTGGTTTTATTATATAAAAATTATAATAGGGGGATATTTATGAACAGACAGAATAAGCCATCATGTTTAGATTCAATAGTAGTTTTATTAGGAATTGTATCAATTTTAATGACAGGAATATTCATTTTACATGTTGATATACATGTATTATTAATATTAGGACTTATATTAACGTGTCTAGTTTCTTATAAATGTGGATATTCTTTAGATGAAATGATAGATGGTATGAAATTGAGTGTAAGCAGGGCTATGGGGGCTCTTATAATATTTATATTAATTGGAATGATAATAGCTACTTGGATACAATGTGGAACAGTGCCTGCTCTTATATATTATGGATTAAAAATATTAAGTCCTAAGTATTTTTTACCTGCTGGACTTGTAATTTGCAGTATAGTATCTCTTGGAACGGGAACATCATGGGGGACTATTGGAACGATTGGTCTTGCTATGATGGGAATGGGTGCTAGTCTTGGAATACCACCACATATAGTAGCAGGTATGGTAGTTTCAGGTGCTTTTTTTGGAGATAAGATGTCGCCAATATCAGATACTACAAATTTATCAGCAGTATCTGCTGGAACGGATTTATATACACATATCAAAGGAATGCTTTATACTACTATTCCGTCATACATTATTTCATTAGGAATATATGCATATATAGGGAAAGGATTTTGTGGAGGAACATCTAGTGATTTTAGTCAAATTCAATTGATACAAGATGTTTTATCACATAAATTTAATTTGAATCCTATTGTAATTTTACCGATGGTAATTGTACTAGTATTGAATATTATGAAAGTATCATCTATACCTACGATGGTAATAGGAACTGTTATAGGAGGAATATTTGCTGTATTTTTTCAGTGTGAACATATAACTTCTGTTTTAAACGTTATAAATCATGGATATACAGATGCAACTGGAATTGAATTAATAGATAAGTTATTAATTAGAGGTGGAATACAAAATATGATGTGGACTTTTTCCTTATCATTTATAGCTTTATGCTTAGGAGGAGTTCTAGAAAAAGCCGGATTTATAGAAGTTATTATTGAAAAAGTAATAAAAAAAGTGAAATCTACAGGAAGTTTAGTAACATTAGTCATTGCTAGTTGTACTGTAGCAAATGCTTCTATGGGAGAAATTTATTTATCAGTAATATTAAATGGTAGTTTGTATAAAAATATATTTGAAGAAAGAGGTTTTGCAAACAATATGCTTAGTAGAGTCCTAGAGGAAGGTGCAACACTTACAGGAGCATTAATACCATGGACAACTGCAGGTGCATTTATTTCTTCTACATTAGGAGTTTCTACATTTGCTTATGCTCCTTATGCTTTTTTAAATATTATAAATCCAATTCTTTCTATTGTTTTATCTTATTTGGGTATATTCGTATTTATGAAGAATAAAAATAGAGAAGAAAAGACTGCTTAAATTAAATAAAAAAATAACGGCAAATATGGATAGGTTTTCAAATATAATATAATTAATTAAATTAAAAGTTTAACTAAGATTGAAAAAACGCTAATATACTAATGTATTAGCGTTTTTTTGATTTGTTTTGATAATTGTGAAAATATAAAATGTTATATATTTGCGTCAAAGCTTGACAAAAATAAAACTATAGTGATATAATTTGACATGAAAAAAACAACATGAAATTGTATATTTATACAATAATAATTAGAATTTTCTCCGAGCTGTGAACTCCTAAAGGGAAAATTAAATTTTTGCCCAATAAACGGAACGGCGTTCCGTTATACGGAACACAGCCTGAATATATAAATATTCACAGGGTACTTTTGGGAAACTAGAGTGCCTCCACGATCAAGGAAAGGGGAAGCTCGAATACATTCGAAAGGGAGGTGAAAGTATGCATATTGTTATAATAGGCAATAGTGCAGCGGGTTTAAGTGCTTTAGAGGCATTTAGAAAATACGATAAAAAATCGTCAGTTACTCTTATTTCTAAAGAAGGTGGTATTGCTTACTCTAGGGTATTGTTACCATACTACTTAAGAGGGAAGATCGACCATGATACATTCTTTATTCGTGATGAAGAGTTTTACAAAAAGATGAATGTGAACTACATAGAAAGTTGTGTAGTAGATATTGATGAAGATAGTAAGGTTGTTAAATTGGATGATGATAAGTCGGTATCATATGATAAATTATTAATTACTACTGGTTCATCAGCAGTGAAACCTCCAATTCCAGGATTGGACAATGAAGGTGTTTACAATATGTGGACATTGGATGATGCTCACAAGATAGAGCCTTTGTTTAAAGAAGGTAAAAAGGTTTTAGTTTTAGGTTCTGGATTTGTTTCTTTACAGGCTGCTTGGGCAGCACTTTATAAAGGATTGGATGTAAAGATAATAGAACTTGCTCCTAGAATTATGCCAAGAGTTTTAGATGAAAAAGGTTCAAGTATATTACATAACAGGATTATAGAGTTAGGTGCTGACCTTAGAGTTAATACACTAACTGAAAAAATAGAGAAAAAAGAAGATGGTACTTTCGTAGTTCACACAAAAGGAGAAGATCCATTTGAGGTTGACTTAATCATAGTAGGTACTGGTGTTAGACCGAATACTCAATTCTTAAAAGGAACTAGTATAGAAGTTGATAGAGGAATATTAGTTGATGAGACTATGAAAACTAACATTGAGGGAATATATGCTGCAGGAGATGTAGCTCAAGGACTTACAACATTTGGTGAAAAACATGTTATTCATGCTTTATGGCCTACTGCTGTTGAGATGGGTAAGATTGCAGGAGCTAATATGGCAGGAAAAGAACTTGAGTATCAAGGAAGCTTAAATATGAACGTTACTGAAATGTTTAAAATAACAGTAGCTTCTATGGGTAGATTTAATGATGGTGAAGGCGACAAAGTATGGGTTTATGAAGATGAAAAAACAGGCGGATATATGAAAGTTATATATGAAAATGACTTAGTAGTTGGAGCTACAGTTGTAGGAAGCTCTGATATGGTACCTTTCTTAGGAAAATTAAGACCTATAATCAGAAAGAAAATAAAAGCTGAATGTTCACCAGATAAATTAGCATCATATCTGCAAATAAAAGCTGCAAAAGCTACAGCAAAAATTGAATTATAGTTTGGCAAGGAGGTTGAGATAAATGCGTATTATTACTATGGATCCTAAAAAATGTGTAGGATGTCGCAATTGTGAATATGCTTGTTCTTTTAACAGAACAGGAGAATGTAAAAGTAGTGAATCGAATATTAAAGTGAATTTTTATGCTGATGAGCAAGCTTGTATACCAATGACTTGTCTTCACTGTGAAGAAGCATGGTGCCTTGAGGTATGTCCAGCAGCTGCAATCACTAGAAATGAAAAAACTGGAGCAGTAGAAATAAATGAAGATCGTTGTGCGGGTTGTAAAATGTGCGTTCTATCATGTCCATATGGAAACATTCATTTCGATAAGAAAAAATTAGTAAGTAGAAAATGTAATTTATGTGGAGATGATGAGCCAAACTGTGTAAAACACTGTATAGGTGGAGCTCTTAATTACGAAGATGTAGAAGATTTTGCAGATTCAAGAAGAAAGCAATTTGACGCAAAAGTTAAAAACGCTATGGAAGGAGGGAAATAATAATGGCTAAAAGAGAAGTACATCAAACATTATGTCGTATGTGTGATGATCACTGCGGAATAAACGTATATGTAGAGGACGGGAAAGTAGTAGATATAGATGGAAACAAAGATCATGTTTGGAATAAAGGTAGACTTTGTATTAAAGGTAGAGCTGGAGTAGATTTAAATAATGCTCCAGACAGAATAAGAAAACCTCTTAAGAAAACAGAAAATGGTTGGGAAGAAATTTCATTAGAGCAAGCTTTAGACGAGATTGCAGCTAAGACTAAAGAAATTCAATCTAAGTATGGAAAAAGAACTATGAGTGTTTGGAAAGGTGAAGCCATAGGTTTTGCTCAACAAGAAGAGAATTACCGTAGATTCATACATGCTATAGGATCTCCTAACTATTTCTCAAATGATTCAGAGTGTTTTGTTGGTAGATGGATTGGATATTCATTAGTTTATGGAAGATGGGGTTCTCAACCAGAATTCATTAATTCTAAGTGTATCGTAACATGGGGAGCTAATCCTCCACACGCTCATCCTAACATGACACAACAGATTAACCATGCTAGAGATAATGGAGCTAAATTAATAGTTATAGATTCTCGTTTATCTGCAATTGGTCGTCAAGCTGATATATTTGTACAAGTAAAACCTGGTACAGATGGAGCATTAGCTTGGGGTGTTATGAGAGAGTTAATTGAGAATAACTGGTATGATAAGGAATTCGTTGAAAAGTTCACTTTAGGATTTGATAAGGTGAAAGAATATGCTTCTAAATTTACTCCTGAATATGTAGCTAAAGAAACTGGAATTGAAGCTTCTTTAGTTAAAGAAGTAGCTAAGGCTATGTGGGACAATGCACCTGCTGTTATAAACTATGTTGGAAATGGTCTTGAGCATCATGAAAATGGAATTAACAACATACGTGCAGTAGCATATTTTGATGGATTATTAGGATCTGTAGATGCTAAGGGTGGTAACTTCTTACCATCAGGATTCCCTCTTAAAGAGTTAACTTTATATCATGATGTACCTTTAATAGAAGAACAACCTATAGGTAGAGATAGATTCCCAGTATTATATGATTTCAGACAAGAATGTCATACTATGGTTGCTATGGATACAATCTTAAGTGAAGATCCATACCCACTAAAAGGAATGATTATAGCAGGAGCTAATCCAGTTATGACAAATCCTAATGCTAATAAGGTAACGGAGGCATTAAAATCTTTAGAATTATTAGTAGTACGTGAGTTATTCATGTCTGAAACAGCAGAACTTGCTGATTACATATTACCAGCTGCATCTTATTTAGAAAGATCAGAACTTCATGGACATGGTGGATTCCAAGTTATAGGGCTTACAAAGAAAGTAGTTGAGCCAGAAGAAGGAATTCAAGATGAATATCAATTCTTACATGATTTAGCACATAGATTAGGTGCAGGAGATTACTTCCCATGGGAGAATGAATATGAATTAAATAAATGGTTAGTATCTGATAGCGGAGTAAAATTAGAAGAGATTGAAGCTCATCCAGAAGGATACAATTATGCTGAAAAAACTTATCATAAGCATGAGCAAAAAGTTGCAGATGGTGAGAAGGCATTTAATACACCAAGTGGTAAGTTAGAGTTTGCATCTGAGTATTTAAAGAATTTAGGATACCAAGAGATTGCTGAATATATTCCACCTACTTATGTTACTGATAAGTCAGAAGAATACCCATATGTACTTATTACTGGAGCTAGAAAAGTAATGTATTATCATGGAAGAAATAGAAACTTTGCAAGATTAAAATCTGCTATGCCAACTCCTGAGATAGAGTTACATCCAGTGGATGCTAAAAAGTTAGATGTAGTAGATGATGATATAGTAAAAGTAACGTCAACTATTGGTTCTATTGAAATACCGGTTAAGGTTATGCATAAAAAAGAAATAGGCGAAGGTGTTGTTCAAATAACACATGGTTGGAAAGAATCAAATGTAAATATTCTTACTCATGACGATAGATTTGACCCAATTGATGGATTCCCATTAATGAAGTCTGTTGAAGTTAAGATAGAAAAAGTTAACAAGTAATAATTAAAATTTGATAAGGCTGTTATTATTATTGCAGCCTTATCAAATTGAATAGATTAGTTATAAAAATAACAAAAAAAATAAGGAGGAAATTTCATGACAAACGAGCGTAAACCTTCATTTGGAGCTTCACTAGGTGTGTTCTTAGGAATCGTAGGAATATTAGTTGTTGGAATTTTAGCATTTAAAATGGATATCCACATATTATTATCATTAGGTCTTATTTTAAGTTGTATAGTGGGTATTAAATCTGGATTTACTCTAGATGAACTTTTCGAAGGTATGGGACAAAGTTTAAAGAATGCAATGGTAGCATTATTAATATTCGTATTAATTGGAACTATTATTGGATCTTGGATTCAAGCTGGAACTGTTCCTGCATTAATTTATTATGGATTAAAATTCTTAAGTCCTAAATTTTTCTTACCAGCAGGATTTATAGTATGTAGTATTACTTCTTTTGCTACTGGAACATCATGGGGAACTGCAGGAACTGTAGGTCTTGCTATGATGGGAATGGGAATGGGACTTGGAATTCCGGCACCAGCGATTGCTGGTATGGTAGTAGCTGGAGCTGCTTTTGGAGATAAAATGTCACCTATGTCAGATACTACTATTTTAGCAGCATCATCTGCTCAAACTGATATGTATGAACATATTAAGGCTATGAGTTACACAACTATTCCTGCATATATTATATCTTTAATAATATATACAGTATTAGGATTTAAATATACTCAAACAGCAACAATGTCATCTGATCAAGTTGTTCAATTACAAAATACTTTAGTTGACACATTCAACTTAAACCCAATAGTTTTATTACCTATTATAGTTGTATTAGTATTAAGTTTTATGAAAGTACCTTCTGTTCCAGCTTTATTATTAGGAACTGTATTAGGAACAATTATTGCAATAGTATTCCAAGGTGCTAGTTTAGCAGAGTCATTCTCAGCTCTTAACTATGGATACACTCAAGCTAGTGGAATAGAAATGGTAGATAAGCTATTAATTAGAGGTGGAATACAAAATATGATGTGGACTTTCTCTTTAGCATTTATAGCTTTATGCTTAGGTGGAGTTTTAGAAACAGTTGGATTCTTAAAAGTACTTATAGAAAAAATATTACTAAAAGTAAAATCAGATGCAGCTTTAGTGTTAGTAGCAATGATAAGTACAATATTAGGATGTGCAGCAACTAGTGAAGTTTATCTATCAATTATATTAAATGGTAGCCTATATACAGAAGCTTTTGAAAAAAGAGGATTGAAAAAATCTCTACTTAGTCGTATATTAGAAGAAGGATCAACACTTGTTGGACCTATGATTCCTTGGACTACTTGTGGAGCTTTCATGGCAGGTGCCTTGGGAGTAAGTTCTTTAGAGTTAGCTCCATTTGCTCTTTTAAACTGGATAAATCCACTAATTTCAGTAGTACTTGCATATTGTGGAGTATTTGTATTTAAAGAAATAAAAGGAAAAAAAGCAGTATAAAAGAATAGTGTCTCCGAACTATATATCCTAAGGTTAATCTATGGAGTATAGTCAGGATTTTCTAAATCCACGGGGTATCTTAGAAATGAGATACCCTTCCGTAACATATTTTGAAAAGGAGAATTTTAAAGGATCTAAGCCCTTTATTGCCTTTTTGCAATAAAGGGCTTTATTATGGTTAAGGAGACTATATCATTTTTTGTTTTGTGGATAATTTGTTGAAAAAGCTGTGCTTGCAACTATTTTTAAGCAACGGAGCCTGTAAGGATCGTTGGCGACATGAGTCACCGCGTTAGCGAGTAGACGAATTTTTAGGGGGGAATAAAATGAAAAAAATTTCAGTTCATGATGCTATCGGACATGTATTGTGTCATGACATAACTCAAATAATACCTGGAGAAATTAAAGACAGAGCTTTTAAAAAAGGACATGTTATAAAAGAAGAAGATGTCAAAGTTTTGCTTTCATTAGGAAAAGATAACATTTATGTATGGGAAAAAAAAGAAGGATATTTACATGAAAATGAAGCAGCTGAGAGACTTACAAAATTAGCAGCAGGTATGGGGTTAGAATTTAGTGAAGTAAAAGAAGGAAAGATTAATTTTATTGCAAAATATGATGGTCTTTTGAAAATAAATACAGATTTATTATTAAAAATAAATTTATTAGATGAAATTATAATTGCTACAAGACACAATAACTATCCAGTAAAAAAAGGAGATAAGTTAGCAGCTACAAGAGTAATTCCGCTTATTATAGATGAGAAAAAAATTATTGAAGCTGAAAAAATTGCAAGTGGAAAAACAATAGTAGATGTAATGCCTTATAAAAAAGTAAATGTAGGTATAGTAACTACAGGAAATGAAGTGTATCATGGAAGAATAAAAGATGCTTTTGGTCCTGTTATAAGAAAAAAGGTAGAGAAGTATGGATGTAATGTTATAGATCAAAAAATAGTTTATGATGATACTGAGAAAATTTGTGATAGTATAAAAGATCTTATAGATAAAGGTGCACAAATGATTATATGTACAGGAGGAATGTCTGTAGATCCTGATGATTTAACTCCAAGTGCTATAAAAAAGACAGGAGCAAATATAATATCTTATGGAGCACCAGTATTACCTGGAGCAATGTTCTTACTTGCTTATAATGATGATATTCCTATACTAGGACTTCCTGGATGTGTAATGTATGCTAAAACTACAATCTTTGATTTGGTACTTCCAAGAGTGCTTTCACAAGATACGATTACAATTGAGGATTTAGCTGGATACGGCCATGGCGGATTATGTCTAGAATGTAATGAATGTACTTATCCACAGTGTAGTTTTGGGAAAGGGTGGTAAGAACATGAAACAGATGGTAAATCTAGAAATAGCTAATGAAATATTAGCTGAAAGAGTAGACAGCATTGAAGAAGAATATGTAAATTTAACAGATGCTCATAAAAGAATGCTTTCTAAAGATGTAATTTCTACTATTAATCAACCACCTTTTGATAGATCGCCTTTAGATGGATATGCTTTAAAATCAGAAGATACTAAAGGAGCAAGTGAAGAAAATCCAGTCGTTTTAGAAATTATAGAAGAGGTTTGTGCAGGAAGTTATCCTACTAAAGAATTAAAAAATAATATGGCAACTAGAATTATGACAGGTGCACCTATTCCAAAAGGTAGTGATTGTGTAATAAGACAAGAAGATACTTCTGAGAAAGATGGAAAAGTATATATATATAAAGAATTAAATGAATTTCAAAACTACTGTTTTGAAGGAGAAGATTTAAAAAAAGGACAAATAGTTATTAAAAAAGATACTGAAATTAATTTTGGAGAAGTAGGAGTAATTGCAAGTCTTGGAATAAAAGAAGTATCGGTTTATAAAAAACCTAAAGTAGCTATATTAAGTACTGGAGATGAACTACTAGATATAGGAGAGAAATTAATTCCAGGAAAAATATATAATAGCAATATATATACATTATCAGCTAGATTAAAGGAATTAAACACAGAGCCAATCATACTAGGTATCTCTGGTGATGATATAGAACAAACTGCTAGAAAAATTGAAAATATAATTGATGAAGTAGATTTGGTAATAACTACAGGAGGAGTGTCTGTAGGGAAAAAAGATATTATAAAGGATGTAATGAAAAAAATAAATGCTGATATATTATTTTGGAAAGTAGATATAAAACCAGGAACTCCTGTGCTTTGTAGTTACTTAAAAAATAAGTTGATAATAAGTCTATCAGGTAATCCAGCAGCATCTAGTATAACATTTGAGTTGTTAGTAAGACCTTTACTAGATAAAATGGTTAACAAAAAAGATTCAAAATTAAAAAGAACAAGTGCTGTATTTGATGATTCTTATTTGAAGAAAAGTGGAAAAAGAAGATTTTTAAGAGGAGAATTATCATATTCTCAAAATGGACCAGTAGTTAAGCTTACTAGTTCAAAACAATCTTCTGGAGTATTAAGTTCTACTTTAAAATGTAATTGCTTAATAGATGTACCTAAAGGGTCTACTGGACTTGAAAAAGGAGATAAAGTAGAAATTATATATTTATAATGAGTAGGAAATTATATTCCTATTTAAATTAGGGATAAGTATAATTTTCGTTACGAATTTCAAAAAAGTCTACATTAAAGATTTTTAGAAATAAAGACTTTTTTATAGGAGGATGGATAATGGAGAATGAACTTAAATTAAATCATTTTGATGAAAATGGAAAAGCGATTATGGTAGATGTAAGTGAAAAAAAAGACACTGTAAGAATTGCGATAGCTAAAGGTAGAGTTACTATGAAAAGAGAAACTCTTGCTTTTATAGAGCATGGAGAGATTGGAAAAGGAGATGTTTTGGGTGTAGCCAGAGTAGCAGGAATCATGGCAGCAAAAAAAGCATATGAGATAATTCCAATGTGTCATCCGTTAATGCTTAGCAAATGTCAGGTTGATTTTCATATAGATCAAAGAAAATCACAAATTCATATAGAAGCCGTAGTTAAAACTACAGGAAAAACAGGTGTAGAAATGGAAGCTCTAACGGCTGTATCTGCAGCTGGATTAACTATATATGATATGTGTAAAGCTGTGGACAAAGAAATGGTAATTGAAGATATCCATCTTGCTAAAAAAACAGGTGGAAAAAGTGGAATATTCATTAATGAAAGATAAATTTATAAAATTAATAGTATACACGTTATTTATACTTTGTATTTTATTTACAAGCATACCCGTAATATCTTTATTTTTATCATCGGGTATAGGTGTTATTAGTGAGATAAAAAATCATGTAGTTATAAATGCTTTTATTATAAGTATGAAAAGTACTTTAACATCTTTGATTATAATTATTATTTTAGGTATTCCAAGTGCTTATATAATTGCAAGAAAGAAGTTTAGATTTAAAAAATATATAGAGACAATATTAGAAATACCTTTGGTTTTACCGCCTTCTGTAGCAGGATTAATACTACTTATAACATTCGGTAAAAATGGAATTATTGGAAAGACATTATATCAAATGGATTTGAAATTATCATTTACATTTTGGGCAGTAGTGATTTCACAAGTTTTTGTAGCACTTCCGTTATTCATAAAAACAGCCAAAAATGGAATAGAGAAAGTTGACAAAGATTTAGAATTGACTGCAGCAACATTAGGAGATAAGCCTCTTCAAATATTTATGAATATAACATTGCCTTTGTCTTATAATTCAATATTAACAGGAGTGATTTTGGCATGGGCTAGATCCTTAGCTGAATTTGGAGCAACCATTATGTTTGCTGGTAATTTAGCTGGAAGAACTCAAACATTGCCTCTTGCAATATACTCAGCTATGGAAATAGATATGAATCTTTCTTTAGCAATAGCAAGTATCTTGGTAATAATATCAGTAACTATATTAGTAATAACAAAGCATATCTCTAATAGAAATTAGGAGGAATATGGATGCTTGAAGTTACAGCTTGTAAAAAATTACATGAATTTGACTTGGATGTTAACTTTAATGCTCAAAGAGGGGAAATCCTTGTAGTATTAGGACATTCAGGGTGTGGAAAATCTACACTTTTAAATCTTATATCAGGTGTAATTAAACCTGATTATGGAGAAATAAAATTTGATGAAAACTCAATCTATTCTAAGACTAATAGAATAGATATACCTATATATAAAAGAAGAATTGGATATATACAACAAAAAAGCGATTTGTTTCCCCATATGAATATTATCCAAAACATATCTTATGGAATAAGAAAAAACTTAGATATATCCAGAGTTGAAGAACTTATGAAAATGTTAGAAATATATGATTTAAAAAATAGAATGCCAAATCAAATATCAGGAGGTCAAAAGCAAAGAGTTGCTTTGGCAAGAGCCTTAATTATTAATCCAAAGATGTTATTATTAGACGAGCCTTTTAGTGCTTTAGATAATATAATAAAACAAAAACTTAGAAAAATAGTATTGGATATTAAGCAAAGCTTTAATATTCCTATCGTTTTTATAACTCATGATCTGGATGAAGCATATATGTTAGGTGATAAAATAGCTATTATGAGTGAAGGAAAGTTTTTGGATATAGGAAACAAAGAAGAAATTTTTATAAGACCTAAAAGTTTAGAGATTGCAAAGTTCGTTGGAATGAGCAATATCATAGATGGTAAATTGATAAAATCTGATGAAGATTATTTAATGGTGGATGTAAGAGGAATATATATAAAAGTTAAAAACAAAGATCATATAAAAACAAAAGACATTTCATTAGGAATAAGACCTGAAAATATTGAAATAGTAGATGAAAATGAAAGTAACAATACATTTGAAGCATATGTAAAAAAAATAGACTATGCTATTGATAGTTGTAAAATAGTAGTACTTTTAAAAAATGAATTAGAAATTGAAATTGTAGTTAACAAAAACATAGTTAAAGAAAAAAATATTGATATAGGAACTTATGTAAACATACATTTAGATGAAAATAACATCACCCTCTTAAGTTAGGGGATTTAATGATATATACACAATGATTGAAAAATAATTATTTCTAATAACCCAAGGAATATGATTATTATTCGAAAGGAGAAACAAAGTGACACCTATAGTTTGCGTTGTCGGTAAATCTAATGTTGGAAAAACAACTTTAGTAGTAAAAATAATAACAGAATTAAAGAGAAGAAATTACAAGGTTTCAACTATAAAACATGATGTTCATGGTTTTGATATTGATAAGCCTGGAAAAGATACTTGGAAACATGCTCAAGCTGGAGCAGATTCTGTGATGATTTCTTCACCTAATAAAATAGCTATGATAAAAAAAGTAGAAGAAGAATGGAATCTTGATAAATTAATGGAGCTTAACAATGATTCGGATATAATAGTTGCGGAAGGATTCAAAACAAGCGATAAACCTAAAATAGAAGTAATAAGATCTGAGAAGTATACTCAGTCAATATGTAAGAAAGAAGATTTAATAGCTATAGCTAGTGATATAAACCATAACGTTGAAGGAGTAGCTGTTGTTGATTTAAATGATGCAGCTGGATTGGTAGACATAATAGAAGAAAAAATCTTAAATACTAGAAAGTGTGATGAGTAATGGTCGATAATGCGGGGAGAAAAATAGAATATTTAAGAGTATCAATAACAGATAGATGTAATTTGAGATGTGTATATTGTATGCCTAAAGATGGGATTGAACTAATTAAGCATGATGAAATATTAACATTTGAGGAGCTATACAGAATAATAAAAGCATCATCAAATTTAGGAATTTCAAAAATTAGAATAACTGGTGGTGAACCATTAGCTAGAAAAGGAATAATTGAATTTATAAGAAACATAAAAAATATAGAAGGTATTGAAGAAGTAAGTCTAACTACAAATGGAATTTTACTTGAAGAATATATAGATGAGTTATTAAAAGCAGGGTTAGATAGAATAAATGTAAGCATAGATAGTTTGAATGAAGAACTATATAACAAAATAACTAGAAACAAAGGCCTAGATAAAGTATTAAGAGGTATAAAAATTGCTTTAGATAAAGGAATAAAAAGAGTAAAAATAAATACAGTTATAGTAAAGGAAATAAACAATGGAGAAATAATGGATTTTGTAGAATTAGTTGAAAAGATTCCAGTAGATGTTAGATTTATAGAACTTATGCCTATTGGAGAAGGAAAAAAATATACACAAGTATCTAATGATGAAATAAAAAAACTTATATTAAAAAATAGAAAATTGATTCCTTTTTCCAATGTAAAAGGTTCAGGACCAGCTAACTACTTTAAAACAGAGTCAAGTAAAGGATCTATAGGATTTATAAGTCCTATTAGTCATGAGTTTTGTAATCAATGTAATAGAGTAAGGGTAACTCCAGAAGGATTTTTAAAGCTATGTCTTCATTGGAATGATGGAGTTGATTTAAAAAAACATTTAAGAAACAAAGTTAGTGATGAACAGTTAAATAATATTATATATAAAGCTGTAAAACAAAAGCCATATAGACATGAATTCAAAAGTCAAAATAAAAATTCAGACTGTAGAAATATGTCTCAAATAGGTGGATAATTAGGAGGAGAAAGAAATGGGAAAAATATTAGGAGTATGTACAAGTGAGAAAAAAGGTGTTCAAAAAGTTAATGTAGGAAAGATTGAATTAGTAGAAAATCATGGATTAAAAGGAGATGCTCACGCAGGAGATTGGCATAGACAAGTTAGTCTACTTTCATGGGAGAAGATAGAAGACTTTAAAAACAGAGGTGGACAAGTTAAGGATGGAGATTTTGGAGAAAATCTAATAGTTCAAGGAATCGATTTAGCAAAATTACCAGTAGGAACTAAGCTTAAAATAAATGAAATAGAATTAGAAGTTACTCAAATTGGTAAAGAATGTCATCAACATTGTGCTATTTATCATGCAGTTGGAGATTGTATAATGCCTAGAGAAGGAATATTTGCTAGAGTATTAAGTGGTGGATTAGTACAAATAAATGATGAGATAGAGGTTGTTGAGTAATGAGAAAAAGTTTTTTTTGCCTTATTTTATTAATATTTATAACTATAGGATCTGTAGGATGTAATAATAAAAAAGTAGAAAAAAATAATGAAATTACTGTGTTTGCAGCATCATCTATGACTGAAAGTATGGAAGAAATTAAACAAGAATTTGAGAAAAACAATCCAGATATAAAAATAGTATTGAACTTAGATAGTTCAAGTAGACTTAGAACTCAGATTGAAAATGGAGTAAAACCAGATATTTTTATATCAGCAAATGAAAAGCATTGTAAATTACTACAAGAAAAAGGTATTACAGATAATAAAGAGCAATTATTAAACAACTCAATGGTTCTAATAGTTCCATCTGATAATCCTTGCAATATTGAGAATCTGAATGATTTAAGAAATAAATGCGATGTAGTAATAGCTCAAAAGGAAGTTCCAGCAGGAGATTATGCTTTAAGAATTTTAGATAATCTTAATGATAAATATGGTAAAGATTATAAAGATAGTGTTTTAAAAAATGTTGTTTCAGAAGAAAATAATGTTAAACAGGTGGTAACAAAAGTAGTTTTAAAAGAAGCGCAAGCCGCTTTTGTATATTCATCTGATGTTACAAATAAAATAAAAGATAAGGTCAAGGTAATAGATATTCCTAAAGAGTACAATGTGAATGCAACTTATTGGAGTAGTGTATTTAATGATAATGAGGAGTGTTTGAAATTTTACGAATATCTTAAAGGTGATCAGGGTAAAATTATTTTTAAAAAATATGGATTTGAGCCATATATTTAAAAATGGAGGACATAAAAATGGACATAAAAATAGATGATAAAGCTAGAAAATATATAAAGAAAAAAAATATTAAAAATATAGTAATAGATATGGTTAAAAAAGAGCCAAATGGAGGCTGATGCAAAGCAGATATCATTTTGCCGTGCGTAAAAATTGTAGACAAAATTGATGAAGATATTAGTAATTACAATCACTTTACTAATGAAGGAATACAAATATATATATCATCAGATGCACAAGTAAGAGATGAAGAAGATATAGAAATATATTTGAATAATATTCTAGGGTTTAAAAAACTAAATGTAAAGGGATTGGTTGCTGAGGTCTTATAAAAAGGAAGGTATTAAAAACTATGAAATTGCGTTCTAAATTGACAATTAGTTTGATACTTATTTCAAATATAGCTTTGTTAATAGTATCTTTAATAGGTTATACTAATGCTAGAAATAATTTGAAGGAAAATATAGACTATCAAATGAATTTAACGGTAGAAAAAATGAGTATGCAATTTGATGAGTGGGTTTTAAATAAATCACAAATAATAGAAACTATTGCAGAAATCATAAAAAATACTGATTCTACTGATAATATATCAAGAAATCATTTATTAGCGTATCAAAGAGATCCAGATATTTATGATATATATGTAGCGTTTGTTGAAAATGGATATTTAATTGATGGAGATAATTGGATACCTCCTGAAGGATATGATGCGAGAGATCGCGCTTGGTTCAAAAACGCATTGAAAAATGATAAATTATCTTTTAGTATTATACATGATGATGAAACGGTAAAAGATATATTCAATACTACACTGTCATTGCCTATAAAAGATAAAAACAATAATACTATAGCAGTGTTAGGTGGAGATATTGCAATTAAAGAACTTAATGAAGACGTCAAAAAAATGGATTTACAAGGGCATGGATATGGTTTTCTTATAGATGATACTGGATTTTGCTTATCACATCCAGATGATAAACTTGTAAAAACTAATCTATTAGAGAATAAAGAGATGAAAGAACAAGTAAATGAAATGTTGAAACAAAAAGATGGGAAAATAAAGTATACATCAGGCAAAAACGATTCCTTAATTGTATATAGAAAAATACCATCTACAAACTGGATTCTAGCACTTAATGTTAATGAATCAGATGTTTATAAAAATTTATATGAATTAAGAATGATGTATATCGTAATAAATTTATTAGCATTTATAGTAACTGTTATCTTTTCTTTTTATCTTTCTGGAAACATAATAAGACCTATTAATGATTTGAAAAAAGTAACAAATACAATAGGTACTGGAGATTTAACTGCTAAGATTGAACTAAATAAAAAAGATGAAGTAGGAGAATTAGCAAATTCTTTTGAAATAATGACTAATAATTTAAAAGATTTAGTGTTAAATACATATGATATATCCAACAATTTGTCTGCATCATCTAATCAATTATCTCATTCATCAGATGACCTGAATTTGATATCAGAAGATGTAAGTGATTCTATAAATAAAATATCAATAGATTTAACAAATCAATTTGAAGAAATGAACAAAACAAAAGATACTGTAAATGAGATAGTTCAAAGCATACAGCAAGTAGCTTTAAATTCTCAAGATATGAATAATCATGGATTAACAGTATTAGAGTCAGCACAAAATGGTAAAGTAACTATTGATAAAACAATAAGTACAATGGATAACATAGAAGAAGTTATGCAAAAATCTTCTTATGCTACTGAGGTGTTAACTCAAAATTCAAATGAAATAACTAGCATTATCAATATAATATCTGATATAGCAAATAAAACTAATCTGTTATCACTAAATGCTGCTATAGAGGCTGCTAGAGCTGGAGAATCAGGAAAAGGATTTGCTGTAGTAGCTGATGAAATTGGTAAGTTAGCAGAAGAATCTAACAGATCTGCAGAGAAAATATCTTCATTAATAAAAGAAGTTCAATTACAAACAAAAAATGCTATTGATTTAATGAACAAAGGGATGTATACTGCTAAAGAAGGAAGTAATGCAGTTTCTGATGCTAAAACAGCATTTGATGAAATACTTGAAGGAGTTAATGAGATAACTTACAAAATTCAAGATGTTTCTGCATCATCTCAACAAATTTATGCAAGCTCACAGGAAATTGCTTGTACTATAGAAAATGTTTCTAATATAAGTGAAGAAAATGTTGTAAATTCTGAAAAAGTTGCTAGTGCATCACAAAAGCAGCTTACAATTATAGAAGAGATGGACTTGAGTTCAAAAAATCTTGCTGATATGTCAGCAGAGTTACAAGAAAATATATTAAAATTTAAAATATAGTAAGAAAGTATATACCACTATAAAAGCATTAGCTCAATTAAGTTGTGCTTTGTGATAATAGTGGTTCTTTTTTTTTGAGCAAATTAAATATAGAATATATTAATATAAAAAAAATTTAATAAGGAAAATATATTAAAGGAGGTTTTTATGAATATTTTAGGTACTGGAATAGATATAATAGAAATAGAGAGAATAAAAAAAGCCATAAATAAAAATAATAGATTTTTAGAAAGAATTTATACAAAGAAAGAAATAGAGTACTTTGAACAAAAAGGTTATAAAGCTCAAACTATAGCTGGAAACTTTGCAGCAAAAGAGGCTATAAGTAAGGCATTTGGGACTGGAATTAGAGGCTATAAATTTAAAGATATGGAAATATTGAGAAATAACCTTGGAAAACCAGTTGTAAAATTGTATAATGAATTATATGAATTATCAGAAAAGTTAGAAATGAAAGAAATTTTATTGTCCATATCTCATTCAAAGGATTATGCAGTTGCAAATGCTATTTTAACTACTAAAAAGGAGGGATAGTTTTGACGGCAAAAGATATAATGACTAGCAATGTGGTAGTTGTAAATCAAGATGCTACTATAAAGGAGATAGCTGAGATATTCCTAAAAAATAGGATTGGGGGCGTCCCAGTAGTAGATGAAGAAAATAAGATAGTAGGAATAATATCAGAAACTGATATCATACAAAAAGAAAAAAATGTAAATATACCATCTTTTATAAATATACTTCAGGGATATATATTCTTTGATAGTTTTAAGGAGGTAGAAGAGGATATTAGAAAGATTGCAGCTTATAAGGCGCGTGATATAATGTCGAAGGATGTTATGACTGTTAAGGAAGATGATAGCGTTGAGTATGTTGCAAATGAAATGATAAAGAAGTCTATAAATAGGGTTCCTGTTGTTGATGATAATAATTATATTAAGGGTATTATATGTAGATATGATCTTATAAAAGCTATGTACAAGTAAATATAAGGGGGGATTTTGTGAAAAAGTGGATCTTATGTATCCTTGTAATTATACTAGCAAGTATTAGTTTTACAGGATGTAGGGAATCCACAGATGAAGAAGTGTACTATAAATTCCAAAAGAAAATAAATAAGTTAGATTCGTATTCATGTATAGCAACTATAAGTGTATGTGGAAATAAATCTATAAAAGAATATGAAGCGAGTCACTATTTTAAAAGCCCAAATTACTATAAATTAGTAACATTATATCCTAGCAATATAAAAGGAAAAATAACTATTTATGATGATGATAAGATTATAATAAAAAATCCAAAATACAAAGATGAATTAAAATTTACTCATAGAGGTATAGAAAATAGGTATTTATTTGTAGGAGACTTTTTGAAAAATATTTTTGAAAATGAAAATTTGAAGATAAGTTCGGATAAATATTTCTTGATTCTAGAAACTAATATACCTGGTTCTTCGTTCTACTTTAATAAACAAAAAATTTATGTTGACAAAAAAACATTAAAGCCTAATAAGTTAGAGATAATGGATGTTAACTTAAAGAAAAGATTTGTTGTTAATTATAAGGAGTTTAAATACAACGAGGATTAAATTAAAGGGGGAAGGAATATTGAGTTATAAAAAAAGAGCTACTTGGGCAGAAATAAATATAGGGAATTTAAAGCAAAATTATAAGAATATAAAAAAATTACTCAAAGAAGACACAAAAATATGCGGAGTTATTAAAGCTAATGCTTATGGACATGGTTCTGTACAAATTGCAAAGACTCTTGAGGAGGAAGGCGTAGATTATCTAGCTATTGCCACACTTGAGGAGGGAATAGAACTTAGAAACAATGATATAAAATCACCCATATTATGTCTTGGTTATATACAAGAAAACTGTTTTGATCTGGCAGTAGAAAAGGATATAGACATAACTATATATAAAAATGAATCAGCCCAAAGTCTAAATAAAATTAGTAAACAAAAGAATAAAAAAGCTAGAGTACATATAAAATTAGATACTGGAATGTCGAGGCTTGGATTTCAAATAAATGATGAATCTGTAGACACTATTGAGAGTATATGTGGATATTCTAATTTGGATGTTGTAGGTATATACAGTCATTTTGCCATGGCAGATGAAAAAGATAAGACATTTACCAATAGGCAGTTTGATAAATACACATATATTATAAATAAATTAGAAAATAGAGGAATAAAAATTCCTATAAAGCATATATGTAATAGTGCGGGTATAATGGATTGTCCTGAGTATCATCTTGATATGGTAAGGAGTGGAATAATACTTTATGGACACTATCCTTCTGAGGATGTTATGAAGGATAGAATAGATCTAAAACCTGTTATGACATTAAAGACAACAGTATCGAATATCAAAACTATAAATCCTAATACAGGAATAAGCTATGGTCAAAAATATATAGCAGATGATTTTGCTAAAATAGCTACTGTTCCTATTGGATATGCAGATGGTTTTACAAGAATGCTAAACCAAAATGCAAATATGAAGATAAAAGATAAACTAGTACCTGTAGTTGGAAGAATATGCATGGATCAATGTATGATTCGAGTAGATGGATTAGACGTAGAAATAGGAGATGAAGTGGAAATCTTCGGAGAAGATGCAAATACTAAGATAGAGAGGTTAGCTGATTCTTTAAATACTATAAATTACGAGGTCTTATGCATGATTTCTAGAAGGATACCGAGGGTGTATTTGGAAGGAAATAGAGTTTTACACATACTAGATTATCTGATAAAATAGAGGTGTAATTAACTTTGGGAGGCGGTTTTGTGTCTAGTTGTGTGGATAAAAAGAAAATCGTTGTAAGTTTACCTAATAGCTTACTTTCAGAAGTGGATAAAATAATAAAAGTAGAAAACAAAAACAGATCAGAATTTATAAAAGAAGCTATGAACCTTTATTTGAGAGAAAAAAGAAAAGTTCAAACAAGAGAATCTATGATAAAAGGTTATAGAGAAATGGGTGTTATAAACTTAGCTTTAGCAGAAATGGGTCTTAGCATTGATATGTCTTCTTTAGAAGGGTATGAAGGGAAGATAGCGGAAGGTGAATAAAAATTTAGAGATTAAACGAGGTGACATATTTTACGGCGACTTAAGTCCTGTAATAGGGTCAGAACAAGGGGGAGTAAGACCCGTATTGATTATTCAAAACGATATAGGCAACAAATACAGCCCAACAGTTATAATTGCAGCTATAACGTCTCAAATCAACAAGGCAAAATTACCGACTCACATTGAAATAAATGCGAATGATTACGGACTTAATAGGGACTCAGTGGTATTACTAGAACAGGTAAGAACCATAGATAAAAAGAGATTGAGAGAAAAAATAGGCAATTTCGATGAGGATATGATGAAAAAAGTAGACGAGGGTCTTCAAATAAGTTTAGGATTGTTTGATATTTAGTGAGCCGATAATGGCTCTTTTTTTTGTTTACAATTTGAGCTATACGTTAGTATTAGACGAATTTTTGATTGATTTATTTAACGAATTTTGTAATAATGGATATTAGGTGATGATTAGTTGTTTTTTTTGAAGATGACTTAAATTGGGGGAGAAAATTTATGCTTAAGGATTTGATTAAAAATAAAGTTGTGATATCTATTTTGTCATGTTCGATTATTATAACATCTACATATATAGTTAAGGCCTCTGGTTATGAAGCAGGATCTAATATGGACCCTGTTGCAACCAAATCGTATGTTGATATGAAAATAGATGAACTTGCAAAGAATGTAAATCAAGTTATTGAAAAAATAAATAGTGGAAATAAAGGAAATATCGAGGAGGATAAGCCAGAAGCTAAACCTTCTAATGAATTAGAAATAGTAAGTATTAAAGCTGGACAAAGTATAATATTAAAATCAGGAAGTCAGATAATATTAAGAGGCGGTAATGGATCTATAATAGATTCAGAGTTTGGAGGAATAGTAGATTTAACTCAAGGAGTAGATCTAAGAAGCGGATATGATGCTCCTGCAAATCATCTTTTAATGATACCAAGATCAGATGGAAGAGGTATTCATGCAAAGACAGACTGCATATTCATGGTAACAGGAGAATATGAGATCAAATAATCTAAAGAAGGGGGATTAATACCCCTTATTTTCATGTATTCAACCCAAATACCTAATTAAGCTAAAAATTATACTCACTAAAATAACGCTACTTAGTCAATATTTTAATTAAACTACAGATTTTACTTTATCCGGAAGCTAAGAGTTCTAGTACCCAACCCTCTTAAGGTTGGAGATAAGAACTCTACAGCTTCTGGATAAGTTCAACTAACCTTCAGATGGAGTTACAAACTTCATCTGAAGATAAGTTTCACTGGATAAAATAGCCTAAAAGTTCTGAACTCCCGTTGGTCAGACAACGAACTTTATTAACGGATATTTTAACAGTATAATCTAAGTTTAATAATAAAATATTAACCAAAAGTAGCTAACATTTTAATGAGCATAATTTTTAAGTGTAGTGCTTAAATTTTGAGTGAATCTAAGAGAAAATATTTTTAAAGAGAGTTTGGACAACATACATAAAATCAAAAATAGAATGTATTTAAAGTTTTTAGAATGAAGACTTTTGTCAAAAATAAAGGAGGGATAAACTTGAAGGTAAATAGATTATTTAGTATGTTTCTAATTATAGCTATATTATTTTCTAGTGTTCTAGTATTCAAAAGAAATAGTATAGAAAGTGAATATAAAAATGTTGAGATAGTTCTTGATTATGATCAAGTACTTAATATGCAAAAAGAGAGTGATAAGGATTTAAAGTATTTCTTAGATGAATTTAAGGATATGAAGGTGGGTTCGGTTGCTATAAATGAAGCTACTATAAATGCTTTAAAAAAGAGAAAAGAATATAAAATAAAAACTAGCATAGACGGGTATGATTTAATAGTAAGTGCAGATGCTAGTATATATAATTTTATATTAGAAGGATTTAAAAGAAAAATAGGACAAGATAAGGTAGAAGCAATAGATGCTAACACTATGAGAATAAAAGGTGAGAGTAAAGATTACATATATGATGAAACTAAGCTTTATGATGTTAATGGAAATTATGTAGGAAAGAGTAGAGTTTTAGAGGGATCTAAACTGGAGTTTTTAGGACTTGGTTTCTTACAAGAAGATATAGATACAATAAAGGCAAGTGGACTTGATGTTCTTCCAAGACCTATATATTTATCTGAGTATGAGGATGAAAAAAGTATAAAGTACTATTTTGAATTTTTAGATGAACAAAATATCCATCCAAGCTCTATAATATTTGCTGGTGGAGAAGTTTTAGGTTTTGGCTTAGATACTGATTATTTACAAAAAGAGCTTAAAAAGAGAAATATGGTAGTAGGTATGATTGAAACTAGTGTACAAAGAGAAAATATAGATCAAAAAGGTCTTAATAAATTAGTTGAAGACACTGGATATTATGCTACAAGAGTTTTTAATGTATGGGATTGGGTTCAAATAAGATATGATTATGAGATACCTCTACATCATCAAGGACAAGAGATAATAAACTCTATGTACAGAGCGGTTACAGAGAGAAATATAAGAATTATATACTTTAAACCTTTTATAGACAAGCAAGGTAAGTATGTAACTGAGATGAGTATATACAAGCAAAGATTTGAGGAATTTGATAATAGAATACAAAAGGGACATAATATGAAAATTGGCAAGGTCAATTCTATGAGGGAAGTTCATCCTAATAGATTGTTGCATATACCTATAGCTATAGGTATAATAGCTGCATTTTTAATATTAATAGACAATTTAATTAATATAAAACCTAAGTATATGAATATACTATTTGGATTATCATCAGCTGGAACTGCAGCTTTATATGGTTTAGGTATTAAAGGTGATTTACTAGATAAAATGTTTGCACTACTTGCAACTATTGCAATGCCTTCTATAAGTATGGCATTTATATTGTATGTTGTTAGAGCGGCTTTAAAAACTAAAAGTGATATGAATGCATTTAATATCCTATTAAAAGGAATAATAACATTAATAATAGCTTGTATTATATCTCTAATAGGAGTATTATTTGAAACTTCTATTTTACTTGATAGCAAGTTTTTACTTGAGATGGATATATTTAGAGGAGTTAAGATATCTCAGATTGCTCCAATAATGATTACTGTATTACTTTACTTATCTATATTTGGATATAAGAGAGAAAAAGAAAAAAATGGTTTATGTTTAAATGAGATAATAAGATTGTTTAAGGAAGATATAAAAATAGGACATGTTATAGTTTTAGGTGCGTTCTTGGTTATGGGTATTGTATTTATAGCTAGAACTGGACATGAAACTAACATAAAGCCTTCTAGCGTAGAATTATTGTTTAGAAATATGTTAGAATTATTTTTGACTGCAAGACCTAGAAACAAGTCATTCTTAATGGCTAATCCAGCATTTATTTTGATGATGTATCTAGCGTTTAGAAATCAAAAGTGGCCTATATTCATTCTGTCTTTATTAGTTGTAATAGGACAAGGTAATATAGTCAACACTTTCTCTCATATAAGAGCACCTCTTTATTTATCTTATATTAGAACTAATTATGAGATAGCGTTTGGTATTATACTAGGAGGTGTAGCTATTCTTTTAATCGATTTTATATGGAGAAAGATTGAAGGGAGAAAAATAAATGCCTAAAGTTGTTATATCCGGTTATTATGGTTTCAATAATATCGGAGATGAAGCTATACTTAAAGGATTAATAGATGGAATAAAAGATTTTAATCAGGATACTGAGATAGTTGTTTTATCTCAGTATCCTGAATTCACTTCGAAAAAACATAATGTAAGATCTATAAAGAGAATGAATCTTTTTAGTATAATAAAAGAAATTAAGGACTGTGATTTGTTAGTTAGTGGTGGTGGATCACTACTTCAAGATGTAACTTCAAAGAGGTCTATTCTTTATTATATAGCGATAATAAATATAGCAAAGATTTTAAATAAAAAGGTTATGATATACTCTCAAGGTATAGGTCCTGTTAACAAAAAGTACAATCGAAATATTTTAAAGAGAGTTTTAAATAAGGTCGATTTTATAAATGTAAGAGATGAGAACTCTAAACAAGAGCTTGTAGATATGGGTATAGAAAAGGATATACTAGTTACAATGGATACTGTGTTTGGAATTAAAAAGCCAGATATTGAGATTGGAAAAGAAATACTAAGGGATATAAATATAGATTTTGAAAAGAAGATAGTGGGGCTTTCTATAAGGCCATGGAAGAACAATAAGCAGATAGTAACAGAGATTTCTAAGGTTTGTGAAAGTTTGGTTGAGGAATACGATTATCAAGTTCTATTTATACCTTTCCATTTTTATGCAGATTCTAGTATAATAAAAGATATTTACAAGAACATAGATAAAAAATATAGAGAAAATGTATTCGTATTAGATAAGTATCTTTATGTAGATGAATATATATCTTTGGTTGGAAATCTAGATTTTTTAATAGGAATGAGGCTTCACGCACTTATATTTTCTGTTTTAATGGGAGTACCTGTTGTAGGACTTTCTTATGATCCGAAAATAAATAATTTTTTAAATTTTATTGAAAAAAATGAGGTTATATCTATTTTAAATATAAATTTTAATGATATAATGAATGAGGTAAAATGTTTAATAGACAACATAGATGACGAGAGAGCATTAATATCTAAAAAGAAAGATGAATTTAGGGAAATAACAGATATTCATAATAAGGTATTGATGGATCTGATTGAAAATAGAGGTGAATACTTTGGAAAAAATTAATATTTTAGGAGTTCCAGTACATAAAGTAGATATGAATGAAGCACTAAATGTATCTAGTAGCTTTTTTGATAGAGATAAAAAAAGTGTTATAGTAACACCAAATAGTGAAATCGTTATGATGGCTAAAGATGATGAGAAATTTTTAAATATAATAAAAGAAGCAGATCTTGTTATACCAGATGGAATAGGTCTTGTAATAGCTTCTAAAATGATAAAGAATCCTCTAAATGAAAGAGTTACAGGAATTGATCTTATGGAGAATATACTTAATTACTGTAATGAAAATAATAAATCTATATTTATACTAGGTGGAAAGCCTGGAGTTGCTGATAAAGCAGTTGAAAATATAGTTAAGAAATATCCTAATATAAAAAGTTCAGGATCTTATCATGGTTACTTTAAAGGACATCATATAGGTCATGAAGGGCATGATGAGGAAAAAGAGGTTATAAATAAGATAAATGAATTAAAACCTGATATATTATTTGTTGCATTTGGAGCTCCTAAGCAGGAGTTATGGATTCAAAGATATAAAGATGAGGTAAATACGTCTATACTTATGGGTGTTGGAGGAAGTGTTGATGTATATGCAGGAGAAGTTCAAAGAGCACCTGAGTTTTATCAAAAGTTTGGACTTGAATGGTTATATAGACTTATAAAAGAACCTTGGAGATATAAAAGAATGATGTTATTACCTAAGTTTATTGTACAAGTAGCAATAAAAAAATAGATAAAGGGGAAGTGCAATATGAAAAAAAAGCACTGGAGTACTATATTAATTGAATATATACTTATAACTGTTGGATGTGCCTTAATGGCAGTATCTATAGATCTATTTTTAGCACCTCACACAATAGCCCCTGGTGGAGTGACTGGTCTTGCAATAGTTATTAAAAAAATTACAGGGATATCTGTTTCTGTAACTAACTTAGTTATAAATGTTCCACTTTTTATAGCTGGAGTTATAGTTCTTGGTAAAGCATTCGGAGCAAAAACTGGTTATGCTACACTAGCATTATCATTTTTTATAGAATTAGTTTCAAAAGCATCTCAAGGATACATACCAACTAATGATATGCTGTTATCCACTATATATGGAGGTCTTATTACAGGAGTTGGAATAGGTCTTGTATTTAAATCTGGAGGAACAACTGGAGGGACAGATCTAGCAGGAGCAATGCTAAACAAATATTTTCCTAATATAAGTATACCAAAGCTTATGATGTGTATAGACCTTTGCATAGTTGCACTTGCAGGTTTTGTAAATAAGAATGTAGAAACATCTTTATACTCTATAATTGCTCTTTATATACTTGTTAAAATGGCTGACTTTATAATAGAGGGTATGGGATATTCTAAAGCATTCTTTGTTATATCATCAAAGCCTGATGAAATAAGTGATGAGATAATGCAAAATCTAGGACGAGGAGTTACTTCTCTAAATGGAAAAGGAATGTACACTAAGGAAGAGAAAAATATATTGTGGGTAGTAGTTGATAGAACACAAGAGGTAAAATTAAAGGACATAGTGAAAGATGTAGATGAAAATGCATTTATCATGGTTGCGAATGTACATGAGGTTTTAGGTGAAGGTTTTAAGCCTATGAGATCATAGTGTTAGTTAAATTTTAAAGATATATATCCGAAAGCTAAAAGATCTAGAACTCCATCATTTGAGTGCTGGAGTTAAGAACTTAAAAGCTTATGGATTAGCTTAACTAAAAATTCAGTTAAAGTAAAAACTGTATCTGAATTAAGTTTCGCTTTAGTTAAAATATAAAAAGGAGGGTAATAAATGAGAGATCATAATGAATTGAAGCAAGTTGCTACGAGTATAAGAAAGAATATAGTTCAAATGATTAATGAATCAAAATCAGGTCATCCAGGAGGTTCGTTATCTTGTGTTGAAATAGTTACAGCTTTATATTTTGACGAGATGAACATAGATGTTCAAAATCCTAAGAAGGAAGATAGAGATAGATTCGTATTATCAAAGGGACATGCAGCTCCTGTTTTATATAGTGCTCTTGCTGAAAAAGGATATTTTGAAAAGGAAGAGTTATTCAAATTAAGAAAGGTAAATTCTATGCTTCAAGGACATCCTGATATGAAAGGAACTCCTGGAGTTGAAATGTCTACAGGATCTTTAGGACAAGGATTCTCTGTTGCTTGTGGTATGGCCATGGCATCTAAGATGGATAATGCTCCTTGGAGAGTATATAGTGTACTTGGAGATGGAGAGATTCAAGAAGGTTTAATTTGGGAAGCTGCTATGAGTGCTGCTCACTACAAATTAGATAACTTAGTTGCTTTCTTAGATTTCAATGGACTTCAAATTGATGGTAAGAATGAAGATGTAATGAATATCTATCCAGTTGTTGATAAATTCAAGGCTTTTGGATGGAATGTAATAGAAATAGACGGACATGATTTTGATCAAATATTTGCATCACTTGATTCAGCTAGAGAAACAGTAGGAAAACCTACTATGATAATAGCTAAGACTGTTAAAGGTAAAGGCGTTTCATTCATGGAAAACCAAGCTGGATGGCATGGAACAGCTCCTAGTGATGAAGATCTTGAAGTAGCTTTAAAAGAATTAGGAGGTGCTAAGTAATGAAGAAAATAGCAACGAGAGAAGCTTATGGTAATGCCCTTGTAAAACTTGGACAAATGAACGAAAATGTAGTAGTATTTGATGCAGACCTTTCAAAATCTACAAAAACAGCAGGTTTCCAAAAGTCATTCCCTACTAGATTCTTCAATATGGGAATAGCAGAGCAAAACTTAATAGGAGCTGCAGCTGGTATGTCAACTGCAGGAAAGATTCCTTTTGCAAGTACTTTTGCAATGTTTGCAACTGGTAGAGCTTTTGAAGTAATAAGAAACTCTGTATGCTACCCTAAGTTAAATGTAAAGGTATGTGCAACTCATGCAGGACTTACAGTTGGAGAAGATGGAGCATCTCACCAATCTGTAGAAGATATATCTATAATGAGATCTGTTCCTAATATGACAGTAATAGTTCCAGCTGATGGAGTAGAAACAGAGCAAATTATATTTGAAGTAGCTAAATACAATGGACCAGTTTATGTAAGACTTGGAAGATCAGCAGTACCTACTATATTCGATGAAAACTATAAATTCGAAATAGGTAAGGGTGTTGAAGTTAAAGAGGGAACTGATGCTACTGTAATAGCTTGTGGAATAATGGTAAATGAAGCTATGAAGGCTCATGATATGTTAAAAGAAGAAGGTATATCTTTAAGAGTTATAAATATGCCTACTATAAAGCCTATAGATACTGATATAATAGTAAAAGCTGCTAAAGAAACAAAAGCTATAATAACAGCAGAAGAGCATAATATAATTGGAGGATTAGGATCAGCAGTTAGTGAAGTTGTAGTTGAGAATTGTCCAGTACCAGTTAAGAGAGTTGGAGTTAAGGATACTTTTGGTGAGTCAGGATCTCCTAATGACTTATTAGAGAAGTATGGTTTAACAGCTAATGATATAGTTAAGGCAGTTAAAGAAAGCCTTTAATAATAGTTAAAAGCTAGCATTTTTATGCTAGCTTTTTTTCTGTCTATATATGCAATTAAAAATGTATGTATAAAATTGTTAATAAAAATTATATTCAGAATCTCCTTAGTTCGTTATATTAGGATGTAATAGCAGAATTAAATTTATCTCAACTAATAAAAAAATAATAAAATATGCAATAGTGTAAAATATAGTGCTTAATCAAAAATGAGGCTCATTGAAATACCGCTATCTAGTCAATATTTTAATAAAACTAAAGATTGCATCTTATTAAACATTCTAAAACTTCATAAACTCCCTACGGTCAAACAATGAAGTTTCTTAACGGATATTTAAACGTTGCAATCTAAGTTTTATAAAAAAATATTAACAAAAAAATAGCTAACATTTCAATGAGCCTCATTTTCAAGTATCATGTTTGGAGTTTGAGCATAATTAAGAAACAATACACAAAGATTCATTTTAAAATTTTTATTTTTTTATTATAGTTTCATTATGTCAATTTAATACATAAATAAATCAAATAAATTAAAAAACAATATTCTAATATCTCTAGAATTGGTTTAGCTAAAGGAAAATTTTTTTCTGAAATTTTATTTAGAAAATAGAAAATACTTATTTTATCATATTGACAATATTTTTTATCTGAATACGAAAAATAAATATTAAAAGCCTGTATAATTATATATCCTACTATCAAAAATACAAAAGAAAAAACAAATAAATACTTCTCCAAAGAAACCTCCATTTCTGCATTAAGTCAGTTCTTACTTAATACATACTAAATAAATCATTTTGAATTTTACAATAATAGTAAATGTATTTCTAGTATAACATATTTAAAAAAATAATTTTTTATTTGAAATTAAAATATATAAGTAAAGTTCTTATAAGACGAAAGTGGTATAATATTATATAAATGGAATAAAATTACAAATGAGGAGGGGTAATATGAAAAAAATTTTATGTAATGGATTTTTTATTCTTTTTATTTTAACAATATGTGTATTTAAATTTCCAGCTTACGCTCAGGAGAACAATACTTTTACAGGGTGGTTGGATCAGATTACAGATGACAGAATGAAAGAGTGGACAGTACAATTTGGTGATTCTTTAAATAAGGATACAATTACATCAGATAATATTTATATTAAAGATATTGATGGTAGATGGGTTGAAAGTAAGTTAATTGTAAGTCAAGATGATAAAACGGTTACAATAAAACCAATACTTCCCTATGATACAGATAAAAAATACTTTATCTATATAACTTCAAAGGTTAAGTCAAGTGAAAATAAAAATTTGACAAAAGAAATAAAAATGTCATTTATAGTAAAACCTAAAGATGATAAATATGAAGGTGAAAAAATAGCAGGGTATGTTGTTGATAGATGGAATCAAAATGGATCTGTTTTTGTAGAAGTAGATAACGGAGAAAAGGTAAGATATAAAGTAGAAAAAGGATCAGATAATGTATGTGAAGAAAATATAATAGTATTTAGCAAGAATAGTAATGGAAATATTGAAGTAGCAGATAGTTTAGATAAGGATTTTACTTTATATAAAGGAAAAGTTAAAGCTAGGGATGGGAAATATATAATTATTTCTAATGGAAAAAAAGAAAATAAATTAAAGTTTGCAGACAATGTTATTTGTTATGAAGAAGATAATCAAAAAAGTGTATCATCTATAAAATCAAATAGCAAAATAAAGGTGATTGTAAAAGATAATTTGATTCAAGTTGTAAAAATATATGAGAATGAAGACATTAAATATAAAGATGATGAGGATGTTATAAATGAAGAAAAAGATAGAGATGATTTAAGTAAAGATAAAGAAGATGTTGCAAGTGAAGAAGATAGTGATGAAATAGTTGGATATGTAGTAGATAGATGGAATGAGAATGGAGATCTTTTTGCAAAAATTATGTATCCTGAGATAAATTCTAATGATGAAGTATGTGAAAAAACATATAAAGTAGAATCAGAAGGTATAACAAAAGACACAATAATAGTATTTACAGAAAATAGTGATGGAAATATTGAATTGAAGGACTATTCATATAATGATTTTAAGATGTATGCAGGGGAGATTAAAGATATAGATGGAGATAAGATAAATGTTTATGATTGTCATGATAAGAATAAACATTTATTAAAATTAGAACCAAATACAGTTTGCTTCTTCGATGGAGAGCAAATAAAATTATCTGATTTAAGAGAAGATAGTCTTATAAGAGTTTATGTAAAAGATAATAGTGCTAAAGTTATAAAAATTTATGATTAAATTTATTACATATATAGTCAGTGTAAAAATGTACTAGAACGAAAATGAATCCTCTTTTTGGTGATAATCAATTTAAGATTAAAAACCAGAAAGAGGATTTTTTGGGTATGTAATTAAATCTGTGTCTAAGCCACTTTTTCAATCCACTATAAATCTTTATATCAAGCACAATATTACATGTAAAGGGATTGAAACCGATTTGTTAAAGCACAAAGTTATTTACACACTCTTATTGAACTTTAAATTTATTAGTTTGTTCTTTTAGATTTAAAATTACATTGTGTACTTCGCTTATGTTTGCTTCGATTTCTTCAAATGTACTTACTTGTTCTTCAATATTTTGACTTATTTGCTCAGAGGCACTAGCGCTATCTTGAGTTTCTTTAGAAAGATTGTCCATTGCTTGTGCCATATCTTGAGTAATTTTTGATTGTAATTCTGATGATTCAGATATTGTTTTTATTTTTTCTGATATTTCTAATATAAGGTTAGATATTTTTTTAAATTCTTCATTTGTATTATTTACTTTACTAACACTTATCTCTACTAATTCCTGTTCTTCTTTTATTATTTTATCTGTATTATTTGTACTTTGTTGAATATCGTTAATAATTTGTGTTATCTTAAGAGCAGACTCTCTACTTTCTTCAGCTAATTTTCTAACTTCATCAGCTACAACAGCAAAACCTCTACCAGCATCTCCTGCTCTAGCAGCTTCAATACTTGCATTAAGAGCTAATAGGTTGGTCTGTTCAGAAATATTTGACATGATAGAAATAATTTCATTTATTTTATTGGATGAATGTTTAAGTTCGTCTATAACATTAGATACTTTTGAAGAGGAAGTCTTTACTTTATATACAGATTCAACAATTTCATTTAAGAGATTAATTCCAAAGTTTGTAGCATTTAAAACTTTCTCTGTATTTTCATATGAATTTTGAGATTGTTGAGAAACTACTTGAGCAGTACTTGCTACCTCTTCTATACTTGCAGTCATTTCTTCAACAACACCTGCATTACTTTGTGTACCATCACTTACAGTGTTTATTGCTTTTGAAATTTCTATTATGCCTTCGTTAGATTCTCCTATAGCTTGATTCAATATTTCACTTGATTGAGATAGTGTATTTGAGTTTAATATAATTTGATATATAGAATTTTTTGATTGAAGTATAAAAGAATTAATCCATTTAGCAATTTCTCCAAGTTCATCATTTGAGTCAAGTTCAAGTGTTTTAGTTAAATCGTTTTCGAATGTAACAATTTCTTTTAGTTTATTTAACTTTTTAACAAAATTTGATATTATAACAAAAGCCATAAAAATACTAAATAAGAATGAGAATATACTCATAATTAATATGAATTTTAAAGAAGATTCTTCATGTTTTTTAACAGTTAAAAGAGAATGTTCTGTAAGTTGTTCGATTTCTTTTACGAATTCTTTTAGTTCTTGATTAAGTTGTTGTTCTTCTTTTTCTATTTTTTCTGAAAGTAATTCAAATTCATGAAACTCTTTTTTATTAATTAATTCAAATGATTCAAGAATATGATCTTCATAATCGGCATGTTCTTTTTCGATTTGAATTAATTTATTATTTATATGCTCAAATTGTTTTTTGCTTTCAGAAGTAAGGGCTATTTCTAATGCTTGTTCTACAATTTTTTCGGCTTCTTTCAAATTTTTATCAACTAAATTAGATTGTGTTTGGAGTAGTTCCTCTACATGTTTAAGCTCATTGTCTACAGGTCTACCGTATTCCATCATTATGGCATATTTAAATATTTGTTCAAAATAAATAGACTGCTCCAATTGAGATTGGGTTATTTCTGTGACTTTTTCTATTAATGGTATATTTTCATTTGTAATTTCATTTAATTCATTTCCCATTTTATTAATATTTATAATGCTTAGAGTGCTTATAGAGATCATAAATATTAATAAAATACTCACTAAACTAATGATTTTAAACTTAATACTAGACATATTAGATAATTTCATAAATACCCCCTTTAAATTGTTGTATGCTTTTAATAATTATATAACTTATCGACAAATTTCGAGTTATACAAAAGAGGGATTTTACTGAAAAATTTTAACATTTTATTCGATTAGTTCAGTTTCTATCCAAATTTTTAATATATCAGTCAAAACTATTTTAGTTACCTTGAGTTGATATTCTTTGTTTTTTATTTTAAAAATTCTTTTATCAATAATTTCTTCTATTATATCAACATCAATAGTTTCTACCTCACGTCCTAATAATTTGAGGTATTTATCTTTAGCATACTTTTCAATAGTAATCTTATCTATTTCATCTTCTTCATGTGTTAATACAATCTCGATATCTTTAAGAATTAATTTTTGGTTATTTAATGATTGTTCAAGTTTTTTTAATCGTTCATCTCTTTCTTCTATATCGATATTAAGCTTTTGTATTTCCTCGTAGTAATTATCAATTCTATAACTAACTAAAGCAACAATAATAGATGATCCTATGATTATTCCGATTATTAGTCCTGATATTATTGAAATAAAATATTTTAGTTTTACTCTCCCCATAGAGATCCACTCTTCCATAATAATTTAATAATGAAATGCCCAAGATTTGCTCCAATAAGGGCAGAAATAATATATACTACTTGTTTTATTAGAGATTTAATCTCTCCTTTAAATATTCCCTGTTCAATAATTTCAAATGATGAGAAGGTTCCTCCGAGGCTAACAGCTACTGCCCAAACCTTAATTGAACTCGATATATCAATCATGGTTTTAAGTGGAGGATGATTATTAATCAAAGCCCCAATTCCAGCGAAAAAGCTTGCACCAATGATTACTCCTAATGCAATTAAAAATGTATATATAAGATTGTTAATAAAAATCATACTTAGAACCCCCTTAATGCTTTATATTAGGATATGATAGTAGAATTAAATTTATCTCAACTAATAAAAAACTAATAAAAGATTCAATAGTGTAAAATATATTGCTTAATCAAAAATGAGGTTCATTTTTAAGTGTAGTGTTTAAACTTTAAGTATCAATATAATTCAATAATACTAACTTTGTTGTAAAATAATGGATTTAGATGTAAAATTGTAAATAGGGTAATCATGGGGTATCTGCAATCGCTCGTAAACTCATTTTTATAACTTGAAATACTTTCAAATTATTAGAAGTTATCAAAATAAAGACATAATAAGTTCAATATAGCTGGTTATTAAATGTTAATAATTAGGATTGAGTTTACACCTAGTGATAGCTTCCTTGTCATTACGCCTAAAAGGGAGGAATAAAATGAAATATAAATTAATGAAAAAAATAATTTCTACTTCTTTAATAGTAGCAATTGGTGTATGGATAGGAACAACTAATTGCAGTGCTACTGAAAGAGATAAAAATATTGAAATACTTAAAAATCAACAAAAAGATATTGATGATGTATCGACAATAAAAAAAATAGATAGTATTCAAAATTTTTTAGGTTCTTACTGGATTGATGATAGAAAACTTTTAGGAATAAAAGGTGGAACAAGGACTGAGGAAATTCCTAATGTGTGTATTTATGATACAGAAAATAAGTCATTTGAAATTTTGAGTAATAATATTGATAGTAATGAAAAAATATATTTAGATATGGAAGGAATTACAAAAGATAATAGATATGTTTTATATAGAAAAGAAATTAAAAATGGTAATAAAGTAAATATATATCTTTTGGATTTAAAAACAAAAACGGAAAAGAAAATAGATGAGATAAAGGATACTAGATGGAATTTAGTTTCGTTTACAGATGAAAATGAAATTATGGGCAGAGAAGGCATGAAAATATATATGTATGATTTTAATGGTAGTAAATCTCAGATAAACCTTCCAGAAGAATTAGTAGATAAAATGAATGACTTTAGTAAATTAACATTTGAAGAATTTTTAGAAAAAGCAACTAATGGGAAACAAATTAATGAAGCATTAAAAAAAAGATACAAAAAATCATATGAAATGCAAAAACAAAATAATAAAATACAACGTATATTTAAAAAAGGCGATGAAATTTATATAAAAACATATAATGAGGTACCATTTTTATATAATTTAAAAACTAATAATTACAAAGAATTAACAGAGTCAGAAGCAAAAAAGTTTTGTTGTGAAGAAATTGAAAAAAATAAAGTTAAAAGAAAAGATATAAAAAAGAATATAGAAAGAAAAAAAAATGAGGAAACTAAAAATTATGAACTTTGGGAATTAGATTCAAATGGTAAACAAAAGAAATTAATAGCTAAGGCTCCCATGATTGAGCATTATGAAGTTTCACCAGATAGTAGTAAAGTAGTGTATTCAATTCCTTTAGAAAATATTGATGAAGCAAATATATTTGTTTATGATCTAAACTCAGGGAAAAGTACTAAAGTTTTTCAAAAACCTAGAGGAGGTATATGCTGGGATAATACTTCGAAAAAATTCTATATGAGATCGACAAGATATACATCTACTACAGCAGAAGAGGCTATAAGCCCAGAAAACTATTGGGTAACAATTGTAGTATCATTAAATTAATACGGAAACAAGAAGAGCCACATGTTGGAATTAATATCCATCATGTAGCTCTTTTTTATTTTGTAAAAGAGTGTCACAAACTATATAGTTAATTTGTTATATATATGAAAGCTAAATTAAGGAGCTGAAAAGATGGATTCTGTAGAGAATATAGTAAATGAAATTCGAAATGGACATGTTGAAAAATATGAAATACTAATTGAAAAATATCAAAAACAACTTTATAGATATATTTATTATATGGTGGGTGATGTACATGAGGCAGAGGATATACTTCAAGAGGTATTTCTAAAAGCATATGAAAAAGTTAATAGTTATGAGATAGCAAACTCTTTTTCTGCATGGTTGTATAAAATTGCATATAATCAGTCAATCAATTTTATTAGAAAAAGAAATATTATCAAATTCGTTGATAAGTTTGATTTTAACAAAGTAATAGAAAAAAATTCTTGTACTGATATACATATAGATAACGGATTTGATAAAAATATTGAGATCGTACTATCTAGATTAACCCCAAATGAGAAAAACTTGCTGATATTGAGAATATTTGAAGACAAAAGTTATGAAGAAATCGGTATTATATTTAATAAAAAATCGGCTACGGTTAGAAAAAAATATGAAAGAGCAAGAAAGAAATTTCAAAAGTATTATGAAGGAATAGGAGGGGGAGAGAATATTGAAAAATATGAGACTGGAATCTAAAATAAAAGATCATTTTAATGGTGTATCCATACCTGAAGTTGATGTTAGTAATAAAGTGATGAATAGAATAATTAATCCAACATTAAAAACTAATATATTCATAAAGAAAAAGTATGCAATAATTGCTTTATCAGTAATATTTATAATAACCACAGGATTTGCAGTAAGTAAACTTATAACCATGAAAGACAAAGAAGGTAATATTTTGTGGACCTATAATGAAGGCACTAACGAATATGCCCATCTTAATAAAATGATGGATGATAAACAAACGAAATTAAAATTAAAGCCAGGAGAATCAGTTGCACTTTATGTTAATAAGGATAATCCTAGTGAATTTATGAGAATTATCTCAGAACCGATTATAACTAATGAATTTTCAGAAATACAAAAGAACATGTCTGATTACTTAAAATTTCCAGAAGTCTTGCTTCAAAAATATAATTTCACTGAAGGACGAATCAGTAAAGAACCTAAAGATGTGAATACAGAAGAAATATTTAGAGAAGCAGCTAAAACTACTACATATGATAATCCAGTATTTGTGAAATATATTGATCTTTCCGATAATGTAACAGGAATAGGTACTACTTATAGTGATGGTGTAAATACAATAAATATTAATATGTTCCCGTGGATTGGAAATGACATAATATCATACGAAGAAAATTCTAGTAAAAAACAAAAGATTGAATTAGAAGATTATGAAGTGCTTTATGAAGAAGAAGAAAACAATAAACGTGTTTTTTGGATTAAAAATGAAGTTTATTATACTATAAGTTCACATTCAAAGGAAGTATCAATCCAGAATTTAATAAAAATAGCAGATACAATTATAAAGCTTAATGAATAGAGATAAATAAGAGTATGTAATTACATACTCTTATTTAAATACTTTAACTATATAGATATATTTTTCTTTATTATAAAAAAGAGGATTGTTGGCTTATATATAATAATTACTTAGTGACAGGTTGTGCATATTTAAATTTTATATTTCCATTATACTTAGGGATAAAAATTTTATCAGATTTTTTTATATCTACCCCTATCCCAAACATATCTTTTCTGATATTTAATTCATTTTCAGTTGATTTTAAAGTTGATTCTAAAGAATTTGGATTTCCAATTGCCTTGATAACGAAAGGCGGTTCGTACTCATGTTCATTGATTTTAATCTTCATGCCTTTAGCTTTTATCTTACTTAGAGTATTCAATCTTTCATCGTTTATAGATATAGCTTCTGCTCCAGCATTTTCTAAATCATTTACTATATAAATAAGATCTTGATCATGAACAATATAATTAACTTTATCTTCCGTAGAATTATTGGAAAAATTCTCACTGTCTGTTAGCGTTATGATAACGCCTTTTCCTTGTACATCTACTGTTCCTGCAATTATTTGGTTCGATTTTAATTCTTTTGTTAGTTCATTATACTGACTGTTATTCTTTACATTTAACAAAGTCACAAAAACTGTAAATAAAATAAATATGATTGCAATAATTGACCATTTTAAATGTTTTTCTTTGACCATTGAACTCATAGTAATTCACCTTCTTATCTAAATTTTATATACTGCATTGGAATATTTAAACATAATTTAAACTGAAAAGCAATAACCATATCGTCAATTGTATATTTCATTTCGTAAAATTCCATTATTGTAGAATATGGAAGTTTTAATATAGAAAAAATAAATACAATACATACTTACTATAGAAAAAACCTATTATATTATTTTTAGACCGTATGGTATACTTCAAATGTAGAATAACATAAGAAAAGGAGATGCTTATATATGAAAAAAATATACTTAATAGTAGTTGCGATTTTAACTGTAATATTAGCAGCTGGATGCACTAATACAAATGTAAGTGATAATAATGGTGAAGCTAATACAACTGAAAAATACACTAGTAATGATTACATAGTTGAGGCTGATTGGCTAAATGATAATTTAAATAAAGATGATGTATTAATACTTGATACAAGATCAGAAAAAGAATATAAAAAAGGTCATATACCTGGTGCTATAAATGTATCTTGGACTCAATTTGCAGATGTAAGCAATAAACCTGGAGATAAAGGTTGGGGTGTAGTTCTTGAAAGTGAAAAACTATCTGAGAAGTTATCAGAAGTAGGTATAGATGATAAGAAGACTATAGTTGCTTATTCTGATAATAAGAATGGATGGGGAGAAGACGGAAGAATAGTTTGGATGCTTAGAATGGCTAATTTAGAAAATACTAAAATGCTAAATGGTGGATGGCAGTATTGGAACGTAAAAGGTTATGAGGTATCTAAAGAGGAAGGTAATATTGTAAAAACTGACTTTAAAGTAGAGTCTTTTGATAAATCTTTAAATGCTGATACAGATTGGATTAATGAAAATTTAGGAAAAATAAAGGTAGTAGATAGTAGAGATTCATCAGAGTATGATGGTGCTGTTAAATATGGAGAAAAAAGAGGAGGACATATTCCAGGATCTATAAATATAGTATATACAGACTTATTTAAAGAAGATGGAAGAATCAAGAGCCAAGAAGATCTTGAAAAAATGTTTGAAGCAGCAGGAATAAATAAGGATGATACTATTGTATCTTATTGCACAGGTGGAATTCGTTCAGCTTATATAACTATGATATTTAAGATGACTGGATATAAAAAATCAATGAATTACGATGCTTCTTTTTATGAATGGGCTGGAGATGAAAGTTTAAAATTGGAAAAATAATATTATTAAAAAAAGCCTTCTATACGTTTTAGTGTTGCATCAATACAATATTTTTGTATTGACATTATAGAAAAAGAACTTAGTGGAAATTTTATTTCTGCTAAGTTCTTTTTTGATTTATTTTATATTTTAACGATAATATTTGAATTAGATTAATGCATGCTTTACCTAATTATTTAATTTATTAATGTTATAAATGTTATTAATAAGCAGAAGCGCTTATTTAAGCGCTTTTATGCTAATTTTAATATTCCTAGTATAATTAATATGCCTCCTGCTATCCAAAATGTTTTTATATTTTTAACATATAATTTAAACTTCTTACCTAGAGTCGTACCTAAGGGAATTGATAATAAATTAAAAATAAAGACAAAGATAATAACCTCCAAATAATTAACATTAGCTATGGCACTACCAAAACCTACTCCAAGTGAGTCAAGTGAAAGTGCAATACCTAGACATAGAGATTCTTTGAAATCTATATTTTCTGAGATATCTTTATTAACTACTTCGTTATCAGGTGAAATATTTACTGTGATTTCTAATCTTGATAATTTTATATTAATTAGATTTTTGTCATTGTTCTCTTTCTTTTGGATATATAAATGTTTTATATATCCGTCTATTATTAAAGAACAGCCTAACCCAACTAATATTAGAAAGCTTAAAATAGTTGTAAGGTTATTAGGTAATAATGTTTCTAGTATATTTCCTAAAATTATAGAAACTGTAAGAACACATACTGATATAAAACTTATTATTATCAATGAAATTTTAGGGAATTTAATGTTTTTCATTCCGTAGGATAATCCTATCGCAAAAGCATCTATACATATTGCTATAGCAATCAAAAATGACTCAGTTATTTTAATCACATCCTTTAATATTCATGCTTTTATCATCAATATTATAGTATTCTGAGAGTGTTAAGATGTGATATATAATATAAATATAAAAACCTACAATTAGAAAAATAATATTTACATGTTTTCATAAGTATGATAAAATTGTATCAAATCAAATAAGAATATATTAACCATGAAGGTAATAAATCCCGTAGGAATATGGGATTATACATTCGTGGTTTTTTTGTGCAAAAAAAATAAAGGGGGATAAATATGAAAAGAAAAATTTTAAGTTTATTTTTGAGTATTGCTATGGTTGTAGTGATGTTAACTGGATGTGGTTCTACTACACAAGATCAATCTAGTAATGATGGACAAGCAGAGAAGGTATTGACGTATGGTACAGGTAATGTAAGTGAAACTGGAAGAATCAATCCAGCACTTGATGAACATGCAGAAATACACAAACTTATATTCACAGGACTTACTAAACATGATAAGGATGGAAAGGTTGTACCTGATTTAGCTAAAGAGTGGAGTTTTGATGAGAGCACTAATACATATGATTTTGTACTTAATGAAGGAGTTAAGTGGCACGATGGTGAAGAATTTACAGCAGAAGATGTTAAGTTTACAATAGATAGCATAAAGAATCCTGACAATTCTTCTGAGATAGCATCAAATTATGAAGAGATAGAGAGTGTTGAAGTTGTGGACAAGTATAATGTGAAATTGCATTTAAAAGCTCCATGCGTTGCTATACTTGATTATTTATCTGTTGGAATGCTTCCTAAGCATTTATTAGAGGGTAAGGATCTAAATACTGATGAGTTTAATCAAAATCCAATTGGAACAGGACCTTATAAGTTTGACAAGTGGGAGTCAGGACAATACATACAGTTATCATCAAATAAAGATTATTACAATAATGTACCTAAGATTGATAAGGTAATATTTAAGATTATAAAAGATGAAAAGGTTAGAGCTATGCAGTTAAAATCAGGTGAAATTGATTTAGCTCAGCTTGAACCAAAGGATATAGAAGTTTTTGAAGGTATTGAAGGTATTAAATTATATAAAGAAAAGACTGCTGACTATAGAGGAGTAATGTACAATTTTAATAATGACTTATTCAAGAATAAAGAAGTTATTAAGGCATTAAACTATGCGGTTAATAGACAAGATATAATAGATAGCGTACTTAATGGTATGGGAAAAGTAGCTTACGGACCTTTACAAATGAGTCCATACAACAATGAAAATGTTGAAAAATATGAATGTGATCCTCAAAAATCAAAAGATATATTAGTTCAAGATGGTTGGAACTTGAATTCTGATAATATTTTTGAAAAAGATGGAAAGACATTATCTTTTAGATTAACTTGCTTTGAAGGAGATCCAGTAAGAGTTAATATGGCAAATATAGTGAGTCAACAATTTAAGAAAATAGGTGTAGATGCAAACGTTGATATACAATCAGAAGTAGACTGGGGAAATTTAGAGGCATTTTTAATAGGATGGGGAAGCCCATATGATCCAGATGATCATACTTATAAGGTATTCCATTCTTCTCAAATAGAATCTGGAATGAACTTAAATGCATATTCGAATCCAAAAGTAGATGAGCTTATAACTAAGGGAAGAACTACTCTTAAAGAAGAAGATAGAAAGCCGTACTACATGGAGTTCCAAAAGGAATTAGCTCTTGACCCACCATTTACATTCTTAGCTTATATAGATGCTGTTTATGGAGCTAAAGATAGTATTGTTGGTATGGAAGATACAGTTCTTGGACATCATGGAATAGGATTTTTATGGAATATAGAGGATTGGGATATTAAGTAAATAGGTTTACATTCTATGGTATTTATGCTATGATATAATTGATTAAGATGTTAATCATGAAGATTATATTCTAACGAATGTACGCCATGAAGGCAAGAAATCCTATAAGGATTTTGCTTTCATGGCTTTTTTTATACATAAGAAGGAGTGGACACCTTAAAATGATGAAATTTATTTTTAAAAAAATTAGAGAATCTATATTAACTATAATAATATTATCATTTGGGGTATTTATGATTTCACATTTAGCTCCAGGAGATCCTCTTGCATCAGTATATGGATCTGGTGTAGAAAGACTTTCAAGTGAGTTAAGAGAACAGGCTATAGATGATTTGGGACTTAATAAGCCATTGATGTATCAATATGGAATTTGGGTTACAAATTCTATAAAAGGTGATTTAGGATATTCATATAAGTATAAGATGCCAGTTAAAGATGTTATAAAAACTCATTTGCCAAATACGGTTTTATTAATAGGTCTTTGTCTTAGCCTAACATTTATATTATCTATAGTACTTGGCTTAGTAACAGCATTAAATGAAGGAAAATTGATAGATAGAATTATTACAAGGTGTACCACATTACTTTATTGCATACCTGGATTTTGGATTAGCTTAATATTAATACTAATATTCAGTGTAAACTTGAGGATGTTACCCTCATCTGGAGTTTATGATATAGGAAAGGAAAATGATCTTTTAAATAGAATAAGTCATCTTATATTGCCGCTTACAGTTATAGTAATTGGACATTTGGGATATTATGCGAATTTCGTAAGAAACAAAGTATTAGAGGAATTGAAAGAAGATTATATACTTCTAGCTAGAGCTAAAGGTCTTTCTAAATTTCAAATAATAGTTAGACATCCACTTAAAAAGATAATGCCATCTATTATAATACTGATGTCTTTGTCTTTTAGCCATCTAATAGCTGGCGGTTTTGTTGTAGAGTACATATTTTCATATCCGGGTCTTGGACAATTAATATTTGAATCAGCTAAGTATCATGATTATCCTCTTTTAATGGGAGGAGTTATGTTAACGGGTATTATAGTTGTATTGGCAAGTTTAGTATCTGACATATTAAGTAGCTTGATAGATCCAAGATTAAAAGAGAGAGGAATGAATTAAAATGGATTTTACCCCTATTGGAGTTTTAAGAGAAAATGGTAATCTAGAAAAAAAGAAATTTTCTTTTAAGAATTTAAGATTTAAAGGAGATATATTTATTTCTCCTCTTGTATTATTTATAATAGTATCTTTATGCATGTTAGCACCTTTAATCACGAGTATAGACCCAACCAATATGGAATTATCTAAGGTGTTTACATCTCCGTATAGAGGACATATATTTGGAACTGACCATTTAGGAAGAGATATATTTTCAAGAGTATTATATGGAGGAAGAATATCTATTATTATAGGGGTATTATCTATGGTTATATCTACTGTAATAGGAGCTACATATGGAAGTATAAGTGGTTATTGTGGTGGAACTATAGATGACATTATGATGAGATTCATAGATATAATGATTAGTATTCCATCTTTACTTATAATGACACTTATTCAAGCTATACTTCAAAGTAACAATATTAGCAGCATTATATTTGTAATAAGTATAACTAGTTGGATGAATATAGCTAAGATAGTAAGAGGAGAAGTTCTTGAATTAAAGCAGAGAGAGTTTGTTTTGGCATCTAAGATTATGGGTGCAGATTTTATATACATAATGAAGAAGCATCTGATACCTAATTATATGACTAGCATAATATATATGTCAGCAATAAATTCAGCTAATGCAATTATGGCAGAAACTACACTTAGTTTCTTAGGATTAGGACTTCCTATAGATGTACCTTCTTGGGGATCTATGCTTATGGATGCTAGGGAGAGTATACTTTTAAATAAATGGTGGGTTGCTTTATTTCCAGGAGTGTTTATGATAAGTACTATATTTTGTATAACTAATATAGGAGAGTATATAAGAGTTAAAAATAATAGAAGATTTAATAATATATAAAATTCGTCTAGTTAAAAATCTAGCTTTTATAGATAAAATATTCTGTAAATTGAAAAGTTGGTAATAATTACATAAAACGTTTATTGTAAATATATTGATTAATTTTCTGTAAAAAATTATAATATATGTGCATATATCATAATTTTTTACAGAAAATAATAAGCGATGGGGGAATCATATATGTTAAGACAGATCAAGGTAACTATCAACATGGAAGTTAATATTAATGAAGAAGAACTGATTTTAAATGAGTTAGTAAATAATAAAGATGCTATGAATGAGTATGTGAATAATGAAATTATTACTGTTTTAGAAGATATAGATGAAAATAAACTTGAATACATAGGACTTAGTAGAAAGATTAAAGATTCTCATATGAAAAAAGTATTACATAATATAGAAGAAGATGAAATTTTAGAAAACATAGAGAACATTCAAAAGAATATAGTTACAAAAATAAAGAGCATAGAGATTGCATAAAGTGAAAAGCTTATCTTTAGATTTAATCTAAAGATAAGCTTTTTTGATTTATATTAGATAATATATATTTGTCCTTTAATGATTTATATATAATATCATTTGTGTTAGTATATGTTTTTTTATATCTGTGTTTATATTCATCTATATATTCTACATTCAATATGTTTTCAGGATGTTTAAATTCACTCATGACACTGTTTACTGAGTTTGTATTATAAAATAGATTTAAGTTTTTTTCTATATTTTCATCATCCATATTATCATCACGCATAGATATATAATCTCTAACACATTTATAGTGATTTATAATATTTTTATTATAATATTTTGGATTCAAAGATTTTAAGTATTTATTAAAGTGATTGTAAGATTTACCAAAATTTTTATGATTATAATTTAATGCACTTAAAAATAATTCTATATTGGAATAATACCAAGGGGTATTATGGTCATTATCTAAATTCAATATTTGGGTTACAGACATATTTGGATTGTATCCAGCTTCATTTATCAAATCTATTAAGTTTGATATATCTTCATTTGATAGATTATTTAAATTGTTTATAAGTTTTTTTATTTGAATATAATTGATATGATTATCTAGTGAATCTAAGTCATCGAATTTATCTACTTCACTAAGGCCTGGAACTATTACATGATAAGAAGGAAAATCTAAAAAAGAACAGTCTCTAACAAATATATTAAAGTTTTTATCATTCAATAGTTTCACAATATGATTTAGTATTTCTTTGTTATCTAAAGTTGAAGTATCTTCAAACTCATTGAAATCATAATCAGATTTTGAACCAAAAAATTCCCTTGGATAATAGCCAGATCCATTGATTAGTATTCCAAGTAAATTTTGATGTTCATCAGATAAATTATTTTTGTATGAGTAATCTTTAAGACCCATCATATTGTTTATATCCTGTCCTTGCAAAAGTTCTGTTAAGGTTCTTTCTAATGATATTTCAAATACTGGATGAGAGCCGAATTTAATAAAGTAGTTTTGATTATCTTTATTTATAAATATAACAGCTACTACTGGGTAGTTTTCATTTAATGAGCAATCTTTTACTATAACCTTGTAGTTTCCTTTAGACTCTATTTGATTTATCATTGAATCTAATCTTGGAAAATTTTGTATATATGTTCTTGGGATATCTGGTGGAGTTATCTTTTCATTTATTATAACTTGATTGACATGTCTTTCTAAGATTTCGGATATACCTTGAATTAAAGCTTCTTCAAATGTATTCCCCGCGCACATTCCATTTGACATATATATTTTTGATACCATGTTAACAGGTATGTAGGATAGTTTATTTGTATTTAAATTTTTATAAGGAATACTTACAAAATCAAGAGGAGTATGTTCATAGGATGTTTTAGACCATTTGTTTAATAGGTCGTATGTGTCGGTTTTAGAGTTCAAATTATTTATTTGATATGAGAACCAATCATCATTTCTTTTTATAAGGTCATCTACACTTAGGTATTCTTCATCAGGAGCGTAATAAAAGTCTTTATATGACATAGCATTTTCTGTTAGAGTATCATTTAATCTAAAGAAAGTCTGGTTTTGAATTCTTTCCATAAGTTCTGCATAAGCACTTGCAAGAGCGTATTCATGAGACGTTCCTTTTCCATTAGTTGCAATTGAAGTATTTGCAATTTCAACTCGTACAGAACAAAATCCTTTAGCCGAGTTTTTCCAATCAGTTTCTATTGTAACAATTCCTAAATCAGAAAGTATTTTTCTTATTTTGTTTACAGTATTGAGTGGTAGTTCATCTTTGTATTTTCTATCTTTTAGTGAACTCAAATTAATCACCTCTTTACTTTTTTGAATTTAATTTTGAATCTAAAAGTATATTGATTTCTTTGAATAAATTGAACATCATATTATTAAATTCTTTGGTAGATTGGAAAAATTCGGTTACTTGAGGTATTTCGTGTAATGCCTTGAAATCATTGTTAAGTCTCATCATTTCTGAATTTAATTGTTCTTTTGACAGTTTTGATTTTTGCATTTTTAATTGTCTTTTTTTAAAATCGTCTACTTGTTTTTTTAAGTTTTTGTTTTTATCTATATTTCGTTTTGCATTTTTAAGATTCATAAATTCATCGGTATCACAAATGAATTCTACTAATTCCTTGGTTTTATTGTTCATAAAATCACCTCCGATTAAAAATAAAATATACTTTAACATTATATTCAGAGAAAAACAAAATGTGATTATAAATTATGGATCATCGTAAAAGTTCTAATATTGGAATTATATTCATATAATTATAAAAAGATTTGGAGGTGATGGGATATGAAAATTAAATGGAACACTAAGGCGGTATTGTATGGAATTATCGCGATTATACTAGTTGTTGGGAGTTTTTTAGTAGTTCCCAAATTTTTAGGTGATAAAGCTGAAGCTGTAGAGTTTACAATAGTAGAAAGAGACAGCATACCAGATAAAATACTTGATATAATGCCGAAATACGTTAATGAAGAAAGAGCGCTTGCTTGCAAAATTAAGGATAAAGTATATGTAATAGTTACAAGAGGAGAAAATAAAGATTACGGAGTTGAGATAGACAAGATTGAAATGGTCAAAGAAGATGACAAGACCAATATGAAGGTTTATTCTGTTTATAAAAAGCCAGAAGATTCTCATCCGTACATAGTAGTTGAAAGTAGCTTAGTAGAGCTTCCTGATAAGGTAGAATTGATTAGTAGCTTTGAGGATAAATAAATTTACTTTGAATAATTTATAAGATAACCATATTTATGTGTTTAATCCAAAACAAATGGCATTAAAATACCGCTAATGTTGTAAATATTTTTAATAAAACTAAGAATCTCATCTTATTGAATATCCTAAAAGTTCTAAACTCCCTAGAGGTCAAACAACGAACTTTTTTAACGTATATTCAAACGCTGTAATTCAAGTTTTATACAAAAATATTTAAACCATTTGCTAACATTTTAATGCCATTTATTTTTTTAGTGTGTTTTTAGACTTTATATATCATTTGAGAAAGTCCAATAATCTAAAAAGCATTCATTTGATAAAAAACTGATGACAAATATTATGTCGTCAGTTTTTTTTTTGTTTTTTTGGTAAGACTAATAAAAAAGTCTTTGCTTTAAAGATTTTAGTTTTAAACTTTTTTAAAATTGCATGGCGCCAACGAGTCTTTGCAGACTCCGTTGCTTAAAATTCGTAACGGAAATTATAAAAATTAAGATTAATATGAAAACATGAAAAAGGAGTTTTGTATGAAAACTATAGACAAGTTCAAAATTGATATAAAAGATTTAAAAAATGAATATGATATTAATAAATTAGATTTTGATACAACAGAGGATATAAGTCCCCTTAAGGGAATAATAGGGCAAAATAGAGCTGTGTGTGCTATGGATTTTGGGCTTAACATAAAAAGAAGAGGATACAATGTATATGTAGCTGGTATGAGTGGAACTGGTAGAACTAGCTATACTATGTCTATGATAGAAAAACTAGCTAGATATAAAAGAGATAACTTCGACTATGTTTATGTATATAATTACAAAAGTCCTAATGAACCTATATCTCTTAAATTTAGAACTGGCAATGGTAAAAAATTTAAAAAAGATGTGGAAGATGTATTGGAAAAGTTAAGATCGGATATTCCAAGAACATTTGAATCAAGAGAATATGAAGATAGAAATAAAGCTATAACAATGGAATATGAGACCATGACTCAAGATGCTATAAATGAATTAAATGAATTTGCAAAATCAAGAGGATTTACATTTCAAATAACTCAAAGAGGTCTTGTAAGTATTCCTCTAAAGGAAGATAATACTCCTATGGCAGATGAAGAGTACAAACAATTATCTCAACTACAGCTAAATGATATAAGACAAAGTGCTTCTAAGTTAAACAATGATATAAGTGAGTATTTGAAAAAAATAAAAGAAATAGAAGAAGAGTTTAAAAATGAGATATCTAATTTGGACAGAAAAATTGGAGAGAGCATAATAAGCTTTTATATAAATATACTAATAGAAAATTACGGATATAATGAGAAAAAGCTAAACTTTCTACATGATATGAAAGATGATATGGTAGAGAATATAGAGAAGTTTAAGCCTAAAAAAGATACGGAACAAAATATATTTGGTTTTATGCAAAAAGATGACAGTAAGTTCTTTACAAGATACAAGGTTAATCTATTTATAGACAACAGTGAACAAAAGGGATGTAGAGTTATAAATGAGACTAATCCAACTTATTATAATTTAACTGGTATGATAGAGTATAAAAATGAAATAGGAGTTCTTACTACCAGTTTTATGGAATTAAAGGCTGGTGCCATTCACAAGGCAAATGGAGGTTTTTTGATATTAAATGTGAAGGATTTGTTCTCTCATCCATTTGCATGGGAAGCGCTTAAGAGAACTTTGAAAACTGGAAAGATAAACATAGAAACATTGAACAAGCAATATGGGTATATAGTTACATCAACATTAAAACCAGAACCTATAGATGTGGATATAAAGGTTATTTTGATAGGAGATAATCGTATTTACAATCTTTTATATGGATATGATGAAGATTTTGCAAAGCTTTTTAAAGTTATGGCAGATTTCGATGTTGAGGTAGATAGAAATGAAGAAAATATATATAAGGTAGCTAGATTTATTTCATCTCATTGTGAAAAAGAAGGTCTTAAGCATTTTGACAAAAAGGCTGTTCTCAAAATTATAGAGTATAGTTCCCGAATATGTGAAAATAAACAAAAGTTGACTGCTAGATTTAATCAAATAGTAGATATTCTTTATGAGGCAGAAAATTTGAGTGATGATGATTCAGAGTATGTTACAGAGAAGGATGTAAAAAAAGCAATAGAATCTAAAAAATATAGAAACAATAAGTATGAACAAAGACTTAATGAGATGTTTGAAGATGAAACACTTATTTTGGACGTAGAAGGTGAAAAGGTAGGTCAAATTAATGGTTTAGCTGTAATGGGTACAGGAGAGTATTCATTTGGTAAGCCATCTAGAATAACAGCATCTACTTATAGAGGAAAACGTGGAATAATAAATATAGAGAGAGAAATCAAGCATAGCGGAAGTATACATGATAAGGGAGTGCTTATATTAAGTGGATATTTAGGTGAAAAATACGGTAAAGAAAGACAGTTATCACTTAATACTTCTATAACGTTTGAACAAAACTACTCTGGTATAGATGGAGATAGTGCTTCAAGTACAGAATTATATGTAATAATATCTAGTATTGGATCTATTCCTGTTAAGCAAAATATAGCAGTTACAGGATCTGTCAGTCAAAAGGGAGAGATACAACCTATAGGAGGAGTAAATCAAAAAATTGAGGGATTCTTTGATGTTTGCAAAATAAAAGGGATTACAGGAAATCAAGGTGTTATGATTCCTATACAAAATGTTAAAAATCTTATGTTAAGTGATGAGGTAATACAGGCTGTTAAGGATGGAGATTTTCATATATATGCTGTATCAAATATATATGAAGGACTTGAAGTTCTTACAGGGCTTTGTGAAAGTGAAGTAGATGAAAGAGTAAATCTAGCTCTTGATGAGTTAATAGATGAAGAAGAAGAGGATAAGGATGAAAAGGATAATTAAATTTTAATTATCCTTTTTTCTGTTATTATGTAGTCGAGCTGTGCGTCGTGATCTTCTTTTGGTACTTCATCGAATATTTGAATTTCAAATGCTATTCCAATTGTTATACAGTCATCTCTTAGAGATTCTAAGAATCTATCGTAATATCCGCCCCCGTAACCGAGTCTATATCCATTAGTATCATATGCTACTGCTGGAACTATTACTATATCTATGTCTTTAGCATTTACTGGTCTTATAAATTCTGACTTGGGTTCTCTAATACCATAAGTACCTATAGAAACTTCTGTTTCAATATCCTTTAGTTGAGATAATAAGAGTTTTCTTTCGTCTACTATTGATATTGGAACTACAACTTTTTGATTTTTTGATAAAAGGTAATTTATTATAGTATCTGTTTGAACTTCATTGTTAAAATCAAGGTATGCCATTATTGTTTTAGCTTTTTTTATTGCATCTAGTTTTAATAAATTTTGAAATATTAATTGTGAGTTTGAATTTATTATGTCTGGATTTTGTTTTTTTCTTTCTGATATAACTTTTTTTCTAAATTCTTTTTTCAATAAAATCATCCCCTCTATATGATTATACCAAAAAAATCTATACTGGATTCTAGATATTTCAATAATTTGAAATATATGGATAAGGTTGATGGCATTTATACTTCACTTTCAACTATTTTAAGCAACGTAGGCCTTAGGGGACGTTGGCTATATGAGTCACTGCGTTAGCGAGTAGACGAATTTTTTTATACTAAGGGATTATAAAATTTTTGTTCTGTTGGTAATATTGCTGAAAGTACTGCGCTTACAACTATTTTTGAGCAACGGAGCCTGTAAGGATCGTTGGCGACATGAGTCACCGCGTTAGCGAGTAGACGAATTTTTTGTACATCTAAAGTTCTAAATTTGGCTTATTTCAACATCTGAATTGGAGTTTTATCTTATTTATTGATATAATAGAGAAGTTAAAGTCAAAATTTTGGATGGAGTTGGTGCAGGTGATAGAATTCAAAGACGTTAGTAAAAGTTATAAAAATGGTAAATTAGCACTTTTTAATATAAATTTGAAGATTGATAAAGGAGAATTTGTGTTTTTAGTAGGTTCATCTGGAGCAGGTAAATCTACTTTTATAAAGGCGCTTTTGAAGGAAGAGGATGTAACTAGTGGGACAATAAAGGTAAGTGGAAAAGATATATGTAAAATTCCAAAGAGAAAGATTCCTAAGTATAGAAGAAGCATAGGTATTGTTTTTCAGGATTTTAGATTGCTTCCGAATAAAACAGTTTATGAGAATGTGGCTTTTGCCATGGAGATAATAGGTCAAAGTAATAAAAATATAAGAAGAAGAGTTCCCTTTGTTTTAGGAATGGTAGGGCTTAGTGAAAAAGCAAAGTCATACCCTTCGGAATTATCAGGTGGAGAACAGCAAAGAGTTAGTATAGCAAGAGCTATAGTTAATAATCCTTCGATAATAATTGCAGATGAGCCAACTGGTAATTTAGATCCTCAAACTGCAAATGAAATAATGAATATTATAACTGATATCAATAGAAGAGGAACTACTATAATAATGGCAACTCATGCTAGTGATTTAGTTGACAGAATGAAAAAGAGAGTTATTGCTCTTAAAAAAGGTATAGTTATAAAGGATGAGGAAAGGGGAAGCTACGATTATGAATAGCATTATTTATAATATAAAAGAAGGATTGAAAGGAATACTTAGAAATCCTACTATGTCGATTGTATCTATAGGGTCTGTTTCAGCAGCTTTATTCGTACTTAGTATAATATTCAGTGTAGTAATAAATATAAACAACTTTACAACTATGGTTGAAGGGCAATTTGACAACGTACAAGTTTATTTAAAAGAGGATATGACATCACAACTTATATTTGATCTTGAAAAAAAACTAAATCAAATAGATGGAGTACAGAATGTAGAGTTTGAATCAAAACAGGATGCCTTAAATAAATTGAAAAAAAGATGGGGAGAGGATGCATATCTTTTAGAAGGAATAGACAATCCACTTGATAACTCATTTATAATAGAAGTTAGCAATATCGAAAATACAGAGCAAATAGCAAATCAGGTTAAAAAATTTTATGGTATACAAGAAGTTAAATATTATGACGACGTTGTAGAAAAAGTTATAAAGATATCTAATATAGTTAAGATATCTGGATTATTTATAATAGCAATCCTAGCTTTAGTATCGCTTTTTATAATTTCAAATACAATAAAGTTAGCATTACATGGAAGAAGAAAAGAGATAAACATAATGAAATATGTTGGAGCTACGGATTGGTTTATAAGATGGCCTTTTATAATAGAAGGAATGGTTTTAGGATTAATAGGAGCATTAATATCTCTTGCAATTACTTATTTTGGATATGACTATTTTTATTCGAAATTAGATCTACCGGCATACTCTATTTTTTCAGGATATATACTACCTGTGACAGGTATTATGAGTATTTTGATGAATATATCTATAGTAATGGGAATTGGAGTTGGGATAATAGGAAGTATTATTTCACTTAGAAGATACTTAAATGTCTAAAACTAGTGAGGTGGGATGTTAGAATGAATAAAAAAATAGCATGGATATGCATTATTATAATAACTATTACTTCATTTAATGTATTTGCTGCAACTAAAAGTGATGAGCAAAAGCTTAAAGATACTAAAAAAAGTAAACAAAATATACAAAAGGCTTTAAATGAAAATAAAAAGAATCAAGCTAAGGTAAATGATAATATTGAAGAATTAGGCTATAAGATAAGCAATACTCAACAAAAAATAAATAAAGCTCAATCAGATTTAAATAAAGCACAATCAAAAATAAAGAGTACTAGCGCAGAAATAGGAAAATTAGAAAATGAAATAGGAATAAAAGAGGATCTATTAGGCGAAAGAATAAATGTTATGTATAAAACTTCTGATATGAGTTATATAGAAGTTATACTTAGTTCAAAAGATATGAATGAATTATTATCTAATTTGGACATGATAAAGAAAATAGTAAAAAGTGATAAAGAATTGCTTACACAATTATCACATAATAAAAAAGAAATAGAAGCAAAAAGAGAAGTACTTAAAAAGAAAGAAAAAGAAATAATTTCTTTAAAAAGTAGTATAGAAGTAGAAAAATCAAGACTTGTAGCTAGTAAAAATAAACAGACAGCTTTAAAAAGTGACCTACAAAAGGATGCTAAAAAGCTTGAAGCAAATATAGATGCTTTAAATAGATATGCAAAATCTTTAGAAGCTGAAATACTAAAAAAACAATCTAAAGGATCGTATGTTGGAGGAGAAATGGGATGGCCAGCACCAGGATATAGCAGAATAACTTCTTATTTTGGATATAGAATTCACCCAACTTTAAAAACTAGAAAGTTGCATACGGGACTTGATATAGGAGCCCCAATGGGAGCGAATATAGTTGCTGCAAATGATGGCAAAGTAATATCTTCTGGATGGCTAGGTGGATATGGTAATGCCGTTATGATAGACCATGGAGGTGGAATAGTCACTTTATACGGACATAATTCAAAGCTTCTAGTTAAAACTGGACAGACAGTAAAAAGAGGACAATCTATAGCAAAGGCTGGGTCTACTGGAAGATCTACTGGTCCACATTGTCACTTTGAGGTTAGAAAGAATGGAAAGTATGTAAATCCACTACCTATGCTTAAATCAAAATAAAGAGAAACTTAATTCAAATATTTTTTTATGATTAAGGAAATTATATTCCTATTACATTGAGCGGAAGATAATCTAAAAGCTGTTAAGTTCTTAACTCCATCCTTAAATAGGATGGAGTTTTAGAACTTTTAGCTTTTAGATAATGTAAATATAGTGTCTATTCGTTATATAAAAAGGTAATTAAACATATAATATATACAGATTAATTAAAAGGAGATGCATTTTATGATATCTAGAAAAAAAGCTGTTGTATGGGGGGTTGCATTAGTTTTAATAAGTTCTATACTAACTATGAATATAGAACTTGCATTCGGAGATAAGGTATTAGTTTCAAAAGAAGCATTTAACGAATACAAAAAGTATAATAAGCTGTATTCTTTGGAACAAGTCATAGAAGATAATTATTATACAGATGTAGATGAACAGAATCTAGTTGATGGATCTATAAAAGGATTGTTTGAGGGGCTTGATGATCCATATTCACAGTATATGAATAAAAAAGAGTTTGAAAGCTTTATGCAATATACTGAAGGTTCTTATAGTGGAATAGGGGTTATTATAACTCCTGGAGAAGACGGATACATAACAGTAGTATCTCCTATTGAAGATTCACCGGGATTTAAGGCTGGTATAAAAAGTGAAGATAAAATAATAAAAGTGAACGGAAAAGATGTTACAGCAAAAGAGATGGATAAAGCTATATCTATTATGAAGGGAAAAGCTGGAACAGAAGTAGAAATAACTATTTTAAGAAATGGCAAAGAAACAATAGACATGAAAATAAAAAGACAAGAAATAAGATTAAAGACTGTAAAATCTGAAGTGTTAGAAGATAACATAGGGTATATAAGAATAACTACATTTGATGAAAAGACTGCAGACGAGTTTAAGGGTCAGTTAGAAGAATTACAAGCTAAAAATATAACAGGATTGATCTTAGATTTAAGAGATAATCCAGGTGGATTACTAGATCAATGTCAAGAAATAACTGATCAATTAATTGGTGAAGGAACTATAGTTTATACGAAAGATAGAAAAGGAAAAACAAAATACTTAAAGTCTGATAAAAATAAGATAGATGTACCTCTTGCTGTGCTTGTGAATAAAGGATCAGCTTCTGCGTCTGAAATACTATCAGGAGCTGTCAGAGATAATAAAGAGGGAGTATTAATAGGAACTACAACATTTGGAAAAGGATTAGTTCAAAGTGTAAGATCTCTTAATGATGGATCTGGATTTAAGCTTACAGTATCTCAATACTTTACTCCAAATGGAGAGTATATACATGGTAAGGGAATAACACCAGATATTGTAGTAGAAGATGTAGATGAACAACTTCCAACAGCAATAGAGAATATAAAGAAAAAGATTAAATAGAAAAAGGCTGCTATTAGCAGCCTTTTTCTAATGAATAGGGAATTATATAATTTTGAATCTGTACATAATATTGATAAAAGAATTGAATTAGTAACTATTTTTGATCAACAGAGTATGTTAGGACTTGTTGACGATATGAGTCACCGCGTTAGCGAGTAGACGAATTTTAAGCTTTATAGAAGGTATGATATTTTGTTTTAAAAATAATTTATTGAAAAAACTATATCTGCAACTATTTTTGAGCAACGGAGCCCATAGGGATCGTTGGCGATATGAGTCACCGCGTTAGCGAGTAGACGAATTTTAGCATGGATTAGGTTTGAAGTATTCTACATGTTTTATATTATCTTTTTTTACTTCTCTATAAGACCATTGTCTAGAGCAAGGATCCCATCTACATAGATAGTAATAGTTCTTATCATCTTTTTTTATAAAAGCGAGATAATTAAATCCGTTTTTATGATATACATAAGCAAATTTATCTATTTTTTTTCTGCCAAAATCATTGTCAAACATAAAAATCCTCCTTAAATAACAAAAAAATTAAATTTAATGAATAAAAATGTTTTTCTAAGATATACTATGTTTAGAGTTACTTAAAAGGTGACTAATTAAAAAAAATAAAATAATAAAAAAGTTCTTATTTAAAACAATCTTAGATATAAACTTTTTTAAACTCATAACGAAAATTATATTTATTCACGACTCAAAGAAGAATATAATTATCTATTTATTATAAAAAACTTTAAAAAAAGTGTTGACGAATATGTCGAATGGTGATATATTATTACTTGTCCTCGACAACGAGGCAAACACGAAACACAAAATGAACTTTGAAAATTAAACAGTAGGTTATAAATAAATCACAAACAGTGATTTTCGGAAACAACACATAAAGTCAGTTACTGAGTACTGACAAACTTTTATTTAAGAGTTTGATCCTGGCTCAGGATGAACGCTGGCGGCGTGCCTAACACATGCAAGTCGAGCGGAGATTAAGAAGCTTGCTTCTTAATCTTAGCGGCGGACGGGTGAGTAACGCGTGGGTAACCTGCCCTATACACACGGATAACATATCGAAAGATATGCTAATACGAGATAATACATTTTTAAGGCATCTTAAAAATGTCAAAGATTTTATCGGTGTAGGATGGACCCGCGTCCCATTAGCTAGTTGGTGAGGTAAAAGCTTACCAAGGCGACGATGGGTAGCCGACCTGAGAGGGTGATCGGCCACACTGGAACTGAGACACGGTCCAGACTCCTACGGGAGGCAGCAGTGGGGAATATTGCACAATGGGGGAAACCCTGATGCAGCAACGCCGCGTGAGCGATGAAGGCCTTCGGGTCGTAAAGCTCTGTCCTAAGGGAAGATAATGACGGTACCTTAGGAGGAAGCCCCGGCTAACTACGTGCCAGCAGCCGCGGTAATACGTAGGGGGCAAGCGTTATCCGGAATAACTGGGCGTAAAGGGTGCGTAGGCGGCCCTGCAAGTCAGAAGTGAAAGGCTACGGCTCAACCGTAGTAAGCTTTTGAAACTGTAGGGCTTGAGTGCAGGAGAGGAGAGTAGAATTCCTAGTGTAGCGGTGAAATGCGTAGATATTAGGAGGAATACCAGTTGCGAAGGCGGCTCTCTGGACTGTAACTGACGCTGAGGCACGAAAGCGTGGGGAGCGAACAGGATTAGATACCCTGGTAGTCCACGCCGTAAACGATGAGTGCTAGGTGTCGGGGGTTACCCCCCTCGGTGCCGCAGCTAACGCATTAAGCACTCCGCCTGGGGAGTACGCTCGCAAGAGTGAAACTCAAAGGAATTGACGGGGACCCGCACAAGTAGCGGAGCATGTGGTTTAATTCGAAGCAACGCGAAGAACCTTACCTAAGCTTGACATCCCTCAGACCGCTTCTTAATCGAAGCTTTCCCTTCGGGGACTGAGGTGACAGGTGGTGCATGGTTGTCGTCAGCTCGTGTCGTGAGATGTTGGGTTAAGTCCCGCAACGAGCGCAACCCTTATCTTTAGTTGCCAGCATTTCGGATGGGCACTCTAGAGAGACTGCCGAGGATAACTCGGAGGAAGGTGGGGATGACGTCAAATCATCATGCCCCTTATGCTTAGGGCTACACACGTGCTACAATGGCTAGTACAGAGAGTTGCGAAACCGCGAGGTCAAGCTAATCTCTTAAAGCTAGTCTCAGTTCGGATTGCAGGCTGAAACTCGCCTGCATGAAGCTGGAGTTACTAGTAATCGCGAATCAGAATGTCGCGGTGAATGCGTTCCCGGGTCTTGTACACACCGCCCGTCACACCACGGAAGTTGGGGGCGCCCGAAGTCAGATATCCAACCGCAAGGAGGAATCTGCCGAAGGTGAAATCAATGACTGGGGTGAAGTCGTAACAAGGTAGCCGTATCGGAAGGTGCGGCTGGATCACCTCCTTTCTAAGGAGAAATAACCTACTGTTTAATTTTGAGGGTTTATTCCTCAAAATAGTACTTTGAAAATTGAACAGATTTAAATAAATTTAGGTTAAGTTATTAAGGGCGTAGGGCGGATGCCTTGGCACCAAGAGCCGATGAAGGACGTGGTAAGCTGCGATAAGCTTCGGGGAGATGCAAGCAATCTTTGATCCGGAGATTTCCGAATGGGGAAACCCACCTAGAGTAATGTCTAGGTATCCTTAGATGAATTCATAGTCTAAGGAGGGGAACCGGGGGAACTGAAACATCTAAGTACCCCGAGGAGGAGAAAGAAAAATCGATTCCCTGAGTAGCGGCGAGCGAAAGGGGATTAGCCCAAACCTATGAAGTTTTCTTCATAGGGGTTGCGGATATGCTTATTAAGATGGAGGTATTGTAGTCGAAGAGGTTTGGAAAGACCCACCGTAGAAGGTAATAGTCCTGTAGATTAAACGAGAAGACCATCAAGCGTACTCCAGAGTACCACGGGACACGTGAAACCCTGTGGGAAGCTGGGGGGACCACCCCCCAAGGCTAAATACTCCTTGGTGACCGATAGCGTATAGTACCGTGAGGGAAAGGTGAAAAGAACCCCGGAAGGGGAGTGAAATAGAACCTGAAACCCTATGCCTACAAGCTGTGGGAGCACATTATTAGTGTGACCACGTACTTTTTGTAGAACGGGCCAACGAGTTACGATAAGTAGCAAGGTTAAGGACTTAGGGTCTGGAGCCGTAGCGAAAGCGAGTCTTAACTGGGCGATTCAGTTACTTGTCGTAGACCCGAAACCGAGCGACCTACCCATGGCCAGGATGAAGCGAAAGTAAAATTTCGTGGAGGTCCGAACCCACGCACGTTGAAAAGTGCGGGGATGAGCTGTGGGTAGAGGTGAAATTCCAATCGAGCTCGGAGATAGCTGGTTCTCCCCGAAATAGCTTTAGGGCTAGCCTCAAGCTTAGAGATGAGGAGGTAGAGCACTGAATGTCCTAGGGGCCCTATGGGTTACCGAAGACTATCAAACTCCGAATGCCTTTATCTTTTGCTTGGGAGTCAGACTGTGGGTGATAAGATTCATAGTCGAGAGGGAAACAGCCCAGACCGTCAGCTAAGGTCCCTAAATGTAAGTTAAGTGGTAAAGGATGTGGGATTGCACAGACAACCAGGATGTTGGCTTAGAAGCAGCCATTCATTCAAAGAGTGCGTAATAGCTCACTGGTCGAGTGATCCTGCGCCGAAAATTATCGGGGCTAAAACTTACTACCGAAGCTACGGCATTGACTTTGTCAATGGGTAGGGGAGCATTCACTGCGGGTTGAAGCTAGACCGGAAGGACTAGTGGACTGCAGTGAAGAGAGAATGTTGGCATGAGTAGCGAGACGTAGGTGAGAATCCTACGGGCCGAAAACCCAAGGTTTCCTGAGGAAGGTTCGTCCGCTCAGGGTTAGTCGGGACCTAAGCCGAGGCCGAAAGGCGTAGGTGATGGACAACAGGTTGAGATTCCTGTACTACCGATAATCGTTTGAAGAATGGGGTGACACAGAAGGATAGGCTATCCTACTATTGGATGTAGGTCCAAGCATTAAGGGAGCACTGATAGGCAAATCCGTCGGTGCAATTCTGAGGTGTGATGGGGAGCGAAATTAAGTAGCGAAGTAGTCGATTTCATGCTGTCAAGAAAAGCCTCTACTGAGATTAAAGGTACCCGTACCGCAAACCGACACAGGTGGGTGAGAAGAGAATTCTAAGGCTAGCGAGAGAACTTTTGTTAAGGAACTCGGCAAAATGACCCCGTAACTTAGGGATAAGGGGTGCCTCATTAGGGTGTATGCCCGAAGAGGCCGCAGAGAATAGGCCCAAGCGACTGTTTACCAAAAACATAGGTTTCTGCTAAGTCGAAAGACGATGTATAGGAGCTGACGCCTGCCCGGTGCTGGAAGGTTAAGGGGATGTGTTAGACGCAAGTCGAAGCATTGAACTTAAGCCCCAGTAAACGGCGGCCGTAACTATAACGGTCCTAAGGTAGCGAAATTCCTTGTCGGGTAAGTTCCGACCCGCACGAAAGGCGTAACGATTTGGGCACTGTCTCAACAAAAGACTCGGTGAAATTGTAATTCCGGTGAAGATGCCGGATACCTGCGACAGGACGGAAAGACCCCATGGAGCTTTACTGTAGCCTGGCATTGGATTTCGATATTACATGTACAGGATAGGTGGGAGACTGAGATACGAGAACGCCAGTTTTCGTGGAGTCACCCTTGGGATACCACCCTTGTAATATTGAGATTCTAACCATAGACCATGAATCTGGTCTTGGGACACTGTCAGGTGGACAGTTTGACTGGGGCGGTCGCCTCCCAAAATGTAACGGAGGCGCCCAAAGGTTCCCTCAGCACGGTCGGAAATCGTGCGAAGAGTGCAAAGGCAAAAGGGAGCTTGATTGCAAGACATACAGGTCGAGCAAGGACGAAAGTCGGGCTTAGTGATCCGGTGGTTCCGCGTGGAAGGGCCATCGCTCAACGGATAAAAGCTACCCTGGGGATAACAGGCTTATCTCCCCCAAGAGTCCACATCGACGGGGAGGTTTGGCACCTCGATGTCGGCTCATCACATCCTGGGGCTGTAGTAGGTCCCAAGGGTTGGGCTGTTCGCCCATTAAAGTGGTACGCGAGCTGGGTTCAGAACGTCGTGAGACAGTTCGGTCCCTATCCGTCGCAGGCGTAGGAAATTTGAGAGGAGCTGTCCTTAGTACGAGAGGACCGGGATGGACATACCTCTGGTGCACCAGTTGTCACGCCAGTGGCATAGCTGGGTAGCTATGTATGGAATGGATAAGCGCTGAAAGCATCTAAGCGCGAAGCCAACCTCAAGATAAGATTTCCCATCTTTATGAGTAAGATCCCAGGAAGACTACCTGGTTGATAGGTTCAAGGTGTAAGCTCAGTAATGAGTTCAGCTGATGAATACTAATAGATCGAGGACTTAACCAAATTTTAAATCTGGTCAATTTTGAAAGTATTAACTTTCAACTTAAAAAAACATGTGGTTATTATAGCAAAGAGGATACACCTGTTCCCATTCCGAACACAGAAGTTAAGCTCTTTAGCGCTGATGGTACTTGGGGGGCAGCCCCCTGGGAGAGTAAGACGTAGCCACGTGATTTCTTTAAGAAATTAAACAAAAGAATAAGATTATGTGGTTATTATAGCAAAGAGGATACACCTGTTCCCATTCCGAACACAGAAGTTAAGCTCTTTAGCGCCGATGGTACTTGGGGGGCAGCCCCCTGGGAGAGTAGGACGTAGCCACGTAATCTTTTTTTTATGCGTTTTTTTATTGGATGAATAGACAAAAAAGATGGTTATTTAAATACCGTGAATTCATTAAATAGATTTATAAAACTAAATGTTATACCTTATTAAATATACTAAAATTTCTTAAACTCGCTAAGGCTCAGACATAAGAAATTTTTTAACGCATATTTAAACGGTAGAACACAAGTTGTATTGAAATCTATTTAAAAGATTCACTAACATTTAAACAACCATCTTTTTTAGTATGTAAATATATCAATAAAGTTGGTGTTTATAATAAAAATCTTACATGTCTACTTGAAAAGTTTGAGATATGAAAAAATAATAACTCAAAAGTAGCTAACATTTTAATAAGCCTCATTTTTTAGCATTTATTTTAATAGAAAGTATGAGAATAAAAAATAAAGTTAACGCTGTAAGAAAAAAATATTACGTAACTACTCGAAGAGTTAAAATAAGAAAAATATTTAAGCATCAATAAAGCTGGTGCATATAATGAAGGTGAATTATCATGCTACGATTTAACATATAATGTTTCGTATGGAGGTGTATGAAATATGTTAGATTATAAAAATGAGAATTGGTGGGTATACAACTTAGGCATAATAGTATGTGGAGTAGGTTTAATTATAGTAGGAATTATACGATTTTTGAATAGAAAAAACTTAGGGAGTGAATCGGTTTTTATCTTAATGAATATACCAGATATAATGAGTATAATAGGTTTTGGGTTACTTGGGACGAGAGAAGTGTTTGCTAAAAATGAAAGAATAGGATATTTATATTATTTTATTATGATAGTTACATTGGTTTTATCATAAAAAATTTTTAAGGTTAAATTTTGCGATTAAAATAGAGAATTGGAATAAAAATTATTAAGTTTTTAATACATAAAAATAATATAAGTTACTATATGCTATAATAAAATAATCTTATAAAGCTAAACTTAATTAAAATGTTTTTACTCTGGGTGAATTTTTAGCTTCTGGATAAAATATATAGTGAAAGGAGAATATATTAATGAAAAAGTTTATTGCTCCCATAATATGTGGTAGTTTAGGAATTGTAGCTATTTGTTTATATTTTTTACTTATAGGATATGGGATAAACACTATGGTATCTAGTATAGTTATTGGAATCATTGTTATGGTTTTGGTTGGTGCAATGATCTTCACAATAAATCAAAGAATTAGAGAAATTAAGGAGGAAGATAAAGATGATATTAGTAAATACTGATTTTATAACTGGAAAAGAAATTGAAACGTTAGAGGTTGTTAAGGGTTCAACTATAAGGTCTAAGCATATAGGAAAGGATATTTTAAGCGGATTAAAAACGATTGTTGGAGGAGAACTTACAGCATATAAAGAGATGCTTGATGAGGCTCGCAAAATTGCTGTTAAAAGAATGGTTGATGAAGCTGAAAATCTTGGAGCTGATGGAGTAATAAATATTAGATATTCAACAAGTAATATTATGGATGGGGCAGCTGAAATTTTGGTTGTTGGAACAGCAGTTAAATTTAAATAAAGTAAAAAAATTTAAAAATAGATGTATAAAAAATATAAATCATGGCCATTATATAACTAAGCTTGTAAAACAAGTTAACTCAATCTCCCCCAAAAAAGACTTCTACCCCCCATGGAAGTCTTTTTTTTTATTCTGGAAATAAATAAAAATGATATACTTAGAATCTAAGGGGAGTTGAGATTACGTGAAAAAAATATATATAGGTATTTTAATAATTATATTTATGAATATTATTTCAAATAATAATATTATTGCTAAAGATTACATTGAAGATGAGTTTAAATACAAAAATATAATTTATAATAAGTCTTCTAATATAGATAATAAAACTAAATATAATAAAGAACTAGAAAAAATTAGGAATTCAAAAGAAGGAAGTAAAGATTACATTTATAGATGGATAGAGTATACTTATGAAATAAAAAATAAAAAAAGCAGAGAAGTAGAACATAAAGTAGATATGAAGGTCTTAGCAAAATTATATAGTAAAGGTTCGTTTAAGAACATAGTTGAAGTATATGATGCTACATTGAAATATGAGATATATTCAAAGAGAAAATATGAATATACAAGTTCGATAACGTATGCACATCCATCATTTTATAAAGATGCAGTTGTATTTATATCTTCTGGAGTACTAAGAGGTGAAGAAGATGCAAGGAAAATACATTTTAATAGAACAAAGTATATAGATAATAGAAAATAGAATAAATAAACTAAGTTGGATGTTTTGAAAATAGTATACATTTAAATCTATTTCAAATTTAACATGGATACTAAAAAATAAAGGCATTAAAATATTTGCGACATTAGCGGTATTTTAATGCCCTTTATTTTTGGATTAAAACTTATTAAAGTAAATCTTTTTATGCAATTTAATGCTGATTAAATCTAGTATATTTAGGTATATTAATATAGAGTGTTGAATTTAAAAAAATTTAAATGTATAATTTACATATGATATAAGAACTAATGTTCGAAAAAAAGAGGTGGTTTTGTGGAATTTAAGATAGAGTCTAAGTTTAAGCCTACTGGGGATCAGCCACAGGCTATAGAGCAAATCGTAAATTCAATAAACAACAATAATAAGTTTACGAGTTTATTGGGAGTTACAGGATCGGGTAAGACTTTTACAATGGCAAATGTAATAGAGAAGGTTCAAAAACCAACACTTATTATGGCTCATAATAAGACCTTAGCAGCTCAATTATACAGTGAGTTTAAGGATTTCTTTCCAAATAATGCAGTTGAGTATTTTGTTAGTTATTACAATCACTATCAGCCAGAGGCTTATGTTGCTCATACAGATACTTATATAGAAAAAGATGCATCTGTTAATGATGAGATAGATAAGCTACGACATTCTGCAACAGCAGCAATACTTGAAAGAAAAGATGTAATAATAATATCTTCTGTATCTTGTATATATGGACTTGGAGATCCTAAGGATTATAAGGAGCTTATGATATCTTTAAGACCTGGTATGGAAAGGGATAGAGATGAGGTTATAAAGGAATTAGTAAGTATACAATATGAAAGAAATGATATTAACTTTGAAAGAGGAACATTTAGAGTAAGAGGAGATATTATAGAAATAATGCCTGCTAATTCAGATGATACAGGAATTAGAATAGAATTTTTTGGAGATGAAATAGAAAGAATAACAGAGATTAATTATATAACAGGAGAAATAATAGGTACTAGAAATCATATAGCTATATTTCCAGCATCTCATTATGCAACAAACCCTGAAAGGCTGGAAAAAGCTTTAATAAATATAGAGGATGAACTACAGGATAGAGTAAAATATTTCAAAGAAAATGAGAAACTACTAGAGGCGCAAAGAATTGAACAAAGAACTAACTATGATATAGAGATGTTAAAGGAAATTGGATTTTGTCAAGGTATAGAGAACTATTCAAGACATATAACAGGAAGAAAAGAAGGAGAAAAACCATATACATTAATGGACTTTTTTCCTGATGATTACCTTATAATAGTTGATGAATCACACGTTACAGTACCACAAGTAAGAGGTATGTATGGTGGGGATAGATCTAGAAAAGAGTCATTAATAGAAAATGGATTTAGACTTCCATCAGCTTACGATAATAGACCTTTGAATTTTGGTGAATTTGAGGAAAATATAAATCAGATGCTATTTGTATCAGCAACACCAGGTCCTTATGAAATTCAAAATTCTACCGAGTTTACAGAACAGATTATAAGACCTACAGGACTCTTAGATCCTGAAATAGATGTAAGACCTATAACTAATCAAATAGATAATTTATTAGGTGAGATAAACGATACAGTTTCTAAAAAAGAGAGAGTATTAGTTACAACACTTACAAAGAGAATGTCAGAAGATTTAACTGATTATTTAAAGAATGCTGGAATTAAGGTTAAATATTTGCATTCAGATATAGAAACACTAGAAAGAACTGAGATTATAAGAGATTTAAGAATCGGTAAATTTGATGTGTTAGTAGGAATAAATCTTTTAAGAGAAGGATTAGACATTCCAGAGGTGTCCTTAGTTGCAATACTGGATGCTGATAAAGAAGGATTTTTAAGATCGGAAACATCTCTTATACAGACGGTAGGAAGAGCTGCAAGAAATAAAAATGGTAGAGTTATAATGTATGCAGATAAAATAACAAGATCCATGGAGAGTGCTATAAATGAAACTAATAGAAGAAGAGAGTTACAACAAAAATATAATGAGGAAAATAATATAATCCCTCAAAGTATAAATAAAGAAATAAAGAATGTAATAGAGGCAACTCAGGTAGCTGATGAGGAAGTTGCATATGGAATAAGTAAAAATATAGATAAAGATGAACTAAAGGAAAATATTAATAGGCTTAAAGATGAAATGATGGAAGCTGCAAAAAATCTTCAATTTGAAAGAGCTGCTAGTTTAAGAGACAAGATAGTTGAGCTTGAGGAAAGGATTGAAAAATAATATGGAAAATAAAAATATCGTAATAAAAGGAGCAAGAGAACATAATCTGAAAGATATAGATATAACTATTCCAAGAAATAAGTTTATAGTATTTACAGGACTTTCAGGCTCTGGAAAATCATCTCTTGCATTTGATACTATATATGCAGAGGGTCAAAGAAGATATGTAGAGAGTTTATCTGCTTATGCTAGACAATTCTTAGGTCAAATGGAAAAGCCGAATGTTGATTATATAGAGGGATTGTCGCCTGCTATATCAATAGATCAAAAGACTACTTCAAAAAATCCTAGATCTACAGTTGGAACAGTAACTGAAATATACGATTATTTAAGATTATTATTTGCAAGAGTAGGAGAGCCGCACTGTCCTATATGTAATCAAAAGATAAGCCAGATGACAGTTCAAGAAATAGTGGACAAGGTATTAGAACTTCCAGATAGAACTAAAATACAAATATTATCTCCTGTTATTAGAGGTAAAAAGGGAAAACATGAAAAGGTAATTGAGAGAATAAAAAAAGAGGGATTTGTAAGAATTAAAGTAGATGGTGAAAGTTACGAGGTTACAGATGAAATAGATTTAAACAAGAATAAAAAACATAATATAGAGGTTGTAGTAGATAGGATAATAATAAAAGAAGATATAAAAAATAGACTTAGCGACTCGGTAGAAACGGCTATTAAGCTTTCTGAAGGTCTTGTTATTATTGACCTTGTAGGAGATAAAGAAATGATGTTTTCTACTAAGTTCACATGCCCTGAACATGGTATAGGAATAGAAGAACTTTCTCCCAGAATGTTTTCTTTTAATAGTCCATTTGGAGCTTGTACAAGTTGTAATGGACTTGGAAATATGAAAAAAGTTGATAAGGATTTAGTTGTACCTAATAAAGATTTATCCATCAAAAAAGGTGCTATAGCTCCTTGGTTTTCGGTAGGCGGAGCTGGAAGCGAAGATACTTATTATTATAAGATGGTAGAAAGCCTTGCATCAAAATTTGGTGTATCATTAGAAGTTCCATTTAAAGAATTACCAGAGGATTTTGTAGAAGAATTACTATATGGAAATAGTAATACTTTAGTAGAATTTGAATATGAATCAAAATTTGGAGGATATAGAACTTATCAATCAAATTTTGAAGGAGTTATAAATAATTTAGAGAGAAGATATAAAGAGACGACTTCAGAATATATGAGAGACAAGATAGAACAGTTTATGGTAGAAAGCCCTTGTCGTACATGTAAAGGTGGAAGACTAAAAAAGGAAAGTTTATCTGTTCTTATAAACAATAAAAATATAACAGATATAACTGATATGTCTATAAATGAACTACTTGATTTTATAAATAATATAGATTTAACTCAAAAACAGCAGATAATAGCATCAGAGATATTAAAAGAGATAAAAAATAGAACATCTTTTTTACAAAATGTAGGACTTAATTACTTAAACTTATCGAGACAAGCAGGAACGCTATCAGGAGGAGAGGCTCAAAGAATAAGGCTTGCAACTCAAATAGGATCTGCATTAGTTGGAGTACTTTATGTACTAGATGAGCCGAGTATTGGTCTACATCAAAGAGATAATGACAGGCTTATAAAGACACTAAGACATTTAACGGATATAGGAAACACACTTATAGTAGTTGAACACGATGAAGATACTATGTTCGCAGCGGACTATGTAGTTGACATAGGTCCTGGTGCTGGAGTGCATGGAGGAGAAATAGTTGCACAAGGAACTGTTGATGAAATAAAAGAGTGTGAAGAATCTATAACAGGCCAATATCTTAGTGGAAAACAAGAAATATCTATTCCTGAAAAACTTAGAGAACCAGATGGTAGATATATAGAAATCAAAAAAGCAAGTGAAAACAATCTTAAAAATATAGATGTTAAAATACCTCTTGGATTATTCACTTGTATAACAGGAGTATCAGGATCTGGTAAGAGTTCATTAATAAATGAGATTTTATACAAAGGAGTTGCAGCTAAGACTCAAAATTTAAGAACAAAACCTGGAAAGCACAAAGAAATACTTGGTATAGATAATGTAGACAAAGTAATAGATATAGATCAATCTCCTATAGGAAGAACTCCAAGGTCAAATCCTGCTACATATACAGGGGTATTTGATATGATAAGAGATGTATTTGCAATGACTAATGAAGCAAAGGCCAGAGGTTACAAAAAAGGTAGATTTAGCTTTAATGTAAAAGGTGGACGATGTGAAGCTTGTAAAGGTGATGGAATTATAAAAATAGAGATGCATTTCTTACCTGATGTATACGTTCAATGTGAGGTATGCAAGGGAGAAAGATATAATAGAGAAACTCTAGATGTTAAGTATAAAGATAAGACAATATCAGATGTTCTTGATATGAACATTGAAGAGGCACTAGAATTCTTTGAGAATATACCTAAGATAAAAAGAAAGCTTCAAACTCTTATGGATGTAGGACTTTCTTATATAAAACTAGGACAACCATCTACTCAATTATCAGGTGGAGAAGCACAAAGGATAAAGCTAGCAACAGAGCTTAGCAAGAGATCTACTGGAAAAACATTGTATATACTAGATGAACCAACAACAGGTCTTCATATAGCAGATGTAGATAAGCTTATTAAGGTTCTTCAGAAATTAGTAGATGCAGGAAATTCAGTTGTAGTAATAGAGCATAATTTAGATGTTATAAAGACTTCTGATTATATAATAGATTTAGGTCCAGAAGGTGGAGATGGTGGAGGAATGATAGTTGCTACTGGTACACCTGAGGATGTTGCAAATAATGAAAAGTCCTATACTGGAATGTTTTTAAAGAAGTATTTTTAATTTATATTTTAAAGTCACAAATTAATAAGCATATTAGTGCTTAAGCAAAAAATGACGCGAATTGAAATACCGCTACTTAATTAATATTTTAATAAAACTATTAATTAAAAGTAGCTAACATTTCAATCCGCGTCATTTTTAAATCTGCATAAAACTTGCATATAATTAGTAATAGAAATAAACTGAAAAAGTAAAGTGAATTATTAATTAGGAGGTATATTGATGAGTTCGACTTTGGTAATTTCAATTTCAGCACTAGCTATCAACATAATTTTACTTATACTAAAAATAAATAAGAAAAAATAAAAAATTTCTTTTAAAATTTAATACTTATTTATCGTGTTCAATTTTAAATCTCAATACGGTTTTAAGTTTATCAGGTTGAGTTTTTCTAGCATCGGAAATATAAATCTCTCTATGAATTTTAGAACTTCGCTTTAAGTTATTCTGTTCACAGTAATTTTCCATAATTGAAAAAGTTTGAGGTTCATCGTCATAAGAGCCTAAATGTAGCATTTGAATACAAAGACCATCGTCAGAAGTATTAAATTTTACTTTATCAAGTAAGGGATGAGGTTTCTTCTTTTTTACAATTTCAATAACTTCCTGTGCTAAATCATCAGTTACAAAGTCGGGTTGTCTTATCATAATTGTATAAATTAATTTGCTTTTATCTAGCGTATCCAATGTTCTTGCTTCTTCAGCTAAATCCCAAATACCTTCAAGTGGAAATACAGTATAATCAAAATATCCATCTGGGATTATGCCTTTTTTAGGTAACATTTTTAAGGCATAAGATAAGGAATATAATACTCCAATTGCTTCAGAAAAATCTTCACTATTAGGATTGCCTTTTCCATCAATCATAAAGAATTTAAAGCTTGGGACAGTAACAATTTCAGGTTTGTTTTTTGGTAAATATAATTCTTTAGCTTGCTTTCTCCATTCATATTTCATCTTTATTCCTCCTTAAATGTGGTATATTAGGAGTATAATATATAGTATATGACAACAGTATGTCATATTTAAATTATTAGTTATATTGTTCTATAGCTTTGTTTAATCTATCTTTTATAATATCTCTGATATGCTTAGGTTCAAGTACCTCAACAAAGTATCCAAATGACATTATATATCCATACACCCATTCATTTTCAGGAAAAGACACTTCTATATTAAAACTACCATCGTTATTTTTGGTAATATAATTCTCATCAAATTCATCATAAACTCTATACTCCATCTGCTGGTTAAATCTGAGCTTTAGTGTTACTATCAAATTACATTCTGCTGTTGCGTATCCTATTGGAAAATCATCAGGAAGTATTCGTTCAAATGTTTCATTTATAACTTTGATTTTTTTCATACGTGAAATTCTAAATGTACGAAAATCTTGCTTAATTGTACAAAAGGCTTGTAAATACCATGTTTTCGATTTGAAAACTAATCGTAATGGTTCAACACGTCTAAAAGTTTTCTTTCCATAAGAACTTATATATTCAAATATAATTATATTGTGATTTATTATTCCTGATTTAATATCGGTAAACTTTTGATGTTCATCTTTTTCGCTACCCCAATGAGAAAAATCTATATCAATCCAGTTATAATTATTGGGACTTTTAAATACTGCATTTAATTTACTGATTAGACTTTCTATATTCGGATATTTCGCTAATTTTAAGCTTTCAAGTCCTAGCAATATTTCATTTTGTTCATTTTCTGAAATAAGAGATTTATTTAAAGTGAAATTATCAAGTAAACTAATACCACCACCACTACCTTTACTAGTATATATAGGTATACCTGCTGAACTTAACTTATCTATATCTCTATATATAGTTCTTGTTGAAACTTCAAAGCGTTCAGAAAGCTCTTTTGCTGTAACTGTATCTTTATTTAATAATATAAATATGATCTTAAATAGTCTATCTATTTGCATATTATCACCCAATAATATTATACCAATTATACTATCCAGATTTACTATCTACATGATTTTTTATTTCTAAAAAATCATATAAATTTAAAATTGTAGATAATATTGATTAAAGAACTAGATTTGCAATTATTTTGAGAGATAGAGTTATCTAACCTTATGAGAGAATACGTACTATTAAAATTATCTATGAAAATGTTAGTGAATGCTTTTAGATATTTTGACTAATATAACTTAGTTTTTAGCGTTTAATAATACGTTAAGAAATTTGCGTGTCTGAGCGTAGGGAGTTCGAAAATTTTAGAATTATTAATAAGATAAAAGCTTAGTTGTATTCAAAATATTGTTGTATTCACGGTATTTTCATAGATAGTTTTTGATAACTCACATAAATTCTATTTTAATTATTAGGAATGTTTTATTATTTATAATACTAATAACTCTATTGACAACATAAACTTAAATTGATAATATTGATTATATGAAAATTATTATCAATAATAAGGAGAAATATCATGAAAAGACTTAAATCAATATGCTTGTTTGCAATAATAACTTCATTATTTGCAACAGGTTGTGCATCTAAGGAAGTTAGCATTATGAATGAAGAAAGTACATATAAAAATGGAACTTACATAGGAGAAGGAAAAGGTAAAGATTCTACCATAAAGGTTGAAGTAACTTTAGAGGATGACAAAATAACAGATATAAAAATGGTTTCTCAAAATGATACTGCCGGATATGCAGACAAAGCATTTGAGAATATAAAGAAAGAGATATTGGAAAATGAAGATTATAACGTAGATAATGTATCGGGTGCAACCAAGACAACTAAAGGTATAACGGATGCTATACAGAATGCACTTGAAAATTCTCAAAAATAATTTCTTGACAAATTAACAATATGAATGTATTATTAACTAATAAGAAAATTAAATAATTTTTTTACTTCTTATCAAGAGAGACGGAGGGAATGGCCCTATGAAGTCTCGGCAACCATCAAACGCGGTTTGAAAAGGTGCCAAGTCCAACAAAGCTTATAGCTTTGAGAGATGAGAAGATGATGATAGTTTAAGTTGTGCTATTAGAGTCTTCTCGATTTAGGGAAGACTTTTTTTATTGTGATTTATGAGAAAGCTAAATAAATAATGTATAAAAAAAGTAATATCTAAATCGCTTTAGTAATGTACCATACTAATTTAGCGAGGGAGTGTATACTATGAACAAAAAGTCAGGAAATCCTTGGGCGTTATTGCCTTTGGCAGTGTTTTTAATTATTTTTATTGGATCAGGAATTATAACTAATGATTTTTATAAGATGCCTGTTATTGTAGCTTTTTTAATATCAGCAGCTGTAGCTTTATTTATGAATCCAAAAGAGAGTATATCTAATAAGATAGATGTGTTTTGTAAAGGTGCGGGAGATAGTAATATTATACTTATGGCAATTATATTTATATTAGCTGGAGCATTTGGAAATGTAGCAAAAGAAATGGGAGGAGTAGATGCTACTGTAAATTTAAGTTTATCTATTCTACCTGAAAATTTATTAATAGTTGGATTATTCGTTATTGCATGTTTTATATCTTTTTCAATGGGAACGTCTGTAGGAACTATAGTAGCACTTGCACCAATTGCTATAGGAGTTGCAGAAAAGTTATCAATACCAGTTGGATTAGCACTTGGAGCAGTAGTTGGTGGTGGAATGTTTGGAGACAATTTATCTATGATTTCAGATACTACTATTGCAGCTATTAGAACTCAAGGTTGTGAAATGAGAGATAAATTTAAAGTTAACTTTATTATAACTTTACCAGCAGCTATTATAACTGCAGTAATTTTAGGTGTTATAACATCGGGAAATCAACTTACTTTAGATACTGAATATACTTATGAGATAGTTAAGGTATTACCGTACTTATCTGTATTAGTAGCAGCTCTATTTGGTGTTAATGTATTTATAATACTAGGCGGAGGTATTTTATTTGCAGGAGCTGTAGGTCTTTATTATAAATCATTTGGAGTATTTGGATTTATACAGGCTGTAGCCACTGGAATTTCTGGAATGGAAGACTTAGCTATGATAGCTATAATAGTTGGTGGAGTAGTAGAGCTTATAAAGTTTAATGGAGGAATACAGTTTATACTAGAGTTTATAAGAAGCAGAATAAAGACAAAAAAGGGTGCAGAATTTGGAATAGCAGCTATTGTAAGTATTGTAGATATATGTACTGCTAATAATACTATAGCAATAGTTATGGCAGGTCCTATAGCAAAAGATATAGCAGCAGAATATGATATAGACCCAAGAAGAAGTGCTAGTATATTAGATATATTTGCAGCATCTTGCCAAGGTCTAATTCCATACGGAGCACAAATATTGATAGCAGCAGGTCTTGCATCTATATCACCTTTAGCTATAATGAAGTATTTACACTATCCGATATTAATATTTGCATTTGGAATAATAGCAATATCATTTGGATATCCAAATCTTGAAGCTAAAGCTAAAAAAGCAAGTGAAGTTGTAAGTTAGAAAAAAATATATAAATTAGAAAGTCTACCTTTAGATATCTAGAGGTAGACTTTTTTTACTCTATAGGAAATTATAACATTTTTGTTTTGTGAATAATAATGATAAGAGAACTATAGTATCAACTATTTTTGAGCAACGGAGACCGTAGGGATCGTTGGCGACATGAGCCATGCGTTAGCATGAAGCGAATTTTTTACACTTCCACTAGACGAATTTTGTTTGACAGAAATTATTTTAATATGCTATATTTATTTTAGGATCCCAAAAATAATATAGGGTCCTAAATTTGGGAAGAGGGGGAGAGATTATTATATGAACAAGGAAAATAAGTCATACATAAAAAGAATAGAAAGGCTTAAATCAAAGCTTTTAGAGATTAGACCTGAGATGGATTTAGAAAATGCTAGAATTCTGACTGAGAGTTTTATAGAAACTGAAGGACATCCACATGTTGTTAGAAAGGCTAAGGCTTTTCATAAACAGTGTAGTGAAAAGACTATTGAAATTTATGAAGATGAATTAATTGTAGGCTGTTCTGGTAGTAAAAAACGTGGGGGAATTCTATGTGCAGATACTTGTTGGTCTGTACTTGATGCTGAACTAGATACTATAAGCAATAGAAAATATGATCCTTTTTATCTTTGTGCTGAAGATAGGGTTATTTTTGAACAGGTAATTAAACCGTACTGGAAAGGGAAATCAAATTATGAAAAGTGGTTAGTTCAAGTTCCTGAAGAAACTAAAGAACTTACTGATAATGGAATTCTTTATATTAATAGAAAGGCTGTTAGAGGTTTTGGTGAAACTACTGCAGGATACGAATGGCTTCTTAATGTTGGGATATCTGGTATTGTTGAAGAAATTCAAAAAAGTAGAGAAAAACTAGATATTACTATTCCGGGTGATTACCAAAAGGATTATTATTTAAAATCTCAATTAATTGCTGCTGATGGTATTAAAATTTTGATTGAGAGACATGCCAAGTTAGCTCATAAATATGCAGACGAAACTGATGATTTAATTAGAAAAAAAGAGCTTAATGATATTGCTTCAATTTGTGATTCTATCTCATGGAATCCTGCAAAGAATTTTAGAGAAGCTCTTCAACTTTTTTATTTCTATCAAACATGCATTTTCATGGAGCAAAATGCTGCAAGTTATAACCCAGGTAGAATGGATCAGTATTTATGGAAATATTATAAAAATGATTTAGAAAAAGGGATTATAACTAAAGATGAAGCTCAGGAGTTGTTAGGTTGTCTTTGGATTAAGTTTAGTGAACCATGTTTATTCCAAGATGAAGTTACTGCTGAATTTGCAGCTGGATATCCGATGTTTCAAAATGTTTGTGTTGGAGGAGTAGATGATTGTGGAAGAGATGCTGTAAATGATTTATCTTATATGATTTTACAAGCTACTATGGATGTAAAGTTATATCAACCATCTTTATCTGTTAGATATAGTGTTGGTAAGAACCCTAATTCATTCTTAAAAAAGGTAGTTGATCTTATGAGTTTGGGAACTGGATTCCCGGCTTTTCATAATGATGATATTGGTATAAGAATGCTTATGAACAAAGGAATTCCTTTAAAGGAAGCTTTTAATTGGAATCCTTGTGGATGTGTTGAAACAAATCTTGAAGGTAGAACTAAACAATATACAGCTCTTGCAGATATCAACTTAGGAAGTATGGTTGAATTTGCTCTTTTAAATGGGAAGATGAGAAAAAATAATAAAGTTATTTCTATTAAATCTGGTGATCCTCTTGAATTTGATACTTATGAAAAGTTTTTAGATGCAGTTAAGGATCAGATTAAATATTCTGTTAGAGCTTGTGTAATGGGAAGTCATGTAATAGATGAGGTATGTATGGATAGAACTTGTCCTACTTTATCTCTTACTTTTAAAGAGTGTATTAAAAGTGCCAAGGATTATGCTTGGGGTGGTGCTAAATACAATATTGGTAATGGAATTATTCTTATTGGTATTGCTGATTTGATTAATAGTTTGGCTGCTGTTCGTCACACTATATATAATGAGAAAAACATTTCTATGGATGAACTTTTAAAAGCTTTAGAGAATAATTTTGAAGGTTATGATATCCTTCATAAAATTTGTATGGATGCTCCTAAGTATGGAAATGATGATTCTTTAGTAGATGATATAGCAGGAGATATATTTACTTTTATTGCTGATGAAATAGAGAAATATGATAGTAAATTTGGTAAGCTAACTCCAGGTATTTTACCTGTTTCAGGTAATACTCCTTTTGGCTTAGAGGTTGGAGCATTGCCGTCTGGAAGAAAAGCGTGGACTCCTTTAGCAGATGGAGTTAGTCCTTCTGGTGGATCTGATATGAATGGTCCTACTGCTGTTCTTAAGTCTGTTGCTAATATTCCTCATGCTAGATTTACTCAAGGAACTTTACTTAACATGAAGGTTGAACCTTCTATGATTTCTGATGAAGCAGGTAAGATTCAGATGATGTCTTTACTTAAGAGTATGTGTACACTTGGAGTATATCATGTTCAGTTCAATGTAATAGATCAAGAGAAACTTATCAAGGCTCAAAAGGAACCAGAAAAATATAAAGGACTTTTAGTTAGGGTTGCTGGTTATACTGCATACTTTACTGAATTAGGTAAAGATATTCAAGATGAAATAATAGGTAGAACTATTCAAACTGGAATTTCTGTGGGGTGATACTTTGCTAGAAAAAATAAATAGAAAAGGTTCTATACTTAGAATTGAGAGAGCTTCAATTCATGATGGAGATGGAATTAGAACAGTTGTGTATTTTAATGGATGTCCATTAAAATGTAAATGGTGTTCTACTCCTGAATCACAAAATATAAATGACAAACTGGGATATATACAAAAAAAATGTACTATATGTAAAAGATGTATAAGTCATTGTCCTGAAAATGCATTGTCTTTATCTAATGATGAAAAAATTCATATAGACAGATCAAAGTGTACTAGCTGTTTTAAATGTATTGATATATGTCCTTTTGGTGCATTTAAAAAGTATGGTATGACTATGTCTGTAGATGAAGTAATAAATGAAATAAGTAAGGATGAGCTTTTTTACTTTCATTCTAATGGAGGAGTTACAATAAGTGGTGGTGAATGTCTTATTCAGGTTGAATTTTTAAGGGATGTTCTTAAAGGGTGCAAGATGAAAGGAATCAACACAGCTATTGAAACAAGTTTGTTCGCCAAATATAAAGATATTGAAAAGGTACTTCCATTTGTTGATACACTTTTTATAGATATAAAACATATGGACTCTAGTTGTCATAAGGCATTAACGGGTGTAAAAAATGATATTATCTTAGATAATATTATTAAACTCGATTCTTCAAAGTATAACTTTGATATTCGAATAAGAGTTCCGATTATTCCTGGCCTGAATGATTCTGATTATAATTTATTAGATACTCTAGAGTTTTGTAATAAATTAAGTAAGATTAGATATATAGAACTTTTACCTTATCACAGATATGGAATTGATACTTATAATTCACTGGATATTGAGTATGAGCTTAAGAATATAAATTCGCCATCAAAGGATTGTATTAAAAGGATAGTTTCACTTTTAGAACAAAAAAAATATAGCTTAGAAATACGAGCAAATACAGGAATTCCAGATGGTTCGATAGATTTGACTAAATAATTTTCAAATGATATCATTTATATATTATTTAGTATCAAATTTTGAGGTGATCGAATGAAAGATGAACAAACAAATCAATCCCTGATGGATTTAGCTTATATAGATATCAAGAATAAAATTCTTAATTTAACTTATCCACCAGGGTCAGCTTTAACGGAATCAGGTTTAGCTAAGGAATTGGAAAGTAGCAGGATGCCAGTTAGAATGGCTATTAAAAGACTTGAAATAGAGGGATTATTAGTTGCTGGTTATAGAAAAAAGATAAGAGTTAAGGAAGTTACTCGTAAAGACGTTTTGGAAATATATCAGTTAAGAAGTCTTTTTGAAGAAAATGCTCTTAAGATGATTTTTGATATGGATAAGACATGGGAATATTCACATCGTCTTGAAGCAAAAGTTGTTAACATGAGAGGTGCTCATAATAATGTATATGATTGGGAAGTTGCTGATACTGAAATGCATAAAGAACTAATCAGCGTTTTTGAAAATGATAGAATCAATAAAATTTATCAAAATAATCAAAATGAATTAATACGTATAGGTTTAATATGTGGTAAAAGCAGTGTTCATATTAAAGAAGTTAATGATCGTTTAGTTGAATTTGTTGAAGCTATTCGTAATAAAGAATATGAACTAGCCAATAGTATATTAAAAGAAGATCATTTAGAATCAGGACTTGAAATGGCTCTTGAGAAAATTACTATTTAATAGAGTTATTGTGTATAAATAAAAAAAGTCTACCTAAGATTAGGTAGACTTTTTTTATAATATTCCGATTAAAAAACTAGAAATAAAGTACATTATTAATAGTATTGATAAACATGCTGAATAGTCTTTGACTCGGGTTGGAACGGACCTGTCACCGTTGGACATGTCAGAAATCACACTCCTTAATTTTAGTTACTATTATTATATTATAGAACTTTAGTTATTATTATTATATCACAAACTTAGATTTTGGGAACTATCAAATTTTGTAATATATGTATATGACAAAGTATAAAGTAAATTTATTATAATGAATTTCAAAAAAGTTTACATTTAAAAATTCTAAAATAAATATTTTTTTATTTTAAAATTTCTAAAAATTAATTATAATAAGTCATAAGGAGTGAATAATATGTTTGACATAAAAGAACAGTTAAAAAATCTACCTAGTTCACCAGGTGTTTATATAATGAAGGATAAATATAAAAATGTTATATATGTAGGAAAGGCTATATCTTTGAAAAACAGAGTAAGACAGTATTTTATGTCAAAGAACCATACTTTAAAAGTAAAATCTATGGTTAAAAATATTACTGAATTTGAATATATAATTACAGATTCAGAAGTAGAGGCATTGATACTTGAGTGCAATCTAATAAAGGAATATAGACCTAAATACAATGTTTTATTAAGAGATGATAAAACTTATCCATATATAAAGATAACATTAAATGAAGATTATCCTAGAGTATTAAAGGTTAGAAAGATAAAGAAAGACAAAGCTAAATATTTTGGACCATATACTAATATAACTGCTCTTAATGAGACCTTAGATCTTATAAAAAATATGTATCCTATAAGATCTTGCAGTATAGATATAAATAGAGCTATACAAAGAAAACAAAGACCTTGTCTTAACTATCATATTAAAAAATGCATAGGGCCATGTACTGGAAATGTGAGCAAGAAAGATTATATGGAAATGATAGATGAGATAATAATGATTCTATCTGGTAAAATAGAAAATCTTAAAAAAGAACTACAAATAAATATGGAATTATGTTCAAAGAATTTTGAATTTGAAAAAGCTGCAAAATACAGAGATAAAATAATGAGTATTGAAAATATAATACAAACACAAAAGATAGTAACTACTAATGATATAAATCAAGATGTAATAGCAATGTCAAAGGTAGATGATGAAGCTTGTGTCCAAATATTTTTTATTAGGAATGGAAAAATAGTGGGTAGAGAACACTATATATTAAAAGGTGTAATTGATAATGAAAGAGAAGAAATAATGGCTTCTTTTATAAAACAATTTTATTCATCTGGTGTATTTATACCCAGGGAGTTAATAATAGAAAATGAAATAGAGGATATGGAGATAATAAAGAAGTGGTTAAGTGGTATTAAAAGTAAAAATGTAGAAATTAAAATACCTAAAAGAGGAGAAAAAAAAGATCTTGTTAATATGGTAAGAAAAAATGCTTTAGAAGCACTAGAAAAGTTTACGAATTTAGAAAAGATCAAGTTTGAAAAGACTACAGGTGTTTTAGATCAGATAAAAGAATTGTTAAATTTAGATAATAAACCAAAAAGAATAGAAGCATATGATATCTCAAATATACAAGGAGTGGATTCAGTAGGAAGCATGGTTGTATTTACAGATGGAAAGAAAGATAAAAAAGAATACAGAAGATATAAGATTCAATCTGTTATAGGGCCAAATGATTATGCATCTATGCAAGAAATAGTGGGTAGAAGATTAGAAAGTGGAAATTATCCAGATCTCATATTACTTGATGGAGGATTAGGTCAAGTAAATGCAGTTAATAAAATTTTAAAGGATAAAAATATTGATATACCTTTATGGGGAATGTATAAAGATGATAAGCATAGAACAAAAGGACTTATATCAACTGATAGAGAATTTGAATTAGATAAAAGCTCTAATATATATAAATTTATATATCTTATACAAGAAGAGGTGCATAGGTTTGCTATAACTTATCATAGATCTTTAAAGACTAAGAATATGACTAAATCTATATTAGATGATATACCTAATATAGGTAGTAAAAGGAAGATGAACTTATTATCTCACTATAAAAATGTAGATAATATAAGAAGAGCATCTTTGGATGAACTTGAGAGTGTAGAAGGTATGAATAAAAAATCAGCAAAAAGCGTATATGAATTCTTTAATTCAAAGTAAGTAAGAAGTTATGCGTTAGCATAAAGCAGAAAGGGATGATGACATGGAAAAGGTGCCAGTAAAACAAATGATAGAAGATTTAAATTTAGAAGTAGTATATATGCCAGAAAATGTAGAGAAGTATATAACATCGTCTGATGTTAATAGACCAGGGCTTCAGTATGCGGGATTTTTTGAATATTTTTCATCTGATAGAATACAGATTGTAGGAAGAGGAGAATATGAATATTTTCAATATTTAGATGAAAAAACAAGGTGGGAAAGATTAGATAAGTTATTTTCTTATGATATTCCAGCTCTTTTACTAACTAGAGGACTTGAACCTAGTAAAGATGCAATAGAGGCTTGTAAAAAGCATAAAAAGATATTTTTGAGAACACCTATGAATACTACTAGATTTATAAATAAGATTTCAAACTATTTGGATTCAAAATTAGCTCCAACGACAACGATACATGGAGTATTAGTAGATGTTTATGGAATAGGAGTTTTAATAACTGGAGAAAGTGGTGTAGGAAAATCAGAAACAGCTCTAGAACTTATAAAAAGAGGACATAGACTTGTAGCTGATGATGCTGTTGAGATAAAGAAGACAGAGGAAGATTTATTAACAGGACAAGCCCCTGATATTATAAAATATTTAATGGAAATAAGAGGGGTTGGAATACTTGATATAAAGAGTCTTTATGGAGTAGGTGCTATAAAGCCTAGTAAATTAATAGATATGGTAGTTTATATGGAGTCTTGGAAGGATGGTAAGTATTATGATAGGCTAGGTATAGACGAAGAACATATGGATATATTAGGAATACCTGTTGAAAAGATAACTATACCAGTAAAGCCTGGAAGAAACTTGGCTATGATAATAGAGGTTGCATCTAGAAATTATAGACAAAAGGCCATGGGATATAATGCTGCTAAAGTTTTTAACGATAAGTTGATGAAAAAATTAGATAATGAAAAATAGATAAAAAAGCTACATTATGTTTATATAATGTAGCTTTTTTATTAAATAAGGTAAGTATACTGTATTCTTTTTCATACAATGTTAAAAGTTTACGTATATATTCTTAAGAAATATATTTATAGTTCGATCTTAATATTTATTAAAATACAATAATAGAAGTTAATATATTCCATAAAAGTTTACATATGAAAACTTTATAAGGAAAAAACGAAATACTTTGAAGGTAGACCTTATATTATTTGAAATTAAATAAAAATTTATAAAAAAATAATTTATTTTCAAAAAAAAATAGAAAAAACATGTTTTTTGATTAGTTAGTATAATTATAATTTTGTTATTTGTTTGTCAAGTGAAAACTAAAAATATATTTACAAAAAGTGAAAATATATGTAAAATAAGAATTAATATTCAAAATAAAAAGAAAATTCTTAAAAAAGTATTTATACGGATGCATGGAAGGGGGATGTTAAAAAAATAACACAAATCACATAAATACTCATGTTAAATACAAAAATAAAGTTGTAAAAAATGAAAAAAATGAATTTTTATACATAAAAATGAATAAAAAAAAGTGTGGGGAAATTAAGATTATATACTTAAAAAATTGATCGTGATTACTAGAAAATGAGATTCAATATCAAAAACATGTATTAAAATACAGTGATATGAATAAGTATGCATAAAATGCATAAATGAAAACGTTGTCAATATATAGATAATTGAGAAATGTTTAAATTGTTGAAAATAAAAGGTTTGCACAAAAAAATAAATTCGTGTTATAATATTTTTAATAAAACTGAAAGACAATAAATTAACAAAGTTTTGAGTAAAACTATTTTTTAGCATAAAGTTATCACAATATAATAAATTAATATTTTATAAATATATGGGGAGGTACATGATGGCAAGAGATGTCTTCACTAAAGAGAACTTTGAAAAATTAGACCATGTTATACAAAAATATAAAGGAAAATCTGGACCATTAATGCCTGTGCTTACAGAAGCGCAAAAAATATTTGGATGTGTTGCAATTGAAATTCAAAAGAAAATATCAGAAGAACTAAATATTCCACTTGCTGAGATTTATGGAGTTGCAACTTTTTATTCTCAATTCTCACTTCAACCAAAAGGGGAATACGTAATAGGAGTATGTCTTGGAACGGCATGTTATGTTAAAGGAGCTCAAGATATAATAAATAAAATATCAAAAGAGATCAATGTAGAGGTAGGAAAGACAAGCGAGGATGGAAAATTCACATTAGTAGCTACTAGATGTATAGGGGCTTGTGGACTTGCTCCTGTATTAACTGTTAATGAAGATGTATATGGAAAACTTACAGCTGATGATGTTGAGGGAATACTTAGCAAATACAAATAGAGTGAAACTTATTATAGTATAGAAGAAATTATTCAAGGAGGTACTTTTAATGGCTTATAAAAACCAGGTGTTAGTTTGTGGGGGTACTGGTTGTACTTCATCTAGTTCTCTTAAAATATTAGAGAAAATGGAAAATTTACTTGAACAAAGAGGAATAAGACAAGATGTTAAAATGGTAAAAACAGGATGTTTCGGACTTTGTGCAGCAGGACCTATAGTTATTGTTTACCCAGAAGGAGCTTTTTATGCACATGTTAAACTTGAAGATGTAGAGAAAATAGTTGATGAACACATAATAGGTAAAAAGATAATAAAAGACCTTTTATATAAAGAAGCAGTTACTGAAGATGGAGAAGTTAAGTCTTTTGAAGAAGTACCTTTTTATAAAAAGCAAATGAGAATAGCTCTTGAGCATTGTGGAGCTATAGGTGCGGAAGATATAGATGATTATATAGAATTAAAAGGATATAAAGCACTTGAAAAGGCACTAACTGAAATGACACCTGAAAATGTTATAGATGAAGTTAAAAGATCAGGTCTTCGTGGACGTGGAGGTGGAGGATTCCCAACTGGACTTAAATGGGAATTCACTTATAAAACAGAGGATGAGCAAAAGTATGTTGCGTGTAATGCAGATGAGGGAGATCCAGGAGCATTTATGGATAGATCTATTCTTGAGGGAGATCCACACTGCATAATAGAAGCCATGGCTATAGCTGGATATGCAGTTGGAGCAAATCAAGGATATGTATATGTAAGAGCAGAGTATCCAGTTGCAATTGAAAGACTTCAAATAGCAATAGACAAGGCTAGAGAAGCAGGATATTTAGGAAAAAATATATTTGGAACTGATTTTGAATTTGATATGGAGATAAGACTTGGAGCCGGAGCATTTGTTTGTGGAGAAGAAACTGCACTTATAAATTCTATAGAGGGTAAAAGAGGTATGCCAAGACCAAGACCTCCATTCCCAGCAGTTAAAGGTTTATGGAATAAGCCAACACTTCTTAATAATGTTGAGACTTATGCTAATATAACAAAGATAATATTAAAAGGAGCAGATTGGTTCTCTTCAATTGGAACTGAAAAGTCTAAGGGAACAAAGGTATTTGCTCTTGGAGGTAAGGTAGAAAATACTGGACTTGTAGAAATACCTATGGGAACTACTTTAAGAGAGATAATATTTGAAATAGGTGGAGGAATTCCTAACGGTAAGAAGTTTAAGGCAGTTCAAACTGGAGGACCATCTGGTGGATGCTTAACAGAGGAATATTTAGATACTCCAATAGATTATGATTCATTAACAGCTCTTGGTTCTATGATGGGATCTGGTGGAATGATTATACTTGATGAAGATAACTGTATGGTTGATATAGCTAAATTCTTCTTAGAATTCACAGTTGAAGAATCATGTGGAAAATGTCCACCATGTAGAATAGGAACAAAGAGAATGCTTGAAACATTAGAGAAAATAACAGAAGGTAAAGGTGAAAAAGGAGATATAGAAAAGCTTGAAAAGCTTGCTGAAAATATCAAGACTTCTGCACTTTGCGGACTTGGTCAAACTGCTCCAAATCCAGTACTTTCAACTATAAAGAGATTCAGACATGAATATGAAGCTCATGTAAATGAAAAGAGATGTCCATCGGGAGTATGTCAAGCACTACTTGAGTACAAGATTACTGAAGATAAATGTAAGGGATGTACATTGTGTGCTAAAGTATGTCCAGTTAATGCTATAAAAGGAAATGTTAAAGAGGCTCATGTTATAGATACGAATACTTGTATAAAGTGTGGAGCATGTGTAGCTAAATGTCCATTTGGAGCTATATCTAAACAATAATCATGAAAAGAGAGGTGTTTAAGGTGCAAAAAGTTACTTTAACTATAGATAATGTGAAAATAGAAGTTCCTAAGGAGTATACTATACTTCAAGCTGCTAGAGAAATAGGAATAGATATACCAACGCTTTGCTATTTAAAGGATATAAATGAAATAGGGGCATGTAGAATGTGCTTAGTTGAAATAGAGGGTGCTAGAAATCTTCAGGCTTCGTGTGTTCATCCAGTAGCTGATGGAATGGTAATAAAGACTAATACAAGAAAGATAAGAGAGGCTAGAAAGGCTAATCTTGAATTAATACTTTCTGATCATGATAGAGATTGTTTAGCATGTTTTAGAAATGGAAACTGTGAATTACAAAAACTATCAGAGGACTTAAATATTAAAGATATTGAATTTGAAGGAGAGAGAACGGTAAAACCAATAGATAACTTATCAGATTCAATAGTAAGAGATCCTAATAAGTGTATACTTTGCGGAAGATGTGTTGCTGTATGTTCAAAGGTTCAAAAAATAGGAGCATTAGCATTTACTAATAGAGGTATAGAAACAGAAGTTGCACCTGCATTTGGTAAAAGTATGGCGGAGGCACCATGTGTGTACTGTGGACAATGTATAAATGTATGTCCAGTTGCAGCTCTTAGAGAAAAAACTGAAATAGAAAAAGTATGGGATGTTATAGAAGATAAATCTAAACATGTATTAGTTCAAACTGCACCAGCAGTAAGAGCGGCTTTAGGAGAAGAATTTGGTCTTCCAATAGGAACTAGAGTTACTGGAAAGATGGTATCATCTCTTAAGAGACTAGGATTTGATAAGGTATTTGATACTAACTTTGCAGCAGACCTTACTATAATGGAAGAAGGACACGAGCTTTTAAATAGAATTCAAAATGGTGGAACACTTCCAATGATAACTTCATGTTCTCCAGGATGGGTAAGATATTGTGAATTCTATTATCCTGAAATTATAGATAATTTATCAACTTGTAAGTCACCTCATCAAATGATGGGAGCTATACTTAAGTCTTACTATGCTAAAATTAATAATATAGATCCAAAGGATATATATGTAGTATCTGTAATGCCATGTACATCTAAAAAGACTGAGTCTGCAAGAAAAGAAATGACAGTTAACGGATTAAGAGATGTAGATGCTGTACTTACTACTAGAGAGCTTGGAAAGATGATAAAAGAAGCTAGAATAGAGTTTAACAAATTAGAGGACGGAGTATTCGATGAATTCTTTGGAGATTACTCAGGAGCAGGAGTTATATTCGGAGCTACAGGTGGAGTTATGGAAGCTGCTATTAGAACAGTAGCTGATGTAGTTACTGGTGAAGATTTAGAAGAAATAGAATATAACGTTGTTAGAGGAATAGAAAACTTAAAAGAGGCTGAAGTTAAAATAGGAGATATGAATGTTAAGGTAGCTGTAGTTCATGGAACAGGTGCAGCATCTGAACTTCTTGACTTAGTAAAAGCAGGAAAAGCTGATTATCATTTCATAGAGGTTATGGGATGTTCAGGAGGATGTGTAACTGGTGGAGGACAACCACAAGTTTCAGCTAAGGTAAGAGAAGAAGTAGATTTAAGAGTAGAAAGAGCTAAGGCTTTATATGAGGAAGATGCTCTTATGCCTGTTAGAAAATCTCATAAGAATGAATCAATTCAAAAGTTATATGCTGATTTCTTAGGAAAACCAAACGGACATATGGCTCATGAGTTACTTCATACTCATTATGAAAAGAAAGAAATATATCCAGTTGAAGAAGAAGTTTGTGAGGGAAAATGTAATTCTTGTGCATGTGAGTCTTGCTAAAAGCATAATATATAAAGAGGTCAATATTTAATTGACCTCTTTAATAAAACATCTTATAGTATTATGAGAATAGGTACAAAACAGTTTGTACCTATTCTGACAATATTATTAACATAATAACTTAAATCTGATTGATGGATTTATTCATCAAGAGGAGACTATTAAAATTCTAATTACAAGGATATTTATCTGAGTAAAAGGTGAGAGGGTGATATGAAAATTATTGGCTTTCCTTATCTTTTTTTAAGGAAGGCTTTTTTATTTATACTTTAAAACTATGATTTAGTATTTAATCGAAAAATTACATTCATTTAAATAACGCTACTTAGTCAATATTTTTATAAAATCAGAGACTTAAACTTATTAAATATACTAAAACTTCATAAACTCGCTATGCTCAGACAATGAAGTTTCTTAACGTAGATTTAAACGTTTAAATCTAGATTTTATAGAAAAATATTAACCAAAAAGTAGCTAACATTTAAATAAACGTAATTTTTAAAACGTAGTCATGTATATAGTGAGTACGTTAAAGTAAAACATCAAAGCATATAAAAATTCGAAATATAAAACAGGAAAATAAATTTTAATATTTAGACTAGAATAGGAGATTTATATGAATAAGAGAATTGGTGTAGTTGCGATTTTGGTTGAGGATAGAGACAGTGTAGGTGGGGTAAATAAATTACTTAGTACACATGCTGAAATTGTTGTTGGACGAATGGGAATACCTTATAAAGAAAAAAATTTAAGTGTTATATCTATAATTGTAGATGGTACTAATGATGAGATAGGAGCTTTGACTGGAAGACTTGGAAGGCTTCAAGGAGTTACTGTAAAGAGTGCTTTAACACAAAAATAATGGGGAGGTTTTCGCTATGAATACTTTAAATATAATTGATGAGGGAAAAGTAAATGATATTCTTGAGGATGCAAAGACTGTATCTAAGGAAGAAATTTTAAATATAATAGAAAAATCAAAGGATTGTTTTGGACTTACATCTAAAGAGGCAGCAGCTTTACTTCAGGTACATGATGAAGATATTTTAAATAAGATGTTTGAAGCTGCTAAATATATAAAAGAAAAAATATATGGAAATAGAATAGTAATGTTTGCACCTCTTTACACTAGTAATGAGTGTACTAACAATTGTCTATACTGTGGATTTAGAGTAAATAACAAGGAGTTACATAGAAGAACTCTATGTCCAAACGAGGTTATAGAAGAAGCAAGTGCAATAGAAAATCAAGGCCATAAAAGAATACTTTTAGTATGTGGTGAGGATAAAAGGGTTACTCATATAGATCATATAGTGGATTCTGTACAAGCTATATATGACAATGTAGATATAAGAAGAATAAATGTAAACTGTGCACCTCTTGAAGTTGATGAGTTTAAAAAACTTAAGGATGTTGGAATAGGAACTTATCAGATATTCCAAGAAACATATCATAGACCTACTTATAAGAAGATGCATGTTAGTGGATCAAAGACAGATTATGATTATAGACTTACTGCTATTGAAAGAGCTTTTGAAGCGGGTATTGATGATGTAGGAATAGGACCACTGCTTGGTCTTTATGATTATAAATTTGATGTTTTAGCAACTCTTATACATGCTGAATATCTAGATCATAAGTATAATGTAGGACCTCATACAATATCTGTTCCAAGACTTAGACCAGCAATTGGTTCAGCTCTTGAAGAAGTACCATATCCAATAAGCGATACTGATTTTAAGAAGATAGTTGCAATATATAGATTGGCTGTTCCATACACTGGAATAATAATGTCTACAAGAGAAAGTGCTGAGTTAAGAGATGAACTACTTGAACTTGGAGTATCTCAAATGTCAGCAGGTTCAAAGACTAATCCAGGTGGATATGAGGAAGATGATAACGACGCTAAGCAATTTGTAGGAAATGATGAAAGAGGATTAGATGAGATTTTAAGAGTTGTATGTAAGCAAGGACATCTTCCAAGTTTTTGTACTGCATGTTACAGAAACAACAGAACGGGAGAGGCATTTATGGAGCTTGCAAAGGATGCTCATATACATGAATTCTGTCAACCAAATGCAATACTTACATTTAAAGAAAATCTAGTAAATGTAGCATCTGATGAAACTAAAAAAATGGGAGAAGAATTACTTAATAGAGAGATAGAGAAGATAGAAGGAGAAAAAGTTAAGGCGGAGACATTGAAGAGACTTGAAAGAATCGAAGCAGGAGAGAAGGATCTTTATTTCTAAGGATATATAGTACTTGAGCCAAAAATAAAGCTTATTGAAATATCGCTCATGATTAAATATTTATAATAAAACTGAGCATTACATCTTATTGAATATACTAAAAGTTCTAAACTCCCTATGGTCAGACAACGAACTTTCTTAACGTATATTCAAACGATGTAATACAAGTTTTATTTATAAATATTTAAAAATTCGCTAACATTTTAATAAGCTTTATTTTTTAGAATTTGTGATATAGAGTATATTCTATTAGTAAGAAATTTTAAAATAAAGATATAGGAAATAAAGATGTAAAAAGAAAAACATTTTGAAAATAAAGATGAAGAGATATAAAAAATATTTAAGTGCATAAGTATAAGTTCATAAATATTATTAAGACAAAGATTGCTGGAGGAATAGTATGGATAAAGGTGTGAAACACTTTCTTATAATGGCTGGGTCTACTAATCATATGTTAATGGGAGATAAGTTGTTAAAGGATAATGGAATTAAGACTTCGCTTGTTCCTGCTCCTGCTGAGTATGGTTCGGTTTGTGCTATTGCTATAAAGGTTGAGGATAAAGATATTGATATAAGTGAGAAGTATTTAAGAGAGAATGATATAAGTATAAGAGGTATATATGAAGAAAAGCCAGAAAGACTTACAGGTCTTATAGATAAACTTAAAAACTCTATAATAAGAGATGGATTTTTAGATGTTCTTAAAAAGATAGAAGATGGACAAGATCTTACTCATTCTGATATAGTTCTTCTTCTTAAAACAGATAGAAAGGCTGAAATGGAGGCTCTTTTTAAGGCTGCTGATGAGATGAGAAAGAAGATAATTGGAGATGTTGTAGATATAAGAGGAGCTATTGAGTTTTCTAATCACTGTAAAAAAGATTGTAAGTATTGTGGGGTTAGAAGAAATCTTGAAGGTCTTCAAAGATATAGAATGACTGAGGATGAGATAATGGAAGTTGTTCACTCACTTCATAATATAGGAATAAAAACTGTAATACTTCAATCAGGAGAAGATGCTTGGTGGACTAGGGATAGAATTGCCCACTTAATAACTAGGATTAAAAAGGAAACTGGAATGAAGATAACTTTAAGCTTAGGAGAAAGACCAAGAGAAGAGTATGAATACTTTAAAAAGCTTGGAGCTAACAATTATCTTCTTAAAATAGAGACTACAAATGAAGAAATATTTAAATTTATCCATCCTGATGATGATATAAATCATAGAAAAGAATGTTCTAGTTGGTTAAAAGAACTTGGATATTTAAATGGATCTGGCTGTATAATAGGTCTTCCAGGTCAAAGAGAAGAAGATATTGCAAATGATATACTTTATTTCAAGGACATGGGTATTAATATGATAGGCATAGGACCTTTTATACCTGCAAAAGGAACTCCTCTTGAAAATTATCCAACTGGAGATGTAGATATGACTTTAAAGGCGGTTGCAGTTACAAGACTTGTATGTAAGAGAGTATTCCTTCCCGCAACTACTGCACTGGCGTCAATTGATTCAGATCTTCAAGCAGATGCCCTAAAGGCAGGTGCAAATACTATAATGCTTATAAATACTCCAGCAAAGTATAGATACAATTATCAAATATATTCGGACAAAAATATGGTTGATTTAAAATCTGCATATGATGCAGTTACGGGAGCAAATAGAGAATTCCCATCTTATTTAAAAATAGACATGGAGGTGTATAAGGATGCAGGGAACACCGAGAAGTAATAGACTTCATATATCTATATTCGGAAAAAGAAATGCAGGTAAATCAAGCCTTATCAATGCACTTACTAATCAAGATATAGCCCTAGTTTCAAATGTAGCTGGAACTACTACTGATCCCGTTTATAAGGCCATGGAAATACTTCCAATAGGACCTGTTGTTTTAATAGATACAGCAGGTATTGATGATGAAGGTGATTTAGGTCAGCTTAGAGTAAAAAAGACTCTTCAGGTGTTAAACAAAACTGAGCTTGCAGTACTTGTTATAAGTGCAGTTGATGGGGTAACTGATTTTGATAAAGAAACTTTAGATAGAATCAAGGATAAGAAGATACCTGTAGTTGGAGTTGTAAACAAGTCTGATGAAAAGAATCTGTCAGAAAGTGATATAAATAATATACAAGATGAGATTGGAATTGAATTTGTAAAGGTAAGTTCAAAGACTAGAGATGGAATAGATGAACTTAAAAATTTAATTATAAAGTATTCTCCAAATACTGATGTTGAAAAGAAGATAGTAGGGGATTTGATAGAACCACATGATTATGTAGTTTTAGTTACTCCTATAGATAAGGCTGCACCTAAAGGAAGATTAATACTTCCTCAACAACAGACTACAAGAGATATAATAGACCATGGCTCAATAGCAATAATAACAAGAGAAACAGAACTTGAAGCAACTCTTCAAGGTCTTAATAAAAGGCCAAAGATAGTTATAACAGATTCACAAGCTTTTGAAAAAGTAGATAAGTTAACTCCAAAAGATATACCTATGACATCATTTTCAATATTATATGCGAGATACAAGGCTGATTTAGAAGAACTTGTTCTTGGAGTTAAGCAAATAGAGAAACTAAAAGAAAATGATAATGTCTTAATATGTGAAGGGTGTACTCATCATAGACAAGAAGGAGATATAGGAAAAGATAAAATTCCTAAATGGATAGAGGGTATGTGTGGTAAAAATTTAAACTTTGAATGGACTTCTGGAGTCAACTATCCAGAGCCAGATGAAATGAAAAAGTATAGTTTGATAGTTCACTGTGGTGGATGCATGCTAAATCCTAAGGAAATGGAATTTAGAGTTATGCAGGCTAGAGAAAATAGAACTCCTATTGTAAATTACGGAATATTAATAGGTCATATAACTGGAGTTTTAGAAAGAGCACTTGAACCATTCCCTGTTGCTAAAGAACTTTATATTGGAGAGTAAGTAAAAATATAAAAAAAGTAGAAACTTAGATTTCGTTTATGAGATCTAGGTTTTTATTTTTTTTTAATAATTTAAATAATATTATTAATCAAAAATTAAGCTTATTGAAATAATATTTGTTTGTTAACAACTACTGTTATTTTTTCAGCGTATCTTGACGTTATCATGTTGCACTAAAATATTACCTTAATATTGTTAAATGTGCTATAATTTAGGATGTGTTATACTGGTTTATGTTAAAATATAACAAATTATACAAAATTTCAAAAGAAGGTGACTTCATGATTACAACTTTAGAAGAAAATGAACTTATAAAATCTTTTAATAATTTAATACCATATTTTCAATACTATTTTGAGGATGAAATTGCTTTTACTATTTCAAATACAGAGTATTTTTTAAGAGGTGTTGATAGTGAAACAATTAAGCTAGGGGTAAAGTCAGGGGATACAATTCCAGTAGGTTGTGCAGCGTACGAATGCTTAAAGGCTAAAAAAACAGTATCTATAATTGTACCAAAAGAGGTTTTTGGAATTTCTGTAAAAGCAATAGGAGTTCCAGTTGAAGAAAATGGAGAAGTAGTTGGAACGATTGTTATAGCCAAAAGTTTAAAACGTCAAAAAGAGATGTTTAATTTAACTGAGAACTTGTCTGATTCTTTAGAGCAAATAGCAAAATCTATTAATGAAATTAATAAAGGCGTACAAGATGTTGCATTAGTTAATGGAGCTATACAAAAAAATGTAAAAAAGACTTATGATGAAGCTCAAAATACAGATAAAGTATTGAAATTCATTGAAAATATAGCAAGTCAGACAAATTTACTAGGATTAAATGCAGCGATTGAAGCAGCTAGAGCAGGACAAGTAGGGAGAGGCTTTGGTGTAGTTGCAGATGAAATAAGAAAGTTATCAGTATCTAGTAGTGAGTCTATTAAGCAAATAAATGGAGTATTAAAAAATATTCAAGATTCAGTAACGAAAATATCAGATAAAATTAATGATTCAAATATTGTTTTTGAAGAACAGGTTTCTTCTATTGAAGAAATAACAGATGTTATAGAAAAATTAAATCAGTCGGCATCAGTACTTAAGGGTATGGCGTCAAAAATCTAATAGAATTAGCATATAATATAAAGTAAAACTTGATTGAGATGGAGTTTTAGAACTCTTAGATTTTGGGTAAATTCAAATTTAAGTAGGAGATGAGGGGTATGAAAATTACAACAATAATAGAAAATTCTTTGGGTGATAAGGACGAACTGTATAATGAACATGGACTGTCTTTTTTTATAGAAACGCCAAAGTGTAATATTCTATTTGATACAGGAAAAACAGGAGATTTTATTGAAAATGCAAAAGCCTTACAGGTTGATTTAAATAAAGTAGATTATTTGCTACTTAGTCACGCTCATTATGATCATTGTGGAGGAGTTAGAAAATTTTTAGACACTTTTAATGTTAATCCAAAAATGTATATAGGCGATAAATTCTTTGTAAATAGCGATAAATACCATTATTCAGATGGAAAGCAGAAACTAGATTTTACATCTGCTAGTTCAGAATATAGATATATAGGAATTGATTTTGATGAATCTTTTATAAAAAATAAAAAAATAGATATTAACTATATAAATAATGATATGGTAGAGCTTAGTGAAAATATATATGTATTTACTAATTTTGAAAAAAATTATGATTTTGAAAGAAGTAATCCTAATATGAAAATAAAGCGAGGAGAAGAGTACATAATAGATCCTTTTGATGAGGAGATAGTTTTAGCTTTAGATACAGAAAAAGGACTTTTAGTTTTACTTGGTTGTTCTCATCCTGGAATTTTAAATATAGTTGATACAATTGCTAAAAGAACAGGTAAGAATATATATGGAGTTATAGGGGGAACGCATCTTGTAGAAGCTGATGAAGATCGTATAAATAAAACTATAGAATATTTAAAAGAAATGGATATTAATCTTATAGGTGTATCTCACTGTACAGGAGAAAAAGCAACTAAAATGTTTGAGAAAAAATGTGAGAATTTCTTTGTAAATTGTACAGGAACTGTTTTAGAAGTTTAAAAATAAATTTTAATATAATCTCTTTATGCATAAAAAGGCGAAGGACTCTGATGAGTCCTTCGCCTTTTATATATACAAAAATAATTTGAATTATTTTAATATAAATCTATTTTATAGTTCGTATTATGTAAATAAATTTTTTCTATTGGATTATTTTATAAGCAAGAATTATAATTGATTTTGTAAGAATATGAAGAAATAGGAAACAATATAAAAAATAAGAAAATCATTTTTAACTATGAAAGAAGGGTTGTTTATGAAATATGATTTTGATGAAGTAATCAATCGTTTTGATACAAATTGTTTAAAATGGGATGGATTAGAAGAGCGATTTGGTATATTGGATAAAGATGTGCTGCCTTTATGGGTAGCGGATATGGATTTTAAAGCACCACAGTGTGTTATTGATACAATTATAAATAGAACTTCTCATGGAATTTTTGGATATGCTGGAGGATATAATACTTATTATGATTCAGTAATTCATTGGATGAAGCATCGCCATAATTGGGATATAAAAAAAGAATGGATTGTATTTACACCAGGGGTTGTTCCAGCATTAAATATTATAGTAAAAGCACTAACAAAGCCTGGAGATAAAGTAATAATTCAATCTCCTATATACCCACCATTTTTTAAAGCAGTTATGAACAATGGATGCAATGTAGTCGATAATCCTTTGAAATTTGATGGGAAAAAATATGTAATGGATCTTGATGATTTAGAGGAAAAGATTGATAATACCGTAAAACTTATTTTTTTATGTAGTCCTCATAATCCAGTAGGAAGAGTGTGGAGTAAAGACGAATTAAAAAGGCTTGGAGATATTTGTATAAGAAATAATGTAATACTCGTATCTGATGAAATACATTCTGATTTAGTATTAAAAGGTAATAAGCATACGCCTTTGGCTTCAATAAGTGAGGAGTTTGCTCAAAATACTATTGTTTGTACAGCTCCGAGTAAAACTTTTAATATTGCGGGTCTTCAAACTTCAAATATCATTATTCCAAACGAATTAATAAGAAACAAGTTCTTAAAAGCAAGAGAAAGCTGTGGTATTTCAAAACCAAATACATTTGGAATAGAAGCATTAGAAGCAGCTTATAGACATGGAGAAGAATGGTTAGATCAGCTTTTGCTATATTTAGAACAAAATTTAAACTATTTAACAAAGTACATAGAAGAGAATATTCCTAGAGTGAAGGTGATTCAACCTGAAGCCACATATTTAGTATGGTTAGATCTAAGAAAACTAGGATTGAATAAAAATGATTTAGAAAATATTATTTTTACCAAAGGAAAGTTAATATTGAATCAAGGATATACCTATGGAGAAGAAGGAGAAGGTTTTGTAAGAATAAATATTGCTTGTCCACAATCTATATTAAAAGAAGGATTAAGTAGATTGAAAAAAGCTATAGATAACCAACTATAGGAAAAAAGCATAGATGAACAATACACTATAAAAAGAGGAGGATTTATATGTTAAAAAACATGAAAGTAGCAATATTGTTAGCATTAGTATTAACGACTACTATGTTATTTGCAGGATGTAATACAACAGAAGATGTAAAAGCTGATGAAAGCACATCAAAAGAGGTTGAAAAAGTAATAAGAGTTGGAACTGGTGGTACATATAGTCCGTGGTGTTTTAAGGAAAATGATAAGCTTCAAGGATTTGAAGTGGATGTTTGGAATGAAATAGGAAAAAGAGCTGGATATAAGGTTGAATTCACAGTATCAAAGTTTAGTGGATTGGTTGGATTATTAGATGCTGGTCAAATTGATACAGTGGCACATCAAATGTCTATTACAAAAGAGAGACAAGAAAAATATAATTTTACTGAACCATATGCTTATAGTAAATATGATTTTATAGTAAAAAAAGATAGTAATTATAAAAAAATAGAAGATCTTAAAGGTAAAAAAGTTGGAGCTTGGTTAGGTGGAAATGGAGAAAAAACATTAAGAGCATTAAATGAAGAATATAAACTTGATTTAGATATGTCATTTTATGATGGAACACCTTTAGAAAAGGAAGTAGAGATTGGAAGACTTGATGCATGCTGGCAAGGAGCAATCAAATCTCAAACAGTTATTAAACAAGGAAATTTAGATGTAAAACTAATGGGAGCAAATACAGAAATAGGATCAGAAATTAATGCATATCCATTTACAAAAAGTGAAGAGGGTAAAGAAATGTCAGACAATATAAGCAAAGTCATTAAAGAAATGCATGAAGATGGAACACTAAGTGAACTATCTAAAAAGTGGTTTGATTTAGATACAACAAAAAAATAATAATTTAGCAAGTGATTGGTGGTAGAAATATGGAAGTTTTTAGTTTGGATTTTGCATTGGGTCTACTTCCATTAATGTTGAAATATCTACATGTGACCATTTTTATGTCTGTATTATCTTTAGTGTTTGGATTGATGATTGCAATTATAGTTGCATTAATTATTCAAACTAAAATAAAAATTATATATCCTATTACAAAAATATATGTTTCATTTTTTAGAGGAACTCCACTCATAGCACAATTGTTTTTCTTATATTTTGGGCTGGTTCAAATGTTTCCAAGTTTAAAAGGAATGGATGCTTTTACAGCTGCAGTTATCGGATTAAGTTTGAATGCTTCAGCTTATATGTCTGAAACTATTAGAGGTGCCATATCATCTGTAGATAAAGGACAAATGGAAGGGGCTTTATCTATAGGAATGACATATCTTCAGGCTATGAGAAGGGTTATTTTACCACAAGCTGCAAGAGTGGCTATGCCAGCTTTGTCCAATAATTTTATTGATATTATAAAAGGATCATCCCTTGCATTTACGTTAGGAGTAACAGAAATAATGGCTACAGCTCAAATGGAAGGAGCTGCAGCATATAGATTTTTCGAAGCTTTTACAGATGTGATTATTATATATTGGGGGATTATATCATTGCTTGGATACTTACAAAAAAAATTAGAGATTAAGATGAGTGAAGGATATTAGGATGTGTTAGTATGATAAAAATAAAGAATTTACATAAAAGCTTTACCAAATTAGAAGTTCTAAGGGGAATTGATTTAGAAATAAAAAAAGGTGAAGTAGTTGCAGTAATTGGTCCTTCAGGTACAGGAAAATCTACTTTACTTAGATGTATAAATTATTTAGAGGTTCCTGATAAAGGAGAAATCGAAATTGAAGATCTAAAGATAAACACAAAAAATGTAACAAAAGAACAAATACATAGATTGAGAAAAGTTACCTCTATGGTATTCCAAAATTACAATCTTTTTAAAAATAAAACAGCAATACAAAATATTTTTGAGCCGTTGATTGTAGTAAAAAAGATGGATTATAAAAAAGCAGAAAAGATTGCATTAGATATATTAGAAAAAGTAGGATTGCTAGATAAAAAAGATATCTATCCTTCAAAATTATCAGGAGGACAGCAGCAAAGAATTGGAATTGGTAGAGCCATGGCTGTAAGTCCTAAAATTATGCTATTTGATGAACCAACATCTGCATTAGATCCTGAACTTGTAGGAGAAGTTTTGGATGTAATAAGAGGATTGGCAAAAAATCATACTACAATGATTATTGTTACTCATGAAATGCGATTTGCAAAAGAAGTAGCAGATCGAGTTATATTTATGGATGGTGGAAACATTGTTGAGCAAGGTTCACCAGATGAGATTTTTAATAATCCAAAGAATGAAAGAACAATAGAATTTTTAAAACAAGTAAAGTCTTAAAGCACATTAAATGAGAAGCCATAATAGGAGCTTCTCATTTTTTAACTATAACATACCATTTAATTGACAATATGGTAAAAAATGCTATAATGAACTTAACTATATAAAACTTAAAAAATCGTTTAGTATATTAGGGAAAAGGGTGAGATGCCCTTGCTGTAGTCGCAGCTGTAATCGGGGATTAGGACTATGTTTGCCACTGGATAGTAATCTGGGAAGGTTTAGTCTAAAGATGATCCGAGAGCCAGAATACCTGTATATTAAATTTTCTTAGATCCTCCGACTTTGAGGAAAGTAAGATATATGTTTTTAGTGTACTCAATGTATATCTAGGCCTTTTTCGTTATCGGAAAAGGTCTTTTTGTTTTTCTAAAATTAGTAAATGAGATTGAGGTTAAGTTGAAAAATCATATTTCTTAACACCAAAATAAAGGGCATTAAAATACCGTTCATGTGTTAAATTTTTCGTATAAAACTAAGAATTCCATCTTATTGAATATCCTAAAAGTTCTAAACTCCCTAACGGTCAAACAACGAACTTTATTAACGGATATTCAAACGCTGTAATTCAAGTTTTATATGAAAATATTTAAACCACTCTCTAACATTATTAATCCCCTTTATTTTTTAAGTGCAGTTCTTAAATTTTAAGTAGATATAATAAAGAGATTTTTCTCTTATAGTGAGGCAGGATCAATTTCATGTTATAGGGATTAGTATTAAAAAACTTTCTATAAAAATGTTAGTGAATGCTTTTAGATATTTTGACTAACACAACTTGAGTTTTGTCGTTTAATAATACGTTAAGAAATTTGTGTGTCTGACCATAGGGAGTTCGTAAATTTTAGGATTATTAATAAGACAAAATCTTAGTTGTATTCAAAATATCGTTGCATCAGTGGAGTTATTAGATAAAGGAATTATACAATTTCTTATCTATAGATAGTATAGATTAAAAACTATACTTACAACTATTTTTAAGCAACTGAGTCCGTAGGACTAGTTGGCGACATGAGCCATGCGTAGCATGAAGCGAATTTTTTATAGACAGTTTTGATAACCTACCTGACTTTGAGTAGATTTGATAAGAAAATTAAAAAAATATTAGGGGGAATAATGGGTGAAAAATAGGAAGTTTATACAAAATATTTCTATCATTTTAGTTTTAATGTTTAGTTTGTTTTGTCTATTTGGATGTGGGGGTCAAAAGACAAAAATTGTATCAAACTTAGATAATGAAACTAAAACTGAGGAAAATATAAAACAAGAAAAGGGAACAGATAAGCAGAAAAAAGAAGATGTAAGTGAGACTAAAGAAACCAAAGACAATAAAGAAGTCAAAGAGGAATCAAAAACAGCTACAGAAAATGAAAAGAAAGAAGATAGTAAAGATGCAGAAGTTAAAGAAGATAAGAAGGAAGTAAAAGAGGAAGCAAAAAAAGAAGAACCTAACAAGGAAAATAAAAAAGATAATAAATTAGAATCAGATACTAAGGTAATAGACGGAGTTACATATAAGGGATATAAAGGACCTGTTCAAGGTGAGGTTAAATATAAAGAGGGAACACCTTCTGGTGAAAATGCTAATGAATATAAGGCATCAGGAGATATACAAAGTCCATATAAAGTTAATTTAGTAGTAACAAGGGATTATGGAAAGAAGAAAATGTACGCCAAGAATGTTGGCCTTGTAAAAGATGAAGTTGGTATGGAGGTTTTATTTAGAAATCTAGATATTCAAACAGCTTATGGTGGAGGATTTGTTAATAGTATAAATGGGCTTGAATCTAATTACACTTTTCATACAGGTAAAGATAGGAAAAAATCAGATTGGTTCTATTGGGTAAATGGAATACTAGCTCCTATAGGAATTGGTGAATATAGACCACAAGCTGGAGATGTAATATGGTGGGATTATCATGACTGGAGTGTTACTATGTTTGCACCAGCTGTTATTGGATCTTATCCTCAACCATTTAGAAATGGTTTTATGGGAAAGAACCCAGGTACAGTAATAATGTACACTCCAAATTATAAGCAAAGTGCAGAAAATCTAAAAACTAGTTTGATTAGTAAGGGGGTAAAGCAGGTTGATGTAAGTGAATATGATTCATCTGTTCTGAATAAACCCAAAAAGTATTATATTCTTATTGGTGCTTGGAACGAGCTATCTGAAGGAAGTAAGGTTATAAATGATATAAACAAAAAGAATAAATTAGTAGGAACGTATGTCAAATTTGAAGATGGTAAGGTTCATGGCTTAGATTTTAAAGGAAATACCATTTCATCTTATGATACGGGTGGAGCAATATATGCATATGCAGCAGGCATGGGAAGTACAAAGCCTATATGGATGGTTACGGGAACTAATGATGAAGGAGTAAATATGGCAGTTGATACTCTCATAAATAATCCAAAGGCACTCGATAAGCATTTTAGTGCCGTGATAAGTAAGAATAAAATAGAGAATGTACCTTATAGTAATTAAAAATATGTTTTTAATACAGGCTGAATGAGGGGATAAGATGAAAAAAATAGGGATTATTTTAAGTGTATTTATATTTATGTTTTGTATTGGTGGGATTAGTTGTTATGCAGATTCAGATATAAGTATAAATACAAAGATTGGGTTTGATGGAAAGTGTAAATTAGGGGGAATTAATCCTATTAAAGTAACTGTTGAATCAAAGAATACAGAATATAGTGGTAGATTAAATGTAAACGTTGGGGATAGGGTATACACTCATAAAGTAGATTTAGAGAAGAATACTAAGAAATCTTTTGAATTTGCAATTCCTATATTTAATGAAAATGATATAGCTGTTGATGTTGGAAATGATGATGTAATAGACGCTACTGATGTATCACCTGAAATATATAGTCAAGATACTATATTTGTAGGAATTTTGAGTGATAAATATGAAGATTATTATTATATGAATGATATAAATATTTTGGACAAGGATAATGTTCAAGTTGTAAAACTAGATAGTACTTTAAATTATACAACTGATGAAATTTATAATATAGATTTTATGGTATTAGATAATTTTAGTACTAAGGAGTTAACAGAAAAAGGACAAAAAAACCTTCAAAATTATATAAAAAGAGGAAATATAGTTCTAGTTGGAAATGGAAAATATGCTTATAAGAATTTGACTGGTGTATTAAAAAATTTAGATAAAAAGATTAATTTAGGCGATGGTATCGTAATACCTGTTGATTTAGAAAATAAGGATCTAATAAATAATGTTTTGCAAAAAAATATTACACCAGCTTTGATGACTAAAATTAATAATCCAGTGAACTTTGAAAGTAATATAAATCAGATTAAAAAGCTTTATAACTCTTGCGATAATATATTAAAACCAAAGTATAGTTCTTTATACTTTCTTATAGCTATTTTGGTAATATATATTTTCTTATTAACTTTATCTATTTTTATTAAAAAGTATAATAAATATTCATTTTTATCAGTTGTAGTTGGGTTTTGTGTTGTATTTTACTGTTTAGCTCTTTGGGGAGGTTTTGAAAGTACTAAAGGAGCTTTAGCTAGTATTAAAGTTTATAAGGATGGTTTGTATACTTATAATCTTGCTAATATATATCCTTACAAAAAGGATAGTATTGATATTGCTACATTTAATTCAGAGTTCTTAGATGCAGTTGATAGTGAAAAGTATGAAGTGGATTTAATTGATAAAAAAATAGAATATACGGATAAGGAAAACTATCATATTTATAGCCATGGCTTTGAAGATACCCAATCTGAAGATATAACTATAAGCCTAAGTAAAGATGATATTTTAAACGGAGAGATAAAAAATATTTTAGTTAATAAGATGATAAATTCATTTTTGATAGCAGGGGATACAGTTATAAATATAGGAGATATAGATGGAAAAGAAGTCGTAAATATTAATTATAAAATAGATCATAACCTTAGAAATACAGGAGATTACAACTATATTGAAAAGATATGCAAAGATGCAGAACTTAATAACTATCAAAGAGATATGCTTGAGTACTATTTCTATAATATAGATGATCTTGATAATGTGAAGCTTATAGGATTTAGTAATGAAAATAATAAATTAAAAATCGATGACAAAGATCAGAAGATAAAAGAGCTTTCTATGAATGTATTTGATGTGAAATTAAAAAGTAATAATTATGCTCCTTGTGAAACTATAAAGCCAGTTGTAGACTATGGACAAAATACAGAAAAAGTACAGGAGAAAAGAGAATATGTCTTAGAAAAAGGAGATATTATTACTCTTTATTATAAGATTCCAGATGATTTAAAAGCATATAATATAGATATTTTTACGAAAGCTGATACTGATGATTTGTATTTAGAATATTTTAATCAAGTCACAAATAGTTGGGAAGCATTGAATGATTTGAAATTAGAAGAAAAACAAATATATGAATGCACATCAAAAGGTCCTTTGAGCTTAAGGCTAACAGGAAGTGGAAGGGTAATACTTCCTCAAATTTCAGTAAATGGACTTGATTAGGGGGGGATTATTTGATGGATGTATTTGATATAAGTAAGAAAAATAAAATTAACATAATAGCTTATCTTATTATACTAAGCATTACATCTATAAGTTATTATTTGATGGTTTCATTAAGGGTAGATGGATATAATCCGTCACTTTATAAATATGCATATATATACTTTAATGGATTTTCCATGTTGTTATTCACATTGATAATGTTATTTTGGGATATAAATTATACTTATATAAATATATATTTGAAAATTATTATTGAAAGCTTAATAGCTTCATTATCAGCTGTTCCAATAATACTTATTATCTTTATGCTGGGGCAGCTTAACAAAGTTAATATATTTATTCCATTGATTATTCAATCCTTGTGGGGAACTGTTATATTAAGTATTAAAAATATTAGTAATAAATATAAAAATAAAAACTTCTTTATAGGAATGTTTATTTTTATAACTATTGTTTTAAGCAGTGTTTATTTATTTTTTTATACTAATTATGCAAATATTGTATTAACAACCATTTATGACAAAGATATACCAATTATATTTTTCTTAAATCCACTTATTAATATAGTCGGCATAAGTTATAGTCAAATGATTGATAATCAAATGGGATATTATCCTGTTATTTGTTATTTAGTATTTTGGGGGATGGTAGTATTGATATTTAATATATTAGATTTAAAGTTTAATAAAGTGAATAGTTCAAAAGAGGGTGGCCAAAATTTATAAAGATAAAATATATATAACTTTAAAAAAGCTTAGAAATAAGATATGGATTAACAATATTATAGGTTGTTTAATAGATTCTTTATTAATATATTCTCTTATTATTTTAGGATTTACAATAATAATTCATGTGATTCCTATTGTCTACTTCATAAAAAAATCTATTATTATAGGAGCTATATTACTTGGAGTAGGTATTATAAGAGGAATAATTAAAAGACCGAGTATAAAAAATACAGCATTAATAGGGGATAAGATGGGGCTTAAGGATAGATTGATAACCTATATAGAGTATAAGAATAATGATGATAGTATTATAAATTTATTTAAAGATGATTTAAAAGAAATGCTTGATAGTTTCAATGTTATTAAGAATTACAAAATACATATTAAGTTTAAAAGAATTATTATCTCTTTATTGGTAATCGTATTATCCTTAGGGATATATTTTGTGCCATCAAATAATAAAGATATAGCTATAGAAAAACAAAATATAAATGATGATATAAAACAAGAAGCACAAAAGGTAGCTGATATTAAAAAAGAGATTAAAGAAAATATAGATAAAGAAAACTTAGATAAAAAGGATAAGGAAATATTATTATCAACTCTTGATAATCTAGAGAAAAAATTGAATAAAGCTGATGATTATAATCAAGGATCAGTTGATATTAATAATGCTCAAAGTGAACTAAACGAAATAAATGAAAGTTATATGAATGATGTAAGCTCTGTTTTTGAGGGAGTAAAACAAGGTAATAACAGTATTGAAACTGCAATTGATTCTCGAAATATAGATAGAATAAAACAAGCTTTAATGGATGAGAAATTTACACAAGAAGAAAAAGACAAGATGATAGATAATATAGAAAAAATACAAAATAGTACTAATAGTGAAGCTTTAAATAAAATAAAAGACTGTTTAAAAAAGGGTGATTCTTCAGGAAAAGATATTGCTGATATATTAAATAAAGATAAGAAGAAATTAAAAATAGCAAAGAAAGCAGATATGAAACTTGAAAGCATGAAAGAAAGAATGATTTCAAAAGAAGGAGAAGGATTTAAAAGCTTTGGAGATAAGAAAGGGTCTGATTTTGCAAACGGTGATAATGATGAATTAGATAATGGGGAAAATGGATTTGAGAACCCGAATGAAATGGCCATGGGGAATGCAGCAAATAAAAAGATGGCAAATTCAAATGGAGTAGGAGGAAATGTTGATTCAAGCTCAGATTCAAATAAACAATCACAAGAAGGTCATATAAAAAGAAATGAAGAATCAACTCGTCTTAAAGATAATGGTAACGAAATTTCAAGTGTTAGTGGAGTTACTGGAGAAGATGGGATTATAAATAATAAATACTCTGATAACGTAAGTGAGATAAAAGGGGATTATAAATCACTTGATAGTATAGAAAAAGAGTTTAGTAAAGAGGGGATGGATTATATATTTAAGCAGGATATACCACTTGAAGATAGAGATCTTGTAACGGATTATTTCAAAAGATTAAATGGGGGGGATTAATATGGAGGAAGTAGTAGTTAAGAATTTTCAAGATTATTTTGAAGATATATTAAGTGAGGTAAAAAAACAGATAGTAGGACAGGATGAGATAGTAAGAAGTGTACTTATAGGTGTAATATCTGGGGGAAATGTATTAATGGAGGGAACTCCTGGTCTTGGAAAGACTGTTCTTGTTAAGACGTTTGGTAAGGTTCTTGATCTACCTTTTTCAAGAATTCAATTTACTCCAGACCTTATGCCTGTAGATATAACGGGAACTGTAATAGTTAATAAGAAAGATGATGATATAGAATTTTCTTTCCAGAAAGGACCTATATTTAGTTCATTAGTTCTTGCAGATGAGATAAATAGGGCAACACCTAAGACTCAAAGTGCAATGCTTGAAGCTATGCAGGAAAGAACAGTAACTGTTGGAAATGATACATATGAGTTACCTCAGCCATTCTTTGTTTTAGCAACTCAAAATCCTCTTGAAATGGAGGGAACATACTCTCTACCAGAGGCACAGTTAGATAGATTTATGTTTAAGATTAATATTAAGCTTCCTAAAATGGAGGATCTTTATAGAATAGTTGATTTGACTACTTGTGATAATAATGAGGTTGATATTAAAAAGCAGGTAGGGGTTGATGATTTAATACAGATGAAAAAAGCTGCTATGAAAATACCTGTACCTAGTAATGTAAAAGAAAAAGCAGTTAAAATAATGCTTGAAACTCATCCAGATAAGACAACTACTGATGCAGTAAAAAATTATGTTAAGTGTGGAGTGAGTCCAAGGGGAATTCAAGCAATCATAACAGGAGCTAAGGTCAAAGCATTATCTGAGGGGAGATTTAATGTGTGTATGGAGGATATATATTGTATGGCTTATCCTTGTCTTAGACATAGAATATTTTTGAACTTTAAGGCCATGGCAGACAAAATAGACACCGACACCATAATAAGGGAAATCCTAAAGAAGGTGAACTAATTGGACAAATTCTTAAGAGAAATAGAACCATTAATTATAAAGCCATATAAAAAAATATTAAAAGGAGGAAAAGGAAATTACAAAGCAGGGGGATTTGGAAATTCATTAGACTTTTATGGCCACAGAAAATATATGCCAGGAGATGATGTTAGAAAAATAGACTGGAAGGCTTATATGAGAACAGATGAATTCTATATAAAAGAATTCGGCGAGCAGAAAAATATGAATGTAAATGTAATACTTGATATAAGCTCGTCTATGGACTTTGGAAATCCTAATAAATTTGAAATGGGAAAGATGTTATCCATCGGAATAAGTTATCTTACACTAAAGCAAATGGATAACTTAAGTGTATATACTTTAAATGATAAATTAAATTGCAACTTTAGAGGAATAAGAGGAAAAGATAATTTTTATAACATAATGGAAGATATAAATAATCTAAATTCTAGTGGGAAAACAAACTTAAAAGATATCTTAAATTTAAACAATTCAAGCTCAGGAATAACATTTATAATATCTGATTTCTTTGATGAAGATATAGAAACAGCTTTGGATTATTTAATAATAAAAGGCCAAGAAGTTGTAATGATACATTTGTTATCACCATCTGAAATAAATCCAGACTATAATAATGAACTAAAGCTTATAGACAAGGAAAGTGGAAATATAGTTAGACTTAGCCTTGATAAGAATATAAAACAAAAATATATAAATAAGGTAGAAAAGTTTATAAGGAATATAAAAGAAAAATGCTTACAAAGAGAGATTAAATACATATTTGCACAAACAGATACAACCCCAGTAAACATATTGTCAAAGTCATTAGGGGGTATATAAATGAAGTTTTTAAACCCTATAGGATTATTATTTTCTTTATTACTTGGAGTAATAATACTATTTTATTTTAAGAAAAATCAAGTCGTAGAGAAGTACGTATCTACAACTAAATTTTGGGATGAGATACTAAAAGAAGTAGAAGGAGTAAGAACGAGAAAAATAGATAAATACCTACTATTAATAATTCAAATGATAATAGGATTGTTAGTAGTAATATCAATAGCTAATCCTACAATAATAAAGAATATCAACGAGAACCAAGAAAATGAAAATATAGTATCATGCAGCAATCAAGATCTAAACAAAACTAAAAAAATAATTTATATAGGAGATAACAAATACATAAAAAGTGCTCTATCGAGTATTGAAAATATAAAAGTTGATTTTGATAATGAGTATAGTGAGAAATATAAACAATATGATGTGTATATCTTGGATAAAAATGTTGATGAATTACCTAAAAATGTTAATAAGTGGATAACATATCCACAAAATGGTAATATTCAGGGGAGTATTAATAGTGTGAAAGCATTGAAAATTGTAGATTCTGAGTTTTCTAAAAATATCCACAATAAAAAAATATATGTGGATAAAACAGAATATTTGAAAGAAAAGAAAGGATTTAAAACAATGCTTAGTGTGGATAACAAACCTATAATTATATATGGGGTAAATGATAAATCAAAAGAGATATATTCGTCTATAAATTTTAATAAAACTAATTTAGTAATGACTTCCGATTTTCCTATACTAATTAAAAATATGATTAACTGGCTGTCATACGACGAAAATATAGAGCAAACTTATAAAAATATAGATGATAAGAAAGATAGTTCGGGATATACGATAAAAAATATAATACTGATAATAGCCCTATTCTTGATGGTTATAGAATGGGAGGTATATAGACGTGAAATTTAATTTTGAAACTAATATATTTATTACAATAATATCATTACTAATAATAGGATATTTTATATACAACGGATTAAAAATTTATAAAGTATTTCCTAAAAAGAAGTTTTATATATGGGTTGTATTGAGATTTCTTGCTATTACATGTATCATATTATCTCTTATGAAGGTAAGCTTAGTTTTAGAAAGCAATAAAACAACAACTATTTTCTTAGTGGATAGATCTAAGAGTTTACTTAAAAATAAAACAGAAATAGAGGAGTACATAGATAATCAAATACAAAACAAGAAAAGAAAAGATAAAATAGGGGTTATATCATTTGGAAAAGATGCAATGATTGATGTACCTATCAGTGAAAACTTAGATAAAGTAAAATTTGAAACTCAGCCAAACCAAAATTTTACTAATATAAAAAATGCTCTTGAGTTTTCTATGAATCATTTTCCTGAAAAAGATAATAAAAGATTAGTTCTAATAACAGATGGAAAAGAAAATATAGATAATTACGATAAGATAGTAGATAAATTAAAGGAAAACAATATAAATCTTGTTATCTATAATCAAAACATTAACTCAGACAAGGATGCTCAGCTCAAAAAAATGTATATACCAAACAATATACATATTAATGAAAAGATTCCTGTAACTATAACTGTTAATTCTAATTTTAATGGAGATGGAATATTTCATTTGTTCAGTGAAAATAAAGAGATATTAAATAGAAAATTGAATATAAAAAATGGAAGTAATGAATTTGAATTTAGAATAGATTCAAATCCAAAATACACAAATTTAAAGGGTGAAATAGATTTTAAATCTGATACTAATTCAAAAAACAATACTATTACTAAAACTATAACACTAAAAGATACCCCAAGAGTATTGCTGATAGGAGATTATGAAGATACCAAAAATATCAATAATTTAATTAAAAGTATGGATTTAGAATATGAGAGTTATTCTGCAAAACAGGTAAATAAATCTATAGATTATTTAAGTAAATTTAGTGAAATATTGTTAGTTAATGTATCGTACGATGAGATGGATAAGGAATTTGAAAAGAATTTAGATACAGTAGTAAAAGAAAATGGTTCATCACTAATAGCAGTGGGTGGAGAAAAAGCATTTGCACTTGGGGGATATAAAGATACAAATATAGAAAAAATGCTTCCTGTACAGTGTGAAATGAAAGGAAATAAAAAACATCCTAATACAGGATTAGTTCTAGTTATTGACTGCTCCGGAAGTATGGAGGATAGCAGTAATGGTATTAAGAAGATAGAAATGGCAAAGGAAGCTGCAATAAAATCTGTAAATATTCTAGATAAAGATGATTATGTAGGAGTTTTAGCTTTTTCAGATAAGCTTGAATGGGTAGTTCCATTTCAAAAGGTAGAGTCTAAAGAAAAAATAAAAAATGATATAGGACTATTAAGCTCAAAGGGAGGAACTTTAATAATACCAGCACTTAATAAAACTGAAGATATACTAAAGAAATCTAATACAAAAGTAAAACATATAATATTATTATCCGATGGACAGGCAGAAAAAGATGGATATGAATTTATATTAAATAAATTCAAGGAAGATAAAATTACATTATCTACTGTAGCAGTTGGAAATGATTCTGATAAGAACGTATTAAATAATATGAGTGATCAAACTAATGGAAGAAGCTACATAGCTACTAACCTTTATGATATCCCAAAGATATTTGCAAAAGAAACATATATAGCAACTAAGAAATATTTGAATAACAAAAAGTTCAAGCCAGTTGTAGTGAATGAATCAGATATTTTAAAAGATACAGATATACCTGATTTATATGGATATACAGGAGCAGGAATAAAGAAAAACGCAAATCTTATACTAAAAAGCGATAAGGACGATCCTATACTAGCTAGCTGGAATTATGGTATTGGAAAAGTAATAGCATTTACATCAGACTTAAATGGTAAATGGAGTAGAGACTGGATAGAATCTAGTTATTTTGAGGATACCTGGAGGAATGTAATAAACTACTCTTTTAACGATAATAATATTGACCTTGATATTAGGCAGTATGGTCTAGTTGTAGATGTATTTGTAGATTCAACTAAATCCAACTTAAAATCAGAGGTTTCAATCAATGGAGAAGATTACAGTGATGATATTGAATTAGATGAAGCATCTATTGGTAAATTCAAAGGAAGCTTTACATTAGATAATACAGGGGATTACTCAATAAATATTAAATTAAAAGACAATGATAAAGTATTAAAAAATGAAACGAGAATTATCCATCTAGATTATTCTCCAGAATATGATGTTGGAAAGCGTGATGATTTAGATTTGTTTTATGATGCTGACTCTATAAATGGGGATGTTGATGTTTTTAAAGTGCCTATAAAAAATAAGAATAGAGCTGTTAGGGAGTTGAGTTTTATATTGCTTCCGATTGCGCTGTGCTTGTTTATAGCTGATATAGGGGTAAGAAGGATGCTTTAAAAATAGGTATGCTAAAAATAAAACTTATTAAAATACCGCTCATAGATTAAATTTTTCAAATAAAACTAAGCATTACGTCTTATTGAATATCCTAAAAGTTCTAAACTCCCTTTGGTCAGACAACGAACTTTCTTGACGGATATTCAAACGATGTAATACAAGTTTTATAATGAAAACATTTAAACTAATCGCTAACATTTTAATAAGCCTTATTTTTTAAGTGTAGCTTATTTTAAAAGCAATTTGGATTGATGTGAGATTTTAAAACAATAAAAAGGGGGATTGGGAATGAAAAAAGTTTCTAGAGTTTTAAGTGTATTTGTTTTAAGTTTTTTGATGGTATTTAATTTATGTGTATTTAATGCTGAAGCGATGGCTTCTAAGATTAGCAGGGAGGATGTTTTAAAGGCTGGGCAGAAGACTGTTAATTATTATCATGAAAATTATAAGAGAAAAGAGTATAAGGGAATACTTGATTGGCCAGCACTTGGGCTTTATGGTTTTGGTGAGGATGTAAGTTCTCCTAAGTGGACTGTTAATGGTAAGAATGGAGTATATTTTAGAGAAGAAGAAGTTAAGAAAGGAATAATGCTTTCTAAAACTAAGAATACTGATTTTCAAAGAACAATTATAGGAGTATGTGCAGCTGGAAAAGATCCTAGAAATTTTGGTGGAATGAATTTAGTTGATATTGAAAAGAGCACTATGCTTCCAAGTGGGCATTTTGCAGATTCAGTGGCTGATAATACAACTGGTAAGCCTGTTGGAGAAGATTTAGTTAATGCTCATATATTTGGTATAATATCACTTCACTGTGCAGGAGAGGAAATACCTAATAAGCAAAAATGTCTTGAATGGCTTCAGAATCAACAGCATAATGATGGAGGATTTACTTGGGATGTTAAATCTTATGAGAATCCTAAGGATTATGAATTAATAGAATCTGGTGTTGATATGACAGCAGCAGCACTTATGGCATTTGCAATTTTAGATCAAGATGATTCTAATCCACATGTTAAAAAAGCGCTTAAATTTATTCATACTAAACAGTTAGATAGTGGTGGTTTTGAATCTTGGGGAAGTGAAAATCCTGAGAGTTGTTCGTGGGTAATTCAAGCTATTAGAATGTTAGGTCAAGATCCTTTATCTGATGAGTGGACTAATGCAAAAGGAGAAAATCCTGTAAGTGCACTTCTTAAATTTCAGCTTGAAAATGGAGCATTCACTCATGTATTAGGTGAAGATGACGATCTTCCTATATATGATAATGCAATGTCAACTGAACAAGCACTTTACGGACTTGCAGATGCTTACAACGAAAAGGGAGTATATGATATGCTTCATGAAAAATATAAGGTTAAAAATAATCCTAATATGAAGGTTCTCAAGCAAGAAGTGAAGTAACTAGATAACAATTATAGATGCCTGGATTTCGTATAAACGAAATCTGGGTTCTTTTTTTAGATTTGGTGGGTTATCAAAAACTTCCTATGAAAATAACGTGAATACAACGATATTTTGAATACAACTAAGATGTCATCTTATTAATAATCCTAAAATATACGAACTCTCTACGGTCAGACACATAAATTTCTCAACGTATTATTAAACGATAAAACCTAAGTTATATTAGTCAAAATATCTAAAATTATCCACTAACATTTTCATAGAAAGTTTTAATGGAAATGAATCTATTATTAAGTTTAAAATGCATCATCTAAGTTATTAGAAATTAATTCCGTTAAGTACCTGCTCAACTAAAAGAAGACTCCCCTTAATACCTAAATGAGTTTTAGGAATAATATCTATATAACCAAGAGAAGGAAGGTCTATTTCTATACCGCTGAATATATGGTTGTTTAACTTGAGCTGAGATATAGTATTACCATTTGAAAATACAAGATCACTTTTGGTTTCGTATATATTTTTATTTAATACATCTTCAATAGAGTAATCTCTTAATAGTGATTTTAAATTATTTTTAAATAAATTAGGATCATCTTCAATAAAATTAATACAATTTGGTATCATTCCAAAATATTCTATTAAAAAATTAGTATAAGAGTAAGCTTTTGATGATGTAGACTCAATAGAAAAAGTACTTCCTTTAGGAAGACCAGTAAGAGAGTTAAGTCTTGATATATGTATATATGATTTGGCTCTTGCTTTTTCAATTTCAGTTATAAAATCAGTGCAATCAGAATTCATTATTTCACAAATACTTTTTATAAACTCTTCAGTAAGATCAAATCCTATAGGAAGACCTTTATCAAATGAAAAATACGAGATGCTGTATTTTTGTTTTAGATACTCAGCTATGTCAATTCCCAGCTCTGGATATAAAACTATATTTAAAGAAGCTTTATTTATATTTTTTAATGTATTAAAGTTTGTATCAGCACATAATACACAGTTGACTTTTATATTACAAAGATTTAAAAGTCTTTTTATTTCTTTTATATCACCTTCATAGTACTTATCATATATAGATACACCTATTATATTTACTGTTTTTTCATTATTATTATGGTATTCTTCTAAGTTTAAATTCTTTAAAAGTGATATTAAACTGTTTTGAAATCCCTTATAAAAGCTTTGAGAAAACGCTGTTGTTTCTATGCTTATATAAGGCTTATCTTTTATTTTTCTATATAAAATTCCATTTAGATCATCTCCTATAAGTGAAGCACCAGGAGAGTTAATAACTGCTATTAAGTCAGTATCTTTATCTTTTATAAAATCTAAAATTTCTTCAAGCTTATATTTACTTCCATATACATAATCATCTTTGTCTAAGTATGTACATGGAACTCTAGGCTGACCAAAGTAGAATTTTTCAGGGTAATTTAGAGGGTCAAATTCAAGCTGTCTTGTATACTGGTAATCAGATATAGCACTGTGATAAAATTTACATCCAGTAGGAGAGTTTAATAATACTATAGAATTTTTTATTCCTTCTAAAGCAAAAACTGCTCCTGTTAGGCTATCTGGAGTAATATTTTTTGAATAAAATTTCATCTTTTCTCCATCCTTCCTTTATGTTTAATTTGAATAATTTTGCCCATCTTTTAGCTAAATCAAGTCCTGAGAAAAAACCTACATCTGGACAGTGAGGAATCGTATCTGCAAAAACATCTTTATCTAAGTTTGAAGAAGTATAATTAGACAATATTATATCTGGATTTAGAGTTTTTATATCGTTTAGTCTATTATTTTGATCATAATTCTCTTCGACATTAAATCTATTTTTAAATTTAGTTATAAATAAATTATCTTGAGAAAAGTTAAGTATACCAACTTTAACTATATCCATTTCAAGAGAAAGTGCAGTTTCTATTATCCAATCAATACTATGATTATAGGTTACTATCATAAGTTTTTTATCTTTAAGATATGGTTTTATTCTCTCTATTTCTTCTTTATATATTTTTTCATTTACAGATAAGATATTGTTGACTAAATCTTCTTTATTAAAGAATGCAGCAACTTTATTTAGCCAATTTTTTGTTTCACTAAACCCTATAGGGAAGGGCACGTCTAGAAATTTTGCATTATATTCTTTTATAAAAAATTTTTCCATCATTCTTCCCATATAATCTTTGTTTGCTAGAAGATTAAGCTGAGCTGATTTGAAGTTTTGTATTTTTTCTACACTTGTTTCGCAAAGATATCTACAGTTAACAGTAATTCCAAGAGTATTTAACATTTTATTTATTGTTTCAAAGTTCTTAGAAGTATTTTTAGCAACGACTTTTTCAAATATTATATTAACTGTATTTGGAATAGGTTTGACATCTTTTTTTATTAAGGATTTAGCTATATTCATGTAACTCATAATCATTCCCTGCATATAATCTCCAGCTAAGTTTCCATCTGCGTCTATATGTATTATAGGAAGATCTAAAGACAAGTTTTCTATTTGAGTTAAGTCATCTCCTATTATTCCAGAAGGACAAGAGCTTACAACTATTATAGCTTTAGGATTGTATTTTTTAATATTATGTATTTTTTCTTTTAGTAAATCTATACCTCCAAATACCATACTACTCTCATCCATATTGGAGCATACTAGATTTGGTGATATTGGAACAGGAAGCAAACTTCCTCTTTCAAATAAATTTCTTCTTCCTGCTGAAGAAATACTTTGATATGATATATGGCAGCAGCTTTTTGGAGAATGACCAATTACTACAGCATCTTTTACATGTACAGACATTGTAATAGCACCATTGAATGCACATCCGTGAAGTGGTTCTTTTGATATTACATTTTTAGATAAGAATGCATTTGGATTTTTAAGATCTACATCTTCATTTTTATTTATTTCTGATCTTGTTTCTTTAATTTCAGATATTTCTTCTGTATTTGTTTTATTTGATTCATATATTTTTCTATCTAGAACTATTTCTTCAAGCTTTGAGTCACTTAAAGGCTTAGCTTCATGCAATTCTATATTATTGATCATTGTTTTTGATAAATTTATAAACTTATCTTTTATATGTGAAGAAGTATAGTTTTCTACTAGAGTAATACCTTTTTTTTCTGATAAAGAGAATTCATCACTTCTTGGAAATACTGCACATATAGGCAAATCTACTGCTTTTGAAAAATTCTCGATTCTTTTGTCTTCATCTTTTATTCCTCTTTTATTAAATATAAGTCCTGCAACTCTTTTTTTATCAAAATCAAAATTCTTTATACCTCTTAAAATATTGTTTGCTGCGTATAAGGACATATATTCACCTGATGTTACTATGTATATAACATCTGCATACTCTTTTCTTATTGGAACTGCAAATCCTCCGCATACTACATCTCCTAATACGTCATACATTATAAAGTCATAATTATTTTTCTTGATTCCGAGTCTATCTAAAAGCTCGAAAGTAGTTAAAATTCCTCTTCCTGCACATCCAACTCCAGGCTCAGGACCACCAGCTTCTATACATGATATTTCATTAAATCCTTTGAATAAAATATCATTTAAATTATATTCAAGTGGGTTGGTTACTTTAATATAATCAAGAACTGTAGTTATATTTTTTCCTCTCATAAGCAGTCTCGTAGAATCATGCTTTGGGTCGCATCCTATTTGAAGAATATTTTTATTATTAAGTGATAGTGAGGCTGAAATGTTAGCGCATATAGTAGATTTTCCAATACCTCCTTTGCCGTATATTGCTATTTCCTTCATAAATATCACCCTTTCCATTACCATATTATGTATTTAAATAAATTATATAGCAACATTCAAATATAAGGCAATATTGAATTATTTTGAGTAATTCATAGAGAATTAGAATATGACATAACTCATCCTTTAGAATAAAGAGAGTTTATTAGCATATATAGAAATATGGTGAAAAATGCAAAAATATAGAATGATTCGACAATCTATTGAAAGAAAATGGAAAAGATGTTAATATATCCATAAAGAAACGCTTGTACACTAAAATTAAATATTTACCTATCTATGTTCTTTGATTTTTAATCAAAGATTAAAAGGGAATGAGGTGAAAATCCTCAACGGTCCGGCCACTGTAAGTGGGGAGTAATCCTTCAATATGCCACTGGATATAATCTGGGAAGGCGAAGGAGAACGTTGATCCACAAGTCAGGAGACCTGCATAGGTAGATTTAGAAACAAACCTTCCGAGGAAAGGTTATGTCTAGGAGTTTGGTAGAATTACCTGTGTTAATCATGTACATTAACCCCCATGGCCTATTTTCGGATAAGCCATGGGGGTTTTTTATATTAAAAAATAAAAGGGGGATTCACAAATGAAGATGAAAAAATTTATAACACCAGTTTTAGCAGCATCACTAGCTTTTGGAGGATTTGCAATAAGTGCAAACGCACAAGATAATATTGCAAACCTTACGTTAGACGATGGAAGGGACTTTAGTGTAGTTAATGAGATTGGACATGTTGAAGAAATAAGAGCAATAGGTGCATCAGCAGACTGGCAAACAAAAATAGAAATACCAGATACAGAAAACATTAAATGGACAACTTCAGATGATAAAATAGCAGAAGTAATGGGTGCTGGAGATATAGCATACGTTAATCTTGTTGGAGAAGGAGAAGCTACTATTACAGTTACTTATAATAAAAAAACAGTAACTAGTAAGATTGTAGTAGAGAGAAAAGGAGAAGCTAAAAATAAAATAGCTAATATAACAGTTGGAGTAGATGAAAACCAAGATGGAATGATACAAGATAATGAAAAATATATTAAAGGTGGAGAGATTGAGTTATTTTCATTAAAAGATGAATTAGGAATGAGTGATGCTGATGTTGCTGATGTTTTAAAGAAAGACCCAACAGCATTGCATGCACTACTTCAGGCATTAGAAATACAAAATGATGAAGAAGGTATTTCAGATGGATATGATTATGTAAAAGAACAAATAAAAGAAGGAAAGTTATCAATAGAATCTGAAGGTTCATATATAAGAGTACTATTAGGAACAGAAAATAATTATACAAAAGGATGGCAGTATAAAATCAATGATAAAAAACAAGATAGAACAGCTTCTATATACAAATTAAATGAAGGAGATACTGTTAAATTTGAATTTAGTAAATTTGAATGGTAAAAATAATTAATCGTTAAACAAACCTTCAAATACATTCTTAATAAGAAAAAGAGAATTGGAATCTTTCTGATTCTCTTTTTTTTAAGAAGAAAGGGGACGAATATATTGATAAAAATAAATAAGAAAATATTAAGTGTTTTTTTAACTATAATACTTATGACAACAATGATAACACCAGCATTTGCAAATGAAGTAAATATAAAAATACCTACAGATAAAGAAATAGAACAAAGTGGTACAAAAGAAGAAAATAAAGAAACAAAAGAAATAAAAGAAAAGATTAAACAGGAAGATGAAAAAATAGAAGAAATAAGTGACACAAAAGAGAAAGACAAAGAAATAAATGAGTCAAAACAAGAGGACCAGATTGAAGAAGAAAATAAAAAAACAGAAGAGAATGATATGAAAGAAGAAAATAAAGAAGCAAATGAGGTAAAAGAAAAAGAAAAGATTAAACAGGAAGATGGAAAAATAGAAGAAATAAATGATACAAAAGGGGAAAACAAAGAAACAAAAGAGGTAAAAGGAGAGGAAAAGATTAAGCAGGAAGATGAAAAAATAGAAGAAATAAACGAGATAACAGAAGAAAAAATTATAGATGAAGAAGTAGAACTAAAAGAAGAAAAACAAATAAAAGAGATATTAATAGAAACGGAAAATAGCAACATAAAAGAAGGAGAAAAAATAAATCTTCAGGCAAAAGATCAAGATGGAATTATAATCTTAAAAGAAAAAATAATATGGCAATCATTAAATGAAGATATATCAAAAGTCAATAAAGAAGGAGTAGTTACAGGATTAAAAGAAGGAAGATCTAAAATATTAGTAAAATTAAAAGCTGATGAAACAGTAAAAAAGCAAATAGAAATAAATGTAGAAAGTAATAAGCAAAAACCGTTAGAGCTAGTATCAACTAGTCCTAAATATATAAAGGGAGATAAAAATACAGATGAATATATAGAAATGGGAGTAAATACAGACGCAGAAATAAGTCTCACTTTTAATCAGCCAGTTGAATTTAATAAAGATTATAAGGATAAGAAAAAAGTTTTAGTTTTTCAGGGAAGTAAAAAAGGTACATGTAAACCTTATCCTGATTTTATGGCAAACTTTATGCTTGGTACTCATAATATAGAATTTAGCAATGAAACCCCAGAAACGGTAATAATAAAGCTGCGTGATAAGAAAGGACCAATAGAATTAAAACAAAATTATTTTTATAAAGTAAATATATCCTCAAAGGTTATAAAAGCTAAAAATAGTGATGAATTATATAAAGGTACAAGTATTGAATTTGCAACATTTCCGGAAGTAAAGCCTGAAAAAGTTCAAATAAAAAGTGCACCAACAAGAATTAATGTTGGAAAATCTGAAAAATTAGAAGCTGTGGTAAAAAATGTTAATGGGGAAATAGATTATAAAGTTAATTGGGAAACTAGTGATGAAAATATAGCTTTAGTAGAAGATGGAGTATTAATAGCAAAAAATCCAGGAAGGATTCTATTAAAAGCAGTAGCAGATGGAACTGATATTTATGCAAAACAAGAAATAGAAATAAGAGAAAATTTCTCTAAACAGTTAATACCAAAATGGACTTATAAAATAGATTCAGATGCATATAGTGGTCATCCTATTTTATCATCAGATGGTTCAATTTATAGTGTTCTATATTTAAATGATAAGTATACTATATTAGCTTTAAATCTCGATGGAACAAAAAAAGATTTTAATAATTTGAATGTAACTGCGCCTATATCAATAGGGAAAGTAAGTGGTATTGAATACATATTTGCTGCAAATAAAGATAAGCTCATGTCTTTAAATCCTCATTATGGAAATATTGAGTGGAAAGTTAATCTAAAATCCGATATAAGAACTACACCAGTTATAAATAAATATGGAAATATAATTGTTGGATGTGAAAACAATAGAGCATATGGTATAAGTGGAGAATCTAAGCAGATTGTATGGGAATTTGATACTGAAGAAAAATTAAATTATACTCCTACATTAGACGAAGATGGAAACATCTATATAGTATCTGGAGATAGTATTTTAAAAATAGATGGAAAAGATGGTTCTTTACTTTGGAAATTTGAAAATCCAGAAGCAACAAAAAATTTCAATGGACAAGTTACTATAGGATACAATAATACAGTTTATATTCAAGATGAAAATACTATATATTCAATTAATACTGATAAAAATAAAACTAATTGGTCTAAAAATTTTAAAAAAGTTAATTCATTTAAATCTATAGTAGAAGAAGACGGAGTATATTTTAATGTAAGTGAAAAAGAAGATGACATGCTAACACTTCACAAATTTTCTCATAAAGATGGAAGTGTTATTCAAAAATATCCATATAAATCTGATTACGGTATAAGCATACAAGATGGAAATCTTTATACAAACAAAGCTATTTACGATGAAAATAGAAATCCGATTGCTTACTATGATGATTATAGATACAACCTTCCATGGTTTCAATATTCAGATTTTTGTTTAGGAAAAGATGGGACTATATATAGACTAATGATAAGTGAAGGAGATGTAATAGGTTTAGAAGCAGTTACTCTTTATGATACTTCTAACTCTCATCCTTGTGATATTAAACTTTCTAAAGAAAATTTAAATATTTATACTAATTCTCAATATAGAACAAATCCTCAAGTCATAGATGAAAATGAAGCAATTCTTCCCAGAGTTGAGATTGAATGGAGCAGCAATAATAAAGACATTGCTTCAGTAACTAAAGATGGAGTAATACAGACTTATGACAAAATAGGAGAAACCATTATTACAGTTAAAGTAAAAGGAACAGATATTATGAAAACTATAAGTGTTGAAGTTAAAGAAATGCCTACACCTGAAAAGCTAAATTTTGTAAAATATAAAGGGCTAAATACTAATATAAAAGATCAAGAAATTATAAAAGGTAAAATTACTGAATATACAGGACAAGGATTTGATAGGATTAGTGTATTTGTTCAGGATAAAGATGGTAATTTTATTCCAAAACAAAATATACAATGGGAAGTGGTTGGTGATGAAGGAATATTAGAAATATACTATGACCATGGAGGAAATATAGGAGGAGATGTATACTACGGTGCAAATATTACAGCAAAAAAAGCTGGAACTGCTGTTTTAAGAGCAACATTAAAAGTAGGGGAAAAAGAACTTAAATGTGAAACAAATATAGAAATACTACCTAATCCTTATGATATAAAATGGTCAGTTCTAGTAGAAGGAGATTGGGATAATAAAGATGCTTACCATACAATGACTGAAGATAAAATATTTTATGTAAATCAACAAAAACTTTTTGCAATAAATAAAAAAGGAGAAAAACTTTGGGAATCTAAAGTAGGAGTAGACTATGGTGTTCAAATAGAAAAACCTATTGTAGGAAAAGATGGATATCTGTATTTATATAGTGTAGATGCAACTTCTGTTTTTAAAATAAATACTGATAATGGAGAAGTTGTTTGGAAAATAAGAGAAGGAAATGATCCAATTAAAGAATTAAAAACTACAAAAAATAAAGTATATGCACTAACAGATGAAGGAAAATTATACTGTATAGATGATAATGGTCAAATAGTTTGGGAAAAAGAATTCCCTAATAACGGTGGAATACTGATTTCAAAAGATGAAAAAGTATATATATCACAAAATAAAGAAATAAAAGAAATAAACAAAAATAAAATAGAAACAATATATACAGATAAAGATGGAAAGTTATATCTAGAAGATATAGATAATGGAAATAACTTAATAGCTCAAAAGAGTAAAAATAATAAATACTCTATATTATCTATAAATAAAGATGGAAATAAAAATTGGGAATATAAAGGAGAAGATGATAAGGGATTAAATTATAAAGTAGCATTAAGTTGTGACAAGCAAGGAAATGTAATAGCAGTTGATTATAATGATAAGGAAGATAAAAATGTCTACTTTATAAACAAGGATAAAACAAAGATTAATATTGTTCCCATTAAAGATGATCCTGTACGTATAGGGGTATGTAAACCTTTAATTGCTGAAGATGGACAAATATATATATCCTTAGCAAATATACATATATTCGATATGAACAGTCAAGAGGAAAAGTACACAGTTGAATTTAAGGGGGGATTCACTAAAACTTGTTGGGCTAGAACTTTAACAGTAGATAAAGATGGCACTATGTATTTAGCAGCAGGTGAAAAAGGTATTATAGCATCAAAAGGAAAAATCGTAACTCCTGATAAATTTCAAATAGATGTACAAGGACTAAATAAAATAAAATTAGATTCTTTAACAGATATAAAAATAGATATAACAGATACTACTGATGATGATACAAGTAAAGATATAAAAGTTAAAATGTACCTTAATGAAAAAAATGATGAAAATAACAAACAATTAATATACACAACTTTTAAAGATAAAATATCTAAAAGAGAAACAAAATCATATAATTGTTCAATCAAAATTCCTAGAAATGGACAATATGAGATGAAAGTAGAGCTTTACAAAATTAAAGATAATAAAGAAACTTTAATACATGAATTTAATAAAGAAATTGAGCTTTAAAACAAGGGGGATAAATGATGAGAAGACTCAATAAGTTAGCTTCATATATTCTTATAGTTACCATTATTTTAAGTAGTTTTTCATTCTCTTACGCAGATAATAATGTAGAATTTGATTGGGAAAGACATTTTAGCTTTGGTAACTTGATAGATTTAAGATATGATACAATACCAGCTGTGAATAATAATGGGGATATATATGTTACAGTTACAGATGGAAGGTTATACTGCATAAAACCTGATGGAACCAGAAAATGGGATTTAAATATTTTTCAAAAAGGTGAAGAAAATCTTATTGGTGGAGTAAGTCCTGTATTTGACAAACAAGGAAATGCATATATAGGATCTGGAGATAAGAATGTTTACTCTATTGATACTGATGGTAATATATTATGGAAATTTAAAATGAGTGATGATGTAGCACCAGGAACATCTCCTATTTTACATAAAGATGTCGTATATGTTTCTAGTAAAAATAGAATGTTATATGCCATAAATAAAGAAAATGGAGAAGAAATATGGTCTAAAAAAATAAATGGCAGAAAAAGCTGTAATACACCTGTTGTTTATGAAGATGAAAATGAAAATATAATTATATATATATCAACTGCAAGAACTATGAGTGCGATATCTTCTGATGGTAAAGAACTGTGGTCTGAAAAATTTGAAGATGAAGCATTGTATGATTATGGACAAATGGATGTAAGTGAAAAACGTATAGATGTAGATAAAGAGGGGAATGTATATTTTGTTACATTTGAGTGGGGAACTGATGTAAATCATAATGATGAAAAAACTAAACTTTATAAATACAACTCTAAAGGTAAACAAGAATGGAGCAAAGATATAAATAAAAATGTTACTGCTCCGAATGTGTACAAAGAGAAAGTTTATTATAAAACTTCAGACAATAGATTACATGCATTAAGTACTGAAGATGGAAAAGAAATATGGCAATATAAAGCAGATGAAGATTATTTTACAACACCACAACATTATACAAGACCTGTAGCAATAGGAGCTGATGGAACAATTTACGTTGGATTTGGGAAAAATTTATATGCAATAGATTCTAAATCAGAAAAAGTAAAATGGAAGACTACTAATGGAAATTATGATGTATATACAGTTTCAAAGCCAAGTTCAAATGGAGAAATATACTGCATAGCTGGACTTGTAGGAAAGCATAAAATAAGACTTTTAAAATGTACAGACGAAAGCTTTGAGCAAGTAATAGAAAATATAGAAATAAAAGATGAAGATTTCTGCATGCTTGAAAATGGAGAATATAAATTAAATGTTATTTTGAAAGATTCATACAATAGATTAGTTAGTAATATACAAGATATACAATATGAAAGTACTACTCCGGATATTATATCAGTTGATAATAATGGAAATATAAAACCATTAAAAGAAGGGAGTGCCCAAATAACAGCTTCCTATAAAACTGAAAAAGGTAATATAAATGATTCAGTTAACATAAATGTAATTAAATATTCTGGTGATATGAGTATTGAAATTTCACCTAAAAATACACAAATGTTATTAGATGATAAGGTAAAATTAAGCTATAAAATAACTACAAAGGATAAAAAAGAAGTAAAAGGTGAAAAAGTAAACTTTACTAGCACAATACCACTAATAGCAACTATAAATCAAGAAAATGAAATTGAACCTAAAAATTTAGGACAAACGATAATAAGAGCTGCAAGTGTTAATTATCCAGATCTAAAAATTCAAACAAATATAAGTGTAGTAAAAACAAAAATATCTAAAGTAAATATTAATGAAATAAAGGAAGCAATACGAAAAACTAGTACTTATCTTCAACGTAAACCAGGAACAAGCGATTGGGCAGCAGTGGCTCTAAATTCAGTAGACGAAGACATAAGTCAAAATTACTTAAAAAAATTAGAGCAAGAAATAAAAGAGGATGGAGTAGGAAATTTAGTAACTGATTATGAAAGAACTGCATTAGCTGTAGTCTCTGCTGGAGGAGATCCTACTAACTTTGCAGATATTGATTTAATAGATGAGATTGTAAACTATAAGGACTTTAGCCAAGGAATAAATGCTGCAGTATGGGGACTTATAGCAGTAGATGGATGTAATGCAGTAATAGATAATAATGCTAAGTATGATAGAGAATATTTAGTTGATTATATCTTAAATAATATGAGTGGAGATGGATGGGCATTTGGTGGAGGAAGCACTCCAGATGCAGATATGACAGGTATGGGACTTTATGCACTTGCTCCATATAAAGATGATCCTAAAGTTAAGGAAGCAGGAGAAATAGCACTTAAGTGGCTTAGTGAAAATCAATTATCTAATGGAACCTTTGGTTCATGGGGAAGTGTTAATAGTGAATCGTGCTCTCAAGCTGTTATAGGCATAACTTCTTGGGGAATAGATCCACAAGGAAGTGAGTTTACTAAATCTGGTGGAAATGCAGTAACTGGACTTTTAAACTATCAAGTAGAAAATGGAATGTTCAAGCATATAGATTCACCAGATCCCGGAATGGCAACACATCAAGGACTGCAAGCTCTAGGGGCATTAAAAGAGTATATGGAAGCAGGAAAATCTACTATATTTTATAAAATAAAATACAATGCAGGAGAAAATGAAGAAGTAACTTCAATAGAAATATCACCTAACTCTTTAGAATTAAAAAGTGGTACAAAAATAAAAATGTCAGTAAAGAATCAAAGTAGAATATTGATTGATAATTCAAAAGTGGATTGGGAAAGTAGTGATGAAAATATAGCAGTAATTGATGAAAAGGGAGTATTAATAGCTAAGTCAGAAGGTACAGTAAATATAATTGCATCATTAAAAGAAGATGAAACTGTAAAGGATAGTATAACTGTAGAAGTAGTTAAAGATGAATTTACAGTACAGTTAAAAGGCAGTGATTTAGACAATAAAAAAAATATAGTTATAAATATTACAAATAATTCAAATAAAAATAAGAAAGCTTTGGTTGTAATAGGTCTTTATGATAAAAATACTAGTAACCTTATAGAACAGACTTATGTTTCAAAGGAATTTGTAGCTGGACAAGTTGATGAAATTAATACAAATTTACAAGTGCCTGAAGATAGGGATTATGAGGTTAAGGTTATGATTTGGAATGACTGGGTAAAGGCTAGATCATTAGTTGATGCTGTTACTTTAGAAAATAAATAGAGATTTTATCTACAAGGGGTGATTACATGAAATATATATATAAGAAACTATTATCATTATTAATAGTTTTTACGATGCTTATTTCTTTTATACCTGTTAATTATTCGTATGCAGCTGATAATTTTACTGCAAATGTAAATAGAGAGGGAAACAAAGTAGTTATAAGTGGAACTACAACAAGTGATACTAATGTTACACTTGTTGTAGTTAGAAACACTGATAATGATAAGAGGTATTCAAATGAAATAAAATCAGACAACCAAGGGAATTACTCATTTAACTTTGATATAGAACATGGAAATTATACAGCAAAACTCACTAGTAATGGTATATACATAGAAAGGGATTTTGAAATTAAAGATCCTAGAGAAGGTATAGTTACTGTAAGGGTTGAAGGAAAAGGTAAGACTTTACTTCCAGAGGTTGAAGTTAAAATTCTTGATAAAGAAACTACTTTATTAGAAGCAGTAGAGAAAGCTTTAAAAGATAATAAAGTACCATATGAAGTAAGTTCAGATATGATTCATTCAGTAAAAAATGAAGTTGGTTGGCAGTGGATGATAAATGGTAAGGGAGGTATGGCACTTCCAAATACTCCACTTAATAAAAACTCTGAAATAGTACTTGTAGATGATGAAATATGGGATCCTACTATAACTAAGATGACACTTTCATCAGATAATGTAAAGGTTGATGAAGAATTTACTGTTACATTAGAAAAGAACACTGGAAATACTTATGTTCCAGCAGCAAATGAGGAAATCGTATTTAAGGATGAAGTTAAAAATACTGATGCAGATGGAAAAGTTATATTCAAAGCTACAGAAGAAGGCAATGAGTACATAATATGTGAACCTAAAGATAATCTTATAAGACCAGTTCCATTACTTATAAAAGTAGGAAGAACTACTGATGTTATAATTCCAGATGATAATATATCAGTTAATATGAGAATAGAAGGATATAAGGGAACTCACTTTGATGAAAGATTAAGATTTAATCCAGATGACTATAAAGATAAGGATGGAATGTATAGAATTACAGATCCTGATGGAGAAGAACATGAATTTACTCGTCCTACAGTACTACTTGCTACAATAGCTGCATGGAATGAAGACAATATAAGAGATAATGAAATAAACTCAAATGATAACTATGTAGCTAAGATGGCGGGAGAAAGAGAATTTGATTTCAAGAGTGAACATAAAACGTGTGGATGGATGGTTAGAGTAAATGACAAGATTATAAATCAGGGAGTAGGAGTATGGCCGATAGATGATGGAGATACTGTTGAATGGTATTATACAGCTCTAGATTCATATTTTGGATATATAGATGTTGATACTACAAATCTTGAAATAGGAGAGAAAATTAAAGTTAAAGTAACTGGAAAAGCTAATGGTAATGGCTCAGATATAGCTTCTGGAAGAGGTAGAGAAACTAATGTTGATAAAGCTATAGTTTATGTTGGAAGCAAAGAATATACTACAGATTCAAATGGAGAAGTAGAAATTGAAATGAATGAAGCTGGAAGTTTTGATGTGTATGCTATTAAGTTAGATAAAAGCTCAAAGCATGATGGACACTATTTCCCATTAGTATCAAGAACAGAAAAAGTAAGTGTAAAAGTTAATTCTCCAAATACACTAGTTGAAAAAATTATTACTGAAGAAGTTAAATTTTATAGTGATGAATATGAAAAACTATATAACGAGATAAAGGATTTAAAGAAAGAAGATACTATTTTAAGAAAAGAAAAAAATGTTATAGATGAATTAAATAAGAAAATAGACAATATAAAAACAGAAAAAGATGCACAGCAAGCAGTTAAAGATACAAGTGATGTATCAAAAATAGCTAAGCTTTGTGCATATAAGATGGAAACTGAAAAAGGTGGAATAGAGGCTGTTAACAACAATAATACTTTATTAAAGAGTCTTTCAAAGTGTGCTGACAAGGTTAAAGATAATGAATCTAAGAAAGAAATTGAAGATACAGCTATATACAATATAGATATAATAACTGAAATAACAGATATAATAAAGGATCAAAAGCAAGTTGATGATATCTATAAGAATATGATAGATAACAGTTTAGAATTATCTAAACAATTAGGAAGAGGAAACAATAATAAGCTTAACGAAAAAATAGTAGATGTAGTAAATGATATAGTAGACAAAAAATCTAATATAACTGTACCAGATACTAAAATAAAGGTACAAGATAAATATGTAGAAGCTAAAATAGATAATGAAGTAATGAAGCAAATTGATAAGATATCAAACGATATAAATGAACTAAAGAACAAACTAAAAGAAAATGGATTGAATAACAAGATAGATAGTAAAGTTACTTTATCTATAAGTAATAGATCAAGAAAAAGAGTAGACGTAGTTCTTGAAAATTCAAGTGTTGATAATATACTCAATAAAGGATTTGATACTTTAAGATTAAATACAGGTATAGCTATATTTAACATAACAAAGGATACTTTTAAAGATTCTAAGAATCAAATAACATTGAGTGCATCAAAGCTTAATGCTAGTGATGTAAACAACTTAGAAAATATTAAGATTCCTTCAAGTAGTATAGTAGTAGATTTATCAGCTAAAGTTGATGATAAAGAAGTACATGAGTTCAATAATATAAGTATTGAGATACCATATGATCTAGGTAAGCAGAATAAAGATAAATTAAAGGTATTCTATATTAATGAAGAAAATAATAATATTGAATTTGTAGGTGGAAACTATGATGAAAAATCAAAAGTTATAGTATTTGAAACAAATCACTTTAGCAAATACTTTATTAAAGAAGTTAAGGTGAATTTTGATGATTTAGGAAATGTTAAGTGGGCACAAGAGGCTATAATTGCCATGGCTGAGAAGGGAATAATAAAAGGAAAATCAGGCAGTAAATTTGGTCCAAATGACAATATAACTAGAGCAGAATTTGCTACATTAATTACAAGAATGATGGATTACAAAGATGATAAAGCTATACTTCCATTTAAAGATGTAAGCCCATATGGTTGGTATTATACATCAGTATCATCAGCTTATTCAAATAAACTTATAAATGGTAAGAGTGAAGATACATTTGATCCAGATGGAAATATAACTAGACAAGAAATGGCTAAAATAATAGCTAAAGTACTTGAGAGTAAAGGATATAAAGACTCTGATATTAAGGAACTAAATATGTTCAAGGATAAAGAAAATATAGCTCCTTGGGCAAAAGAAAGTATATCATTAACAGCGAAAGAAAAGATAATAAATGGAATGGATGATAAAACATTTGCTCCAGATGAAAAAGCAACAAGAGCACAAGCTGCTGTTATGCTTTATAGACTTTATAAATTGATTATCAAATAAACTTATTTAGAATATATTGTATTTAATATTAAGATATAGTATATTAATGTTAAAAATAGGAAGTTAAAACCAATATTTGAATATATTGAATACAAAGTCAGAAGACTTCTTACAGAAGTTTTCTGACTTTTTTTATAACGAATAGGAAATTATATTCCTTTTTAAGTTGTGGACAAATATAATTTTCGTTTTGTGGATAACGTTGATGGAAAAACTACACTTACAACTATTTTGAGCAACGGAGCCCGTAGGACTCGCTGGCGACATGAGCCATGCGTTAGCATGAAGCGAATTTTTTATTGGAAAGGGGTAATATTATGGAAAAATTATGGAGAAAAACTGTAGAATTTCATGGACACGAATGTCCAGGATTAGCAATTGGATTTCAAGCTGCATTGGCAGCAAAAGAGTATTTAGGATGCACGTATTCAGAAGATGAAGAACTTGTATGCATATCTGAAAATGATGCATGTGGAGTAGATGCTTTACAGGTTGTCTTAAAATGCACATTAGGAAAAGGCAATCTTATGATTAGATTGACAGGAAAATCAGTATATCATTTTTATAATAGAGTAAATGGTAAATCTATTAGATTGTCCTTAAAGCCTTCACCTAAACCAATGAACAAAGAAGATTACAAGAAATACTTTTTATCAAAAGAGCCAAAGGATTTATTTGATGCATCAGAAACTAATATAGATTTTCCAGAAAAAGCTCGCATATTTAACCCTATAATATGTGATAAATGCAAAGAAAAAACAGCAGATCATTATATTAGAATACAAAATGATCAAAAGCTGTGTTTAGATTGTTTTAATGAATATAAAAGGTTTTATATTAATGTGTAAATATAAAATACGAATTTTTGTCAAATGAATGTCGAATTTCTATTATTATAGTCGAATGATTTGTTAGCAAATAACATATAAAAAATGTTACAATAAAGTAGAAATTGAACAATTATGTCTTGGTTCAGGGAAAAAGGTGAAAATCCTTTGCTGTAACTCCAACTGTAAGTGGGGATGAGGGCTGTAATTTGCCACTAGATTCTTATCTGGGAAGGCACAGCTGTAAGATGATCCACGAGCCAGAATATCTGCCATGGCATTCTTCAATTACCTTACGACTTAAATGGGGTTGAAGATATATGTATAATTAACATGCAATTCAGCATGTTTATTTATTATGTATATACTTTAACCCTATCTTTAATTAGATAGGGTTATTATTATATTAGGAGGGATATTATGAGAAAAATATTTTTATTTTTTATATCTATAATATTAACGTTTTCGTTAATAGGTTGTAGTGATAAAAATGTTTCGCAAAATGAAAAGGTGAATTTAATTGTATCTAAAGGTTTTGGAAATGTACAAGTATATAATGAAGAACTAGGATTTGAAAAAGATAGTAGTGTAATCGAAATTATGGAGGAAAACCTAGAATTAAAATTAGAAAAAGGATTTACAAATTCTATAAATGGATTAAAAGCAGAGTCTAATAATAAAAAGAAATTAGGTTGGTTTTACTATGTAAATGGAAATTTAGCACAAGTTGGGCCAAAAGATTATTATATAAATCCAGAAGACAGTATTATATGGGATCTTCATGATTGGGGAAATGAAATATACATATCAAGCATAATAGGTGCTTATCCTAATAACTTTACAAAAGGATATGAAGGAAATGTTTTAAAAGGAGAAATAAGATACTCAAAAGAATTCAAAGAAGACAGTGAAAATATAGCTAAGTTTTTAAAATCAGAAGGATTACAAGAATTAGACCAAAGAGAACTTGATGATAAAGATATAAAAAATGAAAAAATAAATACTGTAGTTATTGGAGATTGGGATGAAGTTTCAAAAATAGACTATATAAATGATATTTATAATAATGAAAAAGGTGAAATATTTTTCGAAATAGATGAGGATTATATAAAAGCATTAGATTATGATAAAAAAGTTTCAAAGGAATATAAAAAAGGAGCTGTAATTACATCTATTCCAAAGGGATATGGAACTGGCTCTAATTTATGGATAGTAACTGGTAATGATGAAAATAGTATTGAAAATGCAGCAAAACTACTTTATGAAGAGCCAGAGAAAATCAAAGGGAAATTTTCTGTAGTAGTAAGTGGTAATGAAGTTTTAAATATTCCTGTAGAGAAATAGGTGATTTTATGTTAAATATGCATCCTTTTACAGTTGTACTTTATACATTATCTTTATTTATTTTAACTTTAGTATATTCAAATCCTATTTATATACTTTCTATATTGATTATTTTGATTATCAATATACTTTTAATGGATGGAAAAGAGAGGCTTAAAAAAACACTTAAATATAGCTTGTATACTACAATTTGGATTATGATTATTAACCCATTAGTTTCGCAGTCTGGAAACACTATAATTTATAAAAGTCCTAGAATACCTGTTATTGGAAAGATAAGAATAAGCTTAGAATCTATAGTGTTCGGAGCTAATATGGGGGGTAAGCTTATTTGTATAGTATTAATATTTTTACTATATAGTCTTATGATAGATAGGGACGAGTCATTTGGTTTTTTCTCAAAATTTGCTCACAAAATAACATTAACATTATCTATGACTACTAATATAATTCATAGATTAAAAATTGAAATAACTAGAGTAAGAGACGTAATGATTTTAAGAGGTGTAGATTTTGATCAGAAAAATATATTTAAAAAGGTAAAAATGTACTATCCTTTCTTAAAAATAATATTAATATCAACACTTGAAGGGTCTTTAGATAGAGCTGAAGCTCTTTATTCTAAAGGATATGGTATCTCAAAAAGAACTTCTTATTCTCAAGTTGAAATTAAAAGAGTAGATTATATATTTAATTTTATTACTTTAATTCTACTTAGTATTTTTACATATGGATTGTTTTCACACATGGGATTTTATAATCCTTATAATGAATTAAAGTTTTTGAACTATAAGGATATGTTGTTTGTTATCTATATAGACCTAGTATTGTTAATTCATATTTTGTTGATTTGGGGGTGCAAGAAGTGGAAGTTTTTAAAATACATGATTTAACTTATTACTATCCTAGAAAAGAAGATCCTGCTCTAAAGGATATTAATTTAGATATAGAAGAGGGAGAATTCATATTACTTCTTGGAAGATCAGGATCTGGTAAATCTACCTTAGGAAGAGTGTTCAATAAAATAGTTCCAAATTTTTATGGTGGAAAAATAAAAGGTGATTTAAAAGGAACTGATGAAGTTGGAATGGTTTTTCAAGATCCAGAAAAGCAGTTAGTTATGGATAAGGTTGAAAGAGAACTTGCTTTTGGGCTTGAAAATATAGGGGTTCCTTATCCAACTATGAGAAAAAGAGTAATGGAGGCATTAAGCTTTCTCAATATATACGATATAAAAGATAAAAAAACTTATGAATTATCAGGTGGTCAAAAGCAAAAGGTTGCTTTAGGAGCTACTATTTCTATGGGACATAAGTTTTTAGTTTTGGATGAACCAACATCTCAGCTTGATCCCGTGTCAGCTGAGGAAATACTTCATATTTTAAAAAGATTAAATGAAGAGCTTGGATACACAATAATTTTGATTGAACAAAGAATAGATAGATGCTTTCATTTAGCGGATAGAATATTATTTATGGAAAATGCAAGCTTAGTATTTGATGGGAATCGTGAAGAATTTGTGCTTTGGAGTAATGAAAAAAACAAGAATTTCTTGCCGGCTGTTTCTGAATACTTTGTTAAAAAAGGATACGAAAGCACACCATTTACAGTAAAAGAGGGAAGAAAAAAATTAAAAAAATTGTTCGATGAAAATAACTTACCTAAGAAAGAAATCCATATAAATGATAATAAAAAAGAAGATATAATAATTGCTAAAAATATTGATTTTATTTATGAAAATGGTAAACATGCTTTGAAAAAAATAGATTTGAATGTACATAAGGGAGAGGTACTAGGAATACTTGGAGAAAATGGTGGTGGAAAATCTACATTGCTAAAAAATATATCTGGGTTATTAAAACCAACTAAAGGTAAATTATATGTTGAAGGAGTAGTTGGATATCTTTCTCAAAACCCAAATGATTATTTATTCAATGATTCCGTTTATGAAGAGTTGAAATATACACTTGATAATAAGGATATTAAAGATTATGAGGTAATTGATAAGACACTTAAAGATTTGGATATATATAAGTATAAAGATAAGAATCCTAGAGATTTGAGTGGAGGAGAAAGACAGAGGGTAGCTATTGCATCTATAATTGTGATGGAACCTGATATATTAATACTGGATGAGCCAACTAGAGGGCTTGATAAAGATTTGAAAGAAAAATTGGGTGGTATAATACTTGATTTAAAGAAAAAAGGAAAAACAATAATACTTGTAACTCACGATGTTGAATTTACAAGTAAGTTTTGTGATAGAGCGTGCCTTATATTCGATGGAAGCATAGCACAAATTGGATCAAAATATGAAGTTATGAATTCGGGAATATATTATAGTACACAGATTAATAAGCTTTTTAGTGGATATGTAGATAATATTTTAACTTTAGATGATGCTCTTGAGTACGCTGATATAGAGCTCCAAGCCCGAAATTAAATATGAGAAGAACGTTCGTTAACATAACTTTTGGAAAAACTAAGCCTCGCTTCACTACAAAACTATAAACCTTCAAAACTCGATATACTCAAACATTGAAGGTTTTAGACGAGTTTTTCCATTCCGCTTGGCAAGTTTTTAATCAAAAGTTATAAAAAAACTCACTAACCTTTTCATATTCAATTTCTAGATTTGATATGATTCGTGTATAGACTGTATTAGTATATATATGAATTTTAATGTGTATATTAAACTTTTAAGTTTGGAACCTATATTAGGATAGATATTTGGTAAAAAGGAGATATTTGATATGGATTATGGGGTACTATCTGTAGTTGTTTTAGTTGCTTCTTTTGCATTTGTTTTTATTTCTTATGAGAGAAGAAAAGGCAGTGTTAAGGAAATTGCTTTAATAGCAAGTTTATCAGCACTTGCTGGAGTGAGTAGAGTTCCGTTTGCAGCACTTCCAAATATTCAGCCTACCACTTTTTTGGTTATTATAAGTGGGTATGTATTTGGACCTTCATTTGGCTTTATGGTAGGGGCAATAGCTACTCTTGTGTCTAATAGTTTTTTAGGGCAAGGACCTTGGACGCCATGGCAAATGCTAGCTTGGGGACTTGCAGGACTAAGCGCAGGATTATTAAGAAAAATATTAAAAAAACCATCTAGATTATATTTAAGTATATTTGCTTTTATATGGGGATTCTTATTTGGATGGATAATGAATATATGGCACTGGTTGTTTTTTGTACATGATCATACAATTAAAAGTTTTATGTTTACTTATTCAAGAGCATTTTATTTTGATTTAATGCATAGTATAGGAAATTTTGCATTTACATATTTATTGGGTAAAGATTTTATAAATATATTATCTAGATTTAAAGATAGAATAAGCTATAGTGAGATTGTTGTTAAACAAAAATAGAACTTCTCCTGTGATTAAATGGTAATATTGATGGATATATTGAAGTAGTAAAAAAACTTATAATAATATTAGGATAGAAAGATAAAAAGATAGAACTTATTATATGTAATTTTATTATTCAATTAAAATTATAGACATTAATTAAAGGGGAGAAGGCTATGAGAATAAAGACTAAAAAAAGGATTATAGGAGTTATAGGTTGTTTGATTTTCAATTTAGTATTTTTAAGTGGTTTTTCATATGCAGATAGTCTGCCAAAAAAATATGATTTGAGAGAACTTGAAATAGTAACACCTGTTAAAGACCAAGGAGAGATAAACAGCTGTTGGGCTTTTGCGGCTTTATCGTCTCTTGAATCCAATATCAAACTTAAGAAAAACAAGGAATATGATTTTTCGGAAAACAATATGATTAATGTTCATGGATTTGACTCAGGCGCAAAAGATGGAGGAAATCTAGTCATGGCAACAGCTTATCTTGCAAGCTGGAAAGGAGCTGTACTAGAAGAAAAAGATGAATATCCTAAAAATAGATATTCTACAAATAGAGGAATAAAAAAATCAGATTATCATATTCAAAATGTAATTTATATACCAGAGAGAAAAACATCTGAGGATAATAATAAGATAAAAAAAGCAATCATGGATTATGGTGCTGTTTATACAGCTTTTAAGTGGGATGAATCTTATTATAATCAAAGAAAGAGTTCATATAGTTACAATACCTCAAGTAAAGGAAATCATGCAGTTTCTATTGTTGGATGGGACGATGAATATTCAAAAGATAATTTTAAAGAAAAACCCGAAAATGATGGAGCGTTCATATGTAAAAATAGTGCAGGAAGTAATTGGGGAGATGATGGATATTTTTATGTCTCATACTATGATTCTAACATAGGAAAGATAGAGAACGCTGTTTTTATAGCTTCTGAAGAAAGATATGACAATATTTATCAGTATGATGAACTTGGAGAAACTTATGATTATGGATATTCAAATGAAACAGCTTGGTTTTCTAATGTCTTTGTAGCCAGAGAAAATGAAGAATTAAGTGCTGTAGGTTTTTATACCAATGGAGAAGACTCTGATTATGAGATATGGGTATGTAGAAATTTTGAAGATATGAATTCGTTTAAAGATATGAAAAAAATAGAGCAAGGAAAAATAGATACTATTGGATATCATACAATTTCAACTGATAAGATTGATTTAAACAAAAATGAAAAGTTTGCTGTTGTTATAAAATTAAAAACAAAAGGACAAGAGTATCCTGTAGCTGGTGAAAGTCCGAACGGAAAACATTCAAGTAAAGCAAAAGCTAATAAAAATGAGAGTTTTATTAGTCCTAATGGGAAAGAGTGGAGTGATTTAACTGATATTGAACCCAACGCTAATGTTTGTTTAAAAGCTATTACAAAAAATAGATATATTATACAAAATCAAGGGAATTTAGAAGTACAATTAATAGAAAAAAATGATTCTATTGATAATAATGGACAAGTAGATATAACTGTAAGAGTAAAAAATAATGAAGATAAACCTAAAAATGTTGTTCTAATGTTAGGAATGTATGATGAAAATAATAAGATGGTTGATTCTACAAGTATTAAAAAAGAAATAAAATCAAAAGAAGAAGAGCTTTTAACAACAGGAGTTTTAATACCTGATAAAGGAAAATATACATTAAAGGGATTTGTTTGGGATGATTCAGATAAAGGAAATTATTTTATAAAAAATCCTATACATATAAAAATAAGATAGAAATTATATAACTATAAATTTAATAAAAAAGTCTCGTATTATAAAAAATAATGCGAGACTTTTTTATTTGTTATATTATGACATAAATACATAAAAAAAGTAAAAATATCAAAGGATTTACATATTCTTTGTCGAATAATATAAATACAAAAATTATTACTAGGGGGAGTGTTTTTCATGTCTTATTTTTTAACAGACGATAATAATAAAATCTATTATGAGGTAGAGGGAGAAGGAAAACCTGTAATTTTTACACATGGATGGACTTGTAACCATGAATTTTTTAAGAAACAAGTATCTGAGTTATCTAAAAACTATAAAGTGATTACTTATGATTTAAGAGGACATGGAATATCTGAGCGTCCTGAAAATGGATTAACTATGGAGAGATTAGCAAAAGATTTAAGAAATTTAATTGATCATTTAGAATTAAAAGATGTAGTAGTAGCAGGTTGGTCTATGGGAACAACTATTATATTAGAATATGTAAGACAATTTGGTTGTGATAAATTAAATAAAATTTGTTTCATAGATATGACACCTAAGGTTATAGCAGATTCAAAATGGAATATGGGCTTGTTTGGAGAATTTACACATCAGGATAATTTAGATCATATTGCAAATGCTGCTGGAGATTGGCCAAAATTGATAGAAAGTTTTGTACCATCATTATTTGCAACTTCAGGATGCAGAATAAAAGAAGATATGAATTGGGTATATGAACAAGTTAGAAAGAATACTCCGCATGTAGTAGTTGATTGTTGGATATCTATGTCAAATAAAGACTATAGACCAGAACTATCAAAAATAAAAGTACCGTGTTTAATAACTAGAGGAGAAGAGAGTGCATTTTGTACTTTAGAAACAGTTAATTATATGGAAAAAGAGATTTCAGATGCTAAAGTAATAAATTATTCTAAATGTGGTCATATATTATTTATGGAAGAACCTGAAATGTTCAATAAAGATTTTGAACAATTTATAAAGTAGTTTGTAAATAATAAATATTTAAATTAATGTATTTGCCAAAATCATACTTATTTATATATTTACTTGTATGATTTTGGCAAAAATTATTAATATACAAATTTACTTTTTTTGAGGAGGATTTATATGAGATCTAAGCAGTTATTTTGGAAATTAACATTATCATTAGAGTTAGTAACTTACGCAGTAGTAATACCAATAGCTGTTATAGGAATTTTTTTAATTGGTAATTTTTTTGATGATAGGTTTTTCTCTGGAGTTTTGGGATTGGTAATTGCTGTTGCTATAAATATTTTGGTTGGTCTAATGTTTAGAAAAAAATTTTTATACGATAATTTAAAATTACTTTACCAAGAGGAAGAATGTAATGATTCTGATTTATGTAAAATAAAAGAAGGGTTACTAAGATTTCCATTAAGAGAAGGTATTGTTATGTTTTTTAGATGGGCATTAGGGGTTCCAAGTATTCTTCTTTTTACGAATATATTTATTCCTATTTTAGCAAAACAGTACTTTATTTCTTTTATAATAGGGTTATGTCTAGCGATAATAGGATTTATGTGTAATTATCTTAATTCAGAAAAACTATTATTTGAGATATTTTTAGAAAAAAAGCTTTATAAAATAGATATAGATGATTCTAAGTATATTAATTTTGGACTAGGTAAAAAAATATCTTTTGTTATTTTATCAATATTAACTTTGGCAACATTTTGCTATTGGTATTTAGAATACAGCTTTAATATAGGGTTACTTGATGAAAATAAATATATATTCTATTTTATGTCTACTTTCATGATTTTAGCTTATGTAATTAGTGTTTATGCATATATTTTTATAAGCAATATAAAAAAGAATATATGTCAAATAGAATCTGTTATAAATAGTATTTCAGAAAAAAATTTGAATGTAAATGTAGCTAGAATTACTTCAGATGAATTAGGGAATATAAGTAAAGATGTATACATAATGAAGAACAATTTCAAGAAATTTATAACAGAGATTTTGAATGAGACAGAAAAAAATGAGGATTATTCTAGAGAATTATCTGAATTATCTAACGAAACATTAGATTCAATAGATTTTGTAGCGGCCTCTGTAAAAGAATTATCTAAAGGATCATCTAATCAAGCACTAGAAGCTAAAGATGCAGTTTTTAAATTATCTGGCTTAGATAGTGAAATTAACAATACTATAGAAAGTTCTGATTTAGTAAAAAAATATGTTGATAATGCAGGACAGGCGAGTAAGAATGGAATTAAGGTTATAGATGATTTGAAATTTAAGTTTGAAGATAATGTTAAGGTAACTAAGGATATTGTAAAAAATGTTTCTGACTTATCCAGTAAATCTATATTAATTGATGACATTATTAATGCAATAACTGACATCTCTAAGCAAACCAATCTGTTATCTTTAAATGCAAGTATAGAAGCAGCAAGAGCTGGGGAGGCAGGTAAAGGATTTGCAGTAGTAGCAGACGAAATAAGAAAGCTTTCAGAGCAAACTGATAAAGCAACTAATGATGTAAGAGAGATAATAGAAAAGATGCAATTAGAAGTAGAAAATACAAAAGAAAATGTGAGAAGAGCTCAATTAATAATGGATGAAACTACTCAAGTTTCTGATAATGCTTATGAATCTTTTCAATTAATAAATAATTCGGTAGAGCAAATGATTGAAAGGGTTGATAACCTATCTACTAGTATATTTAAAATTAATGACGAAAAAATAAAGGTAGTTAAATCTATAGATAGTATATCTACTATAACGCAAGAAGCAGCATATTCAACTCAAGAATTGAGTTCGAGTGCACAAGAGCAAGTAACAAGTATAAATAAAGTATCTGTAATGGCAAATGATTTAAAAGAATCTGCAAAAGTATTAAAAGATGAAGTAGTTAAATTTGAAATCTAAATTATTCTTTAATAACGTTGTTTCAATATTATGTTTAATATAAAAATACCTGTCAGGTTTAAAATAAATGGGTTTACACCCAATCCTGACAGGTATTTTTTATAACGAGTAGACGAATTTTATATATTTATATAATCCATTATTTTATTTAATGGAACTTTAATTTCAACTGATTGATCATTTCTATCAAAAATTATCATATTTTTATCTGTGAAATATATATTTTCAAATATATTTTCATTACCTATTGGATTCTCTATATTCAAATCTTCCTTTTCAATAATATCATCTACAATTGATTTTATTTTTTCTACAGATTCTTCAGAATTAAATAGTTTTTTCATTTCTATTAAATTTCCGTTTTTCATGTTGATATTGATTGTTTCAAAATATGAATATTTTTTAATGTTATCAGGGCTAGTTACAATATTATATTTGATACTTAAAATATCAGCTGTTTTTGATGTTATTTCAAAGCTATCATCGACAACATTAGCTTCTGCTGCTAAAAGACTTTGAATACCTAGAAATTCATCTTTTATAGTTGTATTAACTTTAGTTTCTAACTCTTTATTTGCTAACTCATTTATTTGAGGATATGTAATCTTCAAAGATATATCTTCTTCATAAATTGTAGTAGTAAAAGAATTTGTAACGGTTTGGGTTGTATAAGAATTACTGTCTAAAGATTTTTCTTCTTGTGAAGAGTTAACATCATCTTTATTTGAACATCCAATTGATAATGATGCTACCATAAATATAATTAACAGTATTGATAATAACTTGAAATTCTTCATTATAAATCTCCTTTTTAGTAGTATAGGTCTTAATTTGATTTTATAATATAATTAATTAAAAAAAGTTACAATTAGATTACAATGATTTTGGATAATATATATGTACATGAGTCACCGCGTTATCGAGTAGACGAATCTTTTATAACGAATAGGAAATTATATTCCTTTTTAAGTTGTGGATAACATTGATTGAAGAACTACACTTGCAATTATTTTTGAGCAACGGAGCCTGTAAGGATCGTTGGCGACATGAGTCACCGCGTTAGCGAGTAGACGAATTTTAACCTAATTGTAACTTTGTGTTTAGCAAGTTTTATTATAATAGAAAATAAAAAGGGGAATTCTATGTTAAAAAAAATAAATTTAATTATACTTGGAATAATTATGCTTATTTCATTATCTGGGTGTAGAGCGTATAAGTCTCCATCAGATTTAATAAAAAGACCTAAAAGCTTAGAAAGTACGAATGATATAAAAAATATAATATCTAATTTTTTATCAGAACAAGATGCATTAACACTTGCTGTAAGTCAAAAGAACAAAGCATCAATTAGAAAAATTGATATAGATGGAGATAAAATTGATGAAATACTTTTATTATATAAGAGAGTTGAAAATGTCTATAAAGGCGAAGGTGAATGTGGAGTTATTATACTCAAGAAAAAGAATGACAGATGGAATGAAATAAACAGGATAGAAGGATGGGGAGACAGTATAGATTTAGTAGAATATAAAGATATAACAGGAGACAAGCTACCTGAAATATTCATAGGATATAACAATAGAGGTAGTTCTAATAATAGCTTACGTGTATATTCCTATGGTAGTGGATATTTTGATACAATTTATAATACTCAATATAGAAATTTTGCATTAGATGATTTAAATGATGATGGCAAAACTGAATTGATAATTTTAAATAGGTTAGAGGATAATTCTACAAATATAGAAGTTTTAAATTATTTTAATGAAAAAATAAATTATACTGATAATCTTTTAATAGATAATAAGAGTTATTACAGTACAATGAATGTAGGAAATGTATCTAAATATAAAAAAGGTATATTTGTTGATTTTGATATGGGAGTATATGATTCATATACTAATCTATATGTTATGGAAAATAATAAACTAGTTGAGGCTTTAAGAGGAAAAGATAAAGCATCGAGAAGAGATATGATTAAATCCCAAGATATAAACAGTGATAATATAATAGAATTTGGACTTATAAACAAGGGGAACTGGAAATATAACTCAAATCCAATTAATATGTGGTATCAATGGGATGATAAAGGAAATATTAAATTAGTTTTACGAGAATATTATAACTATAATTATGGATATAAAATAGAAATTCCAAGTAATTGGGATGATAAATTTCTTGTTATTGAAGAATATGATGAGAATACTAACAATAAAATAACTTTTTATCCTTTATATAGTAATAAATATTATGGTGAAATGATTTTTTCTATTGAAACTTATAATAAAGATAAATGGAATCCAGATTTATTAAAAAAACAGAAATATATAGTTTTGAAAGAAAGTGAAAAAAATATAGTTATTGGTATATTAAATGCCACTAATAAAGAATCTAAGTATTTTGTAAATGAAAAAATTATAAAAACTATATTTAAAAATATTATTGAGTAGGTGAACTTCTGTGAAAAATAAAATTTTAGTATTAGAAGATGAAAGTTCAATAAGGGCATTTATAAAAATAAAACTAAAATCTTTAGGATATGATGTTATAGAAGCTAAAAGTGGTGATGAGGCATTAAAAAAAGTAGATAATACTATAGATATTGCTTTACTTGATGTAATGCTTCCAGATATAGATGGATTTGAGGTTTGCAAAATGATTAGGAAAAATTATGCTGGTATTGGAATTATTATGATTACGGCAAAAGGACAAGAAGATGATAAAGTGGTAGGGCTTAAAAGTGGAGCAGATGATTATATTGTGAAACCGTTTAGTCCTAAAGAACTAGCAGCTAGAATTGAATCATTACTTAGAAGAATTAATATAAGCTCAAATAGATCAAATACAAATATTATTGAGAATAAACCTTTTAAACTAGATTTAGATAAGAAATCCTTAATTAAAAATAATGAAGTAATAGCACTTACTCCAACCGAATATGCAATTATAGAACTTTTAATAACTAATACCGATAAAGTTATAAGTAGAGATGAAATATTGGATGAAGTATGGGGTAAAAATTATTTTGGAGATATAAAAACTGTAGATGTTAATGTGAGAAGAATACGACAAAAAATAGAAGAGAATGCTTCAAAACCAGATTATATAAAAACAGTTAGAGGACACGGTTATATATGGAGTGTGGATGAATGAAAAGCATAAAAAGTCGTATATACAGACAAAATGGAATTATTATTATAGGTATTGTTTTGATTTTAGAAATAATATTTTTAGCCAATGTAAGAAGCTATTATTTTGAAAGCGTGAGAAATGAATTAACAAATAAAGCAAATATATCTAGTTTATTTTATAATAAAATTTTAATAAGTGAAAAAATAGATAAAAAAGCAAGATATATATTAGAAGATAATTCTAAAGATAAAGTTTTTTATATGCAGGTAATTAATCTAAGCAAGATGATGATTACAGATTCATATGGATTAAACTCTATTGATATTTTAGAATCAGAAGATATTTTAGAAGCACTAAAAGGAAATAAAAAAGTTATACAAGAAGTTGATGAAAAAACTAATGAAAAAATTATGTCTATATCTGTTCCTCTTTATTATTTAGATAATATATCAGGGGTTTTAAGGTATAGTGTTTCTGTAGAGGATATTGATAAAACTTTTTTTCAAATTTGTATGATTTCAATATTAGTAGGTATCATTGTAATTATTATAACATTCTTGTTTAGTTCATTTTTAGCAAAAGAGATAGTATATCCTATTGAGGAATTAACGGATATTGCACAAGTAATGGCTTTGGGTGATTTTTCAAAAAAAGCTGTTAAAAGAAATAAGGATGAAATAGGGAGATTAGCAGATACACTAAATTATATGTCTGAGGAAATTCAAAAAAGTAATTTAGTAAAGAATGAATTTATATCTTCTGTATCACATGAACTAAGAACACCACTTACTTCAATACAAGGTTGGAGTGAAATTATGCTAACTGGAGATGTTGATAATGAAGAAGAAACCAAAGAAGGATTACAAATTATATATGATGAATCTAAAAGATTAACTGGGTTAGTAGAAGAGCTTCTTGATTTTTCAAAATTTGAATCTGGAAAAATAGATCTTGATTTAGAAAATATAGATGTAAATAAATTAATAATATCTATTTATAATTACTTCAAAAAAAGATTAAAAAAAGAAAATATTGAATTGATTTTAGATATTGATGAAAAACCATATTATATAAAAGGAGATATAAATAGACTTAAACAAGTATTTATAAATATCATAGATAATTCAATAAAATTTTCAAATGAAAATGCAGTAATATCTATTAAAACTAGATCTATGGATAAATTTATTTTAATAGAGATACAAGACAATGGAACGGGAATATCAAAAGAAGATTTAGATAAAGTAACAGATAAGTTTTATAAGGGGAATTCTAAACAATCAGGTAGTGGAATTGGACTAGCTATATGTAAAGAAATAGTAAGTATGCATAAAGGAGAGTTTAATATTGACAGCGTATATGAAGAAGGTACAAAGGTAAGTATTAAAATACCTAGATTGTAACCTAGCTGTAACTACAAAAAGTAGTATATATACTAAAATGTAATTATCAAATAATTAGTATTTAAAAGGAGTGATTTTAATGAAACTAATAAAAAAAATATTTTGTTTAACCTTAATATTGTTAATGGCTTCAGTTGGAGTTGGATGCACAAAAGCTGAGAATGAAGTTAAAGAAGATTCAAATAAAAAAGGATACAGCAGTGAACTTTTAAGCTATTTTCCTTCAGTAGAAGGAAGTGTTTTTAACTACTCTGGAACAGCTGAATATGGACAGACACTAACACTTAATAAAGTTACAAATAATGAAGATTTAGTAACACTGAACTTTAAAGGAGAAATATTAGATATATCTGAAGGTGAGGGACCTTCAAAAGAAGATAGAGTTATAGAAACAGAATATACAATAAACGAAGACACAGTTACACAAACACAAAAGAACTTAACGAGAAGATTCTCTCAATCTATAATTACAGATCAAGTTGTTTTAAAATCACCTATTAAAATAGGAAATACTTGGGATCAAAAAGTTAATATAGATGGTAAAGAATATACTATGGAAACAAATATTACAGATGTATCTAAAGATGATAAAAATAGAAATATAGTAAAAACTGAAACTACAATTGAAGGAATAGAAAATTACCCTAATAATACTTATAAAGAAATAAAAGTATTTAAAGAAGGAAAAGGACTTGTAGAATTTAAAAATACAATTCTTTTAGGAGAAACTAAGGATCCTTTTGAGTTTGGATATATGTTATTTGAATCAGAAAAATAAAATGATGATGCTTATTAAAATACCTACGTGTACTAGGATTTTGATAAGCATCATTTTTAAATTTAGATGTTGGACATGCTTGTTATTAAATAAGATTTTATTCAATAATAGCTACAGCCCTTATAGGAGAACCATCTCCGTCTTTAATTTTTAAAGGTAAGCACATGAACGTAAAATTTTTATCAACTAGTTCGTTTAAACCTTTAAGATTTTCAATTATTATTTTGTTTTTTCCAAGTACTATTTTATGAGTAGACAACTCTGAATTATTCACTCTGTCTATTGATATTACATCAAGACCTATACCTTTTATATTAATACTAGCTAAATATTGTGCTAATTCTACTGATATTACTGGGAAGTTTTCTATGTACTTATTACTATTCCAGTATTTATCCCATCCTGTATAAAACAGTAAAAATTCTTTTTCATGAAGATCATAATTATTAAGAACATCGATACCTATTTCTTCATTGGCTTTTAAATGGGAACAATCTATTACTACTCCGTTTCCACAAAAGTTATTTATATCTTTATCTGAAGTTGTAAACCCTTCTGTAAACACATGAGATTTGCAATCAAGGTGTGTTCCCATATGAGTAATAATTTCTAGTCTTGTAACATTGTATCCATGCTCTTCTACATTGAATATTTGCTCTACTACAGCTGGATTCATTCCAGGAAACACAGTCATAGTACTTTCAAAAGTATGTGTTAAATCTATTAATTTCATTAGTACACCCCCTATATGATTTATATGCTGGAAAAATATATTTTATGCTTTATATTACTATAATAAAACTTATATGGTAAAATATGATAAAAAAAGAGGTGAGCATAATGGGTATTTTATCTAGTATAGGATTAGGGAATACAAAAGTGAATTTTAAACTTAATTCAAATGAGTTAACACCGGGTTCAAAAGTGAATGCAACTTTATATATAGAAGGTGTAAGTTATGAATATTATATAGAGAATATATTTATAAAAGTTATTACAAAGCATACTCAGATAAAATCTGATACACAGCATATAACAAGCAATATAGCTGCCAAAGCAAAGCATGTTATTCAAAACATTGAGGTTCCTATAAATGAAACTATAAAAGCAAATCAGAGTGTAGAAAAAAACATAGAGTTCGTACTAGACATTGAAACACCAATAACTATAAGTAAATCAGAAGTATGGATAGAGGTTTGTGTTGAGAATTCGATTTTTAATAAAAGATATGATGTAAAGGTAAATCCACATCCGTTTTCAGCTAAGATATTAGACTCAATTGAAGAAATAGGATTTTCAATAGATAAAGTATATAATGATTGTTTTTATGGGGTTAAAGAAGGGGTTCCTTTTGTTCAATGGTTTGTATATACACCTAATAAAGAGATAAGAGAGAAATTCGAACAAATAAGAATAGCTTACTTAATAGAAGCTGAAGGGGTAAGATTATTAGTTGAGCTTGATAATATGGCTAAAGGAATTAAAGGAGCAGTAAAAACATTATTGAATGTAGATGCTCAAGAAGAAAGAATGAATATTTGCTTTACTAAAGAAGAAATAAATATGGGTAAAGAATATATCAAGAATAAATTGATTGAAAGTATTTTATCTCAAACCCGTATATAGGAGTAATATAAATGTATTGAGAAAATATAAATTGAAATATTGAAGATTTAAATAATTTATTATTAAACTAAATATAGTTATTAGAGGTGGTATAAAAATGAATAAATCAAAAATAGAAAAAGTAAATTTTTATAGCGATATACTTAGTAAAGAAATGTCAATGTTGGTGTATTTACCTGAATGCTATAATACTTTAATTCCTCTACCTGTATTATATTTTCTACATGGAAGAAGTGGGAGTGAAAATATAATGTTTGAAATCGATATAAAAACTAAAGCTGATCAAATGATAAAAGATGGGGAAATTAAGCCTATGATAATTGCATGTCCAAGAATTGAAAACAGCAGAGGGGTGAACTCATCCTTAATGTGTAAAGAGGTACCTGATTTTGGAGATAATAATAGAATAATAAATTTAGGAATGTATGAAGATTACTTTATGAAAGAGATAGTACCTTTAATAGATAAAACTTTTAATACTATAAAAGATAGAAAAGGAAGATATATAGGAGGAATATCTGCTGGGGGTTATGTAGCTCTTCACAATACATTTCGATATCAGCATATGTTTTCAAAAGTAGGAGGTCATATGCCTGCTTTAGATCTGCAACTTGAAGATGAAGATAAGCTATATTTTAAAGACATAGGTGTATGGGAAAAATATGATCCAATATATATTGCAAGAAACAATAATATTTCTCCTGATATTGATGTCTATCTTGATGCTGGAGATAAGGATGAAGGTGGATTTTATAAAGGGTGCTCAATTTTACATAAAATATTGAAAGAAAAAGGAATAAATTCTCAGAATCATATATTTCCAGGTAATCATAGTGCTGAATATATACAATCAAATATTGAAAAATATTTAAAATTTTATGGATGTTAATACATTGTGAACGGGTCTTTGGTAAGGATGATGCGTTTATTCACATTCATTAGTTCTTATTAAATCTATCTAATTAAAAGGAGCCCTTTATAGAGCTCCTTAATTTTGTATTTGTTAAAAATTTACTTTTTCACATCATCTTCTATCATATTATGACTTGCAGTTGCATCATAATCCATTTCATAAATCTTTTTTAATTCTTCAATTTTTCCTAATGATTTCTCGCTAAATGGAGACTTTCCTTCAAAAGAATGAAGTACAATTCCTTCAAGTAAATCTCCTAAAGATATATCAAAATACTCTGCCAATCCTTTTAACGTTTTTACCATTCTTTTTTCCATACGAACTCCAGTTTGAACACGTTCAACTTTCATTTTACTCATAATATCACTCCTTTGTTATAATAATACCTTGGTAACAATATAACACGAAGAACTGTATTTGTAAATATATTTGCTGTAAAAAAATCACAATAATTTCTTTGGTGAATTGTTTTGCAAATTATCAAAAGTATGTATTAGAACTAATCTCTCAAAATTTTAGAACAAAGTTTGAATACAAAAAAACTGACAACCGTAAGTTGTCAGTTAAGGTGACCTATTTATAGGTCATTTTTTTATAATAGATTTTTTCAGATGGAACTTGTAAAAATATTAATGAGAGAATAATTAAAGATCCTCCTATTACCATATTTGTTGTGATGATTTCATGTAAAAAAACAACTCCTAAAATACATACAAATAAAGGTTCAAATGTACCGATAATAACAGAATTTCCAACTCCTATTCGTTTAACACCTTCATACATTGTAACTGTAGGTATAATACTACATACAATAGCTAGAATAAGAGAATATAAAAAACCTTTCATATTTGAAGGTAATAAAGGTTCATTAGTAAATACACATTGTAAAAAATAAAACATCATGCATGAACTCATAACATATGTTGAGACTACTATAGAGTTTAAGCTTTCTATTCTCTTGTCTCCAATTCCTACACAAAAATAAGCATATGCAATAGCTCCTAAAAAAGCTAGAATAACCCCTGTTAAATTTATTTTCATAGGTCCAATACAAACTACCAAAACTAGCCCAATAGTTGTTGTAGTTAAGCAAAAAAGTTTCTTATAATCAGGACCATTTTTTCTATTACAGATCATTTCATAACCAACTACTATAATAGGATAACAATAAATTACTATTGTAGCTAAAGAACTAGATATATATTTATAAGCATAAAAAAGTCCAGAAGATGAACCGGCATAACCAATAATACTTATTAAAAGTATATGCCTGAAGTTTGCTTTAGTAGTTTTAAATTTAAATTTTTTTATTAAAATATACAGCCATAAAATTATACTTGCAGTAAAAAATCTTAAAAATAATAAGGTACTAACAGACAATCCTTCATTATAGGCAAATTTTGAAAATAAAGGTATGTTTCCAAATGTTAGTGCTGAGATTATAACTAATAATGTTCCCTTTAGTTTGTCTTTGTTCATAATACATTCCCCTCCATGAATTAATATCTCAGATGATTATACATCCATAAAATTCCTAAATAAAGTCTTTACTTTTTCATTATAGAGGTATTATATTTATTCCAAATATGTAAAAACTTGTGTATGATGGTGATATCAATGAATGCAGGGATTATAAAAATGACAAAATAATAATAAAAATACTGAGAAATTTACAACCGTTAGCTGCCAGTTAAGGGAGATCTATTTATAGGTAATTATATCATTTTTTGTTTTGTGGATAACGTATTAAAAAAGCTATACTTGCAACTGTTTTTAAGCAACAGAGTCATGAGACTTGTTGGCGCCATGAACTATGTGAATTTTGAGAACGGAGCCTGTACGGATCGTTGGCGACATGAGTCACCGCGTTAGTGAGTAGACGAATTTTTTATGCTTTGTATTACTATAATAAAACTTATATGGTGAAATATGATAAAAAAGAGGTGAGCATAATGGGTATTTTATCTAGTAATAGGATTAGGAAATACAAAAGTGAATTTTATACTTAATTCAAATGAGTTAACACCGGGTTCCAAAGTGAATGCAATTTTACATATAGAAGGTGTAAGTTATGAACATTATATAGAGAATATATTAAAAATAAGTTGATTGAAAGTATGTCATCTCAATCTATCTCATATTAATAATTATATAGCTTGAATAAGTCCCTAGTTTATTTAAGGAAGGGGTGTAAAATATGGAAAATGATTTAAATGATATTGTTCATTTGAATAAAAGTCATATTAGATCTGCATCAGAAATATTAACTAAGGCTTTTCAAAATGACCCACTATATTCATATCTTATCCAGATGAAAAAAAAGAAAAATAATTCCATTTCATAAATCTTTTTTAATTCTTCAATTTTTCCCAATGTTTTCTCACTAAAAGGAGCTTTTCCTTCAAAAGAATGAAGTACAATTCCTTCAAGTAAATCTCCTAAAGATATATCAAAATACTTTGCCAATCCTTTTAATGTTTTTACCATTCTTTTTTCCATACGAACTCCAGTTTGAACACGCTCAATTTTCATTTTACTGCGAAAGGATCAATAATTTTATCCGAAAGCTAAAAGCTTTAAAACTCCATTTGAATTAAGTTTTGTTTTATAAAAACAAAGAATATGTTATTACTTTAATGCAAATAATATAAAAGAATGTTTTATTATTTTAATATTATTGTTTATATTATAAAGGAGGTATTTATTATGAATAAAAAACGTGCTAAAGATATTGCTTCTTCTCCAGTTATGGCTAATGTAACTTATAATGGATCGCAGATTTATATCGAATCAGTAAATGAAAATAATGACTCGGCTAGTATACATTTTCTTGACCAATCAAAAAATAGACAACAAGTTCCTTTGAGTAGCTTAAAGGAACACTAATATTGGAAAAAAGTTTAAATAAAATATAGTTTACTAAAGGCCTCCTTTAATAGGAGGCCTTTAGTTTTGTATTATATCTAAACAATGTGCTAAAATTTGAATCTTTCGATTAATAGTTGAAGCTCTTGGGATAATTGTAATAAACTTGTACTTGCATTTGTAATTTCTTCAATAGAAGTTGCTTGCTCCTGTATAGAAGAAGAAGCTTGTTCAGTTCCTGCTGCGTTTTCTTCTGCGACTGCTGAAAGGGTTTGAACAGTATATAATGCTTCATTTTTCTTTTGCTCCATTTGTTTTCCTGATTTGTTTATTGTTTCTACTGATTCTCTTGATTTTTTCATTGCTTCTGCGATTTCTTTATACTTACTTTCTGTAAGATTCACATTTTCAACCTGTTCTTTTAATATTTTTTCTACATCTTCCATAGATTTTACTGCTTTAGTTGCATTCTGTTGTAAATTTCCTACCATATCATCAATGATCTTTGTTGAGTTTGTTGATTGTTCAGCAAGCTTTCTAATTTCCTCTGCAACTACAGCAAAGCCTTTGCCATGCTCTCCTGCTCGGGCAGCTTCAATAGCTGCATTTAATGCAAGTAAATTTGTTTGCTCTGCAATAGATGTGATAAGATTGCTTGCTTCACTGATTTTTTCAGAGCTTTCATTGGTCTTTATAATACTTTCATAAATATTATATGTAGCACAGCTGCTTTCTTTTGTTTTTATAGCTAGTCTGTCAATGACATCCAATCCTTGTTCTATTAGACCATTTACTTTACTTGATGATTCTGTCAATACGTCTATATGTTTTGCATCTTTTTCTATTAAATTTCCAAGAATCATTAGTTTTTCTGAACCTTCAGTTGTACTTTGAGCCTGATTTGCTGCACTCATTGCAATTTCATTAATGCTTTGAGCTACTTCTTCTACCGTTGCAGCAGACTGTTGTGAAGTAGCTGTTAATTCTTCTGAAGAAGCAGCTACTTGTTGCGATGTATTTTCAACCATTATAACAATATCTCTAATATTGTCTAAGAAAATATTAAACCACTTTGATAATTCACCAATTTCATCTTTTGTTTTTACACTTAACCTCTTAGTTAAATCACCATCACCTTCAGCTATATCCTGCATTACGAGTGTAGTTCTTTTTATAGGTTTTACAATGATATTTGACAATACAATACCAATAGAAATGGATAATAATAAGATAATTATTAGAGAAATAATTAAAGTGAATTTACCATTAGTAGCTGTATTTTCTGCATTTTCGATATCTTGAGCCATTAAATCCTGTATCATACTTTCTACTTCATCAGCTTCTATACTTAACTCTTTAAAAACACTATCAAATTGGTCATCTAATGCTTGCAAATTCTCAGTTTCCTTTTTAACAATAACTGTATCATAACGATTTAGAGCTAATTCACGAAAATCATTCAGCAGTAATAATACCTTTTTTGTTTTATTTCGAATTTCAGGATTATCTGTAGGTAAGAAAATACCTTCATAGTTTTCACCACCTGATATAATAACATTAGCAAAAAATATTGAATCATCCAATAATGCTTTAACGGTTTCAATTGATTCAGGCGGCTCAGCTCCTGTTAATATTTCTTCTAGCCATAAATGAGCTTCTGTTGTTGTCAGTTTTATCTCCATAGAAGCATCAACAAGAGGCGCATTATTTTTTCCTACTTGATTAATTGCAGTTTCTAGGGTTTGATTAATATTAAAATTAATATAACCATTAAACAAAACAATTACACATACAAGTAGAAAACCAATTAAAATTTTACTTTTGATTTTTAAATACATATTTTTTCTCATCCCTTCATCTATAATTAATTATGCTAATGATTATCATTATCAAATAATCCTTACAACGTTATTATACTAGAAAAATATATATTGTCAATAAATTACATGTAAAAGCTAGTGACATGAGTTCAATAAAAACATAGTTTTGTTATATAAAAGGTATAGTAATATTTTTTATAGTCCAGATAAAATCAGATAAAGTATGGATAAATATATGAAAATCTAGTTATATAAGATATAATTGATATTGATAATTATATTTATTTACATAAGAGGGGGATTAATTTGCTAAATTCTATAATACTATTCATATTAGCAGGCATTGCAGAAATTGGTGGGGGATACTTGATATGGATTTGGCTAAGAGAAGGTAAACCGTATGTTTATGGTATAATCGGAGCTGTCGTTTTGATTATATATGGAATAATACCGACATTCCAAAAGTTCCCAAGCTTTGGAAGGGTATATGCAGCCTATGGTGGAATATTTGTTTTTTTATCGATATTATGGGGATGGGGAATAGATAAAAAGACTCCTGATGTATTTGATTTTATAGGTGGAGTTGTATGTTTAGTAGGAGTAGGGATAATTCTTTGGGCTCCAAGGCATTAAAAAAAGAGTGCATATGCACTCTTTTTAGACTCATATATTATTTATTAAAGTGTCTCTTTAATAAACCATTGAAAGCTGAACCATGTCTAGCTTCATCTTTACACATTTCATGAACTGTATCATGGATTGCATCTAAGTTTAACTTTTTAGCTTTAGTAGCTAATTCTTTTTTACCCATGCAAGCTCCGTGCTCTGCATCTACTCTCATTTGTAAGTTCTTTTCAGTGCTATCAGTTACAACTTCTCCTAATAACTCTGCAAATTTAGCAGCATGCTCTGCTTCTTCCCAAGCGATTCTCTTGTAAGCTTCTGCTACTTCTGGGAAACCTTCTCTATCTGCTTGACGGCTCATAGCAAGGTACATACCTACTTCTGTACATTCTCCTAAGAAGTTTTGACGAAGACCTTCGATTATTTCTGGATCTACATCTTTAGCTATTCCAACAAAATGCTCATCAGCCCAAGCTAATTTTGTTTCATCATGCTCGATAAATTGATCTTTAGGAGCCTTACATTGTGGACATACCTCTGGTGCATTTTCTCCTTCGTGAGTGTAACCGCATACTTTACATATAAATTTTTTCATATTAAATACCTCCCCAATTAAATTAAATGTTTTTCTAATTCATATATACCTAGAAAAAAACATTCTAAACATAAAATTTTAAAAGATTTCACAAAAAATTATATTATAGAAAAAGAATTAATTCAATAAGATAGAAAATAAGATATATTCCTTAAATTAATATAGTTCAGAATAATAATTATATATAGATAGAAAGTACTTTACAAAATAGTAAAAATATTTTAAAATATTAGTTAGTGTTAACTAACTAATATTAAAAAAATGTAAAATTTCAGGAGGAATTGATGAAGCTTGAAGTAAATTTGTTGGAAATGGAAGAATATATTCATAAAGTACATAAAAGATATATAGAAAAGATCATGAGTAAACAGGAATTTTCAAGATTTAGTATAAATCATATGTATTATTTAGAATATATATATACACTTAATAATCCAACTTTTAGCCAATTAGCTGAGGCTTTAAATGTTACTAAGCCCTCTGTTACAGCTATGATAAAAAAATTGACAGATAAAGGGTATGTAGAGAAGATGAACTCGCAATATGATAAAAGAGAATTTCATATATACTTAACGGATAGAGGAAAAGAAATTTTAAATGCAGAGCTTGAGGTTTATAAGCATTTTACAGAGAAAATATCTAAGTATTTATCTGAAGATGAAATAGAATTATTTTCAAAATTAATATCAAAAATTATATTAAATATAAAAAAGGAAAAAACTATGGAGGTTATAGAATGCAATTAGACAGTACTCATATAGCAAAGGCATCTATCAAGATAGCTATAACAAGCTCAAGAGAAGATGAGCAAAGGGTAATAAAAGAATTAAATAAAGAAGGTATAAAAGCAGTTGCAGTTGATATAGGAGGAAATTTAATACAGTCTATACCAAAGGTTATAGAAAGAGCACTTGTAGCATCAAGAAGAAGTGGGGTTATAAAAGAGTGTCATGTACACGATGGAGCAGTAGTAGGAGCCGCTAGAGAAGCCATAATGCAGGTAGCCTCAAAGGCAAATGGAATGAATGTAGGGGGAAAAATAGGGATTACAAGACACAAAGAGCATGTAAGCGTTTGTATATTTATGAGTATGGGGCTTTTACATTTAAATGATGTTGTTGTTGGGTTATGTCATAGGTCAATACCAGATATATATTAGTTTGAAATGATGCCAAGGGATATTATATTCCTTGGTTTAAAATTTTTAAAAATAGCATAGAAGGAGATTGTTAATAATGGGTGATTTTATCAGTTTAGCATTGGCACTTATATTTGGGGTTTTGCTTGGTAAGGCTATGAATAAAATGAATATGCCTGCAGTTGGAGGGTATATAATAGCAGGTCTTATAATTGGAGTATCAGGATTTAATATTGTGAATGAACAAGTAATAGAAGAGTTATCTTTTATAAGTGATGTAGCACTTGGAATAATAGCATTTAATATTGGTAGTGAGTTTAAAATACAGGAAATGAAAAAATTAGGTAAGAATATATTTATAATAGCCTTTTGTGAGGCTATGGGAGCATTTGTTTTAGTTACAGGAATAATGTTAGCACTTGGTCAAGATATGCCAACTGCACTTATATTAGGATCAATATCATCAGCTACAGCACCAGCAGCTACTGTTATGGTTCTTAAAGAGTATAAAGCTAGAGGACCTTTAACTAGTACATTACTTGGAGTTGTTGCGGTTGATGATGCAATATCTCTTATGATATATGCAGTTTCTGCATCTATTGCAAAGGTTTTCCTAAAGCATGAAGTTTTAACTGTATCGAAGGTAATTATTCATCCTATAACAGAAATAGTTTTATCTATAGGTGTAGGAGGGTTAATTGGAATAGTATTATGTTACTTACTTAAAGGTGCTAAGAATGAATCTGAAGTTTTAACTTTTGTTATTGGAAGTATTGTTTTAATTGTAGGGGTAGCTCTTCAATTTAATTTATCTCCACTTCTTTGTGCAATGGCAACTGGAATAATGGTAACAAATGTATCAAGTAAGGCAAATAAGGCATTTAATATACTTGAAAAATGGTCACCACCAGTAACTGCAGCATTCTTTACATTAGCAGGTTCTAGACTTGATGTTTCTTTAATTCCTAAGATAGGACTTTTAGGAGTTATGTACTTATTATTTAGAATAGTTGGAAAAGTAGGAGGGGCATCTTTTGGAGCTACAATTTCAAAAGCTCCAGCTCAGGTTAAGAAATATATAGGTCTGGGTCTTTTATCACAAGTAGGAGTTGCTATAGGTCTTGCAATAACTGTAGGTAGAGAGTTCCCAGGAACACCTCTTGGTGAAATTGTAATTACTATACTTATGGCTACAACTATAATTACAGAGATAATAGGACCTGTTGCAACTAAGATGGCAATTAAAAAAGCAGATGAAAGTTCAGTTTTAAGGGAAGTTATAAAAGATGTAAATTAAGCAAAAAAATAAAAGTTAATATACGTTGACAACGTATATTAACTTTTGTATAATAGATTTTAAATTAAGATGAAAATGTAGATTAGGAAGTTCGTAGAAGATTAGTAGAAAAGTAGTTTTGTAGTATAGTAGATATGTAGAATGGTAGGTATGTAGGGTAGGTTTATTAACTTTGTTTAAAAACTCTCATACGGGAGTTTTTTTTGTATACAAAGTAATTATGTAATTTTCACTTTATGCATAACGTTTATGAGTGAACTGGAATAGCATAAAGCAGATTTTTTATTCTACAGAAAATTATATAATTTTTTGTTTTGAGGATAATTGCTTAAGAAAGAGATACTTGCAATTATTTTTGAGCAACTAAAATTTAGGAGGATGGTAGCATGGTAGGAAATAAGAATTTTAAAATCGTAGTTTTACTTATTTTATTGGTTGTATCGTTAGTAGGATGCAAATCAGTAGACACTTCAAAGGATGATAAAATCAAAATTGGAATAACTCAAATAACAGAGCATCCAGCTCTTGATTTAGCTAGAGAAGGATTTATTAAAGCTCTAGAAGATAATGGATTTGAGGATGGAAACAATATAGAAATAGACTTTCAAAGTGCTCAAGGAGATATACCTACATCTCAAACGATAGCACAAAATTTCGTATCTCAAAATAAGGATATGATATTTGCAATAGCAACCCCGTCAGCGCAAAGCGCATTCAATTCTACAAATGAAATCCCTATACTAATAACAGCAGTAACAGATCCTGTAGAAGCAGGAATAGTGAAATCTATTGAAAAAACACAGACAAATGTTACAGGAACTAGTGATATAACACCTGTTAATAAGCAGTTTGAACTTATAAAAAAATTAGTTCCAAATAGTAAAAAAGTAGGAATTATATACAATACAAGTGAAATAAATTCTAAAATCCAAGTTGATATGGCTAAAGAAGAGGCTAAAAAAATTGGATTTGATATAGAGGAAGTTGGAGTAAGTAGTGTTAATGAGGTATCTCAGGCTATGGACAAATTAATTCAAAGTGTAGATGTGGTATACACTCCAGCAGATAATATAGTTGCATCATCAATGAGTTTAATAGCAAATAAATGTAATCAAAAAAATATACCTATAATAGGAGCAGAGGAATCACACGTTAAATTAGGTGCTTTAGCTACGGAAGGAATAGACTACAATCAGTTAGGATATGAAACAGGTCTTATGGCTGTTCAGGTTTTAAATGGTGAAAAACCTCAGGATATGAGTATTCAGCATATTAAAAACACTACTCTTGTTATAAATGAAAAAGTAGCTAAAATGTTAGATATTGAGATACCAGATGATTTAAAAGCAAAGGCACAACTTATTAAGGGGGATAACTAGATGGACTTAATTATAAGTATACTTGAACAAGGCTTAATATTTTCTTTAATGGCATTAGGCGTGTATATAACATACAAGATACTAGATTTTCCCGACTTATCAGTAGATGGAACATTTGCACTTGGAGCATCTGTTACAGCAGCTCTTTTGGTTAAAGATATAAATCCAATTGTTGCAACTTCAGCATCTATTATAGCTGGATGTATAGGAGGAATTGCAACTGGAATACTTCATGTTAAATTTAAAATAACAAACTTACTATCAGGTATACTAGTTATGACAGCTTTATACTCTGTAAATCTTAGAATAATGGGAAAGTCAAACATCCCATTATTCAATCAAAATACAGTATTTAATATAAATATGCAACCTATAGTTATAATACTTATAATAGCTTTTTTAGTGAAAATAGCATTAGATATTTTTCTTAGAACTAAAATGGGATTTGTATTAAAAGCATGTGGAGATAACGAAAAACTTATAACATCTCTTGGGATAGACATAGGGAATATAAAGATAATAGGACTTATGGTATCGAATGGTTTAGTTGCACTTGCAGGGTCATTACTTGCTCAATATCAAGGGTTCTCAGATGTTACAATGGGAACTGGTATTATAGTTATGGGTCTTGCATCAGTAATATTTGGAGAAGCAGTTTTAAAGAGATTCTCAATAATAAAGACTACTACAATGGCGGTTATAGGATCTATTTTATATAAATTTAGTACAGCTCTTGCTTTAAAAATTGGATTTAATCCAGCTGATTTGAAGCTTATAACAGCTTTGATAGTAGTGGTTGCTATAGCTTCTAATAACTCTAAATTCAAATTAAATCTAAACTTTATAAGAAGAGGTGATATAAATGATTCAAATAAGAAACTTATGCAAAACGTTCAATAAAAACACTATAAATGAAAAGCAGGTATTTGATAAATTATCACTTGATATAGAAGACGGAGATTTTGTAACAATAATAGGAAGTAATGGAGCTGGAAAATCAACTCTTTTAAATATGATATCGGGAAGTTTGGATAAAGATAGTGGAATTATAAATATAGATGGCAAAGATATATCAGATCTTAAAGAATATAAAAGATCAAAATTCATAGCGAGAGTATATCAAGATCCAAGTTTTGGAACATCCCCATCAATGACTATATTAGAAAATTTATCAATGGCTATTAACAAAGGGAATAGATTTGGATTGTCTATGGGAGTTTCAAAAAAGAATATAGAGTATTTCAAGGAAATATTATCTGAGTTATCTTTAGGACTTGAAGATCAACTTCATACTAAAGTATCTCTTTTATCAGGAGGTCAAAGACAGGCACTGTCTCTTATAATGGCAACTATAAAAAATCCAGATATACTATTGCTAGATGAGCATACAGCAGCTCTTGATCCTAAGACTTCTGAAAGAATAATAGAGCTTACTGGGAAAATAGTAGAGAAAAAGAAAATTACAACTTTTATGATAACTCATAATTTAAATCATGCTATATCAATGGGAAACAGACTTCTAATGATGCATGGAGGAAAAGTAGTTTTAGATATTAAAGAAGATGAAAAGAAAGATTTGAATATAGATAAGCTTTTATCATATTTTGAAAAAATACAATCTAAGGATGCATTAAGTGATAGAGTTATATTTTCTTAATAACTCCTTATAAATAAAAAAATAGCTAGTATCTCATATGAGATATTAGCTATTTTTTTTATGTTTTATAATCCTTTATTTTCAAGGACTTTAGAATCTATTGTTTCAGAGTCAGCAGGAACATCTATTTTAATAGAATCACTATTTATATCACTTGCACTTGAATTTAATTTAAATCCTAAGTTGAACTTTCCGTCTTCTTCAGAATCAAAATCAAGATTCATATCAATAGTTTCACCTGTAACATAATCGTCTTTTACTTCTATTTTTACATCATAATTGAATTTAAGAGCATCTTTAAACTTTAAGAAATCAGAGTCTTTATTTATATCTTCATCTGAATACTTTGAAGATATATCAGTTATTAACTTAATAAAATCATCTGAATCTATATTTAAAGTATATGTTTTAGTGTTTCCAGCTTTAGATACTTTGAAGTTATCATCACCTAAAAGCATTGGAAGTATTTCAGCAATCATAGAAGTGCTTTCATAAGTATCAACAGTTAAATCAGTAGTTGGGTTTTTAATTGATGCATAAAGAGCATCAATAGGTTTAGTGTCATCAGATTTAATCATTTCTATCATTTGCTTGACAGAAGCCATATCTTCTTCAGATATATCAAATTTAACCCATTTGTCACCTACATTTAAACTTTTTAAATCTTCAACTTTATTGAACACATCTGATTGTATGTAAAGAGATTTATCGTTGAATAATACTTTTACATTTATATCGTCAAGTCCTTTAAGTCCGAATGCTTCATTGTTTAAAAATTCTTTAACCATTCCTTTAGCCTTTATATTCATATCAACTAATAGGCTTTCATCATTCATTGAAGATGTAGATGTAACATCAAATCCTCCTTGAAGTGCACCCATCATCATTAATGTTGAATAGTTATCAACAGATTCCGTATTTGGAGTTGATTTGAAATCTATGCTGAAGTTACATTTTGAATTGAATGTATTAGGTTGCTTATAACCACTGTTTAAAAATTCATAAAAAGCTGGTGCTTCAGATTTTAAAGTTGAATCTAAAGATTTAACTACTTCATTGTAATCTATTACAACTACAGTTCTTTCGAATTCATCCCAACCAACTTTTGTATCAAGTGCTTCTGATAAGAATCTAACAGGGACTAAAGTTGCACCATTGATAATTTTTGGTGACTCATTTAATGTTATTTCTTTTACTTCGCCATTTTTCTCAACTTTAGCTAATTTGTTATCAACTTGAAGAGTAACAACAGTTCCGTCTTTTTTTACTGTAACAGTTTTAGTAGCTGCTACATACTCAATAGTTCCACCAAGTTTTTCTACTATAGCTCTTGCAGGAAGAAAAGTTGTTCCATTTATAACTTGAGGAGCTACATCAAAAGATACAATTTCTCCGTTTAATTGAACTTTTATTTCGTTAGTTTCAGCAAAACCTGTTAAAGTTAAACTGAAAATCATAAGAAAAGATAAAAGTATACTAATTCTTTTTTTCATAATAACCTCCTTGAATGTAATTGCCAACAGTTTATCAGATAATACATAAAAAGTAAATAGGACAAGGGGTATTATTTTATACTATTTAGTATTTAGTAAAAGAAACATTGTATGGAAATATAAGGATTTGAAATATATATTTAAATAGGTAATAAGTTGCATGTGATTTGCCGAAATATAATAATGTAGAATTGTAATTATACTATATATTTATTAAGAAGAATTTGGAGGAGAACAGATGAAGAAAATTGGACTAAAAATAACTGCTACAATAATATCTTGTTGTCTTGTTATATCATTATTATTAGGAATTGTAAGTATATTTCAATCTTCTAAATATATAAAGGAGGAAGCTGAAGATAAACTATTGTATATGTCACAAAGTTATGCAAATAAATTTAGCAATTCATTCCAATCAATTGAATCTTCAGTAGCTACTTTATCTATAAATATAAATTCAACAATGAATTTAGAACAATTAAGAGAAAATCCAGAGAGTTACATAGAATATCATAAAAATAATATTAATTTAATGATTGGAAAATTTGGAGAAACATCAGATTTAATACAAGGGGCATATTTTACATTAAATCCTAAGTTAACAGGAAAAGGATATGGTATTTGGTATGCAAAGACAAATGGAGAGTTTAAACTTGAAGAATCATGGGATAATGAGGAAGCTGAATATGAAGATGAAATGTATGATTATAGACAGGCTATCGAAAGTGAAAAAGGTGTATGGTCAAATCCATATACAGATCCTGATATAGATGTATATATGGTTTCGTATACAGTACCTATATATAAAGATGGGTTATTAATTGGTGGTTTAGGAATAGATATAGAAATTGATGAATTGAAAAAAGCAGTAAATGATATTAAGGTATACGATACTGGACATGCTAGCTTATTAAATAGCGAATATGATATATTAATCCAGGAAAATTTAATAAAAAAAGATGATGAAGAGTTGAAAATTAATTTAAAAACTATGGAAAGTGGAAAATTAAACTATATAGCAGAAGCTATGAGTAAAACAAATTCAGGAGTCAAAGAATATACATTACAAGGAAAAGATCAATTAATGGGATACTCACGTTTACAAAATGGATGGGTGTTAGCTTTAACAGCTCCTAAAGAAGAAATATTGAGCCCAGTTAAAAATATAAAAAATATACTCAGTAGTATAATGATTGTAGGAATTATTATAAGTATATTTATAGGATTATTTATAGGAAAGTTAATAGCAAAACCAATAGAAAAATTAACAAATCTTATAAATAAAACTTCTAACTTTGAATTTTCTAATGATGAAAGTTACGATTATTTACTTAAACATAAAGATGAGATTGGAGTAATGGTTAGATCTGTATCTAAACTTAGAGATACGTTAAGAGAAGTTGTAAATGAGCTTACGAAAACATCACAAAGTATAGAAGTAAATGCAGATAATGTAGAAAAGCTTACAAATAAATTAAATGATAATGCTAGTGAAACTTCAGCTACAACAGAAGAACTATCTGCAGGTATGCAACAAACAGCAGCTTCATCAGATCAGATAAATGAATATGCTATAGAGATTGAAAAGGAAGTAAATTTAATATTATCTAAATCACAAGAGGGTAAAAGAATATCAAATGAAGTAAATGAGAGCGCAAATGAATTAAAAGAGAATGCAATTTCTTCAACTAAGAAGGCGGACTGTATATATAATGATGTAAAAGAAGAATTAGATATTTCTATAGAAAATGCAAAGGATGTAGAGAAAATAAATTCTCTTGCAGATAATATTTTACAAATAGCCGAGCAAACAAATTTATTGGCACTTAATGCTGCTATAGAAGCAGCTAGGGCTGGAGAAAATGGTAGAGGATTTGCTGTTGTTGCGGATGAAATAAGAAAACTAGCAGATCAGTCTTCAAACATTATTTTAGATATTCAAAATACAATAAAAATAGTAAACTCTTCCGTAAAAAATTTAGTAAACAGTTCACAAAAGATACTTGAATTTGTAGAAGAAGATGTTAATGATGATTATAAAAAATTAATAGAAGTATCAGAAAAGTATACAGAAGATGCAAATTATTTCAATAATATGATGACAGACTTCACTAATATATCAGATAAATTAAAGGGATCTATTGAAAATATAGCTTTATCTATTAATGATGTTTCAGTAACAATGAATGATGGAGCTGATGGAATAGAGGATATTGCTGATAAGACATCACGAATAGTTTCAAATTTAGTTGATATTAATGAAGCTACAGAGGATAATTTAAAAAGTTCAAAAGAACTTAAAAATATTATTTCAAAATTTAATCTATAGAAAATAGATATAGTAACCTAGATTTCATATAATGAAATCTGGGTTATTTTTGAGTTTGTGGGTTATCAAAAACTTCCTATGAAAATACCGTGAATGCAAAGATATCTAAAAGCATTCACTAACATTTCCATAGAAAGTTTTAATGGTAAGCTTATTTTGCTATGAAGATATCTATTCTGAAATTTGTTTAAAAACAACAAAATTATTCTTATTATAATCTAGTTTGAATTTAGAATTATTGCTATAAACAGGATAGGAGTCTGCCTCTATATAAAAATCTCCTATAGAAATATCATCGTCACATATTACTTTGCCTTTGTTTACGAATACAACTTTATAGAATTGTTCACTCATATTTTCTACAGTATTCCACTTTATATCTACTTCTTCATACATTTCATTTTTAGACTTATATGGTGCAAAAATATAGAATTTTTCCCATTCAAATTCAAGTTCATCTTTTAAATCTATAATAGACTCATTTTTCTTATGTATATTTGATATAATACAATCTTCAAAGTCATTAGACATAGGACTGCTATATAAAAATAAAAAGATATAAATAATTACAGTTATAGGTATAGACAAAATTAATAATAAAAGTTTTTTCATATAAATATCAGCCTCTTTTCTTTTAAAATAAAATATACAAATCTTAAGTTGAGAATTGTACTGGATTTATTTTACTGTTAAATACAAAAAAAGTAAATAAATGTTGAAATGTGAATTTAGATTTAATATAATAAGTGACATGGTAAATCTACTCTTATTAAGAATATTTAGGAGGATGAATTAATGGCTTTAACTAAAATAACAATTACAAGAGGTTTGGTTGAATTAAAGCTCTTAGATAAAAGAATAAATGATAGAATAACATCGGTTAATTTTTTAGGCGTTATTCAAGGTAAAAAGGATATAACGACAAAGCTTCTAAGAAAAGAGGAGTTAGAAAAAGAAGCAAAATCAGGATTACAGAGTATAAAAGATTTAATTGAAAGAAGAAAAAGAATTAAATCCTTAATTGTAGCATCAAATGCAGAAACTCAGGTTACGATATCTGATAAAAAATATACAGTTGCTGAAGCTATTGAGAGAAAAAATAGTATAGAATATGAAAAAGAACTTCTAAGAGAACTTAGGTTTCAACTTGAAAAAGCAGAATCAGAAATAACAAGACAGAATAAAAAAATGGAAGAAACACTAGAGAATCTTTTGGGTCAACAGTTAATGTCAGAAAAAAAGAAAACAGAAGATGCAGAGCAGTTTATTAAATCATATAAAGAGTTAAATGAATATAGAATATTTGATCCAATCTCAATTAGAAAATCAATAAAAGAGATTGATGAAGAAATAGATATGTTTTTGGCTGAAGTTGATTTTACTTTAAGTGAATCTAATGCGACTACATTTATTGAGATAGATCAATAATATAATAGCTAATTATGCGAAAATCTAAAAATATATCCCCTAGTGCTTAGGGTTACAAAGCACACTTTATCTATTGACTATTAAATAATAATTTAAACGTTTAGAGATAAAAGTTTAAAGCGAAAAGATTAAAATTGAAAGATCTTCTTTTTTAAAGATTAGCTTTCAAAGCTAAAAAATCGATAAAATCCTAGGGTAAGGTTTTAAGTGCTGATATATTTGACTTTGGTCATCCACTAGGCTGTATAGTTAGCTTAAAAAATCAGTTAGTATGTACATGTACATACTAACTGATTTTTTTTACTTATTAATTTTAAGTTAATAAGTAAAAAAGGAATTTGATATATTTTTATCGAAGTTATATGTATCGAATTTAGTTTAGTTGTGGTAATATTATGGAAACAAATGTATTAAGGAGTGATTTAAAGTGTTCAACGTAGGTATAATTACAGCAAGTGATAAGGGGTATATAGGAGAAAGAAAAGACGAGAGTGGAAAGTTAATAGATGAGATAGTTACTAACAATGGGTATGCAGTTAAAAAGTATGTTATTCTTCCGGATGAAGAAGAAGCTCTTTTTAATGAAATGGTACATATGAGTGATGATCTTAATATAGATTTAATTCTTACAACTGGTGGAACTGGATTTAGTGAAAGAGATGTTACGCCAGAGGCTACACGTAAAGCTGTAGATAGATTAGCTCCAGGGATATCTGAGGCTATGAGATATTATAGTCTTTCAATAACTAAAAGAGCTATGTTATCAAGAGGGGTTAGTGGGATAAGAAATAAAACTCTTATAGTAAATTTACCAGGAAGCCCTAAGGCTGTTAAGGAATCTCTTGAATATATTATAGATAGCATTCATCATGGAATTGAAATACTCAAAGGAAAAACTGGTGAGTGTGCTAGGAAATAGGTGTAATTATGAATAAGTTTAAGAGTGCAGTAATACTAGCAGGGGGCAAAAGCTCTAGAATGAAATTCGACAAGCAGTTTCTTAATATAAAAGGTGTAAGATTAATAGATTCTCTAATAGATAAATTGAAATCAGAATTTGAAGAAATAATAATAGTAACTAACAAAAAAGAGTTTTATAAAGATTATAAAGTTAAAATAGTGAGTGATGAAATTAAAGGCAAAGGGCCTTTAAGTGGAATACATGTAGGTCTAAAAGAAGCTTCTAGTGAATATGTATATTTTATAGCTTGTGATATGCCTATTGTAAATTTAGAGTATATAACGTATATGAAGAGCATTATAAAAGATGTTGATGCATGTGTAACAAAATCTCAAAATCACATAGAGCCACTAAATTCTTTTTACAATAAGAGAATAATAAATAAAATTGATGAATATCTTTGTAATGATAGAAGATCTTTATTTTCATTTATAAACAATATAAATACTATGTATGTTGAAGAAGATAAAGCGAGAGAATTTAGCCATAATTGGGACATGTTTAAAAATTTGAATACACAAGAAGATTTAATAATCGACAATGAATTGAGCCTATAAGTTAAAAAGACCTTATAGGTTCTTTTTTTACACATAAAGAAAATACATAATTTTCAATTTATAAGGGGGATATTGTATGGAGAGAAAAGTATTAACTGTATGTCCTTATTGTGGGGCAGGATGCAAACTGTATCTTATAGTTAAAGATGGGGAAATAGTAAGAGCTGAACCTGCAAATGGAAGAACCAATGAAGGTAATTTATGTCTTAAAGGTCATTATGGATGGGATTTTTTAAGAGATCCTCAGTATCTTACAGCTAGGATTAAAAAACCTATGATTAGAAGAAATGGAGAATTAGAGGAAGTGGAGTGGAATGAAGCAATTGATTATGTAGCAACAAGACTAACTCAAATTAAAAAAGATTATGGTCCAGATTCTATAATGGGTACAGGTTGTGCAAGAGGACCAGGTAATGAAGCAAATTATATAATGCAAAAGTTTATGAGAGCTGTTATAGGTACTAATAACATAGATCACTGCGCTAGAATCTGACATGCTCCATCCGTAGCCGGTCTGGCTTACAGTTTGGGTAGTGGTGCAATGACTAATTCAATCAATGAGATAGAAAATGCAAGCTTATTATTTATATTTGGATATAATGGAGCAGATTCACACCCTATTGTTGCAAGAAGAATAGTAAAAGCTAAAGAAAAGGGAGCAAAGATAATAGTTACAGATCCTAGAATTACAGAATCAGCGAGAATTGCAGATATGTGGCTTCCTATAAAGGGTGGAACTAATATGGCCCTTGTAAATGCATTTGGAAATGTTTTAATAAATGAAAATCTTTATGATAAAGATTATGTAAAAAATCATGTTGATGGATTCGAAGATTACAAGGCTTTAGTTGAGAAGTATACTCCAGAATACGCTGAAACGATAACAGGGGTTAAGGCAAATGATATAAGAAAAGCTATGAGAGAATATGCTAAAGCGAAGGATAGTATGATACTTTATGGTATGGGAGTATGTCAGTTCTCACAAGCTGTTGATGTTGTTAAAGGACTTGCATCACTGGCTCTTCTAACAGGAAACTATGGACGTGAAAATGTAGGTATTGGTCCAGTTCGTGGTCAAAACAACGTTCAGGGAGCATGTGATATGGGAGTTCTTCCAAATGTATATCCTGGATATCAAAAGGTAACTGATGATAAGGTTAGAGAAAAGTTCGAAAAAGCTTGGGGAGTTAAGCTTTCTAATAAGAATGGATACTCTTTAACAGAGGTACCTCATTTGGCTTTGAACGAAGATAAAATCAAAGCTTACTATATATTTGGAGAAGATCCAGTTCAAAGTGACCCTAATTCTTCTGAGGTTAGAGAAGCACTTGATAAAATAGATTTTGTTATAGTTCAGGATATATTTATGAACAAAACTGCTCTTCACGCGGATGTTATACTGCCAGCTACTTCATGGGGAGAACATGAAGGGGTATATACTTGTGCAGATAGGGGATTCCAAAAGTTCAATAAGGCAATAGATGCTAAAGGTGATGTAAAGCCTGACTGGCAGATAATTTCTGAGATTGCAAGTAGTATGGGATATGATATGGAGTATGAAAATACTAAGGAAATCTGGGATGAAATGAGAAGTCTATGTCCAAGTTTTGCTGGTGCAAGTTATGAAAAGATGGAAAAACAAGGTGAAGTTCAATGGCCTTGTCCAAGTGAGGAACATGAAGGAACGAAGTATTTATATAAAGGAAATAAATTTTCAACTCCTAGCGGAAAAGGAAATTTATTTGCTAGTGAGTGGAGAGCACCTAGAGAACTTCCAGATGAAGAATATCCACTTAGTCTTTCAACTGTTAGAGAGGTTGGACATTATTCTGCTAGAACTATGTCTGGTAACTGTAGGGCATTAAAAGAGCTTGCGGATGAGCCTGGATATATTCAAATGAGTATTGAAGATAGCGAAAAGTTAGGTATAGAGGATGAAGAATTAGTAAGAGTAAGTTCTAGAAGAGGAAGCGTTATAACTAGAGCGAGTGTTACTGATAGAGTGAAAAAAGGTTCTACTTTTATGACTTATCAGTGGTGGATTGGTTCTTGTAACGAACTTACTATAGATAGTTTAGATCCTATTTCAAAGACTCCTGAATTTAAATACTGTGCTATTAAAGTTGAAAAAATACATAACCAAGAAAAAGCAGAGCAGTATATAAAAGATGAATACACTAGAATAAGAAAGAATATGAGGGTTGTAAAAATTTAAGTATGAAAGGTTGAGAGAGAAAATGAAGGAAAGTTTTAATACTTTTGTCATAGCAGATCCAAATAAATGCATAGGTTGTAAAGCTTGTGAAGTGGCTTGTTCTAGTGTACACAATGAAGAAAATAATATAGGATACACAGTAGGAACGATGACAACTCCAGTTATTCCTAGATTATATCTTGTAAAAAATGAAAAATTCTGTGCACCTATACAGTGCAGACATTGTGAAGATGCGCCTTGTGCAAATGCATGTCCTAACAAAGCTATAAAGCAAGAAGGAGATATTATTTATATAGATGAAAATTGTATAGGATGTAAGACTTGTCTTATGGCATGTCCAATAGGTGCAATAGAATTATTGCCACATTATAAAAATGAAGAGAAAGTAATTCAATTAGGACTTGAAGAAGAAAAATTAATAGCATATAAATGTGATTTATGCAAAGGGAAAGAGACTAAAGCGTGTATAGAAGCATGTCCTCAAAATGCATTAAGGCTTGTAGATATAAAAGAAGATAAAAAGAATAAAAATATAAAAGCTGCACTAGGACTTATGAATCTTTAATTTAGGGGGGATAGGAGATGATAGTCAATATAGATAAAGAGATATGTACAGGATGCAGAAGATGTGCAAGTGTATGTCCTGTTGATGCTATAGAAGGAAAACAAGGAGAGGCTCAAAGTATAAACGAAGATAAATGTATTATATGTGGGCAATGTGTACAAATATGTAGTGCTTATTCAAGTGAGTTTGAAGAGGAAACTACTCCTATAGATATAAAATTAAAAGAAAGAGGTATGCTTGAAACGGTTAAAGAACCTTTATTTGCAGCTTATAATGTATGTGATGTAGAAAAAGTTAAAAATAGTTTAAGTAATGATAAATTATATACTGTTGTTCAGTGTGCACCAGCTGTAAGAGTTGCTTTAGCAGAAGATTTTGGGCTGGATTTAGGATCATTAACAGATAAAAAGCTTGCAGCAGTTCTTAGAAGAATGGGATTTGACAGAGTGTATGATACTAACTTTTCAGCAGATTTAACTATAATGGAGGAAGGTAGCGAACTTATTAAAAGAGTTAGTGAAAATAGTAATTTACCTATGTTTACTTCATGCTGTCCAGCATGGGTTAAATTTATGGAACAAGAATATCCAGAACTGTTAAATCATCTTTCAAGCTGTAAGTCTCCTCAGCAAATGGCTGGAGCTATATTTAAAACTTATGGTGCAGATATAGATAATGTAGATGCTAAAGATATATTTAGTGTATCTGTAATGCCTTGCACTTGTAAGAAATTCGAATGTGATAGAGATGAGATGAATTCAAGTGGATATAAAGATGTTGATGTAGTAATAACTACAAGAGAACTAGGTTATTTAATAAAGGATATGGGGATAGATTTTAAATATATAGAAGAAGAAACGTTTGATAATCCTCTAGGTGATTATACAGGAGCGGGAACATTATTTGGAACTACTGGTGGAGTTATGGAGGCCGCTATTAGAACTGGATATGAACTTATTACTAAGGAGAGTATCCCAAATATAGATATAAACAGTGTAAGAGGACAAAATGGAGTAACTAAATCTAGTATTGATGTAGGTGATATTAAATTAAATGTTGCAGTAGTATCAGGTCTTGAAAATGTTAGGCCTATACTTGAAGATATAAAAAATAATAAATCAGATCTACATTTTATAGAGGTTATGACATGTCCAGAAGGTTGTATAAGTGGAGGTGGACAGCCAAAAGTTATTTTAGATAAGTATAAGAAAATGGCATATGATAACAGAAAAGAATCACTTTACACTCATGATGGTGAGTGTGGTGTAAGAAAATCTCATGAAAATAATAGTATCAAAAAATTGTATGATGAGTTTTTAGGTGAACCACTAGGAGAAAAATCACATCATCTTTTACATACTGAATATGCATCGAGAAAGGAGAAATGTTAATGAATACTTTTGTTATAGCAGATCCTAATAAGTGTATAGGGTGTAGAACCTGCCAAATAGCTTGTGTTATAGCTCATTCTGATGAAGATATCTTCAATCCAGAGTGTAAAAATATATCGTTTAATCCAAGACTTACTGTTGTAAAAACAGCAACTGTTAGTGCACCTATTCAATGTAGACATTGTGAAGATGCTCCGTGTGCAAATGTATGTCCAAATGGATCTATATCAAATATAAATGGAAGCATACAAATAAACGAAGAAACTTGTATAGGTTGTAAAACATGTCTTACCGCATGTCCATTAGGGGCTATAGAGTTAGTTGATTATTACAAAGATGGAGAAAAAGTGCTTCAACCTAATTTAATTGATATGGACTCCAAAACCTTATGTTTTAAGGAGAGAATAATAGCTAATAAGTGTGATCTTTGTATAAATAGAGAAAAAGGACCAGCATGTGTTGAGGTATGTCCTACAGATGCATTCAAGATAGTTAAAGATGAAGATATAAAACAATCTGTAAAGGATAAAAGAAATAAAAGTGTATCTTTGTTATAAATTTTAATTCAAAAAGGAATATATTTAAAATTTCAGTACTTAATAGCAAAATGATGCTTATTAAAATAACGCTAATGTGTTAAATATTTTAATAAAACTAAGGGTTCCGTCTTATTAAATATCCTAAAACTTCTAAACTCCCTTACGGTCAGACAACGAAGTTTTTTAACGGATATTTAAACGTCGTAATCCAAGTTTTATAGAAAAATATTTAAATCATTAGCTAACATTTTAACAAGCATCATTTTCTAGTTATATGGTTATATCAAGATGTCATTTATTAAAATATCAATTATATTAAATATTTCACCAACCAAAAAAATTGTATTATTCTGTAAGTTAAAGAATGGTATAAAAAAGTGATATAATACCTATTGATTAATAACAAAAAATGATGGAATAGAATAAGATAGTACATTAGAAGAAATTGAAATTATAGCAAAGATGCTCATAGATTTGGGAACGTCTGAATAAAGAAATCACTTGATGGGGAGGAATTTATCATGAATAAATTTGGTAAGGTTATAGATGTAAACCTAAGTGAAAAAAAAGGTGTTGTAAAGCATCCAATACCACAAGGAGAGTTTAGAGAAAATCATGGTCTTGTTGGGGATGCTCATGCAGGAAAGTGGCATAGACAAGTAAGTTTACTTGGTCAAGAGAGTATAGATAAAATGAAAGCATCTGGGGTAGAGGGGCTTGTAAGTGGTGTGTTTGCAGAGAATATTACTACTGAAGGAATTGTTCTATATGAATTACCAGTTGGAACTAAACTAAAGATTGGAGATACTATTCAAGAGGTAACTCAAATAGGTAAGGAATGTCATAATGGATGTGAAATAAGAAAATTGGTTGGCGATTGTGTAATGCCAAGAGAAGGAATATTTACAAGAATTATTGAGGGCGGAGTTATTAAGGCTGGAGATGATATAGAAATTTTATAATTCCTTAGTATATAAAAAAGATGGATATGATTAATTTCATATCCATCTTTTCACTTTTATATTATATTTTAAATTTATCTATTTGATTATTAAGATTTAAAGAAAACTCATTTAACTTTTCTGCGCTTTTTGCTACTTCTTCAACTGCCATGGCTTGTTGATGAACAGAAGCTGTAACCTCTTCTGATCCTGCTGCAGTTTCTTCTGATACGGCTGATATATTTCCTATAGACTCTACTATCAAATCTTTATCGTGTATTATATCTAATACAAACTTATTAACTTCTTCTATTTCATTTGTAATATTATCTATTGATGTTGAGATTTTTCCAAATGAATCATTTACATCTTTTACAGACTTTGTTTGATCTATAGAAATCATTTTTACTTCTGTCATAATATCAACTGTATTTTCACTTTCTTCTTTGATAGTATCTACTATTTTTTTAATTTCATCAGTTGCAGTACTTGATCCTTCTGCAAGTTTTCTTATTTCATCTGCTACTACAGCAAATCCCTTTCCAGCTTCTCCAGCTCTTGCTGCTTCGATACTTGCATTTAGTGCTAGTAAATTTGTTTGATCAGCTATAGATCTTATTGTATCTAGTATATCTTCAATGTTACTTGAGTTTTCATTTAATTGTCTCACTGCAGACTCGATTTTTTGAATAGACTTATTATTCAAATCAGTTTTTTCTTTAAGCTCATTAACTACATTAACACCCTCTATATTGATATTAATTGCTTCACTTGCATTTTTAGACATCGTATCAGTATTATTTGCTAATTTATTAAATTTATCATCTAAATTAGATGCAAGTTTTGCCCCATTTTCTGCATCTGCTGCTTGCTCACTTGCTCCCTTTGCTATTTCCTCTACAGTTTTTGCTATTTCTTCAGCAGATGCACTAGTTTCTTCTGATGTAGCTGCTAAATTTGTTGCGGCATCTGATACTTCAGAACTTACTTGTTTTGCATCTAATAATAGAGTTTTAACATTTTCTATCATGATATTGAAATTGTCTGAAAGTAATCCTATTTCATCATTTGACTTAATATCTGATTTTACTGTAAAATCTCCATCTTTTACTTTATTCATATTACCTACTATTGATTTTATAGGATTAGAAATTTTATTTGCAAATATTATACCTACTAATGATGCTGCAATAATTATAAACAATCCTATGAATATAGCATTAGTAAGTATACCTTTAGTAGACTCTGCTAGTTCATCTATATATATTGTCGATACTATGTACCAACCTGAATCTTGCATTTTTGTATACACAGCAAGTTTTTCAGATACATTACCATTAGATTCTTTATATTTATATTCTGTAATTCCAAAATCTTTATTACTATTTATACCTTCAAGAATTGCTGGTACACTTGTCTTTTGACCTATTTTTTCTGGATTCTTATGTGTAATTAATGTTCCATCAGAACTTAAAATATACGGATATCCCTGTTCTCCTACTTTTATAGAACTTATTTTTTCAGATAATTCATCTAAGGATATAGTTACACCTACTACACCAACTAATTTACCTCCATTGTCATATACTGGGGCTGCGCTAGAAATCGCAAGATTACCACTAACAACATCTACATACGGATCAGTCCAAGTAACACTTTGTTCTTCAATTGCTTCTTTATACCACGGGCGTACTCTTGGATCATAGTCACTTCCCATATCTGCTTCAGGATAAATCCTAAATCCACCATCTATAGTTCCCATATATATTTGAGTTACCCCTTTATAACTTTCTACATATTGGGTAAATAGCGACATTAGAAAAGGTTCATATTCAGGATGATTCACAATCTCCTTGAGGTTAATATTATTGCTAACCAAATCAACCCCATACTCATGTCCCTCAAAGTAATTTTCAATAGATTGCTTAATATCATTATTTAACTGCTCTACAGAATGCTTAAATTGATTTTTTAATTCTTTTTTTGCTTTTAAGTACGATGTTGTACCTAAAATTGAAATAGGTACAATTATTACTACTAAAATTATGGCAATTAACTTTGTTTTTATTGTGAGTTTCATAAACTCCCTCCCTTTTCAAAATGAAATTTTAAAATAGATTAAATCTAATTCGAAATGATTTCGACACGATTCGACAAGGTGATCTATTACTTTTATCGGCACCTATATTATAGAAATTAACCTCTTTTTTTATGAAAATATTTACCTTATATAATTTAAGAATTTCATTTACGATTGAAATAGGGATGTTAAAATTACTTATACTAATTTGATTAGTGTATATAAGAGATAGATTCTGTGAAAAATAATATTCATAAATAAAGTTAAAATTAATATTGAAATAGGTACAATTATTACTACTAAAATTACGTTGATTAATTTTATTTTTATTGTGAGTTTCATAAATTCCCTCCCTTTTCAAAATGAAATTTTAATATAAAGTAAATCTAATATGAAATAATTTCGACAAAATTCGATGAATTGATCTATTGATTTTATCGTCACCTATAGTATAGAAATTAATCTCTTTCTTAATGAAAATATTTACCTTATATAATTTAAGAATTTCATTTACGATTGAAATAGGGATGTTAAAATTGCTTATGCTATTTTGATTAGTGTATATAAGAGATAGATGCTGTGAAAAATAATATTTACAAATAAAGTAGTATATTAATACGAAAATATATATAATAACTAGTTTAGAAGGTGATCATATGAAAATAACTCAAGAAGCGGATTATGCATTAAGAATAATATTGTTCCTTTGTCAAATATCATCTGGGGAAAGAGTAGAAGCCAGAGTAATTTCGGAGAGTGAGAATATAACTTTAAGATTTTCGTTAAAAATCCTAAGAAAACTTACAAAGAAAGATTTAGTCAAATCTTTTAGAGGTGTAAAGGGTGGCTATATGTTAAACAAAGATCCTAAAGATATAACTTTAAGAGAAGTAGTTGAAGCTATAGATGGTCCTATATATGTTAATAGATGCTTGCATGATGAAGAATACTGCAATATGAAAAGAACTAATACCTGTAAAATTCATAAAGCTTTAGCTAAGATTCAAAAGACTTTACGTGAAGAACTTGAAAAGGTAACTTTTAAAGAGTTATTAAAAGAGAAAGATTAATAAAATGTAAAAATACCAGTAAGATATAGTATGTATTCCTATATTGTACTGGTATTTTTATATGATAAGGGATTATGAGATACATGAGTTGGTGTGTAGTAACTAGACGTGTTTTTATGGGAATTGTATGTTTTGAATGAATATTACATAAAAGGATAATATTTCTATTATTGCGACAAAAAAAGGAATATATTAACTAAAATAAAAAAATGTGGTACAATGAATACGTTATTTTTGATTGTTCGAAGAATGAAAAAAACAGAATCATACATTTTAATAATGAGAAACATTGAGAAGAACAATATATTAGGAGGCAGAAAAATGAAGAGAACAAAAGAAACTAAGGACTTTTTTGTAGTTGGACTTGCTCTTTTTGCAATGTTCTTTGGAGCTGGAAACCTTATTTTTCCACCAGCTCTTGGTCTTGCATCTGGAAAGAGTTGGGCTGCTTGTTTAATAGGGTTTATTCTTACTGGAGTAGGAATGCCTTTGCTTGGAGTATTAGCTGTTTCAAAGGCTGGGGGTACTATAAATGATCTTGCGGGTAAGGTTAACCCTACATTTAGTAAAATACTTGGAACAATAATAGTACTTGCAATAGGACCACTTCTTGCTATACCAAGAACAGGAGCTACAGTTTATGAACTTGGAGTAAAACCAATTATACCGGACGTAAGTCCTGTATTAGTATCAATAATATATTTTGGTATAACTCTTTTCTTTGTAATAAAACCGTCTGGTATTATTGATAAGATAGGGAAAATACTTACTCCTATATTATTAGTTATAATCTTTAGTATAATAATAAAAGGAATAACTTCACCAATAGGAACTTCTGTTGATACTGGTTTAAGAAATTCTTTTTCTGTAGGGTTTACTGAAGGATATCAAACTATGGATGCACTTACATCAATAGTATTTGGAGGAATAATATTAATTTCTCTTGCTGAAAAAGGATATGAGAGAAAGAAAGATCAAATTAGAGTTACGATGAAAGCTGGACTTGTTGCTGGAACAGGACTTGTATTTGTATATGGAGGACTACTTTTCCTTGGTGCAACTGGAAGTGGAATTTTTTCAGCTGATATAGCAAGAACAGATCTTGTGGTTGGAATAACAGAACGTATACTTGGTAACTTTGGAAAATTTGGAATATCTTTAGCTGCTTCAGTTGCATGTCTTACAACAGCAATTGGACTTGTTGCAACGGTAGGGACTTATTTTGAAGAACTTACTAAAGGAAAACTTTCATATAGAATAATAGTTATATCAACAGTAATAATAAGTGCAGTTTTTGCAAATGCAGGAGTTGAAAATATAGTTAAATTTGCAGTTCCTCTTCTTGCTACAGTTTATCCTGTTGCGATTGTACTCATACTTGTGAGTGTATTTGATGATTTTATAAAAAGTGAGAAAGCATATCTGGGAGCCGTTTGTGGTGCTTTATTTGTAAGTGTTTTTGATGGACTTTCTGCAATGGGAGTAAATACTGCATTTATAGGAGATTTTATAAAAATGCTCCCACTTGCAAGTGCAGGATTTGCATGGGTTCTTCCCGCTATTTTAGGAATCTTTATAACTACATTTTTATATAAAAACGAAACAAATTCCGTTCAATAATATGAGTTTGAATTATTTGTACACAGATAAGATTATTAAGTATAGATAAAAGTTAAATGCTGAGGATATTAACAATATCATCAGCATTTATTTTTTTAGATTAGCATAATGAGTTAAATTAATCATGGTTGTATATTTAAGTTTGGTTTTATATAACATATAAACGAATTAAGATAATCTTTATATAAATAAACCTGTGATGAACACTTTTTATTATTCATGCATATAAGTAATATTGTAATTTAAAACTTATTTCAAAGGAGAAATACAATATGAATGAAAATAAAAAAATAATTATTAAACTTTTAAATGGAATCATGCAAAATCAAAATATCAATACAACTTTGACTAATAGAGATTTACAATTAGTGGATAAAACAAATGGAACCAATATGAGTGTTTCTGAAGTTAAGCAATCTATTGAAATAAGCTTAAAAGATTTAGAGTATATTGATGAAGAAAAAGAAATAATTATTAAAGTTTTAAATGGAATTATGCAAAATCAAAATATCAATACAATTTTGACTGGTAGTAATATAGAACTTGAGGATAAAATAAACGGAATTAACGTGAATATTTTTGAAGTAATGGAATATATCCAAATGAATTTAAAAGATTTAGATTAAAAGAGAGCTATATGCTCTTTTTTTATGATTAAGGAATTTAATAAATAAGAATAAAAGTACTTCTGCAAGAAGATAATATATACTGATGAAGAATAATAAAGGAGGGAAACAAATGATTAAAATTGGTTCGCCTGCACCTGATTTTACATTACCTAGCACCACTGATAAAGACATTTCGTTAAAAGATTTAAGAGGAAAATATGTTGTTTTATTTTTCTATCCACTTGACTTTACACCTGTCTGAGGTACTGAAGTACCTGAGTTTAATCGTATGTTAAAGAAATTTGAAGGATTAAACTCTACTGTATTAGGTGTTAATACAGATAGTATACCTACACATAAAGCTTGGATTAAGAGTTTAGGCGGAATTGATTATCCACTATTAGCTGACTATGATAAAAAATTAGCTAAAGAATATGGTGTATTCTTAGATGAAGCTGGTGGTATTTCATTAAGAGGAACTTTCATAATAGATCCTGATGGTATTTTACAATACTATTCTATAAATAACACTTCAGTTGGAAGAAATGTTATGGAATTCCTTAGAGTTCTTAAAGCATTACAGACTCGTAAAGCTTGTCCTGTAAACTGGGATGAAGGTCAAGATACATTATAGTTAAATATTAAAATCCATAGGGATTAATTATTAATCCCTATGGATTTTTTACGGTTAAGGAAATTATATGATTTTCAAATTGTAGATAATATTGATAAGAGAACAAAGTTCCCTATATTTCCCAAGAAATAAACGAAATATAAATGTCTAAAGTAATATAATGTTGTTAATTAGTGAATTACCTTGAAATACATAAGTTTTAGTATGAAAAAAATTAAGGGTATGAATATTGCTGGGAGCATATTTCCTACCTTTATTTTTTTTATATCTAGGACATTAAGACCTATTGCTATAATAAGGACTCCACCAACTGATGATATATCGCTTACAACGCTGTCTACTAAAAACATCTTTACAGAAGATGCTGCAACTGCTATAAAACCTTCGTATAAGAAAACTGAGATTGATGAGAATAAAACTCCTAGTCCAAATGTTGATGCAAATATTATAGATAGTATTCCATCTACTATTGATTTAGCGAAAAGAGTTTGGTGGTTTCCGTTTAAACCACTTTCTAGGGCACCTATGATTGCCATGGAACCTATACAAAATACTAGTGTAGCGGTTACAAATCCTTTTGCAATACTTCCCTTTTTCTTTACTAATTTACTTTCTATAAAATCGCCTAACTTGTCCAAGTTTTCTTCGATTTTTAGATATTCCCCAATAACACTACCTATTGCCAAGCTAACTATAAGAAGTAATATATTTTGAGCTTTTGTAGCTCCCATAATTCCTATTAAGAATATGCATAACCCCATAGAGTCCATGAGTATTTTCTTGTAATTTTCACCGATACCTTTTTTAAATAAAAGGCCTATTAAACTCCCTATTAATACTGCCAATCCATTTGCGAAACTTCCCAACATAAAAAGACCTCCTAAAATTCGTCTAGTTGAAAGTATAGTTTTTATATTAATGTTATCCACACAGTGGAAACTTTATAATCTCTTATTATTATAAAAAACATAATTTAATTGTATAATTGTGTGGAAGGTTATTCAAGCATATATTATAATTGTATAAAATGTATTTGGTTATTTATGGGAGGTGTAGTATGGGAAATGTTATTTCAATAGATTATAATTTGATATTTCAGTCACTTATTATTTTAGGAATAATAGTAGGTGCCGTAATAAAGTTGATTGAGATAGCTATATGGGAGGTTATTCATGTAACTAAGAATATAGATGATTATGTAGCTATTAAAAACAATCTTGAGGATTCAAATATTAAAGTTAAGACTAAATTTAAAAATGAAATTAGGAGTAGAAATGGATTTGGAATAAGAGATACAAAGTATAAGGTACTTGTAAAACGTAGTGAGAGTAGTATGGCTCGTGAGATAATAATGAAAGTGTAGAAGGGGAGATGTATTCATGCAGTTTTTTGGTTCGCTATTTATGCTATTCTCTGGTATTATATTTAAATTTTTCTTTTTATTATCTATAATAATTTCAATTATAGCTATATTTTCTAGTAATTATTTATTGAAAAATATAAGTATGAATAAGAATATTATACTTGAATATATGATAGTAAATATATTTTTATCTATGATTGGATATTCTACATTGTTTTTTAATATTAATATATGTTTTAGATATATAATAGCGATTACAGTATGGGGAATAATTATTCTTGATTGCATTTATCTAATAAAAACTTATGTATTTAATGCAAAATCAAGGGCATTAAAATACCGCTAATGTGTTAAATATTTTGTATAAAACTAAATATTAGATCATGTAACTTTAATGTTAGAAATATTTTAATATAAGATAATGTAAAAAAGTAAAAAACATAAATATAAATAATAATATATTAAGTATGCTTAGGAATCTTCTTTTGTTCCAGTTATGTAAACCTGATAATAACATAGAAATACTTACTACACCAAATATGATTTCGGTATCTAAAACAATGATGTGAAATAGACCAAGTAGTGAAAATATAATAAAACCAATGTAAAACGTAAATTCTATAATTGAAATAAATTTATTCTTTTTCATATATATACCTACCTTTTTTATCTAATAATAATTTATGATTACGTATGTATGCTTTATAGGGGAATATTGTTTTCAACATTTCTCTTTAGAGAACTTATAAGCCACATAATATAAAAACATATTAAAATTATTGTGGATACATGAAATATAAAGTTCCATGTAGAAGATATTGTATTAGCTATCGTATAATCATGAAGTAAATATACTATTATTAAATAACCCAATAGTCGAATAAAGTTAAATTTATCTTTTTGTATAATTAATTCTTTAATCTTAATATTATCTTTTTTGAAGGTTCCATAATGATTAATGAAGATTAGAGCGTGTATAATAATATTGAGAAATATGAATATAAAGGAGCAGATCATTATTGCTAAAACATAACCTAATCCATTACTAGAGTTGGATTCATAAATATTCTCAGAATATATCATACACATATGAAAAGAGTAGCAAGATAATATGGTACAAATAATATTTATAAACCATAAAACAAATTTATTTATTTTCAATAAAATTCACATCCTAATTTTAGATTTTGTAAGTATTCAAAGCATCCAAAAGCATTCACTAATATTTTTACATATAGTTTTAATGTCATTTATTTTGGAATCAACTTATGGGTTATGATACATAATATTATTTGTACTAAATTTAGAGCTTTAAATAGAGTTGAAAAACTTAATTGAAATTATAATTGTGATAAATACAAGTATACATCCACCAAATATGCAATTAAAAAAGCCACTTTTATTTTTTTGAGCAACTACTAGCTTAATTCCTGAAAGCAACCAAAATAAACCTAAAAAGATTTGTTGTACAACAAAAATTATAACAGCTAAATCTTTGTCATTTCTATTTAAGAAGTATGCTATTGTTAAAATAATTAAAAATATAGAAATAAAATTTTCACCTATATAATATATTTTTGATTTATCATCTCTAAAATTCATTATAAACCTCCTACCTTATAAATATTTCAATATGATTTTATATAAACAAGCAAAAATAGTAGTATGGATACTATTATATTAACTGTACTCAAGAATTTTCTTGTCTTAAGATTCACATCCTAATTTTAGATTTTGAATAAATATACTGAATTTAAATATATCACAGTAACTCTTCTTTTACAAAATATGTATATAATTAATTTGAATTGTAATCTAATTAAAAGAAATGGATAGAATATAAATGATTAATTAAAATAAATAAGGGTAAGTAATAAAATGAAAGCTTTGTTAAAAAAATAATTATCTAAAAGTGATATAAAAACTAAAGTTATTATATAGGAGGGGAAAAAAATGAAAGTAGCTGTTATTGGTTGTACACATGCAGGTACAGCATCAATATTAAATGTTGCAAAGTTATACCCAGATGCAGAAATAACTGTGTATGAAAGAAATGATACAATATCGTTCTTATCTTGTGGTATTGCACTATATGTGGGAGGGGTAATTAAAGACCCAAACGGTTTATTTTATTCTTCACCTGAGGAACTAAAAAAATTAGGTGTAACTACTAAAATGTCTCATGACGTATTAGAAGTAAACACAGATGAAAAGAAACTTAAAGTTCGTAATTTAAAAACAAATGAAGAATTTGAGGATAAATTCGATAAGTTAATAATAACCACAGGATCATGGCCGATAGTTCCAAACATAGAGGGAATAGATTTAGAAAATATATTATTATCAAAGAATTTTTATCATTCAAATACAATTATTGAAAAAGCAAAAAATTCTAAGAATATAGTTGTAGTAGGTGCTGGATATATAGGAGTTGAATTGGTAGAGGCATTTGAAATGAATAAAAAGAATGTAACATTAATTGATAGTCAAGATCGTATTTTAAGTAAATACTTAGATAAAGAATATACAGATACAGCAGAAAATGCATTTTTAGATCACGGCGTAAAATTAGCTCTAGGAGAAACTGTAAATAGATTTGAAGGAAAAGATGGTAGAGTTTCAAAGGTAATTACATCAAAAGGTGAATATGAAGCTGATTTAGTAATATTATGTATTGGATTTAAACCAAATACTAAGTTATTTGAAAAGCAAATTGAGATGTTAGATAATGGAGCTATTATAGTTGACGAATATATGAGAACAAGCAAAGAAGACGTATATGCAGCTGGAGATTGTTGTGCAATTATATATAATCCAACAGGAGAACATGGATATATTCCATTAGCTACAAATGCAGTTCGTATGGGAACATTAGTTGCTAGAAATTTAGTAAAGCCTACAACTAGATACATGGGAACTCAAGGAACTTCTGGAATTAAGATATATGAACATAATATTGCATCTACTGGATTAACTGAAAATTATGCTAAAGAATTAGGAATTGATATTGATACAGTGACAGTTGAAGATAATTATCGACCAGAATTTATGCCTACGTATGACTTAGCAAAACTAAAAGTAGTTTACGAAAAAGAATCTAGAATAATTCTAGGAGCTCAAATTATTTCAAAGACAGATTTAACTCAATGTATAAATACAATATCTGTTTGCATTCAAAATAAAATGACAATAGATGAATTGGCATTTATTGACTTTTTCTTTCAACCACATTTTAATAAGCCATGGAATTTATTGAATTTAGCAGGATTGAGTGCTGAATAATAATTAAAAAACCACCAAGTATACAGGTGGTTTTTTTATAATATTATAAACTTTGAGCGTTTTTTTCTACTTTACTTTGTTGTTTCAATTCTTTTTGAGCTTGTCTTTCAGCTTTTGCAGCTTCTCTTGCAGCTTGTCTTTCTTCCTTTATTTGAGCCTTGTATGTATCCCAAGCTATACCTTTAGATTCAGCATCTGCTTTAAGCTCTTCTATTTTAGCTATTAATTCATCAACTGTTATACCTTGTCGTTCAGCTCTTTGAGCAAGTTTATCGGCTCTTTGTGCTTTTTTAGATTCTCTTTCAGCTTTTCTTTGAGCCTTAAATTCATCAAAAGTTAATCCTTGAGATTTAGCTTCTGCCTTAAGAGCATCTATCTTTTCTATTAATTCATCTACTGATATTCCTTTTTTATCAGCTCTTTGAGCTAGTTTTTCTTGTCTTTGGGCTTGCTTTTCAGCTTTTTTAGCTTCTTTTTCAGCCAATCTTTCAGCCTTGATTTGAGTTTTATCAGTTCCATCAGGAAGTTCATTTGCAAATACTCCTAGAGAAGAACCCATTACCATACTAGCAACCATACCACACATAACAAATTTTTTAATATTCATAGAATATACCTCCTTTTTGATTTAACTAAAGTATAAAACTAAAATTAGTTATAAAAATATAAAAAGTGTGGTAAAAGTGTGTAAAATATATTTAATTAATGGGAATCTTTATTGTGAATTCAGCTCCACCATTATCTCTATTACTAGCAGATATAGTTCCATTATGATTGTCTATTATTTTCTGAACAATAGACATACCAATTCCACTACCTTCTTTTTCACCTTTATAGAATCTATTGAACATTTTATTCAAATCATCTTTATTAAAGCCATTTCCATTATCCCATATTTTTATTTTATAACAATTATTTGTCTTTATAGTATCTACACCTACTGTATCTTTAGTGTATTTAAGACAATTAGATAAAAGATTTATTAAAGCTTGTATGAATTTATCTTTATCTATATTCAAATGAATGTCTTCACTTGGATTATAAATAATATCTATATCTCTCAATATAGCTATACTCTCTATTTTTTCAATAGAACTTATTATAATTTCATTAAGACTACAAAACTTGTATTCAAATGATATATCTAGCATTTCAAGCCTAGATAAGAATATAATATCTTCAACATATTTTTTTACTCTATTACTCTCATCTATTATTATATTTAGAGGCTTTTCGTTATCATCAAAAACATTGTCTCTAACCCCTTCGGCATATCCTTGTATAGACATTAAAGGTGTTTTTAGCTCATGAGATATATTCTGAAAGAAATGTTTCTGATTAGTATCATAATCTTTTATATTACAAGCCATTTTATTTATAGAATTACTTAAGCTCTCTAATTCGTCTCCAGTATCTATAGAAAAAGTGGAGTTGAAATTCCTATTTGATATTTCTTTTGCTAAATTAGTTAATTTAATTATAGGGTCTGTGATTTTTCTTGATGCAAAAAATATAACGAATATACATATGCAGGCTGATAATATCATAGAAAAGAACAGTATTTTTGATATACCTTTTATTATCTCAGTAGTAGTATTATTTGAAATATAAGTTAATATAAATCCATGGGAAGTTCTATTATTGGAAGATATATTTTTAGTATTTCTTGCTACAGCCAAATATTCAACTTTATTTGATGTAAATTTAAAATTATACTTATGATTTTCAACATTTTTTATTATAAATTCTATAGATTCATTGTCTAATACATTGCGTTTAGATGAATAAAATATAGGTTGGTAAGAACCGTTTCTATTAGCAAATATAATACTTTGACTTTCAAATTCTCGTTTATATATCTTATAGTTAGAATCTAAGTTTGATTTTAATGATTCTTTATTTATTCCTCTTTTGCCCGTTGATTCATTTTGAGAAATTCTTTGAATAAGCCTACTTTCTGATATAAGGTCTTTTATCAACTGCTTCTCAAGATAATTTTGTATAAAGAACATAGACATAAAGGACATAAGAAAAAGTGCGAATATAACTAAGGACATATTTAATCTTATAAGCTTACTTGAAATTGTTTTTTTCATATAATCACCTACTTATTTATTTTGTATCCATATCCCCATATGGTATCTATTTTAACTTCAGAATTATTTAAAAGAAGCTTTTTTCTAACTCTTTTAACCAAATCATCTACCTGTCTGGTATCACCTATATAATCATATCCCCAAATGTTTTCTATTATTTTTTCGCGAGAAAAAGCGATATTCAAATTATTTAAAAGAAGATTAATTAATTCAAATTCTTTATAAGTTAATTTGATTTCATCATCGTTTATAAATAAGGATCTATTTTTTTGAAAAATACGGATATCTTTGTATGAGAGAATATCAAGACTATTATTAGGAGTAGGGAGTGGATTTAATCTTCTAAACATATTTCTGACTCTTACAACTAATTCTCTAGGGCTAAATGGTTTAGCTATATAATCGTCACTTCCAAACTCAAGACCTAATATTCTATCTATTTCATCATTTTTAGCAGAAATTATTATTATAGGAATATCGCTAACTGATCTTACACTTTTGCACAAACTAAATCCATCCATATTAGGCATCATAACATCTATAATAAGCATATCGCATGGGTGAATATGGAATGCGTTTAAGGCCTGTAGACCATCATTGTATGTACAAACATTGTATCCTTCTTTTTCTAGATAATTTTTTAATAATTCTCGAATGTGTTTTTCATCATCTACAACGTAAATTAATTTATTATTGGTCACTCAAAATCATCTCCTTAATAAAGCGAAACTTAATTCAGATGGAGTTTTTACTACAGCTGAATTTTTAGTTGAGCTAATCCAGAAGCTGTTAAGTTCTTATCTCAAGCCTTAAGAAGGTGGAGTTTTAGAATTTTTAGCTTTCGGATAAAGCAAAACTTAGGTATTATTGATATAATCTTGCATAAATATTATATCAATAATATCTAAAATTTGATAAAGTAAATAAAAGTATAGAAATTATTACCTATATAATTTAGAATAGAAAATATTGGGTACAAATATTTAAGATACATTTAAGAGATGATTAAGAAATATATTATATGATATAATGAAGGGATTAATGCTAAAATAAGAGGTGTTAAAATGTTAAAGACAGACAGTTCTAGCATAAAAAAAATTTTACTTAAAAGTATGTTGTTTTTTATTATTATAATTACAGTTATAATAGAAGGCAACAATATTATTAGGCAGTATAGAAATTTTTTAAAAGAAAGTGAAATTTTGAAAATAGAGTATATAAAAGATCAAAAAAAATTATTAAAAACTCAAATAGATAGAGTATTTGAATACATAGAGTTTGAACAAAATAATACATATGAATTACTAAGAAAAAATACCCAATATACAGATGTAGAAATAGAAGAAATTATAAAACAAAGAATTATAAAATTTATATCAAACATCCATTTTGGAGATAATAACGAACAATATATGTTTATACTCACTTATGATGGACTTGAACTTGGAAATGGTAAATATCCAGAGATAACAGGTAAAAATATATGGGATATGAAGGATGTCAATGGAGTTAAAGTTAACCAAAGACTTATAAAAATGGCTAGAGAAAGTGAGCATGGAGTATATATAACTCAAAAATGGATAAAGGATACGGATAAATTAGATCATGATAAACTGTATTATGCAGAGGCTGTTCCGGAGTGGGAGTGGGTTATAGGCTCAGGTATATATGTAGAAGATATAAATGAAAATATAAAAAAGAATGAAGCTATATTAAAAAATGCATTTAAAAAGGAAATTAAAACAGTTACAATACTTATGATTGTAATAATGTTAATTTTACTTTTATATCTTAAAAAAATAAATTATAGAATAAACAAAAAAATAGAATTTGTAGTAGATTTCTTCGAAAGAGCTTCAGAAGAAAGAATATACATAGATATAGAGAAGTTAAGGTATATAGAATTAAAAAAGATGGCTATATCTGTTAATGCTATGATAAAAGACAGATATGATATACAAAATAAAATAAATCAGATTAATATACGACTTAAAGATATTAGTATAACAGATGGACTAACAGGACTTTATAATCATAGGCATATATATATATTATTGAAGAAAGAGATAGAAAAAGCCTGTGTTTTAAAACGTGATTTATCTATAATAATGTTTGATATAGATCATTTTAAAAAAGTAAATGATAAATATGGTCATCAATTTGGAGATGATGTTTTAGTTGAAATATCTAATTATATTAAGCAATATATTGGTAAAGATGGATTTGTTGGAAGATATGGTGGAGAAGAATTTTTGATAGTATTACCGAACTCAGATATAGAAAATGCATACAAAAAGGCAGAAAATATAAGAAAAGGAATAAAAGAGATTGAATTTGAAAATGAAAATCTTATACTTACAATAAGTGGAGGAATTGTTCAGTTTAAACAAGAGTCTTGCAAGGGCATAGTAAATAGAGCAGATAAGCTTCTATACAAAGCAAAAGAAAATGGAAGAGATAGAATAGAAAGAGGGACATAATATGAGAAGAAGAAAAGTAAAAGGCGCAGATGAAAAATTATTATCATACGATAAGCAAGTGATAAAAAATCCAGTTGATTTTAAAGGAAAATGGTCACAAAAATTCAATAATGACAATCCTATATACATAGAGGTTGGAACTGGAAGAGGAAAATTTTTAACTACTTTGGCAAAAGAAAATCCTGATATAAATTTTATAGCAATGGAGATAAAAGAAGAAGTTTTATTAAAAGCTGTTCAAAAAGCTGATGAAGGTGAATTAAATAATATTCTTTTTATATGGGGAAATGTAAATAACATATTAGAATATTTTGAGGATAAAGAGATAAGCAGATTATTCATAAACTTTTGTGATCCTTGGCCTAAAAAGAGATGGGCTAAAAGAAGACTTACTCATAGCAATTTTTTAGATATGTATAATAAAATACTTACTGATGATGGTGAGATACACTTTAAAACTGATAATGAAAAGTTATTTGAATTCTCACTTAATCAAATATCTGAATATGGTCTTAAGCTGCAGAATGTTTCTCTTGATTTAGCAAATAGTGAATTTGAAGGAAATGTTACAACTGAGTATGAAGATAAGTTTATGAATTTAGGTATGAAGATATATAGATGTGAAGGAAAAAAGAGGTAGATAAATTATTATCTACCTCTTTTTTTATGTCTTAAAAAGAAACATACATTCAAATATTCATACTAAAATGCACATATAAGAGCTTAAAATGCTCAAATATTACTAAAATAACATTCTAAGACATTGAAATACCTTTATACTACAAACGTATTGATGAAAAATTTGGAATATTATTTAATAAAGAATATAGATATCAAAAGGAATTTCTATTAATAAGGAGCTATCATATGAAATTTATAGTTAAGCCTCAAAAAAAATACAAATGTGGATATTGTTTTTCATGTTCAACCAACTGCGGCAACTATTGTGTAACACAAGTAATATGTACATATTACATTATAAATAAAAGGAGGTGATAATATGAAATACATAGTAAAGCCTAAAGGCAAATATACACAAGGGTATTGTCTATCATGCTCAACTCAATGCAATAATAATTGTTCTAATCAAAGTCCTTGTTTTTATTTAGCACATGTAAATAAGTTGAAATAACAATAGGAGGTGTAAAAGGTGAGATATATAATAAAGCCTAAAATGAAATATACACAAGGATATTGTTTAACATGCTCAACTCAATGTAATGTACTTGCTTTAAATTTAAAATAAACAAATTGTAATAACAATAGGAGGTAGTTAAGATGAAATACATAGTAAAGCCTAAAGGAAAATATACACAAGGATACTGCTTATCATGTTCGACTCAATGTAATAATCAATGTAGTAATCAAAGTCCTTGTTTTTACAATGCTTTCAATAAGAAATAAGAATGAAAGGAATGAAACTATACGGTTATTAACCGTATAGTTTTATATAAAATTATGGACAAGTTAAATATAGATATAAATGATGAAAAGTTGCTAAACATTTTAGGGGATAACCTTAATATATGTTTTAGAATAAATGAAATAAGAAATAAATTCGGATTTGAAGATAGAGTAAATGTATTATGTATAAATAACAAGAATGACATGAAAAAAATTATAGAATGCGATATACCAGACTGGGTAATTGCACTAAATAATGATAATACTATAATACTTTACAACTTAGATAACTGGGAAAATAAGAGTAGTGATTTTATAATACAGATTATTGTACACGAATTTGTACATATAGTATTAAACTATATTACTAATAATACATGTCCTATTTACTTGAATGAAGGATTAGCTCTTTATTATGCCAATCAAAATCAGAATATAGATTTTAAATATTTGGTTGAATTAATAAAGAATGAAAAATTTGAATTAGAGGATTTAGATTATGAACATGATCATTTCTATGATTTGTCTATATTGATTATGGATATGTTCATAATCAAATATGGAGAAAGAGAAGTTATAGAATTTATAAGAAGTTTAAATTGGGATATGTTTTCAAAAAATAATTTGAAATTATAAGGAGAATACTATGGATGAACAAATTGTAGTTAAAGAAGCTAGTATTGAAGATTCATCACAAATACATAATCTATGGAAAAAATTATCTTATGATCATTTCAAAAAGGATGAATACTTAGATAAAGAGATAAATATAGATCATGTCACACAAGCAATGTATGAGGATATAATAAAAAATCCCACTTGCAAGATTTTTGCAGCATTTGATGAGGACAAAATTGTTGGTTACATAGAAACTTGGATTAAGCAGCCTGGAGATGATTTTTATATAGATAAATATGCTTACATATTACACTGCTATATAGATAAAGAATCTAGAGGATTAAAGATTGCAAATAAGTTATATTATGCAATGGAAAACTTCGTAAAAAAACAGGGAATTAAATATATACATGCAGATGTTTATGAGCATAATAAGAAATTCAAAAATGCACTTAGATATCATGGATTAGAGACATATAGAACAAGATTAATAAAACAAATAGATCAAGATTAGAGGATATAGTATATGAAAAACGTGTATAAAAACATCATGAACATTATAAAACCTAATTTAAAAGTGCAGATAATAGGTCTGATTTTGACTATACTTTATGCTGTTGTATACTTTTTAGCACCTATGGTTTCTAAATATTTAATAGATGATATTTTGCCTAAAAAATCTATGGATGATTTGAAATTTGGATTAACTTTATTTGGGTTAGTATGTATATTACAACCTTTATTAGGATATTTAAAAAATATTTTATTTCTCAAATTATCTCAGAAGATATGTTATGAAATAAGAAACAAATTGTATAAGAATATAATTTATGCAGATATGGATTTTTTCGAAGAAAACTCAAAAGGATCTATACTGTCTAGAATAATGAATGATAGTGATATAGTGGCTAATTTTATTACAAACTTTTTTATAGTAATAATAAAAAATATATTGATAGTAACTATTATAATAGCAGGAATGTTTTATTTATCATTTGAAATAACATCTATAATAATGATAATAAGTATTTTAGTTATTAGTGTTATTGTAATTTTAAGCAAAAAAATTAGAAATATATCTTTAGATACAAGACGAAATTATGATGATATATGCAGCACAATAGATCAGTCTTTAAAAGGCATAAAGACTATAAAAGTAAACTTAATAGAAAATGTATATATAAATAAATATATATCCAATTCAAAAAAAATACTTGAAAGTAATATAAAACTTGGGAATATGAATAATACATTAAATATGATTATAGAGGGGTTAGTTGTATTTTGTATTGTAACAATATATGGAATAGGTTCTTTTTATGTTATAAATAATAAAATGTCACTTGGAACAGTTGTTGCATTAGGACTTTACTTTCAAATGCTAACACCTTGTATCATGGAATTGTTGAATAGCAATATGAGTTTGCAACAAGTGATACCTATATTAGAGAGAATTGAAGAATATTTAAATTTAAAATCAAAAATAAATATATTTTATGAGAGAAAAAAATTGAGTGGAGATATTAAAGTAAATAACCTGTTTTTTTCGTATAAAGATGACTTAAATGATAGTTATAACTTGAAAAATATAAACTTAAATATAAAAGAGAATACATTGGTTGCTATAACAGGTGAATCTGGTGCGGGTAAAAGTACGTTAATGAAATTATTGACAGGGTTTTATAGACCTAATAAGGGATCTGTAGAAATTTCAAATATAGATATAAATAAATTATCTAATAGATGTCTTTGGGAGAATATCGCTTTAATACATCAGGATGTGGAGCTTTTTAATATGAGCATAAAAGATAATATATCTATAGGGATAGATAATATATCCGAAGAAGACATTATTGATGCATGCAAAAAAGTAGGAATATATGAAGAAATAATAGGCTTTGATGATGGGTTTGAAACAATTATAAATGAGGAACTGAACATATCTGGGGGGCAACGTCAACGGATATCAATGGCAAGAGCGATTATAAAGAATACACCTATAATAATACTAGATGAACCAACTGCTTCACTCGATCAAGAAACAGAAGAATGTATTATTGATTTATTAAAAAATTTAAGTGAAGAAAAAACGGTTTTGGTTATAACTCATAGTATGAAATTGGCAAAAGAAGCTGATGAAGTAATAATTATTAGAAATGGTGAAATAGAAACTAATACAGCTATATCAATATAAAGTTATAAAGGAGAGAATTATGAAAAAATCAAATTATAATTATATTTTTGAAGTTAAAGATGGAAAAAAATTAGCATTTAATTCTATGAGCTGTGCTTTGGCTGAAATAGACCAAGATTTTTCCGATGTTCTAGAGAATATAGAAAATATAGATATAGACACTGTTAATGAACAAAAAAAAGAGTTAATAGAGAATATGAGACAAGGTAATTACATAATAGATGATGCTGTTGATGAGTTAAAGCAAATAAAATTTAGACATTTTAAAGGAAAGTATGAAAATAATAGTTTGTCTATAACTATTGCACCTACACTTAACTGTAATTTTAAATGTCCTTATTGCTATGAAACACCAGATACTCATATTATGGATGAAGCAGTACAACAGAGTATAATTGATAGAGTTGAAAAACAATTACAGACTGTAAAAAATGTTCAAGTAACATGGTATGGAGGAGAACCTTTACTTGCTAAAGATATAATATGGAATGTATCTGAAAAGATTATGAACTTGTGTGAACAATATGGAGCTAACTATTATTCATTTATAGTATCTAACGGTTATTTAATTGATGATGAAACTATAGAAAACCTTATAAAATATAAAATAACTAATATTCAAGTAACTATAGATGGTCCTAAAGAAATTCATGATAAAAGAAGAATTCAAAAGTCTGGTAAAGGAAGTTTTGATAAGATATTATATAATGTTAAAAAATTGAAAGAAAAAGGATTCAATATAAATATAAGAATAAATATAGACAAGACTAATGTTGCAAGAGTTGAAGAACTATTAGATATATTGAAATTAAATGATTTAAATGGACTGTCTATAACACTTGGACAAGTAACAGCATATACTCAAGCATGTAGTTCAGTATCAGGAAGTTGTCTTAATAATGAAGAGTACGCAGTTACAAGTCTTGATATACAAAAAATTCTTAATGATAAAGAGTTTGAAGTACAAGATTACCCTTATTATCCAGGAATAAAAGCAAATTATTGTTGTGCAGATCAAATAAATGCTTTTGTAATAGACCCTTGGGGAGATATGTATAAATGTTGGAATGATATAGGATTAAAAGAGAAAAGTGTAGGTAATATAACTAAGGAATTAGAAGAAAATGATGATATAAATCAAGTTATGAATCAGATAGATTGGCTTACACAAAATCCTTTTGATGAAGAAGATTGCGTAGAATGCGATTTATTACCTATATGTATGGGAGGATGTCCTTACAATAAAAAGGAAAATAAAAAATTGTCTTGTGAAAAATGGAAGTATAATATGAAGGAAATTTTAGCATATACATATCAGAATTCATTATAAAAAACAGGAAAAAAACAAATTATAACAAAAAAACATTCCAAAAGACATATTTACATAATATGGTTTGAACTATTATAATATAAGTGAATACAATATTTAAACTGTATTATGAGGATGGTGAATTATGATTAATTTTATAATTTGTGAAGACAATCAAGATATTAGGAATGAAATTTTAAGTATAGTAAAAAGTTATGCATCAAACAAAAATTATGAATTCAACATAGGATTAATAAATGATTCATCGGAAGGTGTTATAGAATACATAAAGAACAATTTAGATAAAAAAAATGTTTATATACTCGATATAGAACTTAAGAATGGAACGAACGGAATGGAGCTTGCAAAAAATATAAGAAAATATGATCAGAATGGAGAAATTATCTTTGTGACAAATCACTCCATAATGCTGATGTACATATTTAAATATAAGCTTAAAGCATTAGATTTTATAGATAAAAGCGAAAACATAAAATTTAAATTAGAAGAAAATTTAGATGTAATATATGAGAATTTGTGTAACAAGAAAAAAGATGTAATAAACTTTAAGTGTGGAAGCCGAAGTTATGTGCTTAATTTTGATGAAATAATTAATTTTGAAATGACTGGAGTGAACCATAAAATAAGGGTAAGTACTTTAAATGGGCAATATGAGTTTTATACAACTCTTAAGGAAATAGAAAAAAAATTAGATGATAGGTTTTATAGATCTCATAGAGCTTGCATTTTAAATAAGGATTATATACAGGTTATAAATAATTCTAAAAATGATATGTACATAGTTATGAAGAATGGACAAAAAAGTCTTTTATCTAGAAAATATGCAAAAGGATTAATTGAAAATGCTGTTCATATATGATTTTTTTATGAACTTTATTTTTGCATATTCATTCGTTTTTTCATTTAAAAAATTGGGGAATTATATAAATATTAAATTAGGAACGGAAATAACAACGGTTTTTTGTATAAGTTTAATAGATACAATATTGATGTATAATGCAAACAAAAGTATACGATTAACAGTATACTATAGTTTATTAGGTATATTTATATATTTTTTTTACTCGAAAAAAAAATGTTCCTTTTTTATTGTATATGTAACCGTTTTCTATATATATTGGCTAGGGGATAATATACTGGGGTATGTCTTTTATCAATATAATAAGCTTAACTTAGATAGTAAATCAAGCGAGATGATTTTTGAACTATCTTTAATATTGACTGTATTTTTGACTGTATATATTTTAAAAAAAATAAAATTTGTAGAATTTGAAAATATAGTGATGGAGTCAGAAAATATACTTTGGATATACAATATATCTATTTTAATAACATTTGTAACTATTATGTACTATTATAAAGATGTAAAAAACAATATAAATCAATATATTATAGTGTTTGGAATTATTTTCTTTAATTATATATTGGTAAGCTATGTTATATTTTATATTTTGAACAAGCTAAAAATAGAGAAAAATCAAAAGAAGCAAATTGAATTATATTCAAATACTATAGAAGAATCACTTGAAAATTTAAAAGAATTCAAGCATGATTGTAAGAATATATTAATATCTATGGAAGGGTTTATTCAGGGGGATGACTATGAGGGGCTTAAAATGTATTTTTATGAAAATTTAATCAACAATAGACATATAAGCAACAATAATATATATGAGCTTAGTAATATAAAAAATACAGCAGTTAAAGGTCTTATAAATAATAAGTGTTCAAGAGCAGTCTTGTTAGGAATTGAATTGAATCTAAATATAATAAACTATATAGATGATTTTATATTAAAAGATATAGATATTTGCAAAATACTAGGAATATTAATTGACAACGCTATAGAATCAAGTTTAGAATCTAAAGACAAAATTATAAATATAGGAATATATAATGATGATGATGAGGTATATATAATAGTTTCTAATTCATTCGAATTAGAACCTAAAATACACGATATATTTAAGAATGGATATTCTACTAAAGGGGAATCTAGGGGATTGGGTCTTAATATAGTAAGAAAATTAAATGATATAAAATATAAAAATATTCAAATGAATACATTTATAAAAGATAGATTATTCAATCAAGAATTATCTATATTAAAAAAAGAGAACTAAAAATAAAATGGTACCTATAGATTGGACACATAAAAAAGAGTGTCTAGTTTATAGGTACTTTTTTGTGTATAATTATCATTGAATATGGAGGCCTTTAGTATGAGTAAAATTACATTTTCAAAAGACAATATTGAAAGATTAAATAAGAACCCTTATGTAAAGCGCGTTAGCGAGAAGTCAATAACATACTCTGACGAGTTTAAAATAATGTTTATTGAGGAGTATTTAAGAGGAAGCACACCACGAACTATTTTCATTGATGCTGGATTTGACGTTGAAATACTTGGTGTCAAGCGCTATGAACAGGCGGCAGCCAGATGGATAAAAGCGTACAAGAAAGATGGAATTATAGGATTAAGTGATACTAGAAGAGTGAATTCAGGCAGACCAAGTAATGCTCCAGTTTCAAAGGACGATATTATTAGCAAACAAGAAGCTAAAATAAAACTGCTTGAGGAACAATTAGAATTGCTAAAAAAGCTCGACGTGACAGAAAGGAGGCTGGTAAACAACTGCGTAAATCTAACAAATAATGAAGTATATGAGTTAATTTTAAAGACTGTGTCTAAAAAAGATTATTCAGGCACAGTTTCTTATTGCTGCTCAATTTTAGGGGTTTCACGTTCAGGTTATTATCATTATTTAAAGACAGCACCTTCTAGAACTATAAGGGAGAATGAAGATTTAAAAGCTAGAGATATTATATTAAAGGCTTATAATTATAGAGGTTATAAGAAAGGTTCTAGATCAATTAAAATGACACTAGAAAATGAGTTTGGTATTATATACAGTAGAAAAAAAATCCAAAGGATTATGCGAAAATACAGTATAGTATGTCCTATAAGAAAAGCCAATCCGTATAGAAGAATAGCCAAAGCGACAAAAGAACATAGAGTAGTACCTAATCTGCTACAGAGAAATTTCAAACAGGGTATTCCTGGCAAGGTGCTACTTACTGATATCACATACATCCCTTACGGGATAAATAAAATGGCATATTTATCAGCTATCAAAGATAGCTCTAGTAACGATATTCTAGCATATCATGTATCTGATCGAATTACTTTAGATATAGCTACAATTACAATTAAAAAATTAGTTAATACACATAAAGCTGATTTACATGATGAAGCTTTTATCCATTCTGACCAAGGGGTCCACTATACAAGCCCTAAATTCCAAAAATTACTAAAAAGCCATAATCTAGGACAATCCATGTCTAGACGTGGTAACTGCTGGGATAATGCACCTCAAGAATCCTTCTTTGGTCATATGAAGGATGAAGTAGATTTCAAAACATGTTCTACACTTGAAGAAGTAATTAATAAAGTTGATAATTACATGGATTACTATAATAATTATAGATGTCAATGGGGATTAAAAAAGATGACTCCTAAACAATTTAGAAATCATCTTTTGAATGCAGCTTAACCCTTTTTTTATAATGTCCTTGACAAAGGGTCCATTTTAAAATTTAGTCCTCTTTTTTTAATCTTTTTAAAAGGCATTCTGGAGCTTTAGGTTCTTCAAACATACCATGTCTAGATGCTGAATTTGCAGACATTGCAGATGAAACAGCCAATTTAAGAATATATTTGGAAATTGATGATTTAATATTGCTCGTAGTATTCATAATTGTTATACCTCCTTTTAAATATTTTATATGTAATTGGAGAAATCATTAAACATTGAATAAATAATGATAGTAAAAACATATTAGAAATTACTCTATTATAGACAATAAATGATGCTAATATATATATGAATCCTAAAGTAAGAGCTTTCGATTTATTTGATTTTCGAATTTTTTCACTTAAACAAGGTCGTTCTTCTGTATCGGCTGGAGCATATTTATATAGTATATAAATACAGATTAAAGAAATAAAAAATTTAATTGCAATATGTAATATAAGTGCTTTAGACAAAAATACTACTCCGAAGAAACATACACAGGTCAGAATCAAACACGTTAAACTAGTTCTCATATGAATTCCCCAAGTATAATTTCGAATTAACCCAAACAATATATAAACTAATATAGAATAATCTAATATATTAAAAAGGTATGCTAGAAGAAATATTATAGGGATTTTGCACAAATTCATACAAAAAACTTCTATACCATATTGAGCTATTTCAAAATCATCTTGTGATATAGAACTTACATAGGGTTTTATACAGTTTAATATAAAGACACTAAGTTTTTTTGAAATATTCATAATAAACACCTAACTTTATTTTGATAAGTAAATTATAATATAATAAAGGTAAATATTTCAATGCAAATGACGTGAAATGTATATATGATAACTTAAATACTCAAGAAAAGGTGATTTTAATGAAAAAAATCAGCATAATAAGCTATACCTTATCAGAAATAAATACTTACTATGAACAGATAAAAAGTTTATTCTCACAAAATATAGAAATTGAAAAGTTTTGTGTTGATGAAATAAATGCAGAGATAAATTCTGATGTAGTTCTAGTACCATCGTATAATGTATTTGAAACTATAAAAAAACATATAAAGAATAAAGCTGAATTGGTAATAGCAAATAGGACTATAACAAAAGCTGCATTTGAAAAAATTATGAATATAAAGTCAGGAAGCAAGGTATATTTGTTAGACCATAATTATCAAATGGCACTTCAAATGACCTGTGTAATGTACCAACTTGGGATTAGACATATAGAACTTATACCAATATGCGAAAGTATAAAAAAAGATATAGAAGATAGCGAGCTTATAGTATTTAAAGATTACGAAAATAGAGGTTACAATACTATAAATATAGGAAATACGTTACTAGATATAAGTACTATTATAGATATAGGTGTAAAGTTAAATTTAGTAGAAATATTACAAAGACAAGATATAAAAAGAAGTTATAAAGAAATAGTTACTAAGGATGTAGGTCTTTCTAATGTTATGGGAAGAACTAACCAATTTGAAAGTCAGCTGGATATATTACGTCAAGTTGCAGATGATGGAATAATAGGAGTCGATTCAAATGGACAAATATATTCTTGTAACAAAAATGCACAAAGTATTATAGGATATAAAAGTGAAGCAATAGTAGGAAAATATATAACTGAAACTTTGTCTACTATACCGTTTCAGTATTCTATAAAAATGTTAAAACCTATAAAAGAGAAACTTATAAAGGTAAATGGGTACGATGTAGTAGTATCTATTCATCCTATAATACATTCTAATAAACAGTATGGAGCGATAGCTATACTAAAAAGATTTAGTGATACAGAAATAAAGCAGCATAAATTAAGAGCTCAATTAATAGGTAAGGGTCATAAGGCTAAGTATAGATTTGATGATATAATTGGAAAAAGTGATATTATAACTAAAACAAAGGATATAGCAATTAGAATGTCTAAGTCAGATTCATCAATACTTATAAGTGGAGAGAGTGGAACCGGTAAAGAACTATTTGCACAAGCTATACATAATAATTCTTATAAAAAAAATTATCAATTTGTAGCTATTAACTGTGGAGCTTTTCCTGAGAGCTTGCTTGAGAGTGAATTATTTGGATATGAAGAAGGGGCTTTTACAGGAGCTAGAAAAGGTGGAAAACCAGGGCTATTTGAACTTGCACATAATGGAACCTTATTTCTAGATGAAATAGGTGAAATGCCTATCAACTTACAAAAAAGATTACTTAGGGTGTTACAGGAAAGAGAAGTTATGAGGATTGGTGGAGATAGGCTTATAAAAGTAAATATAAGACTTATAGCTGCTACTAATAGAAACTTAAAGGAAATGGTTAAAAAAGGAGATTTTAGAGAAGACTTATATTATAGACTTAATGTACTGCCTTTGAAAATCCCAGCTCTTAGAAATAGAAAAGAAGATATATTGATTATAATGAATGAAATGAAAAGAAAATCAGGATACAATTTTAATTTAACTAGTAGAGCTAAAGAACAACTTATAGATCACACTTGGAGAGGTAATATAAGAGAATTAAAAAACTATATAGAGTATTTTTCTAATATAGGAACTGATTCTATAGATATAGATGATTTGCCGTTTAAAGAAGAAAATTTGAATTCAATAGTATTTAACTTTCATGAAAAAGAACTGTTAGATAAATTTAGAGAAGATGTTGGAAAAGATGAGTACAAGTATGTATTCATATTAAAACAACTTGAAGAAGGTTATAAAAATGAAAAAAGACTTGGAAGAAGAACCTTATATAATAAAGCTAAAAACGAAGGGATATTTATAAGCGAACAAGAAATACGACTTATACTTATAAATCTTGAAAAATTTATGATGGTAGATATAAATAAAGGTAGGCGTGGAACTAATATAACTAAATATGGAATCAAAGTTGTTGAACACTTAGGAATGGGTTAAATGGTATTAATAATAATACCATTTAACCCGTTTTTACTTTGTCAATTTAAAAATACAGTAATTTAAATTTATAGATTATATTGACAATTAAATAACGTTTTCCTGCATTATGAGCAAATCAGTATATTACGAGTAATTAAATGACCTAGTCAGACTTTAACATTAAGTCAATTTTATTTACAAAAAGAGACAATTTTATGTGAATAATAAAGTGGCATGGAACTTGCTTAATATAAAGATAATTCTTAATATTCTACAAAATTATATTTAAGACATCTTGGTAAGGAATTATTGATTAAAGTTAATTAATACATTTTTAATATAGAGGGGTTGAGATTATGAGTGAAAATCTGTTCAGAAAAGAAGTAGCTTCCATAAAGCCGTATATACCTGGGAAGTCTGTAGATGAATTAAAGAAGGAATTAGGTATTGAAGATATTGAGAAACTTGCATCTAATGAAAATCCATTAGGTCCATCTCCTAAAGCTGTTGAGGAAATAAAAAAGGAATTAGATAGTATACATATATATCCAGATCCTAATTGTACTAAGCTAAAAGATGGATTATGCAAAAGATATAATCTAAAGCATGAAAATATAGTTGTAGGAAATGGTGGGGAAGAACTTCTAAAGATAATAGCTCAAACTTTTATAAATGAAGGTGATGAAGCTATAATGGCTAATCCTACATTTGGAAAATATGCCAGTGAGGTTCTTTTTATGGGGGGAGTTGCTCACCAAATAGAACTTAAAGATTATAAGCATGATTTTGAGAAATTCGTTGAAAAGATCAATGATAAAACAAAATTAATTTATGTATGTAATCCAAACAATCCTACTGGAAATATAATGACTAAAGATGATGTTGATTATTTAGTAAAAAATACTCCAGAAAATGTAGTTTTGGTATTTGATGAAGCTTATTATGAATATGCTATAAAGAATGATAAGTATCCAGATTCTTTAGAGATATTAAGAAATAGACCAAATACTATTATACTTAGAACATTCTCAAAGGTTGCTGGAATTGCATCTGTGAGAGTTGGATATTTGCTTACATCAAGTGAAATAACTAGTGCTATGAATAAGATGAAAATGGTATTTCACGTTAATAGATTAGCTCAAGCTGCAGGAATTGGAGCTTTAGGTGATCCTGCTCATATAGATAAAACTGTCAAGCTTAATTATGAGTGCATGAGCATGATGGAAAAATACTTTGAAGAAAACAACATGGAATATATAAAGTCTAATGCAAATTTTGTATTCGTAAATGTTGGACTTGATTCAAAGTTAGTATTTGAAGAATTACTTAAAAAAGGAATAATAGTAAGACCAGGATATCTTTGGAATTGTAAAGACTGGTTAAGAGTAAGTACAGGAACTAAAGACCAAATTCAAAAATTCATAGATGCATTACAAGAAGTATTAGAAGATAATAAAATACATGCTTAAATAAGGGGGAAATTTATAATGAAAAAACTTATGACAGGTAATGAAGCTATTGCTAGAGGATTTTATGAAGCAGGTGGAAGTATAGCTTGTGCTTATCCAGGAACTCCATCTACTGAGGTACTTGAAAATATAGCTTTATATAAAGATATATATTCTGAATGGGCTCCAAATGAAAAAGTAGCACTTGAAGTCGCTATAGGATCATCTATAGCAGGAGCTAGATCTTTAGCTGCTATGAAGCATGTTGGAGTTAACGTTGCAGCAGATCCTCTAATGACTTTTGGTTACACTGGTGTTAATGGAGGAATGGTATTAGTATCTGCAGATGATCCAGGAATGCATTCATCTCAAAATGAGCAGGACAACAGATATTATGCTAAGTTTGCTAAGATTGCAATGATAGAGCCTAGTGATTCACAAGAGGCAAAGGATTTTATGAAGGATGCTATGGAAATATCAGAAAAATTTGATGTACCTGTTTTATATAGAGTAACAACTAGAATATGTCATTCTAAAACTTTAGTTGAATTTAGTGATAGAGAAGAAGTAGGAATCAAAAAGTACGAAAAAAATATAGCTAAGTTTGTAGCAACTCCAGGTAATGGTAGAAAGTTACATGTTGTAGTTGAAGATAAATTAAAGAAAATGGAAGAGTTCAGTAATGAAACTCGTTTAAATCAAGTAGAGTGGAACGATAAAAAAGTGGGAGTTATAACTTCAGGTATATCTTATCAATATGCTAAAGAGGTGTTTGGAGATAATGTTTCTTATCTTAAATTAGGATTTACTCATCCACTTCCATTTGCAAAAATAGAAGATTTTGCTAAACAAGTAGAAACTTTATATGTAATAGAAGAGTTAGAACCATATATAGAAGAACAAATAAAGGCTAGAGGAATTGATTGTATAGGAAAAGAGAAAATATCTAATTTAGGAGAGTTAAATCCTGATATAATAGCGAGTGCTCTTTTAGGTACAGAAGGTGAAGTAGCAGCTGCTGTTGCAGAGCTTAAGGAAGATGTAATAGGTAGACCTCCAACATTATGTGCAGGATGTCCACATAGAGGATTCTTCTATACTTTATCTAAGAAAAAGAATGTAATGATTACAGGAGATATAGGATGTTATACTCTAGGTTCAGCAGAACCACTTAATGCTATGGATACATGTATTTGTATGGGAGCATCTATAAGTGCAGGCCATGGAGCTCAAAAAGCATTTAATTTCCATAATGTAGATAAGAGAGTAGTAAGTGTTATAGGAGACTCAACTTTCTTCCATACAGGAATATTAAGTTTAGTAGATGTTATGTACAATAAAGGTAATTCAATAACTGTAATATTAGATAATAGAATAACTGGTATGACAGGACACCAACAAAATCCAGGAACAGGATATACTTTAATGGGAGAAGAAACTAATCAAATAGATATCCCAAGTGTATGTAAGGCTATAGGGGTTAAGAATATAATTGTTGTAAATCCTCTTGATTTAAATGCTAATGAGGAAGCTTTAAATAAAGCTCTTGCATCTGATGAGCCATCAGTAATAATAACTCAATGGCCTTGTGCACTTAAAAAATTCTCTAAAGAAGATAAAGAGAGATTTGATTGTACACCTAAGACTTATGAGGTTAAAGAAGATAAGTGTAAGCAGTGTAAGATGTGCTTAAAATCAGGATGTCCAGCAATATCATTTGATGAGGTTGCTAAGATAGATAAAACTATGTGTGTTGGATGTAGTGTATGTGCTCAAGTATGTCCATTTGATGCTATAGAAAAGGTTGGTGAATAATATGTGTAATGTAAAAAACGTTTTATTAGTAGGTGTTGGGGGACAAGGAATAATACTAGCTTCAAAGGTATTATCAAGCGGATTAATAGATTCAGGCTATGATGTTAAGATGTCTGAGGTTCATGGTATGGCACAAAGAGGTGGAAGTGTTACAACTCAAGTAAGATATGGAGAAAAAGTATATTCACCTATAATCGGAAAAGGTCAAGCTGATATAATAGTAGCATTTGAAAGAGTAGAGGCTTTAAGATGGTTAGAGTATTTAAAGCCAGGTGGAAAGATTGTAATAAACGATTACGCTATTCCATCAGCAACTGTTTTATCTGGAAAAGAAGCATATCCAGAAAATATAATTGAAAAGATGGAAGCAAAATATGAGGATATAACAGTTATAGATGCAGCTAATGAAGCTATAGCACTTGGAAATATAAAGGCTCAAAATATAATAATGCTTGGTGGACTTATTAAGTCACTGGGAATTGAAGAGATAAATTGGGATAAGGCATTAAAAGATAATGTTAAAGAGAAGTTTGTAGAGTTAAATATGAAGGCTGTTAAGAAAGGTCTTGAGAGCGGAGTAAAAGAAAAAGCATTATAGAATAAAAATTCGCTTCATGCTATCTCATGGCTCATGTCGCCAACGAGTCCTACGGGCTCCGTTGCTCAAAGTAGTTGTAAATTTAGTTATTTAATCAACATTATCCATAGGTTGAGAATTTAATAATTAATAGTAAGTAAGATATAAATTGTGTGGTTTAAAAAAAGCCACACAATTTATTTATATACAGACAAAATAGAGAGGAGCTTTTATATGGCAAGCTTTAATGAAGCAAAAACTTGTGATGTTTTGGATAAAAGCAAGGTAGACAAAATGATGAAATACAGGTGGATTGTATGGGGAGTACTTGCGTTTGCATATATTATAGTATTTTTTCATAGATTAGCACCTGGGGTTGTTAAGGATGATCTGATAAATGAGTTTAATATTTCTGGTACCACGTTTGCAAATTTAGGAGCTATGTATTTTTACGCTTATATGATAATGCAAATTCCAGCTGGGATGTTAGCAGATTCATTAGGTGCTAGAAAGACTGTTTCTATAGGAGTATTATTATCTGGAATAGGATCTATTGTGTTTGGAATGGCGCCTACTATATCTCTAGCATTTGTAGGAAGATTGCTTGTAGGGATTGGTGTATCTGTTGTATTCGTACCTATACTTAAGATACAGTCTGTTTGGTTTAAGGAAAGTGAATTTGGAATAATGTCTGGTATTACTTCTTTTGCAGGGAATTTAGGCGGAATAATAGCTCAAACTCCTCTTGCTCTACTTGTTGCAGCGATAACTTGGAGAAGTTCATTCGTTGTTATGGGTGTTTTTTCTATAATAATAAGTGTTCTTTGTTATGTGATAGTTAGAAATGATCCTAAAGATATGGGATATCCGTCTATAGCAGAGATTGAAGGTAAGGATATAAAGAATGTTGATAGACCTAAGATAAATATGAAAAAGGCAGTTATACAGGTTGTACTTAATCCAGGAACTTGGCCAGGATTCTTTATATTTGCAGGATTCTTTGGTGCTTTTGTTTCATTGACTGGAGCTTGGGGAAATGGATATATAGCTGATGTATATAATGTGTCTAAGATACAGGCTTCTAATTATATGATATTTCCTGTTTTTGGACTAGCTATTGGAAGTATATTTATTGGGGTTATTTCTGATAAGATGAGAAAGAGAAAGACTCCTATGATGATATTTGGAAGTGTTTATCTACTTTGTTGGGGGATTATTGTTTTTGGTGGAAGAATCGATACTAGTGTATTAAAGATTGTGCTGTTTATACTAGGTTTTACTTGTTCTACGTTTGTACTTGGATGGGCTTGTGCAAAAGAGGTGAACCCACCAGAGATAGCGGGTATATCAACTTCTATTGTTAATATTGGAGGGATATTTGGAGCTGCTATTATGCCATCTATACTTGGAGGCGTGTTTGATAAGTATTCAGCTACTTTAGGTAGTGTTGAGCTTTATAGTAAGGCATTTATGTTCTGCTTTTTGAGTGCTCTTGTAGGGTATGTATTTGTATTCTTGGTTAAAGAGACTAATTGTAGGAATATATATTCTAAGTAATTAAATTTGGTGGTTAAGAGAAAAATAACGCGCATTAAAATACCGCTACTTAATTAATATTTTGATAAAACTAGAGATTGTGACTTATTGAAAATCCTAAAAGTTCTAAACTCCCGTTGGTCAGACAACGAACTTTCTTAACGGATATTCAAACATCACAATCTGAGTTTTATAGTAAAATATTAATCAAAAAGTAGCTAACATTTTAATACGCGTTATTTTTAGTTACCTAATTAGTTGAAAAACATATATAAATATAAAAGTTAATGGGTTATTTAGCTTCTACACATTGAGAAGATAAAGAAAGGTTGTTTACACGGTAAAAAATTATTGATAACGTACATTATACGAAGTTATAACATTTTAATCTAAAATTGTAAAATATATGAATATATATTGATTGTTTTTTTCAAATTCATGTTATAATTTAGTAGTATTTATATGGAATTAAATGATATTAAAATAGTAGAGAGGTATAAAAATGTGGAAAAAAGAATTTATAAAAAAAATGTTTGCGATTAATATAGAGGATACCGATATATGCGGAGCAATAGATCTAAAATATAAAAATATACCAAAATCATTATTTAGATATCGAACATTTGATGAAAAAGGACATAATCTTGATAATCTTGCTTCTGATAGTGTTTGGTTATCAAGTCCAATGGATTTTAATGATCCATATGACTCTGCCTTAACCTTAAATTTGCAAAATAGGTTTTTTGATAATACTAAAAAAAATTTTATTGAAACTCTCAAAAAAAATAAATCAGTATCGCAGAAAGAAATGAATATAATTAACAATCCAGATTATACGCAAGATGACTTATTTAGATTTGTTGTAAATAATAGTCCTGAAATACCTCATGACAAAAAGGAAGAAGCATCAAAAATACTTAAATCCGTAATTCAAAAACAATTAGATAAACTCATAGCTGATTGTGATAGTTCATTTAAATCACTTATGTATATTGCGTGTTTTAGTGAAGTTAAGGATTCAATATTAATGTGGAGCCATTATGCAGCAAATCATGAAGGATTTTGTATTGAATATGATTTTAAAAGATTAGGAAATAGTGACGTTAGAACTAGAATGCTTTATCCTGTGATTTACAACAATAATCTTTTTGATGCTACAGAATATCTAATGCCTTCTTCACAAAAAGAAAAAACGAATATTTTATTTAATCAATATGCAGCTATTAATAAATCGCAAGAATGGTCATATGAAAAAGAATGGCGTTTAATTATAGGAAGTGGTGTTTTAAAAAATGCTACGTCTTATAATTCACCAAAAGCGAACGCAATTTATCTTGGGGCTAGAGCTTCTGAAGAAAATATTAAAAAAGTTAAGCTTATTGCACAAAGTAAGAATATACCATTATATAAAATGGAAATGTCAAAATACCAATTTAAGTTAGAGCCAATATTATTAGATTAAATAGGTTATTCAACACATGTAGTTAAGCATCTTTTAATTAGTTTTTAAATACGAATTTTAGGTATAGTTGTGTTGCATTTGATTTTTGGTATAATATAGAAGGTTTCTAAAAATATTTATATATATATTACATTCTGGTAGGTAGTATGTTTTTTGAAAAAGATTTTTTAAAATCTATCTATTATGATAATTTTTTTCATGACATTTGTTTTACTTGTATATTTTCTTCTATTTTTATTCTTTATCACTTCAAGATGTTGGATATTTCTCAAAATGAAGCTAATTTGATAGGATTGGGAATTTTATTATTAACAGTATCTGATTTATTTTCTAGTGGAGATAGATATGAAAAATAATATATTTTTTAGGATTAGGTATTATTATACTAGGACCTTATATTAAGAAAGATTATTTGCAAAAAATTAGTATAGATTTTATTGCTATAACTTTATCTGGATTACTAGTGGTTTTTCTGGCAAATATAGTGAATAACATAAAAAATAATCGTGAAAAAATATGTTTGAAAAATTTGGAAAATGAATTGAATAAACAAGAAAATTTATTAAATAAACAACAAATTATATTAGATGAACAAGAAGATATATTAAAAGAACAATAATCTATATTAAAAACACAACAAGATTCATTGAATAGCCAATTAAAGCTGTTAACTAAACAACAAGAGGCATCAGAAAAACAAGCATATTTAATAGTTCAATTAAATGAAGAGAATAAAAAATATTTAGAAAATATAGGGAAAGTATGTAGCTATGCTAAAAAAATGAAGGATATAAATTCTAAATTATTATCTAGTATAACAGAAGCGGATTTCCCTGATATTAAGCGACAAATGGAATAAATAGAAAATATAGAAGAACTGTTACTTTGATTATTTTTTGTATTCTCTTGCTCTACTATATATGAGATGTATTCAATATTTATGATAAAAACCATTTATAGAACTTTTTTAAAGAGATCAATATCAGATACCTTGAAGTTCTATAAATTAAGGGTTACGGTGATTGCTATACCCCTTCATTAATCCTTAAAGACTAGTTTTAAGATTAGTTTAGGTTTTATACGACAGCGTACATTATTAGAAGTTTTTTGAATGCTATTATTTTTATGAAATATATAGCGAATTGGAGAAATATGTAAATGATTACAGGCGTTTTTATTACTTTAACACTAAGTGTTATTAATTGATACTTATAAAAATATAGTAAATAACTGTTTTTAGAAAATTTTAACGATATAAATACATCATTAAAATTAAGAGTCATTACAAAGGGGGACAATAGTAATATATGAATGTTATAATTTCGGGAGTAGTAATAGTAATAGTAGCAGTGTTAATTTTTAAATTTAAACAATATTTAATTCTATTATCTATAATTCAAATTGGATTATCAGGATTGATTTGTTTATATCCATGTGACAATAATATAAAAATAATTATTTTAATTATTTTTAATATCGTAATTTCATGGATTTCTTTTAAATTTTTTAGAAATAAAAAATATGAATACATATTTGTCTCTGTTCTGAATTACTCAGCTGTGACTATATTTGGATATACCGTATTGACTGAAACTAATGTGTTAGAAAATCCTATTTTGACATATATTTTTTCTATAGTTTGTATATTATTAGCTGTATATCAAAAACGGTTTCTAAATATTTTTAGGTTTATAAATATGAAGAGTTCAAATGATGCAGAAGCCAAGGATATTACAATTATATCAATGATATTAATAGCATTGATAGTCTTCATATATCTTACTATTTCTAAATATATACATATGGAACCATCTACAGTTAATGGTGCAACTGATTGTTTTGAACTGATAGGTAATGATATTTTTAATACGTATATATTATTTTTTACTTTAATAAGTGAATGTGAGAAATTTATACAAAAAAAAGAAACAGAAATAAATAATAAAGAAGTAAAAATAAAAATAAATAATAATATTGTAGTTTTTGAAAATGCAAAAGCTTATTATGATGAAAATGATAAGACTGTTTTAGTACCTATACAATTGTTTACTGATGCTTTAGGAGCAACTGTAAGAGAGATATCTGATCAAATTATTGAAATAAAAAAAGAAAGTAAAAGTATATTCCTAAAAGTAGAATGTAATAGCGCGTATATTGAAAGAAAAGATATAAAAATGAATACAAATATTAAGATTATTAATAATGTTGTTTATGTTCCTATTGAATTTATTTGTAAACACCTAGGAGTAAATGTAACTTGGCAAAAATACAAAAGAACTATACATATAGATAACAAAGACCCTATTATAGTAAGTGTATAGTTTAACAAAATAGAAATTGTGTTGCTGTGTGGTAGGATAACTATACATATTGATATTTGAACAAAGAAAGGTAATTTAATCAATTATCTTTCTTTATTATTTTAAGTGAAACTAAATATAATTAAGTTCATAGACGTATCTTTTAATTAATCCTTAAATATGTTTTTAGGGACTAGTTAAGGGTCTTTTTTGTATTTTCATTGTAAAATAAAGATTAATTTATAGTGAAATGATTGTAATAATAGAAAAAACATAGTGAATTTATTGTAAGGAAGATATAGATTAAATCGGATAGGTTTAGATAAGAGTCTATTTTTTATAGTATAATAATTAGAATATTATTCCATAAAGAGGTGTTCAAATGAACAAAATAAGAGTATTTTTTTTAACTATACGTTTAATAATACGTTTTTTACTTGTTATAGGATGTGGTTTAGTTCCTATTATTTATCCAAATGTATCAAAAAAATTATCTTTAAATCCAATTTATATGATATCACTTTTTTTTATCGCAACTATAATATATTCGTTAAATGATTTCAAGGAATTATTAAAAAGTATTAAAGAAAATATAAATAAAATAAGAAATATTTTCGAATGGAAACCTTCTACTCCGATTATAAATACTAAGGCAATTAAATCAATTGAAACATATCCAATAAATTATAAATTTAACTTGGAAACTTTAGAAATTGAAAACGAAATGGTTCAAGGAATAGAGTCATTTAAAATAATGTTAATTAAATTTGTTAATACAGAAAAGAATAAGTTCAAGATATATGAAGGTACTAATTATGGAACAGAATATACATTATTTACGATAGATAATAATACAGAATTTTTTCGTCAAGCAGAGGAATTAGCTAAACAAATTATAGAATATTTTCTAGAATGGATTGAAAAAATATATAGTATTAAAAGAGAGAAAAAATACTTAATTATAGAAATGAAGGTTTATGGTAAAGCAGATACGTTATTTATTAAAATACCTAATGCTAATCTAAATACATAGTAATAAAATTATAAAAGCACACCTTTACAGATTATATCTAAATAGAGTAATAGTAGATCAAATTGTATGGACTTGGAGACGAGTCTATTTTTTTATGCAATACTTGTGTGATATTTTAGTATTATTCGATATTTTTTGCGTTTAGAAAATATTTCAGATGAAAATAATGGTATAATTTTACTTAGTAATCAAATCTATAATTAGCAATAATGTTTATAATGGGAGATTAACTATTATAGGACATCAGATATACCAGTATTATCATTCTTTAAAAGAATAGTAATTATTATATTGGGAGCGTGTTATATGCAAAGGTGGAAAGAAGAATATGCTGAATTAATGTTTTTTAATGTTACCGAAGATTATTGTGAAATTAAAAAAAGAATCGAACAAGCCAAAAAGATGAAATATGATAAGATGCAGCAATCACTATATAAATATTGCAAAATAGATGAATATACCGAATGGAATTTGAAAAATAATGCAGTGTGGTTAACAAGAGCTGATAAATTTAATGATCCATATGATAGTGCTTATACAATAGAGACTTTTAATGTTGAAAATTTGTTCAAAAATTCATTATTGGAAAACATAAAAAAACGCTTACGAGAAGAAGGAAAAAATATAGATTTTATAACTATGGAAATTAGTAAATTATGTGATAGATCGACTAAATCTATAATTGAGTATAGTATTGATAAATATCCTGAATCCATGTTGCTACATGAAAATATTGATAAAATTAATGAAGTGTTAATTAATCAAATATATAAAGAAAAAAACTATCGTTGGAAAGAATTGAATAAGAGCTTGCAACAGAATACTTTTATAAGTTGTTTTAGCGAAAAAAACAATGATATCATAATGTGGAGTCATTATGCTAATTACAATAAAGGTTTGTGCATTGAATATGATTTTAAACAATTAGGATTAGATAATTATTTAAATTCTTTAATTCAACCTGTATTATATACTGATAGGAAATTTGATTTGGTTAAAAGTAAACAAATCAAATCTTTAGTAAATAAATATTTAGCAATGACTAAGTTTATGGGTTGGGCCTATGAAGCTGAGTGGAGATTAATTGAACAATGTCCTGATAAATCAATTTTACCGTCACATACAGACGAAGGTATTAGTTACTGTGTACCTAAACCAAAAGCAATCTATTTCGGGTCGAGATGCTCTAAAAAGGATCAAAAGAGAATAATGGATATTGTAGATAAAAAAGAAATACTATTATACAGAATGGAACTGCAATCAAATCGTTTTGAGCTAAAACCAATTTTACTGGAGTAATAGGTGTAGTTAAACCAAAGTTGTCATGAGATGCAAAGTATGTGTTGAAAATTGTGAAACATTTAGATATATACGAAATCTGTTTGCATAGACTATAGTCTAAATAAATAGTATGTATGTTTGCATAACTTGTTTATTTAGAGTTGTTTTTCTCGCTTTAAAACATCTGTTTTATAACATCTTGATTTTAGATAAATAGTACATATAGAATCATAAACTATTTCAAGTTACATTTCGTATGGTGACACAGATGTTATTTGAGATATTTAAAATAGAAATACAAAAAAGAAATAACTCCTATAAAGGACACGCAATGTATTAGAGGTGTATCCTTTTATAAATCTTAAATCTATAATAATAATTTTATTTTATCTAAGTAGAGTTTCTTATCTTCATTATTCAAGTAATGTGTATTATTTAAATTTTCTAAATCTGTTCCATATATGAATTTGTAATGTTCATTTAATCATCTTTTTTATTTTAGAAATTATACCCATTTTATGGTAATATAAAAGGTGATGTATGAGTTTATAATAGTACATATCTTAAGGAGATGTTATTGTGTATGAATTTAATGTAAAAGATTTAAAATGGTTTTTTGAACCTCAAAACTATTCAATCGAAAATGATAGGGTTGAGATTACAACAGATCCTAATACTGATTTTTGGCAAAGGACTTATTATGGATTTAGAAATGATAATGCTCACGTTCTTTATATTACAACAGATGAAAGATATTTTTCATTTACAGTAAAGACGGAGTTTAATACTACAGCATTGTTTGATCAATGTGGAGTTGTGATTTATCAAAATAGTGAGAATTGGGTAAAGGCGGGAATAGAATTTCATGATAATAATACTGCATGGCTTGGAAGTGTTGTAACGAATCATGGATATTCTGATTGGGCAACTACAGATATAGGTGAGTCGGTAAAATATATGTGGTATAGATTAAGCAGACGAGAAAGTGATTACTGCCTTGAAAATTCTTTTGATGGTATAAATTTTAAGCAGATGAGAATTTTTCACTTGTTTGAAGGTGAAAAAGAAATTAATTTTGGATTACTTGCATGTTCACCAAGTAAAAATTCTTTTAAGGCTACATTTACTGAAATGAAGATGACAGAGTGTCTATGGAAAGAGCATAAAGCATAAAAGAAAAAACATTCTTTAGTATTATTCTAAAAAATCTAATCAATACAGTATTGCATAAGTACTGTATTTTTTTACGCTTAAGAAAATTATATGATTTTTTTAATTGTAGAAATAGAGTGTCCTTATTGTAAAAGTGAATTAAATGATATATATGACTCGAAGATTTGAACAATATTCTAAACTATAGTTATTACTGAGAGTTTAAATAAATTTAATTGGGGGATTTTAGAATGAAATTTCAAAAAGTAATTGGATTATTTATTATTGCTATGAGTATTTTGACTATAAGTTTACAAAGATCTTTGGCAAATCTAGCAAGGTATGTAGATCAAACTACGGGCAAATATTGGTCTGATGCTTATGCATATAAATATATGCCTATTAATTCTCAGGTGTTTTTTTGGATATGTTTAGCTATAGGGATATATTTAATTGTAAAAAAGGATTGAGATATAGTTTGAAAAATTATTTTGGAACTTAGGAATTTTTGTAGATGAATATAACTTAAGTCCAAATGTTGTTAATGGGGGTGACTTTTGGGTTACAATGGATTGGTTAAGATTGCTGTTATTATTTTTAACTTGTGTTTTATCAGGATTAAATATATTTAGAAAACAAGAAAAATGATAATGGGATAGGAATTTGGGGGATTTAAAGGATATGATTCAAATTATAAATAAAACTTTAATTTTTATATTTGCAGTATTAAATATATACATAAGTATTAGAATTCTTTATTTAGCAAAAAAAGATAATTATAAGAATAGAGATTTTTTAGAAAAAAATAAAAATATGTTCACTAAAATCATGGATATTATTAATATTATCTGTATAATATATTTCATTTTTATAGCAGATGAAGAATATGAAAATTTGGCTATCAAAATTTATTTTGTAACCTTTTGTTTTAGAGATTTTTATATACAATATAAATACGCAGATGATAAAAAAAGAGGTCAATTAATTCCATATGGAATAGTTATTATATTCTTTACTATACTTGGAATTGTAGATTATATGGAAGTTAAATAGTTATATATATTATATGGATAGTACAAGTTCTATATAAACTAGAATAATTTTTTAGATACCCTAAATCATGAAAAGTACAGTTGTTATTAAGAGTGTAGAGACTAGATGAATTCTTTCATAAATTTGACTAATTCGGGAAAACTATAAAATACTAATTTAGATAATAATGGTTTATAGTTTGGAGGAAAAAATAGTGAATAAGGAAGCCATATCTGGTAAGCAGGCTGTGTGTATCATGATTCTATTTTTCTCAGGGACTTCTGCAATAATGACAAGGGGATTAGAGGCTGAACAAGATTTGTGGCTAGCTATTATTCTATCAGTATCTATCACATTGCCTATGGTACTTATATATGCGCACCTCCATTATATTTTTAAAGATAAAGATTTATTTGATATTCTTGAAATTTGTTTTGGCAAATTCATTGGAAAGGGAATTAGTATATTATATGTTTGGTTTTTCTTGGATATAATGGCGGTGGTTATAAGAAATATAAGTCAATTTATTACTATTACGTCTATGACTGATACTTCTTTAATTATACCAATGATACTTATTGGTATTTTATGCATTTGGTCGGTAAAAGAAGGAATTGAAGTAATCGGAAGATGGGGAGAATGTTTCATAATTATATATATTGCTTGTATATTGATTATAATAATATTAGCAATTTTTGAGAATGGTATCATTAGTTTAAACCCCATGTTATATAAAGGTATGAAGCCAGTCATGGAAGGTGCTTTTTTTACATTTACATTTCCTTTTGGCGAGGTAATAGTATTTACTGCGGCTTTTTCTGGTTTTAAAATGGGAACATCTTCTTATAAAGTTTATATACGAGGTTTATTTATAGGAGGATTAATAGTACTTGTAACTTCTATAACTACTATTTTAATTTTAGGAGTAGCTTTAGCTCAAAACTTACATTATCCTGCTTATAGTGCTATTGCACGATTAAGTATAGGGGACGTTTTACAAAGGTTAGAAGTAATAATAGCCATTATATTCATATTAGGAGGTTTTATAAAATCTAGCATATATTTGTTGGCTACGTGTAGAGGATTTACTAAGATATTTGAATATAAAGATTATAGATTCATAGTAACACCTGTTACTTTGCTGATAATTAATCTGTCTTATTTTGAATTTGATAGTATTATGGATTACGTTGACTGGAATGTGGAAGTATACCCATATTACGCCGTTCCTTTTTTAGTAATTTTACCTATTATCATACTTATTACTGCTGAAATAAAGAAGAAACGATTGTTTATTAATCAAAATATATAAAGTTAAACTTAATTCAGATGACGTTTTAGCTTTCGTATAAACAGAATTTTGTCAAGTGTGGTGATATAAATTGAGAGCACAAAAATTTACAGCTATTATAGGGATTAATAAAGGTCATTTTCATAAAAATAATAATCATGAAAATAAAGAAGATATGTATTTGAAATGGCAGTCATTAGGTAAGAAGTATTATGAATTAAGAGGAATATATGTTTCGGCTAATATATCTGAAATAAAGACTATATATCATGAAAAGTGGGGGTGTCCATTAGGTGGAGAAGTTACCTATGAGATAAGTGGAATATGTAATCCTGTATTTTCTGACTCAGATAAATGGAGAGAAATTGTTTTAGAGATTGTTAAAGACCTAAAGTTGTATTATGAACAATCAAGCTGTAGCCTAGAGTTTTGTGAGTGTGAGTTTTATTACTTAACCTAATAATATATACTTTTAGATATATTAATAGTAAAATAAGATATAGTAAAGCTACGGGAGTTGATATTATGATGAGTGGGTTTATATTTGCGTTGGTGGGGGTTATAAGTATTGCATATGCTTTTTCTGTTAAAAAGTCTGAAAGAAGACAAAAGAAACTTCTAGAATTTTTAAAGAAAAATGATAATGGTGAAATTGTATTTGGAAGTAAGAAATTTAAAAGTGAGGAAGGATATTTTACATATCAGTTCTATAGTTACTTAAATTCAGGCATATTTGCATTAATATATGGGTTCGCTGTTAACTCTTTTAATTTATATAGTAAAGGAATATGGGTATTTTTATCTTTTTTAATACTGATATACATAAATCAATTAATTTATAAAAAGCATAAAGATATGTAGTTTGAATCTTTCTTGGACAATCCAAGGAGGATTTTTTTTGTCCTCAAAGTAGTTAATGCATTAATCAAAAAGTAGAATCATATACATATATAGAGCAAGTCAGTTTACAAGGGGGTAAGTTAGATGGATGATAGTAAAAAAATGAAGCTCGCTGATATTTTGGCTTCTAAAGGATTATCAATTAATTATCAGTACGGAGGAAGTGCTCCTGAGGAGATGGTTGATAGAGAGGTAAAAAAAGAACCAACTCCAAGAGCTAAGAGGTTAAGGGATATATTTTATAATACATTATCAACTGCTAATATGGAGTTTCCTTATTGGTACAACCGTAAGTTTAATGAGCTTGAAGGTGAGATTACAGTAGTTAGAAGAGCTCTTGCTTTAAAAGAAGCTTTTTCAAGACTTACACCAAATATTATTCCTGGTGAGAAGCTTGTTATGCAAAAGACTTATAATTATAGAGGGTCTTTTCCTATGCCATGGCTTTCCGAAAGCTTCTTCGTAGCCAAAGAAAGTGAACTATACAAAGCAGCTCTTGAAACAGGAAGCGCAAGTTCTGGAGAGTTAAGTGAATTTGGAAATGGTGGAGGAAATGTTACAAAGAGCTTTGGAAATGTAGTTTCTATTGCTGGTAAGTTTGGAATGAGAAAAGAAGAAATTCCAGTTCTTCTAAAAGTTGCAAATGAGTGGGTAGGAAAGTCAGTTGAGGATTTAGGACATAAATACGAGAAAATGGTTCCGGATTATGAGGTTAAAGAAAATATAATGAGAAGTTTGGTTTGTATGTTTGACTCAGGATTTACTCTACCTCAAGGAAGAGAAGTAATAAATTATTATTATCCTCTTCAATATGGATTTGACAAACTTATAGAGATGGCTAAGGAATGTAAGGATGAGGTTGCTGGAAATGCAGGTGGAGATGGAGTAGTAGGTATGGACAGACTTTATTTCTATGATGCTGTAATCCATGCTATAGAAGGTATTCAAACTTGGATATTAAATTATTCAAAGCATGCAAGAAGACTTGAAAAAATAGCTAAGAATGAAGAAGATAAAAAAGAGTACATGGAGATAGCTAATTGTTTAGAAAATATAGCTCATAAAAAACCAGCTACATTCAGAGAAGCACTTCAATTATCATATACCCTACATATTTCAGTTTTAAATGAAGATGCTATATCTGGATTATCAATAGGAAGATTAGGTCAAGTACTATATCCTTGGTATGAACAAGATATTGAAGCAGGAAAGATAACTAAGGAAGAAGTATTAGAACTTTTAGAATTATATAGAATAAAAATTACATGTATAGACTGTTTTGCATCAACTGGAGTTGTTGGAGGAGTTTTATCAGGAAATACATTTAATAACTTAAGTCTTGGTGGACTTACTCCTGATGGACAATCAGCTACTAATGATCTTGAGATGCTGATAGTTGAAGCGGGTATAACGTGCTCAACACCTCAACCTACTTTATCAGTTCTTTATGATGAGAAACTTCCAGAGAAGTTCTTATTAAAATGTATAGAATGTGATAAAACTGGTGCAGGGTATCCGGCTTGGATGAATAATAGAGGCGGAATAGAATTCATGATGAATCAATATTCACCTGAGGGAATGACTATTGAAGAAGCTAGATCTTTTGCAATAGGAGGATGTCTTGAAACATCGCCAGGTTGTTGGAAAGAACTTGATTTAAACGGTAAGAAATATAAAATACCTGGAGGCGCAGGTCAACCTACAAGCGTTGGTGTTCACTTTGTAGCAAATCCTAAGGTATTAGAGTTAGTACTTACTAATGGAGTAGATAACAGAACAGGAACTAAGGTATTTGAGCCTCACAATAGAAAGCTTGAGACTTATGAAGAGTTAATTGATACATTCAAGATGTATTATGAAAAGGCAGTTGATGTTTTAGCTAAAACTAATAATGTACAGCATGATATATGGCGTAAACAGAATATGTCAGTTGTAAACTCTTTCTTAAAGCCAGATTGTCTATCTAAAGGACAACACATTGGTAATATGGGATATAAATATAATGCTACATTTAATGTTGAAAGCTGTGGAACTGTAACTATGGTAAATTCATTAGCTGCAATTAAAAAGATAGTGTACGATGATAAGAAGTTCACTCTTAAAGATTTAGAAAGTGCCATTATAAATAACTTTGGATTTAGAAATGCTCTTGAAACAAGAAATTTCTCAATGATGGATCAAGAAAAAGTAGATACTAGTGGAAAATATGATGATATATATGGAGAATGCTTAATGGCTCCTAAATACGGAAATGACAATCCTTATGCAGATAATATCCTTAAGGGATATGAGGATTGGTTCTGTAGTATGTCAAAGAATGCTATGTCACTTTATGCAAAACCTATGTATGCTTGTCAAATATCAGTTTCAACTCATGGAGCACAAGGTGCTGCAACGCTTGCTACAGCTGATGGAAGACTTGCAGGAACAACCTATTCAGATGGTTCAATGTCAGCTTACCCTGGAACTGATAAAAATGGACCTTATGCTTTATTTGAATCAGCTACAGTTTGGGATCATTCAAATTCTCAAAACTCTCAGATGAATATGAAGATACATCCAAGTGCATTAAGAGGAGGGCAAGGAACTAAGCATCTATTAGATTTAACACGCTCATATATGAGAAAAGGTGGGTTCCATATACAATACAATATAGTTGACTCTAAGGTGTTAAGAGATGCACAAGAAAATCCTGATAATTATAGAGATCTTATGGTAAGAGTTGCAGGATTTACACAATACTGGTGTGAGATAGGTAAGCCTATTCAAGATGAAGTTATTTCAAGAACAGAATATGAAGGAGTGTAGAGATATGTTAAAACACAATGATTGTTTAAATTTTTCACCTATGGATGCTGCAAAGGGAATTTGTAGAATTACAGGAAATATAATAAATATAGATTCTGATGTATGTGAAGCATTTGAACTATGTCCTAAATGTAGAAATTGTTCTCACTTTAAAAACTCTGATAAAGATGAACTAGGAATGTGCACAGGTCTTGATAAAGATAATTGGACATATGGAGATTTAAATGCTATAACTTGTAGCTCACACGAATTAAAAAAATAATATAGCAAATTGGAAGGATTGATACTTAATGCTAGAGAGCAGAGTAAGTGAAAAGGAAGCAAAACACCTAGGGTACATGGTAGTTCTTGCATCGTGGCTTGCAGTATTTTGTTTGTTCGGTTATAGAGCTACTTTTTCTGTACTTCAAGGACCTATGGCAAAGGATCTTGGCTGGAGTGCATCTGAATTAACTCTAGGTTATTCACTTATGATGAGCGTTTATGCAGTAACTGCATTCTTTAGTGGAATGATAATTGATAAATGGGGAACTAAGCCTGCGTATTTTTTAGGTGCTATAAGTGGTTCTCTAGGATTTTTGATAACAAGCTTTGCTAAAACATATATGTCATACTTGATTCCATATGCTGTATTTGCAGGAATAGGAACTGGTATGCTATGGGTATCATCAACAGTATCTGTTAGAAAATGGTATGTAGGTAAGGCATATGCAACTATGTGGGGTATAGCTTTTATGGGAGCTCCTGTTGCACAGGTTGTACTAAGTCTTGGAGCAAAACAGGTTCTTGCAACTATGGACTGGAGATTTGCTATGAGAATATTATCTCTTGTAGTATTAATAGCTTTAATAATAGCTACTTTAGTTGCAAAGAAAAATCCTAAATACTATGGACTTGAACCTTTTGGTATGGATACATTAAAAGTTAAGAAAAATAATGTTAATGATAAAGAATGGAGTATAAAGCAAGCTTTTTCTACATTCCCTATATGGGGTGCTATAATAGCATTTTTAACTAGTATGGTTGCAGAATTTTTAGTTTGGACTCAGATTGTAAAGTACTGGATGGCAGATTGTGATTTATCTTTATCTACGGCTACAAATCTTTATGTAGTAATAGGTATAGCTGGAATACTCACAATGCCTTTAATGGGAGTTGTAGCAGATAAGATGGTAACAAAGCTAAACCATGAAACTAAGGGTAGAAAATTTATGTTGATATTTGCACCTATAACAGGTGTTATAGCTTGTCTTGCTTTGATGGTAGGAAAAGGTGCATTAACTCTTAGCATCGTATCTTGTATAGTATTTGCTGTATACTGGGCGATTGAACCTGGTGGAGTTGCAGGATATGCAGCATCTGTTTATGGAAACAAGACTTTCGGTAAGATATGGGGACTGTCAACTCTTATAGTTATGGGAATAGGACCCGCACTTGGAAGTTTTATGGGAGCTTATTTATATGACATATCTGGAAGTTATTATAATTCATTAAAGTTTGCCATGGCATCATTTGTAATATCTGCCATAGTGGCAATGCTTCTTCCATTATCTATAGATAAAGATTAAGATATTAAAAAATAACAAGTCAATATACTAGTATACTGACTTGTTATTTTTAAATTTACCCAAAGTGAAAGTGAGGGGATTAAAATGGACAAGGGAATAGTATTTGACATACAGAGTTTTTCGGTACATGATGGGCCAGGATGTAGGACTACAGTCTTTATGAATGGATGTCCTCTAAGATGTGAATGGTGTGCAAACCCTGAAAGTTGGATTTTAAAGCCTCATATAATGTTTAGTGAAAATAGTTGCAAATATAAAAAAGGATGTACTATTTGTGAAAATGCATGTCCTCATGGAGGTTTGACATTTGATGATATGCCTAAATTAAATTGGAATATATGTAAAGATTGTGATACATTTGAGTGCAGTTTGAAGTGTTATTATGATGGATTCAAGGTGTGTGGTAAAGAATATAGTGTTGATCAAATAATGAAAATACTTACAAGAGACTCTCATTCTTGGAGTAGTGAAGGAGGAGTTACCTTTAGTGGGGGTGAGCCATTACTTCAAAGTGATTTTTTGATAGAGATATTGAAAGAATGTAAGAATAATTATATACACACTGCAATTGAAACAACAGCATATAAAGATAATGAAACATTTTTAAATGTTATGGATTATATAGATTTTGCATTTATAGATGTAAAACATATCAATAGAGATATGCACAGACAAAAAACTGGAGTATATAATGACATTATTTTAAACAACATTAGAACATTAAAAGAGAGTGATTGGAAGGGTAGATTAATTCTTAGAATGCCTGTTATAAGAAATTTTAATGACACATATGAAAATATAACTGACACAATTCAATTTATGAAAGAAAATGATTTGTTTGAAATAAATATACTTCCATTTCATAGACTTGGAGAATCTAAGTGGAGACAACTTGGAAAAGAATATAAATACAAGGATGAAGAGGGAACAGATCCTAAAAAGCTTGAAGAAATACAGGATTTATTCTTAGAGAATGAAATTGCATGTTATATAGGGCATGATACTGCATTTTAGATACTTAGATTTCGTATAAACGAAATCTGGGGGCTAGGTGGGTTATCAAAACTCTCTATGAAAATATTCACTAACATTTTCATAGAGAGTTTTAATAGTATTTAATATATCATAAGATTCAAACTTACCATATTTAAAACACATTCATAGATTAAAATCTAAAATTAAAAAATAAATGACATTAAAATGTTAGAGAATGATTTAACGTTTTGTATAAAACTTGAATTACAGCGTTTGAATATACGTTAAGAAAGTTATTTGTCTGACCGCTAGGGAGTTTATAACTTTTAGGATATTCAATAAGGTGGAATTCGTAGTTTAATTAAAAATATTTACAACATTATCGGTATTTTAATGTCATTTATTTTGTGATTAAGCATATAGTATTCTCTTGGTTATGCGATAAATCGATTTATCAGCTAGAAATTATATGACTTCTTTATTTTGCTTTGCCATAAGATTCATTTCTTTTTTTAGCATTATACCTGTTATTAAAGTTGATATAGCATCTGACATAGGGAATGTTATCCATACACCTAAAAGTGGTGGATTTATCAATCTAGGTAAAATAATAAGTAGTGGAGCAAATAATATTACCTGTCTTAATGCAGATAATACAAGTGCTGGAATAGCTTTACCGATGGACTGATAAACAGATCCTCCTACTGACTGAATTCCTATTACTGGCATGAATAAAAGTATTATTCTAAGAACAGTAGCTGATTCATCTACTAGTTCTGGATCAGTTAAGAATAGTCCCATAAGCTGCTTTGGAAATAACATACCAAATAATACAGATGTAACTGCAAATGCTGTAGTTCCTATTAGAGCATATTTGATGGATTTGTTAACTCTATGCATTTGACGAGCACCATAATTATAGCCAACGAGTGGTTGAAGTCCTTGAACTATACCGAATAAAGGCATCATTAAAAACATTAATATTTTAAAGGCTGCACCATAAATTGCAAATGCATCATTTCCACCGTATATTTTAAGCGAGTGATTTAAAAGTATAGCTACAAAACTACTAGCAATTTGTCTTGCAAAAGATGAAAATCCTATTGAAAATATTTGATTTAATATATTCTTATTAGGCTTATAATGATGAGCCTTAGGTTTCATATTTGTCTTATCACCTTTTAAGTAGAATATTACAAATAGGAATGAGCAAAATTGAGCTAATGATGTAGCTATTGCAGCACCTTTAATTCCCATACCAAAACCAAATATAAATATAGGGTCTAGTATAGTATTAAGTACAGCACCTACAAGCATTGTAAACATTGCAGCCTTTGAATTTCCCTCAGCTCTTATAAGTGAGTTAGTAGACATAGCGAATTGATTGAATATACTTCCTATTAATATAACACTTACATAATCTTTAGCATAAGGCATTATCTCGGTTGTTGCACCGAATAATAAAAGTATAGGGTCTATGAATATAAGACCAATTGAGACCATTAAAAGACCTAAAACTATATTAGATAAAAATGCATTACCCACTACTGTTTCTGCTTTTTCATAGTCTTTTTCACCTAGAGCTCTTGAATATACAGAAGAGGCCCCCATTCCTACCATTTGAGCTATTGCTGTTATAACCATTTGTATAGGAAAGGCTACAGTAAGTGCTCCAAAAGCCAAAGGCCCTGCACCTTTACCTATAAATATTCCGTCTATTATATTGTATAAGGCACTTACTAAAAGTCCTATTATAGCCGGCATAGATAACTTAAATAAAGTTTTTTTGATATCACCAGTTTCTAGCATTTGATTGCGTTCATTCATGTTTATCGCTCCTTACTTTTTAAATGATTTGCAAGCTTTACGTCTCCAGAGTATTCACATGCATTTATAGTTAATTTTGTTATAGTGTTTATGAATTGTTCTATTTCATCAGCTGATATTCCATCTGTTATAATATCCATCCATTTTGCAAGCGATTCATATATATAGGGCTTAACTTTTATAGCCTTTTCAGTTAGATGTAATCTATAAGCTCTTTTATCATCTGGATCTACTTGTCTTATAACATATCCGTTTTCTTCTAATTTTTTAACACCACGTGCAACATTTGCTTTATCTATTTTAATTTTTTTTGTCACATCATCTTGAGTTATACCATCGTGATAAAAAAGGCATATCAAGATCATGTATTGACCTTTACCTATTGATAATTCCTTAAATTCACCATTAATAAATATTTGACCATATCTGTGTAGTATAGATATAGATTTGCCTATTATATGTCTATCTTCAGCTTTCAATTTAATCTCTCCTTTACTTTAAGCAACAAAGTCCGTAGGACTCGTTGGCGCCATGAGCTATGCGATTAGCATAAAATTATTTTAGTTGTTATCGCAACTAAAATAATTTTAACACAGAACTGTTGCGAGTGCAACTAAAATATATTCAAAAAAATTTAAAGAATAAGTGTACCTTTTTGACATAAAACTACATTTTATTTATAGAAGATGAAACAACCGGTTGAAATTAGTCTTCCAAAACAAAATAAAATTATGATGGAGGATGGTAGAAATGATAAGTAACAATAAAAAATTTGATGCAGTGTTTGAAGGTGGAGGCGTAAAAGGAGTAGCTTTTGTAGGTGCAATACGCAAACTTGAAGAAGAAGGATATGAACTTCAAAGGTGTGCTGGTACATCAGCAGGATCTATAATATCAGCACTTTTAGCAGTAGGTTATACAGGGGAAGAAGTAAAAGAAATTATGCTTAATACAGATTACAATAATTTTTTAGATAAGAATATATCTATACTTAGCTCAGGTAATATATTTGAAAAAGCATCACATGCATATAACTTATTTATGGATAAAGGGCTTTATAGTGGAGATTACTTTGAAGAATGGATATATAATCTTCTTAAGACAAAAGGAAAAATAAAGTTCAAAGATGTTTGTGTAGATGGACAATCGAGACTTAAAATAGTTTGTGCTGATGTAAGTAAGAGTACTATGTTGATTTTACCTGATGATCTTGAAAAGTATGGAATAGATCCTATGGAATTTGAAATATCAAAAGCAGTAAGAATGAGTATGAGTATTCCATTCTTCTTTGAGCCAGTAAAGCTAAATCATAATCAAGGAACTAGCTTTATAGTAGATGGTGGAATAATATCTAATTATCCTATATGGATATTTGATACAGAAGGTAGACCGCAGTATCCAACATTTGGATTTAATCTTGATGAAAATGAGTTAAACTATACAGCACAAGGCAAAACAAATTTCTTGTATTATGCAGCTGATGTAGTTAGTACTTGTGTATTCAGCAGTAAAAATGAGGACTCATATATTAGAGATAAAGATTTAGCAAGAACAATAGATATACCAACATTAGGAGTAGGAACAACTGACTTTGATTTATCAAAACAAAGAAGCTTAGACTTATATCGATCGGGATATGAAAGCACTGAAAAATTCTTAAAAGAATGGGATTTTGATAAATATGTACAAGAATATAGAAGTGAAATAGAAGTTACAGCTGAATAATATGATCTAGCAAAATACTCTAGGGTTATATAACCCTAGAGTATTTTTATGAAATATTAATCATCTTTACTAGAATTTTTTAAATTAGGTAATTTATCTAGCAATGATGTATCTTTTATTTTGTGTTCATCAAACCAGAAATATTCAAGGTTTGTAAGATTAGATAAAGAACTTATATCATCAATTTCATTATTTATAATACTTATGTATACTAAAGAATGTATATTTGATAAAGGGCTTATATCTTTTACTTTATTATTATCAATACTTAAACTATGAAGGTTCGATAAAGAACTAAGTGGTGTTATATCTGATATAAAATTAATGCTCATATCAAGGTTTGCTAAATTAGTTAATGTACTAATTGATGAAATATCGCTTATATTATTTCCTGATATATTTAGAAACGTTAAATTGCTTAAATCAGATAGAAAACTTATATCTGATAAATTATTACCTCCAATGTTTAGTTCTTTTAAATTTTTTAATTTAGATATATTAGATAAATCACTGATTTTATTTGATGATATATCTAAATCGTTTAAATTATAAAGAGTTGAAAAATCTGGAACTACATTTATATAATTACATCCTAGCTGTAGGCTTGTAAGTCTAGATAAATTAGATAAACTTGAAGCATCTTGTATATTATTATTGTCAAGATTTAATGTATTTAGGTTTTTTAGATTATTTAAAGGTAGTATATTTTCAATTAAATTATATGAAGCATCAAGGTCAGTTAAGTATTTAATAGAGCTAAGAGGTGATATATCTTCTATTTGATTTTCACACATATATAAACGATGAATATTTGTTAAAGCGTTAAAACTGCTGATATCTTTTATATTGTTAGAACTAATATAGAGGCTTTCTAGATGTTGTAAGTCACTTAATGCATTTACATAAGTAATATTATTTTCTTCAAGAAATAGTACTTTTAAATTTTTAAGATTATTTAGAGTGCTTATATCCATAATTTTATTAGAAGAAAGATCTAAATTTTCTAAGTAGCGTAATTGTTTTAATGCAGAAATATCTTGAATTTGATTATCACATAAGTCTAGATCTCTCAAAATTTTTAAATCTTTGATACAAGAAATATCACTTATTTTATTAGATTCTAACCTTAGAGTATCTAAATATTTACAATTAGATATAAATGATATATCTGATATATTACAATCTCTAATAGTAAGCCTGTTTAGGTAGTTTAAATTACTGATTGAATTTATATTTGATATATTCATTTGCTCTATAATAAGACACTCTAAATTTGGAATATATTTCAAATCTTCAAGGTCTATAGAATTTGAAGAAGTATTGTCGGATGGAACAGATATAGATAATTTAACTACGCTTTCTAAATCGCTCTTTAATAAATCTCCTTCTGGTTTGTCTAAATAAAATCTTATAGAGTCTTCAAGATTTTTGTCATGTATATTAATAACAGTATCTTCTATATTTTTCTTTTCAAAATTAGAATTCGGTTTTATAAGAACGCTCTTTGTTGTAGAGTCCCAAAATACCTTACAGTTAAAGCTTTCAGATACGAATCTTACAGGAACCATAGTTCGGTTATTACTAATAATAGCTGGTGAGTCTAGATTTACTTTAATATCGTTTACAAGTGCGTAATTACGTCCGATTACTAATTCAATTTCGGTATCGTTTTTTTTAGCTATAACGGTTTTAGTATTACTATCCCAGTATATACTAGCACCTAAAGATTCGAAGATAGCTCTAACAGGAACCAAAACACGCCCATTTTGAATTATAGGTTGTGAGTCCATAACTAAAGGTTCATCATCTATATACACGTTGATAGAATCAGCAAAGCATATAGAAAGAGATAAAAAACTTAGTATGAGAGTTAATAATAAAGTTTTGAAATTTAATTTCATAATACAACTCCTTTTCTATAATAATTTCCAAATATATAATATTATACAATATATAACATATATATCGAAATCATTATTTGATTTTTAAATAATAATAGTACTAGATTTAATTTAAAGGAGAAACAATATGAAAAAGAATCGAATCAAAATTTTATTTAAAGTTGTAATATTACTATATTTTATTATAGGTGTTTTTGGATTACTTGAGGATTTTTCAAGTAGATTATCAGATTGGATTGTATTAGGAGTTTGTATTTTTATAATTAGAATTTTAATATGTAATATATCAAATAGAACAGATATATTAAAAAAAATAACTAATATATGTATTCTATGTTGTATTTATTTTGCATTAAGTTCTATAATACTAAATCATTATGGCGATAGTCGTAAATCTCTAGAAAAAACTATAATAAACACATTATCATTTGAGAACACATTCAATATTCCTGTGAATATAGATTGTGTAATACCGTTAAATGAAAAAAATTTAAATTACACAGGATGTATGAAAGACTACAATAATAACGAGATTTCTGTTATTATGAATTTCAAAAAATACGATGAAAAATTTATTTTGCCAAATAGAACAATTGTTACTTATAGAGTATTTTACATTGTTCCAATGGTGAATATTGTATATGGATATTATGGAGATAATAATTAATCTTTTAGATATGTTTAACGCTTTTTATATTGATTTTTAAAAGAGCATACATTTAAAGATAGTTGAAGTTTAATATCGAAATTAAAAAATAAAGAGCATTAAAATGTTAGTGAATGATTTAAATATTTTTGTATAAAACTCGGATTATACCGTTTGAATATACGTTAAGAAAGTTCGTTGTTTGACCGTTAGGGAGTTTAGAACTTTTAGTATGTTCAATAAGGTAGAATTCTTAGCTTTATTAAAACGTTAATACATGATCGGTATTTTGATGCCCTTTATTTTGGATATAAACTTATAAAATTTTCAATATAATGCTTTAGGTAAATAGAAAATGGTTTTAGTTAAAAGCACTAATACGTTCTTTAGTTATTTTCAATATACCTATTTCAGCACTTTTTACATTTTGAGTAGGTATATCTAAAACATTCATATTCTCATCCATCCAAAGAATCATTTTCTCATTTTCAAACAAGTGATTTGAAAAAGGAGCTTTATAGAATATTAACTTTCCATCTTTGAAGTAAGCAGAAGATAAACCATCCATTTTACCTATATCATCTGCTTCTGTAGCTGTTAATTTCATTGGTGATCCATCTTTACTCCAAAGGCAAAGTGTTTGCTCTTCCCATCCTTCTTTTATTGGAGGAAGTTTTACTTCTTTTTTCTCATATGTATTCAGTTCTTTATCAATCATTTTTACTTGCTTCATTACTATTTCCTTTATATCTTTAGGCTCGTCTTTATCTACTGATTCGTTATTAGTTAATTCATTAGTTACAGGTTTAGAGTCTTGGGTATTTTGTACTTCTTCTTTTTTTGAACATCCTACACTTAAGATTAGTCCTAAGCTTAGAACTGAACATAATAATAATTTTTTCATTATATAACCTCCTGTATTCTTTCAATGTTTTATAGTATTAATTATAGTGTTTTTTTTACTTGATATAGTTACAAAAAGGTTACAAAATTATATTTAAAAATATAATCACATATTTTGATTATTATATTTTTTTCTTTTGATTTCAGCAGTTATCCATATAATAATTGGAAAAATAACTTGAAACGGAAAAGCGTAATATGTCCATATTTCTGAAGTCCATTCCATGTTATACATTATGCTATCATGTACAAAGTAGGATAAATTAATTATAAGTAAAGAAACTAGAGTAACTATAAATCTATGATTATTAAATCCGAATAGTTTAACAATTCCTTTAGAAGTAGCCAATAAATATATACTTATTTTTACAAAAACTCCCAAAGTATATGCAATAGCCATTACTATTTCTAATCTTTGGAGTAAATCTCCAATATCTATTAGAGATATACTTTTATATGCGGGAAAATATGAGTTTGAAGCTATGTTTACTCCTATAACAGATATAGTAATTAAAGAAGTTACAGTTAATATCGATCCTCCTATTAACAAACCCAATGTATAAATTTTATAAGAAGAATTAATTTTTTTAAAAGTAGAAAAAGCCATAGAAAAAACTACTACTTCACCAAAGGGAAATGAAAATGACGAAAAAGCTCCCTCTGCAACTGGTTGTATACCATCATATAAAATAGGGAGAAGATTATTTACATCTATATCAGGAATTAACAATAATACTACAATAAATCCAAGTGCCATAAGTACTTCCAAAAATAATTCTGTACATCTAGATATTACTTCTAATCCTTCTTTTACAACCCAAGTACATAATATAGAAATGCCTATCATGGGTATGACTTTAGGAGTTCTTATAAATGCAATTGTATGGACAAATAGACCAAAATTAAGTAGAACTAATGATGTTGAATGAAATACATACCATACATATAATATACATATTGTCTTTCCGATAAACTTATTGAAACAAATCTCTATAATATCAAATAAATCTTTACTTGGAAAAAGATAATAAAGTCTAGCATATATAAGTACCATAGGTAGAGCCATAAACATTGCGGAAATATTAGCTAACCATAGATCTTGTTTAGCATCAAGTCCTGGAACTATTAATACTGCAGTACCTATTATAAATATAATCATAAGGTATATTCCTTGCTTATCAGAGATAACTTCTTTATTCACTATACAGTCCTCCAAATTATAATTGAATATTATTAAAAATACTTAATTATATGATTCAAATAAATAATTTCTATTCTGTATAGTATTCCTAAATTTGATAAAATTAATCAAAGAGAGTCTTGTTAGTTCAAAACTTAGTAAATAGAATATGATTTTTAAAGAATAAGAATTTGTTACAAAACAATGTTAGTATATAATAACATTAGTAGATTAAATTTAAAGGAGCAAATATATAATGGATATACAAAAAAATATATTAAAAAAATATTTTGGATACGATAGATTTAGAAAAGGACAAGAAGAGGTTATAAATAGTATATTACAAGGAAATGATACGATAGCAATAATGCCTACGGGTGCTGGTAAATCTCTTTGTTATCAGGTTCCGGCCATGGCACTATCAGGAATAACAGTAGTTATTTCTCCACTAATATCATTAATGAAAGATCAAGTTGATACACTTAATGAAATAGGAATAAAATCAACATACATAAATAGTACATTAACAAATCTTGAAATAACAGAGAGATTATTTGATGCAAAAGACGAAGAATATAAACTAGTTTATGTTGCACCAGAGAGACTTAACTCAGGTGAGTTTTTGAACTTTTTAAATGAAGCAAAAGTATCTTTAATAGCAATAGATGAGGCTCACTGTGTATCTCAATGGGGACATGATTTTAGACCAAGCTACACAAGAATTAGTCAAACCATAGAGAATTTAAATGAAAGACCGATAGTTTGTGCATTTACAGCAACTGCTACAAGTGAAGTTAAAGATGATATTAAAAAATTATTAAAGCTTAGAGATCCTAATGAATACATAAGTGGATTTGATAGAGAAAACCTTACATTTTCAGTTATAAGAGGAGAGAATACTAAAAAATTCATATGTGATTTTGTTGAGAATAACAAAGAACAAACTGGTATAGTATATACATCTACAAGAAAAGCGGCAGAGTCTATATATGAAGCATTAATTAATAAAGGACATAGAGCAGGTATATACCATGCAGGTCTTACAGATGAGCAAAGAAGCAAGATGCAGGAGGATTTTTCATATGACAATATAAATGTTATTGTAGCAACTAATGCATTCGGTATGGGAATAGACAAGTCAAATGTAAGATATGTAATACACAATAACATGCCTAAAAATATGGAAAGTTATTATCAAGAAGCGGGACGTGCAGGTCGTGATGGAGAAAAAAGTGAATGTATACTTTTATTCAATCCAAGAGATACTCAAACTCAAAAATTCTTTATAGAAGAGACTATACACAATGTAGAAAGAAAAGAATATGAGTATAGAAGACTTCAAGATATGATAGATTACTGCCATACATCAAACTGCTTGAGAAAATCTATACTAGAGTATTTTGGTGAGGAAAATGTAGATGATAAGTGTGGAAACTGTAGTGTATGTAATGATAATGAAGAAAAAGAAGATATAACAGTACTTGCTCAAAAAATAATTTCTTGTGTTTATAGAATGCAGGAGAAGTACGGAGCTATACTTATAGCAGAGGTTTTAAGAGGATCTAAGAATCAAAAGGTATTAAAGTTTGGATTAGATAAGTTAAGTACTTATTCAATAATAAAAGAATATACGGTAAAGGAAATACAAGAGATAATAAACAAGTTAATAGCTGATGATTATCTTGTCTTGTCGCAAGGTCAATATCCTGTTGTCAAAATGAACAAAAGATCTATAGATGTTTTAAAAGGTAAGGAACAGGTCTTTATGAAAATAAATAAAAAGGTAAAGAAAATAGCCAACACTGGAAACGAGCTATTTGATATATTAAGAGATCTTAGAAAAGAAATATCTACAAAAGAGAACATACCTCCGTATATAGTATTTTCAGATGCATCACTTAAAGAGATGAGTACATATATGCCTGAGGGTGAAGATGAGTTCTTGACTATAAAAGGAGTCGGACAATCAAAGCTTGAAAAATACGGTGATATATTCATGCAAAAAATAGATGAATATAGAAAAAGTAAAAATATAAAGACTAAAGAAGTTAAACAAGAAAAGGAAAATAAAAAAGAAAAAATAAAAAGTCATGTGATAACTTTTAATATGTATAATGAAAATAAAAGTATAGAGGAAATAGCAAGTGAAAGAGGTATAGAACCATCCACTGCAAAAGAACATTTATTTAGATGTGCAATTGAAGGAATGGAAGTGGACTTAGATCAATTACTTCCAGAGGAATATGAAAAACAAATAGAAGAAGTAACAAATAAGATTGGATACAATGGATTAAAAACTATAAAAGAAAATTTACCAGATGAAATAAGCTATTTTCATATAAAAGTGTTTTTACACAAAGTCAAAGGATAATATTGTAAAAAGATACCTTAATATGGTATTATTATAATGCTTTAAATCAAGGGGGGAATAGATATGGAAAATGATAAAAGTATTATAGATATCAATATTAAAATACAAGATGAAATAGATTCGGGTATTAGCTTAGATAAGAAACTAAAAATTATAAGTATATCTGTTTTATTAGGAATTATATTTAGGTATTTTTACAATGGAGATAGCATAGGAATATCTGAGCTAATATTTGCATCTTTATTTATTATAGCTTGTATATATTCTGTTAAAGATAAGGTTAATTTGAAGAGTAGATTCAGTAATTTTATTCTTTTATTTATATTTATAATGTGCTTGAACTTTTGTATCTACAATAATAATTTAATAAGGTTATTTAATTTTATCCTAGTTCCTATAGCCATAAGTGCATATATTATAACTATAAGATATGAGAATGTAGATTTTATGAGGATATCAAGTGTAAGATACATTATGAATAGACTCCTAAATAGTTCATTTAGTAATATGAAAAAGATATTTTCTTTTTCAAAGCAAGCTGTAAAGAATGACAAAACAAAGGTTAATAATGATAATATAAAAAGTGTATTAATAGGTATAGTAGTATCTATACCACTTTTAATAATAGTAATATCGCTTTTGGCATCTGCTGATATGATGTTTGACTATTATATAAGAAATTTAAAAGATGCATATGAGTTTATAATTGAAAGAGTTAATTTAGCAGATATAACAGGAGATATAATAGTAGTTTTATTCTTTTCTATGTACTTTTTTGGATATATATGGAGTCTTAAATATGAATGCGAAGAATACAAAATTAAAGATGATTATAAATGGATAAATCCAGTAACTATTTTAACTGTATTATGTTTATTATGTGGTATATATTTATTATTCTCGATAGTACAATCATCATATCTTTATGGAGGAAATAAGCACGTTCTTCCGAGTGGATATTCTTATTCAAGATATGCAAGACATGGATTTTTTGAACTTTTAACAGTTGCATTGATAAATTTTTCAATACTTATATTCAATATGAAAAATGTAAAAATAACATCTGATAAAATAAATAAAACTTTAAATGTATTTTATACTATACTACTAGTATTCACAGGGAATATGCTTTTTTCATCAAATTATAAATTAACAATATATGAGAGAGCACTTGGATTTACAAGACTTAGAATATATGTACATATATTTTTATTTACATTATCTATAGTTTTGATATACGGATTAATAAAAATTTGGAAGAAGAATTTTAATGTATTCAAATTTTCATTGATATCTATAATGATTATATATATGGTAGTCAACTGTGTGAATATAGATAAAATAATAGTTAATAAAAATATAAAAAGATACAATGAAACAGGTAGATTAGATAAGAAATATATAAGAAATCTTTCCTATGATGCTATAGATGCCATAAAGCAAAATGAGTATAAATTAGATACAAAACTTGTTGAAGAATATATAAAAGAAGAAAAAGAGTACTTACAAGAATCATATGATCATTGGTATGAGTACAATTATTATAAGTCTAAGTTCTTACATACTAATATATAAAGTGAAATTTAATTCATATGGAGTGTTAGAACTTTTATTTTTCGGATAAATAGGAGATTAAAAAAGGATACTTAAGAACGAAACTGTTCTTTGGTATCCTTTACTAATTTTACTATATCTTTATATGCCTTTTGAGCACCTTTTAGAACAATAGGTCTACCAAATGAAACTAAATGAAGTCTTCTAGATGAAAAACCTCCTATTTTCATAAGTGTATTTACTGTAGTCATAGAGTCTATAAATAATAGATCATCTGCATTTTTATTAGATATAGAATATGCACTTTTTACTGTATTTAAAACTAAATCTTTATTAAATTGTCTACCCAAGCTATATACTTCATTTCCAAACTCGTCTGTTCCTTTAAAAATCAAAAGACCCATATCTTTTTTTTGCATAGTATCAAAATATCCAATATTCATTATTTCGTCTGCGCTAGGTACTCTATCGTTAGGAAGGATGTTTAAGTGAATAGCGGCAGCCGTTGCAGAAGAATGTGTTCCTCCAACGCAATGATATATAATCTTCATGATTTAACTCCTTTTTTATAATTTTATATTAAGATGTTAATAGTATATCCCACTATTTGTTTTAATATTTAAATAGGAATATATAAAGTGAAACTTAATTTAGAAGCTGTAGAGTTCTTATTTTGGATAAATTTACATTTTAATAAAAATATGTTAATATTAAATTCTATAATGGCTTAAGATAAAAACACGATCCGGTTGGTAGTCCGGATGCAGATTTTCTGTCAGTAACCTGCCCTCCTGGGGTTGTCCATTCTTAATAAAGGCTAGTAAACAGGAGGAATGGAAGATGAGTAGTATTTTATCAGGTAAATTAACAGTTTATTTTGAAACCCAATTTTGGGTTGGCGTATTTGAAAGAGTTGAAGAAGGAAATATTGAAATTTGTAAAGTAGTGTTTGGGCCTGAACCAAAAAGTTGTGAGATATATGAATTTATATCTAAAAATTATAATAAACTTAGGTTTAGTAGACCGATTGCTATTGATAACAAAGTTGAAAAAAAAATTAATCCTAAAAGACTTCAAAGACAAATACGTAAAGCTACACAAGAACGAGGAATTAGCACTAAAGCTCAACAAGCAATTAAGTTTGAACATGAATCAAGAAAAGTTGAGAGAAAAAAACTATCTAAAGAAAAAATCGAATTAAAGAAAAAAATAGATTTTGAAAAAAAACAAGCAAAGAAAAAACAAAAGAAAAAAGGTCATTAACTAAAATACACAGGGGAGAATTCCCTGTGTATTTTTTGATTATACTAATAAAAAGTATTGACTTAAGATCGATAAGGATTTATAATGAATCTTAATTCATATTAAATGAATCAAGGTTCATAAAAATTGATTTATGATAGAATAGATATATAAATAATGCTATCCATATAGTTAAAATTATATACTTAATAGAAATTAAAATAGGAGAGGTGAAATATATGCCTAAAATTATAGAAAATTTAGACATGAAAATATTTGATAGTGCAATAAAATTATTTGGTGAACATGGATATAAAAAAGTAGATATGAAGATGATAGCCAAAGAAACTAAAATAGCAGTTGGAACATTATATAACTATTATCCAAATAAGAAAAAACTTTATGCTGAGGTATTTACAAAGAGTTGGGAAACTACTTTAAAAAAAGTCGACTCTATAATGGATAAAGAGATAGATAGTAAACAAAAAATAAAAGAGATGATAACTATATTGTACGAAGAAACTGTAAAAAGACAAGGTATAGGTAAGGAACTTATAAAGGAAAATGTATTTGAAGACGACGTATTTTTACAGATTAAAGAAAAGTTATTAAATGATATTCAAACTATTATAAAGGATATAAATAAAGATCAAGAAATAAAGCTGGAGGATAGTATGCACAAAAAACTAGCTCAGACTATATTGACTCTTATTATAACTTTTATAAATGAGAATAAGAATGAAAAAGATGAAAATATAAAGTTCATAATAGAACTTTTGGAGTGTACTTATAGTTCATAAATGAAAGGAGACATTTAAATGGAAAGTAGAGAGAAAAGAGCGAAAATGATGGGAGAAGCTGATGTTAGAAAGGTTTTGACTAAGCTTGCGATTCCCGGAATAATAGCTATGCTTATAAATGCAATTTACAATATAGTAGATACAATGTTTGTTGGGATGCTAAATAATACTAGTGCAATAGCAGCAGTATCTGTAGTATTTCCAATGTTTATGTTAATAGCAGCTATAGGACAGATGTTTGGAGTAGGAGCGGGATCTTATATATCTAGATTGCTTGGTGAGAAAAATAAAGAACAAGCTGACAAGACTACCACAACTACATTTATAACTAGTATTATATTCAGTTTAGCATTTACTGTGTTTGGATTAATCTTTTTACAACCACTTCTTAGAGCTTTCGGTGCAACTGATACTATAATGCTATTTGCTGAGGATTATGCGAGAATACTTATAATAGGTTCTATATTTACTATAGCAAATATGGTTCTTAATAATATGATAAGAGCTGAGGGAAATGCAAAGTTTAGTATGATAGCTATAAGTATAGGAGCTCTTGCAAATATAGCACTTGATCCTATTTTAATGTTCGGATTCGATATGGGAATAAAAGGGGCTGCACTGGCTACTGTATTAGGTCAAGGGTTATCTTTTTTATATCTTATAAATTATTTTGTATCTGGTAAAAGCTTTATAAAGATAAATAAGAAGTATTTTGCACCATCAAAACCTATGTACTCTGAAATACTTAAAATAGGATCTGCAACATTTGCAAGACAAGCACTTGCAAGTTTATCATTAGGACTTATAAATGTTGCAGCTAGACCATATGGAGATGCTGCAGTAGCTTCTATGGGAGTAAGTCTTAGGGTGTTTTCGTTAGGAGTTTACGTAGTATTTGGATACAACCAAGGATTTCAGCCTATAGCAGGTTATAACTACGGTGCTAAAAAATATTCTAGATTATTTGAGGCGATTAAGATATCTCTTAGAACTACAACTACATTTACTACTATTATGACAGTAGTATTTATGATATTTGCAACTCCTATAATATCTGTATTTACTAATGACCCAGATGTTGTAACAATAGGATCTAGAACTTTAAGAGTTATAAGTATATTATTTCCGTTATTTGGATTCCAGCAAGTTTATGCATCTTTATTCCAATCTCTTGGAAAAGGTAAAGAAGCTTTTTTATTATCAGCTTCAAGACAAGGTATATTCTTAATACCTGCTATATTGATATTGCCTAAGTTTATGGAACTTGATGGAGTAATATTTAGTCAAGTTGTAGCAGACTTTTTTACTATAATAGTGACGTATATACTCTCTAGAAAACTTCTTAACAAATTAAAAAATGAAGATATAAATTTAAAAACAAGCTAAAAAAGTCATGAGATTTTTCTCATGACTTTTTTTATATGAATTCAAAATAATATAATTAGAATTATATATGAATTAATGGGAATTATATACAATGATGGAATATATAAAATCAAGTAAAGGAGATAACTGTATGAATGAATCTCTTACAAATAGACAAATTGCTTTTATTATTTTTGGAGTAGTAGTAGGATATGGTGTTTTAGTTATCCCTAAAACAGTTACAGAAAATGCAGGTACAGGAGGTTGGTTTACACTATTAATTGCTACAGCAATAACTATGATTTTTACATATATAATTACATACCTTGGATATGTTCATAAAAATAAAACAATATATGAGTATAGTAATAAACTAACTGGAAAATTTATCACATCTATATTTATGTGTATATATATAATATATTACTTTATGCTTTTTACTATGATAATAAGAATGTCTTCTGAAGCTATTAAGCTTACTGTATTAATAAAGACACCTGTATGGGTACTATGTTTAGTATTTCTTTTAGTTATATATTATGCTGTAATAAATAGACTAGGAGTAATTGCAAGGATCTGTGAAATATATTGCTTGATTATTATCTTAGGTGCTATACCCATGCATTTAGCAATATTTACCCAAGGAAAATTAATTAATTTACAACCTTTTTTCGTTGGAGGAGAGATACATTCATATTTAAAAGCAACTTTAGTTACCGTATTTCCATTCTTAGGGATAGAAATACTTACTATCATATCTTTTAATAAAAAAAAGAATAATAAACGAATATTTAAATATACAGCATTGATGATAGGATTTATAGGAATGTTTTACATACTTATTGTAGAATCATGTATTTCTGTTATGGGTGTGGATGGTATTGTTCATTATAAAGATGCGTTATTTGCAACAATAAGAAGAGTTGATATCAAAAGTCTTCAGTTTTTAGAAAGGATAGACGGTATTTTTTTTATGCTATGGATTATGTCTATATTGTGTACTGTTTCTTTAGAGGCATATGCTTCAACTTTTCTTATTAGTAAATTATTTAAAAACATTAATTTCAAAGTTCTTACATTAATTGTAATGGTTTTATCTTTTATTGTTTCTCAGATACCTAAGAGTGTTGATAGTGTGGAGAAAATAATGGATGATATTAGTTATCTAGGAATAGTGACTGCAGGGTTAATACCAACTATATTATTCTTAATTACTAAGGTGGAAAAATATGATAAAAAAACTAGCTAAATTATTGATATTATCTTGCAAAAATAGAGATATTTTTATGAAAATATCTCTATTTTTTTATATAACACTTAGACTAATGGTTATAATCAGATTGTTATAATTGCAATATATTGGGTATTAGAATAATATGATTAGGATACTTACGCAGCTGAATTAAGTTTCACTTTATGAGATTAAATTGGAGGTTAGTAATGAATCAATATGACATAGTAATAATAGGTGCTGGTGCAGGAGGATTAACTGCAGCTTATACAGCTAAAGGTTTTGGAAAGAAGGTAGCATTAATTGAAAAAAATAATCCAGGAGGAGAGTGTACTTGGTCGGGATGTGTTCCAAGTAAAGCCTTAATAAATATTGCAAAAGATATCCATACAGCTAAGAAGTATGCTGATATAAAAGTAGATACTGAGGACGTTTTACAAAAAGTACGTAAAGTAATACAAAATGTATACGAAGGAGAAACTCCAGATATATTAGAAAAAGATGGGATAGATTTTATTAAAGGATTTGCAAAGTTTGTAGATGAAAATACACTAGATGTAAATGGAAATATAATAAAAGGGAAGAAAATAATTATTTCAACTGGCTCATCTCCATTTATACCACCTATTAAAGGGCTTGATAAAGTCAACTTTTTTACAAACGAAAATATATTTATACAAAAAAAATTACCAGATAACATTATAGTATTAGGTGGAGGAGCAATTGGAGTAGAATTATCACAAGCCTTAAATAGATTAGGAATAAAAGTTTCTTTAGTCGAGATGATGGATCGGGTATTATTTAGAGAAGAAGAGGAATTGGTAAAATTATTAGAAGAAAAACTAGTAGATGAAGGTGTAAATCTATATACATCAACTAAAGCTATTGATGTTAATGAAGTGAATAACAAAATCAGACTTAAGGTAGAGAGAAAAAATAAGATTGATATATTAGAAGGAGATGCTATATTATTAGCTCTTGGTAGAACTCCTAATATTAGTGATTTAAACTTAGGACAAATAAAAATTAAGTTTAATAGAAAAGGAATTGAAGTTAATGAATATTTAGAGACGAGTGTTAAAGATATTTATGCTGTAGGAGATGTTGTAGGTCCTTATCAATTTTCTCATATGGCGAATGTTCAAGGAATAACTGCTGTTCAAAATGCACTTTTACCAATAAATAAAAAAATAGATTATTCACATGTTGCATGGTGCACATTTTGTGAACCAGAGCTTGCTAGAGCAGGACTTACAGAAAAAGAAGCAAGAGACAAATACAAAGATAATATAAGAGTTTATACAGAAACTTATAATAAACTTGATAGAGCTAAAACAAAAGAGGATAGTTTGGGTATTGTGAAAATTATTTGTGATAAAAAAGGAAAAGTTTTAGGTGCTAGTGTTTTAGGAGATCGTGCAGGAGAAATAATTTCAGAAATTCAGACGGTTAAAACTCTAGGAATAAACTTTGCTAAATTATCTAAAGTGATTCATCCTTATCCAACTTATAGTGAGATACTAGTTAAAATATCAAAGAAGGTTTATGTTGATAATATTTTAAATAATCCTTTTATAAAAATAATTAATGGTTTTAGAAAGTAAGTTTATCTGAAATAGGAGTGATAAAAATGAAAGTATTTTTAACGATTTTAACTTTGATTATAGTTTTGATGGTTATTAAGAATAATATTATACCTAAAAATCTGGGTGTAAAAGATGGCAAACTAGCTAAAATGCCAAGTTCACCAAATGCAGTATCTTCTCAAACGGATATTGAAGATAAAAAAGTTGAGCCACTTAAATTTAATGGTGATTTAGAAGAAACAAAAACTAAAATAATAAATGTAATAAATAATTATGAAGGAACAAAAATAATTAAAAATGAAAAAAATTATATCTATGTTGTATTTACAACAGGTGGAATGAAATTTAAAGATGATGTAGAGTTTTACTTTGATGAAAATAGCAAGCTTATTCATTTTAGATCAGCTTCAAGAGTTGGATATTCTGATATGGGGCTGAATAAAAAAAGATTTAATGAAATACAGAAATATTATTATGAGATTTAATTATTTATAATCATTTAAAATATATTATACAAATAGAATAATTTAGTATTGTAAAAACAACTTAATGCTATTGTAATGATTTTAGAGTGAATTTCAAATTTACTCTTTTTTTTGTATATTAATACTTAACACTTTTACGAATTGTTTATTTAAATATTGATATATCTATGATTAGAGTGAATTTTCATAAAATTGATTATTATATTTATACATAAAAATGTATAAGTATAATGTATACAAGGTAGTAAATGAATGCATTATTTAAGATTATAAAGGAAATTTAGTTTTTCGTCGAAATAGGAGGATTGTCGAATATTTTTGGTATTTGACTGGAAAATATATATTTCTTAGAATGGGGATATGTATTTAAAAAAGAAAGTTATTACTCGACATAAAAGGGAGATGTAAAGTTTGATGGAAGAGAAGATATTAACGGTCTGCCCATATTGTGGTGGAGGATGCCAATTATACTTGGTAGTCAAAGATGGGAAAATAGTAAGAGCCGAAGCTGCCGATGGAAGAACTAATGAAAAAAATCTATGTCTGAAGGGGTATTATGGATGGGATTTTTTAAATGATCCAAAGATCTTAACATCAAGAATTAAACACCCTATGATAAGAAAAGATGGAGAATTAGAAGAAGTTTCATGGAAAGAAGCTATAGACTTCGTAGCTACTAGACTTAATGATATAAAAAGTAAATACGGACCTGATTCTATAATGGGAACAGGATCTGCAAGAGGACCTGGAAATGAAGCAAACTACATAATGCAAAAATTTATGAGGGCTGTAATTGGAACTAATAATATAGATCATTGTGCTAGAGTGTGACATGCTCCATCAGTAGCCGGTCTGGACTACTCATTAGGAAATGGTGCAATGTCAAATAGTATACCTGAAATAGAAAATACAGATTTATTATTTGTATTTGGATATAACGCAGCAGATTCACATCCTATTGTTGCAAGAAGAATAGTAAAAGCAAAAGAAAAGGGAGCAAAAATTATAGTTACAGATCCTAGACTTACAGAAACGGGAAGAATATCTGATCTATGGTTACCTATAAAGGGTGGAACAAATATGGCATTAGTTAATGCATTTGCGAATGTATTAATTAATGAGAATCTTTATGATAAAGAATATGTAGATAATTACGTAGACGGATTTGAAGAATATAAAGAAATGGTATCTAAGTATACACCTGAATATGCTGAGAGTATAACAGGTGTTAAAGCTGATGATATAAGAAAATCTATGAGAGAATATGCAAAAGCTAAAAATGCTATGATACTTTATGGTATGGGAGTATGTCAATTCTCTCAAGCAGTTGATGTTGTTAAGGGTCTTGCATCATTAGCTCTTTTAACTGGTAACTTTGGAAGAGAATCAGTTGGAATAGGTCCAGTTCGTGGTCAAAATAATGTACAAGGAACTTGTGATATGGGAGTATTACCGAATATATATCCAGGATACCAAAGTGTTACAGATGATAAAATTAGAGCTAAATTTGAAAAGGCTTGGGGAGTTCAGCTTCCAAGTGAACCAGGTTATAAACTGACTGAGGTTCCACATTTAACATTACATGAGAAAAAGATAAAAGCTTATTATATATTTGGAGAAGACCCAGTTCAAAGTGATCCAAATGCAGCAGAGGTAAGAGAAACTTTAGATAATATAGACCTTGTTATAGTGCAAGATATATTTATGAATAAAACGGCTCTTCATGCAGATGTTGTACTTCCTGCTACTTCATGGGGCGAACATGAAGGGGTTTACTCATCAGCTGATAGAGGATTCCAAATAATGAGAAAAGCAGTAGAACCTAAAGGGGATGTTAAACCTGATTGGGAGATTATATGCGAGATAGGTACTGCCATGGGATATCCTATGAAATACAATAATACTAAGGAAATCTGGGATGAAATGAGAAGTTTATGTCCTGATTTTGCAGGAGCAAGTTATGAACGTATAGAAGAATTAGGAAGTATACAGTGGCCGTGTTTAGATGAGGAAGATGATGGAACTCCATATTTATATGAAGGAAATAAGTTTTCAACTCCTAATGGAAAAGGAATATTATTTGCAGCTGAGTGGAGACCTCCAATGGAACTTCCAAATAAAGAGTACCCATTGAGCCTTTCAACTGTAAGAGAAGTAGGTCATTATTCAGTTAGAACTATGACTGGAAACTGTAGAGCATTAAAAGCGCTTGCAGATGAGCCAGGATATATACAAATGAGTGTTGAGGATGCTAATCATCTTTCAATAGAGCATGAAGAATTTGTAAGAGTTACATCGAGAAGAGGAAGCGTAGTAACGAAAGCTTTTGTTACTGATAGAGTAAAAGAAGGATCTACTTTTATGACTTACCAATGGTGGGTAGCGTCTTGTAATGAATTAACTAGTGATCATGTTGATCCTATCACAAAAACACCTGAGTATAAGTATTGTGCTATAAGAGTTGATAAAATAGATGATCAAGCTTGGGCAAAGCAGTATGTAGCAGATGAATATGAAGATATAAAAAGAAAAATGAATGTAAATAAGTAAAATCATACCATCAAAATAGGGGGTATTTATGGATAAGACTATAAAATATAGTGCTATAAAAATTGAAGAAAACAAAGAGATTCTTTGTGAAGAAGAATTAGTCTGTGAATATCCACTTAACATTTATGTAAATCAAAAAAAGATGGCTACACTACTTTGTACGCCTGATAAACTTAAAGAATTGGCAATCGGATTTTTAAGAACGGAAGAGATAATACATAAAAAAGAAGATATCCAATCGATTGAATTAGATGAATTCAAAGGATGTATAAAAATACAACTTAAAGATGATATAACCATCAAAAATTTTCAGTCAAAAAAGTTGAATATGCAAAATAATCATAATAACTGTATTAATGATTTTTTAGATTCAATAGACTGTGAGATTGTAACTAGTGATATTAAGTTGAGACAAGATAAAGTTCATGAATTTATGAAAAAGAATTTAACTCACTCAGATATATTCAAAAGAACGGGTGGAGTTCATAGTGTAGCACTTTGCGATACACAAAATATAATTATTATAAATGAAGATGTTGCACGACATAATGCTGTGGATAAAGTTATAGGACAATCTTTCTTAGAGGATATAAATTTAAAAGATAAAATAATCGTATTGAGCGGAAGGGTATCTTTTGAGATGATTTTAAAATCTGCTAAAATGCAAATACCAATTATAATATCAAAGTCAGCTCCTACTAATTTATCTGTGAAACTTGCTAAAAAATTAGGAATTACATTAGTTGGTTTCGTAAGAAAAGAAAAAATGAACATATATACAAATAAATATAGAATACAACAATTAGAAAAAGGTGATATATATGAATAATAATCTAAACTCATTCGTAGTAGCTGATTCAAGTAAGTGTATAGGTTGTAAAGCATGTGAAATTGCATGCTTTGCAGTTCATAATAAAAATAATAATGTCGGATGTACGGTTGGAACTGTAGAAACAGCAGTAATTCCTAGATTATATCTTGTGAAAACACCTTCAGTTACTATGCCTATACAATGTAGACAATGTGAGGATGCACCTTGTGCTAAGAGCTGTTCGGTTGGAGCTATAAGACAAATAGATAATACTATAGTAGTTGATCAAAAAAAATGTATAGGATGTAAAAATTGTATTATGGCATGTCCGTTTGGAGCAATAGATCTTTTACCTCAATACGATAATGGAAAAGAGGTAGTACAATTTAATTTAAAAGAAGAATCACATAATGGATTAGAAGAAATTGTGAAAAGTACTGCCTACAAATGTGATTTATGTATAGATAACGGTGAACAAGCATGCATAAAAACTTGTCCTAACAATGCTTTAAGGTTAGTAAAACCTCTAGACGAAAAAAAATATAAAAACAAAAAAGCTGCACAAGCTCTTATGAATACTACAAAAAATTACAAACAACTATAATAAGTGAGGTTAAGTAATATGTCTATAATCAATATTGATAAAGAATTATGTACAGGGTGTAGACGATGTGCTAATGTATGTCCTGTTGGTGCTATAAAAGGAGAGCAGGGAAAGGTTCAAACTATAGATGAACATAAGTGTGTTGTTTGTGGTCAATGTGTTCAAATTTGCAGTTCTTATGCATCTCAATTTGATACGGAAATAACTTCTATTGATCTGAAGTTAAAAGAAAGAGGTATGCTGGAAGGTACTAAGGAACCTTTATTCGCAGCTTATAATATGGGACAGGTAGATTTATTAAAAAAATATTTATCTGATGATAATAAATATAAGATTGTTCAGTGTGCACCAGCAGTTAGAGTTGCATTAGCTGAAGAATTTGGTATGGAGTTTGGTAAGTTAACTCCTGGAAAAATGGCATCAGCTCTTAAAAAATTAAATTTTGATAGAGTATATGATACTAACTTTGCAGCGGATTTAACTATAATGGAAGAAGGAAGTGAACTTATAAAGAGAGTTACAGAAGGCAAAAACTTGCCTATGTTTACTTCTTGTTGTCCTGCTTGGGTTAAGTTTGCTGAGACTGAGTATCCAGAAATTTTAAATCATTTATCAAGTTGCAAGTCTCCACAACAAATGGCTGGAACTATATTTAAAACTTATGGAGCTGAAATAGATAATATAGATCCAAGTACTATATTAAGCGTTGCAGTTATGCCTTGTACTTGTAAACAGTTTGAATGTGATAGAGAAGAGATAAATAGTAGTGGATATAAAGATGTAGATATCGTTATAACTACTAGAGAACTTGCTTATTTGATAAAAGATATGGGAATTGATTTTATAAATATAGATGATGAAGAATTTGATAAGCCTCTAGGAGAGTATAGTGGAGCGGGTACTATATTTGGATCAACTGGAGGAGTTATGGAGGCAGCTCTTAGAACTGGATATGAACTAATAACTAAAAAGAGCATACCAAATATAGATTTGAAATTTGTAAGAGGTGGACAAGGATTAAGAACAGCTACTGTTGAGGTCGGAGATTTAAATTTAAATATAGCAATAGTTTCTGGACTTAAAAATGTAATACCTGTAATTGAAAGTATAAAAGAGGGTAAATGTGATTTTCATTTCATAGAAGTTATGACATGTCCTGAGGGATGTGTAAGTGGTGGAGGTCAACCTAAATTATTGATAGAAGAGCATAGAGATGTTGCATATAAAAAGAGAAAAGAATCTATATATGATCATGATTCAAATTTAAAAATAAGAAAATCTCATGAAAATCCAGCTATAAAAAAATTATATGATGAGTTTTTAAAAGAACCTCTTGGTCATAAATCTCATCACTTATTGCATACGAACTATGTATCTAGAAAGGAGATTTAAATATGAATACTTTTGTAATAGCAGACCCAGATAAATGTATAGGATGTAGAACTTGTGAAATAGCATGTGTTGTAGCTCATTCAGAAACAAATATATTAACTCAAGAAAATAATGATATAGAATTTAACCCTAAATTAAGTGTTATAAAAACTGTAGAAGTAAGTGCACCTATACAGTGTAGACAATGTGAAGATGCTCCGTGTGCAAATATATGTCCAAATGGTTCTATTATAAATAAAGACGGAGTAATATACATAAATAAAGAAACTTGCATAGGATGTAAAACTTGTGTTGTAGCCTGTCCTTTTGGAGCTATTGACTTAGTAAGTGAGTATAAAGATGGAGAGGTTGTAAATCAAGAAAATCTAAAGTGTATAGATAATAATAAGTGCTATTTTAAGGAACGTATAATAGCTAATAAATGTGATCTTTGCATAGATTCACCAGACGGACCAGCATGTGTAAAGGCGTGTCCAACTGATGCATTTAAGATAGTAAAAGGAACGCATTTAGATAAATCTATAAAGAATAAGAGAAAGAAAAGTGCATCACTTCTTTAAAATTACAAAATAAATATTGCATTTTTCATTATAATACCATAATATAGAATAAAATAACTATAAAAGGAGGATATTAAAATGATGTATTGTTGCTGTTGTTGTTTTAAGAATATAACAAAATTTAAGATAACAGCAGACCTGTGTCAATTTTAATATTTTATAGTTTAAAATACTTATATTGAAGTTTATAAAAAGTAAACTACAGGTTAGTTTATAGTTTTTCTTTATTTTAAGAGAAGCTATAACTCTTCTGTAGTTTTTTTATATAAAAAAACAAAAGGAGGTAATAAAATGGAGTTAAGAATTTATAACACGTTAACAAAAGTTCAGGAAAAGTTTGTACCAATAGATAGTAAAAAGGTAAAAATGTATACTTGTGGACCAACTGTATATAATTTTGCTCATATTGGAAATTTAAGAACTTATATATTCGAAGATGTACTAAAAAGAGTTCTTGAATATGGAGGATATGAAGTCAAACATATAATGAATATAACTGACGTAGGTCATTTACAATCAGATGCAGATACTGGTGAGGATAAAATGAGAATGGGAGCAAAGAGAGAACATAAAAGTGTATTGGAAATAGCTAGATTTTATGAAGATGCATTTATTAGTGACTTGAAAAAACTAAATATAAAGCTTCCAACAGTACTACCTAGAGCTACAGAGCATGTTGAAGATATGATAAATTTAATAAAGACTTTAGAAGAAAAGGGATATACTTATACAGCTAATAAAAATGTATATTTTTCAATAGATATGTTTGAAGATTATTATAAGCTAGCAAATCTAACACCTAAAGAACTTCAAGCAGGCAGTAGAGTAGATGTGGATCCTTTTAAAAGAAATCCACTAGACTTTGTACTTTGGTTTGGAAATTCTAAATATGAAAATCATATACTACAATGGGACTCTCCTTGGGGAGTTGGATTTCCAGGATGGCATATAGAATGCTCAGCCATGGCTATAAAGTATTTAGGAGATTATATGGATATTCATTGTGGAGGTGTAGATCATATACCAGTACATCACACTAATGAACTAGCTCAATCAGAAGGTGCACTTGGGCATAAATGGGTAAATTACTGGATGCATGGTGAATTTCTAATATTAGATAATGGAAAAATGTCTAAATCAAAGGGTGAATTTTTAACTTTAGATAGGTTAATAGAAAAAGGGTTTGATCCATTAGTGTATAGATATTATGTACTTCAATCAAAATATAGAAAACCATTAACTTTCAGCTATGAAAGATTAGAAGAAGCAAAAAAATCTTTAACATCTTTAAAACAAAAAATAAATTCTATAATAAATAATATAGATGAATTCACATTAAAAGATGAATATAAAATTAAGAAATATAAAGATGAGTTTGATAAATATATAAATGATGATTTGAACTTAGCTAATGGATTTACTGTATTATTCAATGCTATAAAAGATGATAGTTTAAATAACTTAGAAAAAAAGATTTTGATAGAAGATTTTGATAAAGTATTTGGATTGAATTTTATAAAAATTGATACAGAAAATAAAAAAATAGACGAAAGTAAAATGAATTTGGTAGAAAAACTCTTAAAAGAAAGAGAAGAATCTAGAAAAAATAAAGACTGGGAGAAATCAGATAAAATAAGAAAGCTTTTATTAGAAATGGATATAGAAATTTTAGACACTAGAGAAGGTACTAAATGGAAGGTTAAGGAATAAGTGGTTTTAGATAAAAAAATAGAGAGTAAAATTTAAAATTTTACTCTCTATTTTAATTTAGTTATATTCAAAATAAGGGATTATAAGTTTCTAATTTATATAGATGATTTTTGTGTTTTGTTACTTTTCTTTACGTATATAAACCAATATATAGCTCCTACAAAGAAAGCTCCTCCAACTATATTTCCTAAAGTTACCGGAACTAAGTTGCTAAATATAAAGCTTTTCCAGTTAAGAGCATCTAGAGACTCATTAGATAAGTGAGATGCATGTGCATAGTGAGAATCTGATTTTGCTAGTATTCCAGCTGATATATAGTACATATTAGCTACACTATGCTCGAATCCTGAAGTGATAAATAACCATATAGGAAAGAATATTCCTAGTATTTTACCTGTTATATCTTTAGCAGAGTATGACAACCAAACGGCAAGACATACAAGCCAGTTACACATGATTCCTAAGAAAAATGCATTTGTAAAAGATAAAGAGACTTTATAATATGCTATTTTTATAGTGGTACCAGCCAGCATATTACCCCCCATATGAAGTTGACCAGAGTTAACAATCATATATGCGACAAAAATTGATCCGACAAAATTCCCTAAATAAACTAAAATCCAGTTCATAAACATATCTTTCAATTTTATCTTTTTTTCAAGCACGCCCATTATTATAAGTGTATTACCTGTAAAAAGATCAGCTCCGGCAATAATAACTAACATAAGACCTGTTCCAAATAAAGCTCCAGCCATTGCTTTTCCAAGACCGTAAGTTTCAGGCTTTGACCAAAGTCCATAAGCTGAAACGTTAGAACCTTCAGCTGCAAATGCTATAAATGCTCCTGCTAATATACCTAATAAAAATTGAATAAAATAATTTTTGCTTACTTTTTTAATACCTGTATCAATAGTATAAGATGCTATTTCATCAGGTGCTAGATAATTTTTAGTACTCATAAAAACTCCTTTCAAATTACAATTAAAATAAAAACAACCCTATAAATTATATCATTTTGCATACAAAAAACAATACATTTAGATAGCATTACAAAAAAATACTAATTATGAAATTTAGGAAAAATACTAATCAGAAAATTGATAAAAATTAAACAAATCTATTGTAAGAAAATGGAAAACAGTATAGAATATATATAAATACAAAATATATTTTAATTTGGGGGAGATATTTTATGGAAAAGAGATATTTAACACCTAAAGAAGTAGCTCAGGCAACTATCAAAAGTGGAATAGCTAAAGCTAATCTTAAGCTCTGTCATATGCTGATACTTGGGATTTTTGCAGGTATGTTCATAGCTTTTGGAGCTTATGGAGACATTGTAATAATGCAGACATTAAAAAATATAGACGTAGGTTTGATGAAATTTTTTGGAGCACTAGTATTTCCTATAGGACTTATGTTAGTAGTTATGGCAGGGGCAGAACTTTTTACTGGAAACAATCTTATGACTTTAGCTTTCATGGATAAGAAAATAACATTGAAACAACTTATGACAAATTGGATTGTAGTTTATATTGGGAATTTTATAGGGTCATTATTTTTAGTATTTGTATTGTTTAAAGCAAATTTATTTTCTGAATCAGCTACAACTTTAAGCGTTAATATAGCAAAAGCGAAAATATCTTTACCTTTTGGAGTATTATTTTTAAGAGCAATATTATGTAATATAATAGTGGTTTTAGCTGTATGGATGGCAACAGCTGCACAAGATATAGTATCAAAAATATTTGCATGTTGGTTTCCTATAATGTTATTTGTATTATCTGGTTATGAACATAGTGTAGCAAATATGTTTTTTATACCAATGGGTAAGGCATTAGGGTTATCAGTTAGTTGGATTGATATATTTACGGTTAACTTAATACCTGTAACCTTAGGAAATATAGTAGGTGGAGGTTTAATAGTTCCTATAGCGTATTATATTTGTTATGTTAAAAATAACAAAGAAAAAGTGAAAAATATATAAAAATTTAGATAGAGTGGTTTATAAAAAAATCAAGCCTATTAAAATACGATACAGTATTTTGATAGGCTTTAAAAATTTTAATTAAAAATGTTGAAAAATATAGAAAACTTTCCGATATATACTACATTGGATATAAACAATTGATATTATGTAACTAAAATAATACAAAAAAAGTCAGTTTTATATGTTGAAAACGTATTTTTATTTGATATTATATATTATATTGGTAAGCGAAAAAAATATTTAAAACTGTAAGGAGGACAAAATGAAGAAAAATAAAAGGCAAATCATCAATATTTTACCAAACACCTTTAAAAATAAGATGATAATGATATTACTACTAGTAATAATTATACCTGTGTGCACATTGGGGTATATGAGTTACTACAAATCTTATAATATTTTAGATGAAAATCTTATGAGCTCGAGTCAAGAAACCACAGCATTAGCAGAAAAAATAATAAATGGATATTTGGACACTATAGAAATACAGTTAGATATGATTTCTGATACTAGTAATATTAGAAGAATCAATGAACTTCAAAATGAAGGTGTAGACAAGGGGGCAGCACAACAAAAAATAGATGAATATTTAAGACTAAATAAAGAAAAAAATATAAATATAGAGCATAGTTATATAGTTGATAATAATAAAAATTTATATATATATCCATATGTAGAATTACCTGATGGATTTGATCCAACTACTAGACCTTGGTATACAGAAGCTGTTGAAAATAATGGAAGTGTAGTCTGGACGGAACCATACATAGATACTGACACGGGACAGATTACTATAACGGCATCAAAAGCTATAACGGATAATGGAAATTTTGTAGGAATAGTTGCGCTTGATGTTTCACTAAACAAGCTGTCTGAAGAAATAAGTAAGATTAAAATTGGACAAGAAGGTTATATTTTTGTAACTACTGTTGAGGGGATGACTATCTCACATAAAGAAAAAAGTGAAATAGGAACAACTCATATAACTAAACTAGATGTATGGAATGAAATTAAAACTAAAGACTCTGGTTTTGTAGAGTATACATATAATGGAGAAGATAAATGTGTAGGGTTTATAACAGATAAAAGATTAAATGTTAAAATACTTGGAGCTATGAATGAATCTGAATTAGAAAATGATACTAATGCAATAAAGTATTTTATACTGTATTGTATAATAGGTTCTATAATTATAGGAATAATAGTATCATCATTAATTGCAAGAAGTGTTACAAAACCTATAAATTCTTTAAAAGAAGTATTTTTAAAGGCTTCAAATGGAGATTTAACTGTAAAATCAAATATAAAAACTAAAGATGAGTTTGGTGATTTGGGAGAAAGCTTTAACTCTATGATAGATAATATAAGAGATTTAGTTAAGAATGTAAAAGATTCTTCTGAAACTATATTAAATTCATCAGGATCTCTTGCAGAAACTACTGAACAAACTAGTATTGCAACAAATGAAATTGGTCAAGCCATAGAGCAAATTGCAATGGTATCTAGTGATCAAGCTAGAGATACTCAAGATGGTTTGAATAAGGTAGAAGAACTTGCAGCGAGTATAGCAGAGGTTGTTCAATTAGAAACTAATATAAGTGATATAACTTTAAAGACTAATGAACTTAGCAGCAAAGGTGAAGATGTAGTTAAGATATTAGATGAAAAATCAGAAATGACAAAACAATCATCTAGAGTTGTAAGTGAAATAGTATTTGAGGTTGATAAAAAATCGCAAGATATAGGAACTATAATTCAAGCTATAACAAATATATCAGAGCAAACTAATTTATTAGCGTTAAATGCCGCTATAGAGGCTGCACGTGCAGGTGAAAATGGAAGAGGATTCGCAGTTGTTGCAGACGAGGTAAGAAAACTTGCTGAACAGTCAAATGAAGCTTCAAAGGAAATAGAAGAACTTATAAAAGGAATACAAGAGAAATCAAAACAAGCAGTTGAAAGAATGGAAGCTGGAAACAATATAATAATAGATCAAAATAAGGCTGTTTTAGATACTAAAAACATATTCGCTCAGATTTCAGATTCTATTGAGATACTTATTAAAAACAATGAATATGTGGTTGATCATACTAATTCTATGGATAATAAAAAGAATGATATAGTAGGAGCAATACAAAACCTTGCAGCATCATCAGAACAGACTTCAGCATCAACTGAGGAAGTATCAGCATCAACTGAGGAACAACTTGCATCTATAGAAAGTGTTGCAAGTTTAACTCAAGATTTAAATGATCTTGCAAATAATCTATCAACAGCTATAAATAACTTCAAAATAGATTAAAAAAATTAGATATTTAAAATCATTTTTAAGAGATACTTTATATAATAAAGTATCTCTTTTTATCTTATAGGAAACTATATCATTTTTTGTTTTGAGAATAACATTGATGGAAGAGCTATATTTGCAACTATTTTTAAGCAACAGAGTCGTGAGACTTGTTGGCTCTATGAACTATGTGAATTTTGAGAACTGAGCCCTTAGGGATCGTTAGCGAGTAGACGAATTTTTTGACCTTGGATTAATTTAGTTATATACTTAGGTATGGTACAATTTTTTAGAAATGGAGTTCTTTAGAACTCGTTGGATACATGAGGCAAATAAAAGCATGAAGCAAAATTTTTACACTATAAGAGATTATAAAGTTTTCAATCTGTGCATAACATTGATTAAGAGCTACACTTGTAACTACTTTTAAGTAACAGAGTAGTGAGACTTGTTGGCGCCATGAACTATGTGAATTTTGAGAATGAAGCCTGTAAGGATAGTTGGCTACATTAGCCATGCAAAAGCATGAAGCGAATTTTATGGAGGTATATTATGAATAAGCAAAATATATATGATAAATTATGTGAAATTATTGGGGAAGAAAATATATTAGTAGATGAGCCTATGAAGAACCATACTTCATTTAAAATAGGAGGACCTGCAGATATTTTAGTTACTCCAACAGATGAAAATCAATTAAAAGAGATCATGAAATATATAAAAAAAGAAAGTATTCCATACTTTTTAATGGGAAATGGTTCAAATCTTTTGGTTAGAGATGGTGGTATAAGAGGTGTAGTAGTTAAAATAGCTCAAAATTATAATAAATTCGAAATAAATGAAAACATTATAAAAGCTCAATCGGGAATACTATTATCAACTCTTGCAAAACATATAGCTAAAAACTGTTATAAGGGATTTGAATTTGCAAGTGGTATACCAGGAACACTAGGTGGAGCTATTGCGATGAATGCAGGAGCTTATGGTGGAGAAATGAAAGATGTAGTAAAATCTGTAAAAGTATTAAATCAACAAGGAGAAATAGTAGAACTTTCAAATGAAGAAATGGAATTTGGATACAGAACAAGTTTAGTAAATAAAGAAAAATTGATAGTATTAGAGGTTAAATTATCTCTTGAAAAGGGTAATTATGAAGATATAAAGAATATACTTGACGATTTAACAGTTAAAAGAACTACTAAACAACCTCTTAATGTTCCAAGTGCAGGAAGTACATTTAAAAGACCAGAAGGTTATTATGCAGGTAAGCTTATAGAGGACAGCGGTCTAAAAGGAGTTCGATTAAAAGGAGCTCAAGTATCTGATAAGCACAGTGGATTTGTTATCAATGCAGGAGGTGCAACAGCACAAGATATAATGGAGCTTATAGAATTCATTAAGAAGACTGTATATGATAAGTTTAAAGTTGAACTAAATGAGGAAGTTAAAATCGTCGGAGAAGATTAAAAAGGAGACGATAGGATGAATATAATAGCTGATTATCACACTCATACGGTATATAGCCATGGAAAAGGAACTATAGAAGACAATGTATTAGAAGCTATAAATAAGAGAATCAAGACAGTAGGAATATCAGATCATGGATATAAACACATGAGCTTTGGAATAAAATATAAAGATATAAAGAAGATGAGAGAAGAAATAGATGAACTAAACGAGAAATATAGTAATATAGATATACTAATGGGGATAGAAGCCAATATATTAGATGATGAAGGAAATATAGATGTAGACGATAATATAAGACAATATTTTGATTATATTATGGCAGGATATCATTTTGGTTCAACTCCAACGAAATTGATAAAGGGAAGTATAAATCATTTAATTAATTTTACAGGAATATGTAAAAAATCAGCAATTGAGTATAATACAAGAGCTGTTATTAATGCTATGAATAAAAATGATATATTTATAATAACTCATCCGGGTGCAAAGGCAAGTGTAGATCTTTTAGAAGTTGCAAAAGTGGCAAAAAAGACTAATACAGCGCTTGAGGTGAATTCAAAGCATGGACATTTAACTGTGGATGAATTAAAGCTTTTAAAGAATAGTGGAGTCAAATTTGCCTTAGGATCTGATGCACATGATCCTAAGGATGTGGGTAATTTTGTAAGTGGTATAAAGAGGATAAAACAAGCTGGTATAGATATAAGTAGTGTTATAAATATAGACGGGAGATGAAGCAATTGAAATTTATAATAGTAACAGGTCTATCGGGGGCAGGAAAAAGTGAAGCTATGAAGGCTTTAGAAGATATAGGTTTTTATTGTGTAGATAATTTACCACCTACTCTTATATCAAAGTTTGCAGAGATATGCTATCAGTCAAAAGGAGCTATTGAAAAAATAGCACTTGGTATAGACATAAGAGGAAGAAGCTTTTTTAATGATTTAAATGACAGTCTTGAAATGCTTGAAAAATTTGGATATGAATATGAAATATTATTTTTAGACTGTAGTGATAATATTCTTGTAAAAAGATATAAGATGACAAGAAGAAATCATCCTTTAGCATCTAATACAGATATAGTAGAGGGTATAAAAAAAGAAAGAGAGATTTTAAAAGAACTAAAAGAGAGATCAAATAATATAATAAATACTAGTAACATGAAGCCAAGAGATTTAAAAGAAGAGATCAATAAATCATATACAAGTGGAGATACAAAATCTAATTTAATAATATCCGTAACTTCATTTGGATTCAAACACGGAATTCCAATGGATGCAGACTTAGTATTTGATGTGAGATTTTTACCAAATCCATACTATATAGAAGAACTTAGAGAAAAGACTGGTGAAGAAGAAATAGTTAGAGAATATGTTATGAAATCTGACGTAAGCATACAATTTTTTGAAAAATTAATAGACATGGTGAATTTTTTAATACCTCAATATATTAAAGAAGGTAAAAATCACTTAGTTATAGCTATTGGATGTACAGGTGGTAGACACAGATCTGTAACAATATCTAATTTATTGTATGATTTTCTTAAAGAAAAAAACTACAGTGTGCTTAAAAAACATAGAGATCATACATTGAGATAATTGGAGGAGACTATGTATAATTTAGGGGTGTGGCTGTCATTTGTAGGTATAATTTGCTTATTGCTATCTGCTTATTTAAATTATGAAATGATAAAAAAAAGAAAACTTCTAGATAAAGCTAAAAGAGGACCTAAGGTAGTTGTTATAGGGGGCGGAACTGGCCAGTCTATATTTCTTAGGGGTCTTAAAAAGTTTACAAATAACATAACTGCTGTAGTTACTGTTGCAGATGATGGAGGAGGTTCTGGAGTATTAAGAGAGGATCTTGGAATGTTACCTCCTGGAGACATAAGAAACTGCATATTGGCTCTTGCAAATATGGAGCCTACAATGGAAAAAATAATGCAATATAGATTTGAAGAAGGAAAGTTAGAAGGACAAAGCTTTGGAAATCTTTTTTTAGCTGCTATGAATGGAATATATGGGAATTTAGAAATAGCAGTATCTAAAGTATCAGATATATTCGCTTTAACAGGAAAAGTATATCCTGTAACAACAGAGGATATAAATCTTATGGCTCAACTTAAAAATGGAAATATAGTAAGAGGGGAATCTGCAATACCTGAAGAAGTTAAAATTCAAGATACAAAGATAGATAGGATATATTTACAGCCGAGTAACCCTAAGCCATTACAAGGAGTTTTAGATTCTATAGAGGATGCAGATATAATTGTAATGGGTCCTGGTAGTTTATATACCAGTATAATCCCTAATTTAATAGTGGATGGTGTTGCAGAAAAGATAGAAAAAAGTGATGCACTTAAAGTTTATATACCAAATATAATGACTCAACCAGGCGAAACAGATGATTACGATGTATGTGATCATGTGGACTCAATACTTAAGCACACTAAGTATGGGATAATAGATTTAGTTATAGCTAATAATGAAAGAATAAGTAAAGATGATTTAATAAAGTATGAAAACGATGGATCAAAACAAGTGCTAATAGACAAAAATCAAATAAAACAATTAAACTCTATGAATATTTCAGTTATACAAACTAATCTTGTTGAGGTTAGAAAAAAGTATATAAGACACAACTCTGAAAAGATGAGTAGTATTATAGTTGGTTTGACTAATAAGAGTAGTTGTAATTGGTTGATTAAAAATTTTATTAATAAATTTAACTCCTAATATAGAGGATTTGAAGCTTTTATGTAGAATTTTTTATTATTATGCTTTTTTTAAGGAGTGAGAAATATGAGAGAAGAGATTAGTGCTGGTGGCGTAGTATTATTTGGAAATGCAATACTTCTCTTAAGAAAGTATAACGGAGATTGGGTACTTCCAAAGGGAAAAGTAGAAAAAAATGAGGAAAAAGATGAAGCGGCGTTAAGAGAAGTGCTTGAAGAATCAGGTGTAAAAGGAGAAATTATTAAGTACTTAGGAGAGATTCATTATACTTTTAAAGAGAACTGGGATGAAAATAAGACTGTTCACAAAACTGTTTTTTGGTATCTAATGAAAGCAAAAACTATGAATACTATTCCTCAAAGAGAAGAAGGTTTTGTAGATGCTAAGTTTATACACATTAATAGGGTTGTAGATCTTGCAAAGTATGATGATGAAAAAGAAATAATTAAGGTTGCACTTGATGAAATAAAAAAAATTATATTTAATTTAAACAATTTTTAAAAATGGTATAGGTGATAAAAAATGTCATTTTCAAGCAAAACTAAGAATGAGCTAGTAAGAGTTAGCTCTTCAAAGAAAATATGTAACATAGCAGAACTTTCAGGAATAATAAGAATGAGTGGAACTATTAAATTAAAGGGATTTCAAAAGTTAAATCTTGAAGTAGCCACGGAAAATGCAGCAATAGCTAGGAAAGTATTTAAACTTTTGAAATCAAACTTTAATATTCACACTCAAATAATGGTAAAGAAAAATAGAAATTTGAAAAAAAACAATAGTTATATACTTAGTATAACTAGTGAGATGGGAGCAAGTACTTTATTAAAAGATTTAGGTATACTAAATGAAGGTAATAACCTTATTATAAATAATGAGATACCTAACTCTATAATGGAGACTAACGAGCTTAAAAAATCTTATATAAGAGGTGCATTTTTAGGAGGAGGATCCGTTAGTGATCCCGAAAAAGCATATCATTTAGAGTTTGTAACAAACAAAGAACAATACAGCATATCTCTTAGTGAACTGATAAACTCACTTGGATTTAATAGTAAGATAGTTATAAGAAAGAGTAATTATGTTATTTATTTAAAAGAAAGTGAGCAGATATCAGACTTACTAAATATAATGGGAGCTCATAAGGCGCTTTTAGATTTAGAGAATGTTAGAATAGTAAAACAGATGAGAAATGATGTAAATAGGATTGTTAATTGTGAAACAGCAAATCTAAGTAAAACTGTAAATGCAGCTATAAGACAAATACATAATATTGAATATATAAAAAGTACAGTTGGACTAGAATCATTACCTAAGAGTTTAAAAGAAATAGCTTCTATTAGACTTCAATATCAAGATTTTAGCTTGAAAGAATTAGGTGAACTTCTAGATCCTCCAATTGGAAAGTCTGGAGTAAATCATAGACTTAGGAAATTAGAAAAAATAGCAGAGGATTTAAAAGGAAAGGGTAGGGGAATATGATAAAAAGAGAGTTTGAAATTTTTAATAAAGTAGGACTTCATGCAAGACCAGCAGCTTTATTCGTTCAAACTGCTAGTAAATTTAAATCTCAGATATCCATTGAGAAGGACAATAAAACAGTAAATGGTAAATCTATAATGGGAGTGTTAACACTAGGAGCATCTTTTGGTGATAAGGTTACTATTATTATAGATGGGCCTGATGAGGACGAAGCTATTAAGGCTATTGAAGAGTTTTTTAATGAAAAGTTAAAGAGTTTGTAGAGAAATCCCCTTAAATTTAAGGGGATTTTTTAGGTTTTGAGGGTTATCAAAAACTATCTATGAAAATACCGGGAATGTAACGCTATAAAAAAAACTTGATATTGCAAATCATTATTATATAATTAATATAAATGTGTTAAATTAAAGACATAAAAAATGGAGGTGCTTAATGAGAAAATATATACTACTAATTATTCTAGCTTTATTTGCATCAGTATTTAACGTATATGCAGATGAAGAATCTATTATGTATACTGAAAAAGCGGTTATTTTAGAAGTTGAGAATAGTAAAGATGTAAATTTTGAGAACAATGGACAAGATATTCAGTATGTAAAATTAAAGATAATGAGTGGGAAATATAAGAATAAAGTTATGGATACAATAAATAATTTATCTGGAAATCCTGCTTATGATATAAAGGTAAAAGAAAATGATAAAGTTGTTGTTGTGATTGAAGAAGAATCAGACGGATATATAAATGCATATATATCTGAATATTTAAGACAAGATTATATACTTTATTTAAGTATTATGTTCATTTTGTTTATATTGGTAGTAGGAAAGCAAAAGGGTATAAAATCTGTGATAACTCTTACAATTACTCTTTTTGCAGTATTAAAAATACTACTTCCATTAATACTAAAAGGATTTAATCCTATACTTACGACAATTTGTGTATCTATAGGTATAACTGGGATTACATTATTTATTATCTCAGGAATAAATACTAAAAGTATATCGGCTATTATTGGAACTACCGGTGGAGTTCTAACCTCGGGATTATTAGCTTATTATGTAGGTAGTAAAATTAAATTGACAGGGCTTAATAGTGAAGAAGCGATAATGCTGTCTACTATAGGTGATTCTATTAATCTTGATTTTAAATCATTGTTATTCGCTGGAATTATTATGGGGGCTTTGGGAGCTGTAATGGATGTTGGGATGTCAATTGCTTCTTCAATAGAAGAAATACACAAAGCAAATCCGTCTTTATCTAAGAAAGAATTATTTGCATCAGGTATGAATGTTGGAAGAGATATAATGGGTACAATGACGAATACTTTAATACTTGCTTATACAGGTAGTTCTATTCCTTTACTTTTACTATTTATGTATCATGAGCCGTCTATAGTAAAAATATTAAATTTAGATATAATAGCTACAGAAGTAGTACGTTCATTATCAGGAAGTATTGGTTTGATAATAGCTATACCTTTAACAGCATTGGTTTCAAGTATGCTTATTAAGAATAAGAAAGAATAAAAATAAAATTTCATAAAATAAGCAGGTTTATGTGCTTAATCCAAAATAAATGGTATTAAAATACCGCTCGTGTATTAACGTTTTAATAATACTAAGCATTACATCTTATTCAATATCCTAAAAGTTCTAAACTCCCTATCGGTCAGACAACGAACTTTTTAATTGATAAGGAAACTATATACTTTTTAATTTACGTACACATTGATAAAAGAACTGAAGTAGCAACTATTTTGAGCAACGGAGCCCGTTAGGACTCGTTGGCGACATGAGCCATGCGTTAGCATGAAGCGAATTTTTCTTAACGGATATTGAAACGTTGTAATGCTAGTTTTATGCAAAAATATTTAAACCATTCGCTAACATTTTAATACCATTTATTTTTTTTAGTATACTTTCTAAAGTAGAAGTAGATTTAAATGTATTTTATTAAGAAAAGCAAAAAAACATAGGGAGGTAAGACTTGATTATATAATAGAATACTGACTATTAAAATTATATATTAAAATGTTAGTGAATGTCATAGTTAGTGTTTAATAGTATGTTAACATATATTATTTAAATCTCCTACATACCAAGCAGCAACCCAAATACAGAGAATGGTTTTAAACTCAATATCGAAATATAACAAACCTAAGTAGGAGATTAAAAAAGCTATGCCTGAAAAAACAATTTGAATAAATAACTTATATTTGGAAAAATTTTTTATAGCTTTTTTATATTCATATTTTAAATTCAATCCAAATAATATCAATATAGTTAAAATCGGATATAACACAAGTCCATATTCACTCAACATAAACACTCCTTTATATATATTTTACAGATAGTCAATGGTAAAATATTAAAGTTATTATAGAATGTATATGATTATATACAACGTTCTGCTTAGCAAGCATTTATTTTGCGTCTGGGACACGAATTCAGGATATGGCTGAATTTATGTTGTTTTCATATATAGTTTTGACAACCCATACTTACTCCACCTGAAGTTACTATCTTTTATTATTAGCCATAACACTAGCGATTACTGAAGTTAATGGTATAGTCAGGATTAAACCGATACTTCCACATAGAGATCTAATAATTTCGGTTGATAAAATCTCCATACTTACTATTTGATTAATGGAAATATTGAACTGGTTTAATATTATAAGAAGGGGCATAGATGCACCGGCATAAGCTAGTATAAGAGTATTTACCATAGTTGCCATAACATCTTTACCTACATTTAAACCTGTTCCAATTAATTTTATAAATCCTAAATTTCTAGATTTACTTTTAACTTCAAATATAACAGAAGTTACAGTCATAGCCACATCCATAACTGCTCCTATGGTTCCTATAATAACTCCACTCATAAAAAAACCTCTAAAATCTAATGTAATATTCATAGATGTAATTAAAAATTGTACATCTTCATCTGCAAGTCCAGTTATAGAACATAAATCAGTAAAGACATAAGCTAAAACTCCAGCACTTATAGTTCCGCAAATAGTCCCTAACATAGCAGCAAAACTTTTATATGTAAATCCAGATACTAAAATAAAACTTATCAAAACAATAAATATACTGCATATTATAGATATTAAAAGTGGATTATATCCCTTTAATATAAATGGGATCATAAATTTTATTATTATAAAACCAGAAACAGCCAATGAAGTTATTGAAAGAATCCCTCTTATTTTTCCAAATAAAATTACGGATATTAAAAAAATTATAGCAAGTAATTTTAAATTATCTTCTCTAGATACATTCATAATATTTGCTTTTAATTCTCCATTATCTTTCTCAAGTTTTATTCTTACTTTACTTCCTTTGTGAAGATCAAAACTATATTGAGAATATTTTATAGGTAGATATTCAATATCTATTTCCTTATCTAAATATTCCCCTTCTAAAACTTTCACCTTAACAATTTCTTTTTTTACTCCGTCAGAATCTATTGTTTTTACGTCTAATACTTGGGCCTTTACTATATCATTATCATCTATATTCTGAGCAAATACTATATTTGGTAAGAACATTATAAAAATTAATGCAAATATAATTTTTTTCATAATAATCATCCCTCCTTGTTAAAATATAGTATGCAAATAGGACAAGCATTAGAACAAAAAACTCCTATATTTATTATTTTTAAAAAATATACATTCATGATAAAATGAAATAATAATCAGATTTTAAATGGAGGTGATTATATGATAAAAGATTTTGCTCATCTTCATGTGCATACACAGTATAGTTTACTTGATGGATTTGCGCGGATAGATAAGTTGATTAAAAGAGCAAAGGAACTTGATATGAAGTACGTTGCTATTACGGATCATGGATGCATGTTTGGTGCAATAGATTTTTATAAAAAAGCTAAAAAAGAGGGAATAAAACCTATAATAGGGTGTGAAGTATATACCGCCCCTAGATCTTTAAAGGACAAAGATCCCAATTTTGACAAATACCAAGGGCATTTAGTTCTTCTTGCAAAGAATATGACAGGGTATAAAAATCTTATAAAGCTTGTTTCAAAGGCTTATGTGGAAGGTTTTTATTATAAGCCAAGGGTTGATTATGAAGAGCTAAAAAAGCATAGTGAAGGAATAATAGCTTTATCTGCTTGCCTTGGAGGGGATATACAGCAGCACCTTATGAAGAGAAATTATGATAAAGCAAAAGAATTAGCTGTTAACTTGAGAGAAACATTTGGAGAAGATAATTTTTATCTTGAACTTCAAGATCATGGTATAAGAGAACAAAAAGAAGTGAATCTAAGTCTTTTGAAATTGTCAAAAGAGACTGGTATACCTCTTGTTGCAACTAATGATGTTCACTATGTAAATAAAGAAGATTCAAAAACTCATGATATACTGCTTTGTATTCAAACTGGAAAGACTTTTCAAGATGAGAAAAGAATGAAATTTGAGACACAGGAGTTTTATTTAAAATCAAAAGAAGAGATGTATGAATTATTTTCTTATGCACCTAGTTCTCTTGATAATACACTTAAAATAGCTGATAGGTGTAATGTAGAATTTGATTTCAATCAAATTCACTTACCAGAGTATGAGGTGCCAAGTGGATTTACAAAGAATGAGTATTTGAGAAAACTATGTACCGATGGTCTTTATGAAAGATTTGAAAATCCACCACAGGAATTCATAGATAGATTAAATTATGAACTAGATGTAATAGAAAATATGGGATATGTAGAATACTTCTTAATAGTTTGGGATTTTATAAATTTTTCAAAAGATAACAACATAATGGTAGGTCCAGGAAGAGGGAGTGCAGCTGGTTCAATAGTTGCATATACTCTTAAGATAACGGATATAGATCCTATGAAGTATGACCTTATATTCGAAAGATTTTTAAATCCTGAAAGGGTATCTATGCCAGATTGTAAATATATTGCATAATTTTTTATAAATAAATACACAAAATAGTATCATAAATAAGGAGCAGATACTAAGAATTATGCAGTGTAATACACAGTCGTCTATAATGGAAACATTATAGTTAAAGTGCCTTGAACTGCTGGAAAGTCCTTAGAGTCAATCAAGCTACAACATAAGGATGAAATAAGCCTAGGTGTGAATGCTTAAAAATTGGTTGAATTGGATAATCAGCAGCTAAGCTCTGAATAGGAGAAAGTTCAACGACCAGTCCAAAGGGACGTAGAGCTCATAAAGAGTTCGAAGCGGGGCATCCCCTAACAGGTTATGCTGAGGGGAAAGATATGGTCTACTCCCTCTTGAAAAAGAAGGGTATAAAGGATTGATATAGATTTTTGTTATGAAAGAAGAGAAGAAGTAATAGAGTATGTTAAAAGAAAGTACGGAGACGATCATGTAGCTCAGATAATAACATTTGGAACAATGGGAGCAAAAGCTGCAATAAGAGATGTAGGAAGAGTTCTTGATGTTAGTTATGCTCAGGTTGATAAAATAGCAAAGGAAATTCCATTTGCGCTTGGAATGACTATAAATAAAGCTTTAGAGCAGAATAAAAATCTTAAGCATATGTATGAAGATGATAAGGTAGTTAAGGAAATAATAGATACATCAAGAGATCTTGAAGGAATGCCAAGACATGCATCAACTCATGCGGCAGGAGTTGTTATATCTAAGGATCCTGTAGATAGTTATGTTCCTTTATATATGCATGAAAATGGTGTTACAACTCAATATACTATGACAACACTTGAAGAGTTAGGTCTTTTAAAAATGGACTTTTTAGGTCTTAGAACTCTTACAGTAATAAGGGATGCTCTTGAGCTTATACAAAAAAATCATAATATAGAAATAGATTTTTCTAAAATGGAATACGATGATAAAAAGGTGTACGAGCTTTTAAGTTCTGGAAACACACTTGGAATATTCCAGTTAGAAAGTGCTGGTATGAGACAGTTTATGAAGGAGCTAAAACCTAACAATTTTGAGGATATAGTAGCCGGAATATCTCTTTATAGACCAGGACCTATGGATTCTATACCAACTTATATAAAGAATAAAAACAATCCAGATCAAGTAAAATATCTTCATGAACAATTAGAACCTATACTTGATGTAACTTATGGATGCCTTGTTTATCAAGAACAGGTAATGAGGGTTGTTAGAGATTTAGCTGGATATTCTTATGGTAGAAGTGACTTGGTTAGACGTGCCATGGGAAAAAAGAAAATGGATGTAATGGAGCAAGAAAGACAATATTTTATACATGGTAAACTTGATGATAACGGAGATATAGAAATAGCAGGTTGTGTTAGAAATGGAGTAAGTGAAGAAATAGGAAATCAAATATATGATGAAATGATAGATTTTGCTAAGTACGCATTTAATAAGTCACATGCAGCTGCATATGGAGTTTTGGGATATCAAACTGCATATTTAAAGGCGCATTATCCTGTAGAATTTATGGCAGCGCTTATAACTAGTGTAATGGGGAATACTAATAAAGTTGTGGAGTATATAAGAGAATGTAACTCGCTGGGGATACAGGTTTTAAAACCAGACATAAAAAAAAGCTTTGGAAAATTTTCAGTTGAAGAAAAAAATATAAGATTTGGACTTGAAGCTATAAAAAATGTAGGATCGAACGCTATAAGAGATATAGTAGCACAAAGAGAAGTAAGCGGTGAGTTTGAGGACTTTATTGAATTTTGCAAAACTGTTAATTCAAAAGATTTAAATAAACGAGTTATAGAATCACTTATAAAATGTGGAGCTTTTGATAGTATAAGTCCGAATAGAGCACAGTTAATGGCTGGTTATGAAAAAATAATAGAGAGTATAATAAATGATAAGAAAAAAAATATCAAAGGACAGATATCTTTATTTGATATGGGTGAAAAAAAAGAAGAAAGTAATATATATACACTTCCTAATGTGGCTGAATTTAAAGAAAAAGAAAGACTTTTATTAGAAAAGGAAGTTTTAGGTATGTATATAAGTGGACATCCATTATCACAATATGAAAGAGAACTTAAATTAAATACTAATATGAACAATTTTATTCTTTCAAAAAATGAAGAAGAAGATTATGAAAAATTCTTAAAAATGGATAATAAAGATGTTACTATAGGTGGTATAATAATAAGCAAAACTATAAAAACTACTAAACGAAATGATATAATGGCATTTATAGAAGTAGAAGATTTAGATGGAAGTATAGAAGTAATAGTGTTTCCAAGAATACTTCAAAAATACTCAGATATTATATTAGAAGATAAAATTATATATATAAAGGGAAATCTGAGTATAAAAGAAGGAGAAAATGCAAAAATTATAGCTAATCAATTTCAAGAAATAATAAAAATTGATGATAGAGAGTTATGGGTTAAACTAGATGATATAGAAGATAATGAACAATTATATACCCTTAGAAAAATATTAGATAAACATAAGGGAAATGCATTAGTTTGTTTATATTGCCAAAAATCAAAAAAAGCATTTAAAGCAGAAAAAAATTGTATGGTTGATCTGAATGAAGAGTTAATCAGTGAATTAAAAGAATTTTTTGGTGTTCAGAATATTAAAATCAAAAATATAAGTTCAAAAAATATTTAAAATTATGTTATAATATATGATATTAGAAATAAAATATAGTAAGTATATTTTATTTCTAATAAAATCATAATATTTTCAATTTAGGAATAATCTTTAAAAATTAACTAAAATATCAATTATTCTAATTAATAGAGTGATTGAAGACTTATTGGAAATAGTAAATAATACTATATAATTAAGCGGATTTTTTGAGCATAGAATAAAAATAATATTTTTTTAAACCTAGTGGGATGAAAAAGAATACATAGGGATAATATGTGTCCCTTGACAATAGGAGGTACGAAAATGAAAAAAATAGCTATATTAACTAGTGGAGGAGATGCTCCGGGAATGAATGCTGCTGTGAGAGCGGTTACACGTTCTGCAATATATAATGGATGTAAAGTTTATGGAGTTAATAGAGGATATAGAGGACTAATAGATGGAGATTTATTTGAAATGGATCTATCTTCTGTTGGAGATATAATACATAGAGGAGGAACTATATTAAAATCTGCTAGATGTCTAGAATTTATAGAAGAAGAAGGAAGACAAAAGGCACTTAATGTACTTAGAGTGTTTGGTATAGATGGACTTGTTGTAATAGGAGGAGATGGATCTTTTCAAGGAGCTCAAAAATTAAGTGAAATGGGATTCCCTGCAATAGGTATTCCAGGAACAATAGACAATGATTTAGCATATACAGATTATACTATAGGATTTGACACAGCTCTTAATACTGTTATAGACGCTATAACTAAAATAAGAGATACATCATATTCTCATGAGAGATTGAGCATAATAGAAGTTATGGGAAGACATTGTGGAGATATAGCTCTTTATGCAGGACTTGCAGGTGGAGCTGAAATTATACTAATTCCAGAGGCTGATTACAACGAAGATGATATATGTAAAAAATTAATCCAAAGTAAAAACAGAGGAAAAGCTCATAGTATAATTATGCTTGCAGAAGGTATAGGTGGATCTCAAGATTTAGCTGAAAGAATAAAAGATAAAACTGGAATAGAATCAAGAGCTACAATACTTGGACATATTCAAAGAGGTGGAAGTCCTAGTGCATTTGATAGAATAATAGCTAGTCAAATGGGTGCAAAAGCTGTTGAATTATTAATGGATGGTAAATCTTCAAGGGTTGTAGGTATAAAAAATAACTCTATAATAGACATGGATATACACGAAGCTTTAGCAATAGAAAGAAAGCTGAATAAAGATATCTATAAGTTAGTAGACGTATTATCTATATAAGTAAAACTTAATTTTAAATATATAAAGTAAAACTTGTAAAGTTAAAACTATTTAAGGAGGATGAATAATGTTAGAAAAAAAGACTAAAATTGTTTGTACGATAGGGCCTGCGAGTGAAAAAAAAGAGGTTTTAAAAGAACTTGTAAATAATGGTTTGAATGTATGTAGACTTAACTTTTCTCACGGAGATCATGAAGAGCACGGAAAAAGAATAAATACGATCAAAGAATTAAGAGAAGAATTAAATAAGCCAGTAGCAATACTTCTTGATACAAAAGGACCTGAAATAAGAACTGGTAAGTTTGCAGATCCTGAAGTTTCACTTGAAGAAGGTCAAACTTTCACTATCACTATGAAGGATGTACTTGGAACAAAAGAAATGTGTACAGTAAGCTACAAAGAACTTGTAAATGATGTAGTAGCTGGAGACACTATATTAATAGATGACGGTCTTGTAGGTCTTAAAGTACAAGAAATAAACGGTGAAGAAATAGTTTGTTTAGTTGAAAATGCAGGTATTGTAAAGAACAATAAAGGTGTAAATGTACCAGGAGTAAAGATCAATCTTCCAGCTATAACTGAAAAAGATAGAAGTGATATAGAGTTTGGTATAACTCAAGGTATTGATTTTATTGCTGCATCTTTTGTTAGAAAGGCAGCCGATGTTATGGCTATAAAAGAAATACTTGAAGCAAATAATGCGGGTGATATTCAAATTATATCAAAGATTGAAAATCAAGAAGGAGTAGACAATATAGATGAAATTCTTGAAATATCTGATGGTATAATGGTAGCTAGAGGGGATTTAGGTGTTGAAATACCAACTCAAGAAATTCCTATAGCTCAAAAAATGATGATTAGAAAATGTAATAAACTTGGAAAGCCTGTTATTACTGCAACTCAAATGCTTGACTCTATGATGAGAAATCCAAGACCTACAAGAGCAGAAGTTACAGATGTTGCAAATGCTATTTATGATGGAACAGATGCTATAATGCTTTCGGGAGAAACTGCTGCAGGTAGATATCCTGTTGAAGCTGTTAGAACAATGGCATTAATAGCTAAAAGAACAGAAGAATCTCTTGATTACAATAATATATTAAAGTCAAAGAAATTAAATCAAGTAAATGTTACAAATGCGATAAGTCATGCAACTTGTACAACAGCTATTGACTTAAAAGCTTCTGCAATAGTAACATCAACATCTTCTGGTCATACAGCTAGAATGGTATCTAAATTTAGACCACAAGCTCCTATTGTTGCAGCTACTAACTGTGAAAAAGCTATGAGAAGACTTGCTCTTAGTTGGGGAGTATACCCAGTATTAACTGAATCTACAACTTCTACGGATGAGGTTATAGACAACTCTATTAAGGCTTCACTTGAAGCAGGATATATTAAAAATGGTGAATTAGTAGTTATAACTGCCGGAGTACCTGTTGGAGTAGTTGGAACAACTAACTTAATAAAGGTTCATGTTATTAGTGAAATAATAACTAAGGGAATCGGTATTGGAAGAAATGTTGTAAGTGGAAAAGTTCGTCTAGTTAAAAATGTTTCTGACATAAAGGATAACTTTGATCAAGGTGATATAATAGTTACTACTTTAACTGATGCTGATATGAATGAATATATTGAAAAATCTTCTGCTATAATTACTCAAGAAGGTGGAATTACAAGTCATGCAGCTATAGTAGGACTTAACTTAGAAAAAGCTGTAGTAGTTTCAGCAACAGATATAATGAGTCTTGTAAAAGATGGAGAAACAATTACAGTAGATACTGCTAGCGGAATAATATATAAAGGGAATACAAGAGTTTTATAAAACAAAGCAAGCTTAAGCTTGCTTTTTTTTTACGAATTTTTTATGAATTCTTTTATTTTTACTTATTTGTCATAAATTACAATAATAAAAAGTCATAATATTATAAAAAAACAACATGGTTATGACGATAAATATAATAACTAATTTATTTTAATTTGAAATTATAAATGGAGGATTATGGAATGACATCAAAAAAAATAAAAGAAGCATCCCTTGAACTTATAGCAGAAAGAGGGTATTGTCAGACAACTCTATCGTTAATAGCAGAACGAGTAGGGATAAAAAAACCCTCTATATATAGTCACTTTCAAAGTAAAGAAGATATATTTTTTTCTATATTAGAAGATGAAACTAAAAACTTAAATATATATATAGAAAACATATATTATGATATAAAAAAATACGAATTAGAAGAAATGTTATATTTAATAATATATAAATTTGCGGAGTATTTTAACAATAATATGACTTTGGCAAAGTTTTGGAGCCTGGTTATGTATTTTCCACCATATAGCTTAGAACAAGAGTTTAAGTTTGACATAACTAAATATAAAATTTACGAATGTATTTATAGAAATATTAAAGAAAAAACAAAAAATAAAAAATTAGATGAAGAAAAAATGAAAAATATAATGCATTCATATGAAGTAATATTAAGAGGAATTCTTACTATGATTATATATGACAGTGACTTTACTATAGAAAAAATAGATCAAATAATTAAAGTTTATTTTAATGGAATAAAGAATGAACTAACAGAAAACCTTTCTTAAACAATAGAAAGGTTTTTTTATACAATTTATGATAAAATGGTATAAAAAGGATGGAGACGTAAGGGGGAACTATTATTTATGTGGTTTAATGTAAGAAATAAGATAATGTCTAAATTAACAATAGTATTCATTTTACTTATAAGTATATCTCTTGGTATTTTAGGTATAACTACATATTATAGAGCTAATTGTATATTAGAAGATACATTAAAAGATACATCTAAACAATTATCCAAGCAAATAGAGGGAAATATTTTAACTATAATAGAAGAAAATCAATTTAATTTAATCCAAATGTCTAGGAACCCTAATATACAGAGATTATCAGAGAATAATTCACTAGAAGCAACAGTTATAAAAACATTTGAAAGTTTTAAAGATGCTCATATAAGTGTAGACAATATATATATAGTTATGGAAAATAAGAAAACGGTTTCATATCCTGAAAATAAGTTTGATAAAGATTATGATGCTACTCAGGATATGTGGTATAAAAATACTATTGAGAAGGATAATATTTTTTGGAGTAATCCATATAAGGATAAAAACACAGGAAATATGATAATGACTATGAGCATCCCAGTATATAATCTTATGAATGAAAATGAGTTCGTAGGTATATTAGGAGTCGATATTTCTATAGATACATTGTCTAATAAAATCAACGTATTAAAGGTAGGTAAAAAAGGGAAAGCTACATTGATAGACAAAGAGTTGAATATTATAACAGATAAGAAGCAATCTATAAGAGGTACTAAATTAAAAGATGAAGTATTAGTTAATAATATTAAAAATAAAAAAGAAGATATTCTTGATTTAGATAATAAAATAGTTATGTATAGACCTATAAGAGGACTTGATTGGACTATTATACTTACTATGTACAAAGATGAGATAACAAATAACAATAAGGTATTGCTTCAAAATATATTAATAGTTGGAATTATATCTATATTGATTGCTTTATTTATATCGTATAAATTTTCAAAGAAAATTACAAAACCTATAAATGACTGTCTAGATACTATTGAAAATATGAAAAATGGTGATTTTAGTACTAGATGTGAGATAAAAAACAATGATGAAATTGCTAAAATAGGAGAAGGATTAAATGATATGTTGGATAATGTATCAGCATTGATAAAAAATACACAAAGTGTATGCGAAACAGTCAATATATCATCTCGCGATTTATCCCAAGTAACAAATGCAACTAATTTAGCAGCAGAATCTATATCTTTTACTGTTAATGAGATAGCTAATGGTTCTATAAGACAAGCTAATGAGGCTGAAAAAGGAGCGAATTTAACTAATAGTTTATCTGATAAGCTTAAAATACTTTTAAGCAATACACACGATATGCTAAAGAGTATAGAACATGTAGAAAAAGCTAATTCAAATAGCTCAAAGGTTATAGATGATCTAAGTATTAGTACTAAACTAAATAATAAAAATACGGCACAAGCTCAAGAAGCTGTACTTGAATTAAATAAAAAAGCTAAAAATATATCTACTATATTAGATAGTATAACAGCTATAGCTGATCAAACTAATTTGTTAGCTCTTAATGCATCTATTGAAGCTGCACGAGCAGGTGAGGCTGGTAGAGGATTTGCAGTAGTTGCAGATGAAATAAGAAAACTTGCAGAAAGTTCAAATAATGCAGCTGATGATATAAAGAATATATTAGATTATATACAAATAGACAGCGATAATACTGTCAATATAATAAATATACTGGAACAAAGTAATTTAAAGCAATCGAGAACTGTGGAATATGTAAACAATTCGTTTAATTCAATAAAGGAATCTACAGATGAAATAATAGAGAAAATAAGGTTTACAGGGGAATACGTTGAATCTCTGAATGAGGACAGATTAAACATAGTTGATACTATACAAAGAATATCTGATATATCAGAAAATGCTTCGGCAGGAGCGCAAGAGGTAAGCGCATCTATTCATCAACAAGCAGATGATATAGAAAAAGTAGCTAGTTCATCAGATCATTTACAAGAATTATCATCAAAATTAAATAAAGAGATAAGTAAATTCAGAATACAAAATTCATAATAATTCAAGATATCTCCTAGATTGTATACAATCTAGGATTTTCTTTGTTAAAAAATAAATTCAGAAAACTTTGAAAAATCAATTGATTTATATTTTTCAAAATAGTATAATAATTATTAAATATATTAAAGTGTGTATAAACAGTAAAGATTATACATACCATATATATAAACAATTAAAATGATTAAAGGAGGGAACAGCTAAATGTCAAATTCAAGAGAAAACTGGGGGTCCAAGATAGGACTTATACTAGCTATGGCAGGTAATGCTATTGGACTAGGAAACTTCTGGAGATTCCCATATCAAGCTGCTAGTAACGGCGGTGGAGCATTCATGATTCCTTATTTTATTGCAATTATTGTACTCGGTATACCTGTAATGCTTCTTGAGTGGAACCTAGGTCGTTATGGTGGAAAGTATGGACATGGAACACTTGGACCAATGGTTTATTTACAAGCTAGAGAGGGAACGAAGCCTAGAAATGCAGCTATAATAGGAGCAGTAGCAGGATCATTTGCTTTTGCGGTAACTCTTCTTGTTAATTCATATTACAATCATATTATAGGTTGGTCACTTGGATATGGATTCTTATCATTAACTGGTGGATACTCAGATATGAGTGTTTCAACAGGAGAGGTATTTGTAAATTACATTCAAAATCCATCTATGGTATTTACATTTTGGGTAATAGCTCTAGCAGGACTTGCATTTGCAGTTATGCGTGGAGTACAAAAAGGTATAGAAACTTGGGCTAAACTTATGATGCCAGTTCTTTATACTTTTGGTATTGTTCTTGCAATAAGATCTTTAACTATGGGAAGTCCAGTTAACCCTGACTGGTCATCTATGAAGGGTCTTAACTTTATATGGAATCCTGACTTTTCAACATTTACATGGAAGTCAATAGTTGCAGCAGCAGGTCAAGTATTCTTTACATTATCAGTTGGTATGGGTATTATAGCGAACTATGCTTCTTACTTAAAGCCTGATGATGATATCATAGTTTCATCACTTGCAACAGTTTCACTTAATGAGTTTGCAGAGGTTATACTTGGAGGAACAGCAGTTATTCCTATAGCTTATGCATTCATGGGACCTGATGGAATGGGTCAAGGTGTTGGTCTTGCATTTATAGCTCTTCCTAACGTATTTAGAACTATGGGTGGAGGACAATTCGTAGGAGCTTTATGGTTCTTCTTATTATTCTTCGCAGGATTTACATCAGCAATAGCTATGTACAACTACTTAGTTGCTCTTCTTGAAGAAGATATGGGAGTAGCTAGAAGTAAGGGTGCATGGATTATATTCGTAGCATATATTATATTAGGTCTACCAGTTGGACTTGAAGGTATAATGACAAATACTGCTGACCTTGCTTACTTAACAGAAGTAGATAACTGGATAGGAACGTACTTGCTGGTTGTTCTAGCGGCAGTTGAGGTTGTAGCTTGTGCATGGTTAATGGGAGAAAAAGCTTTAGTTGAAATGAACAAGGGTGGAATTTGGAAGATTCCTAAGTGGTTCTTTAAACTATTCCATCAAACATTAACTCCTATAACTACATTTGTAATATTAATATTCTCTACACTTGACTATATCAAGGCTGGATACTTCAAATTAGTTCCATCGTTTGTTGAAAACACTCCAGTTTTAGTTCCTTGGGTTAATGGAGCAAGATTTGTTATATTTGCAACATTGGTAGTAGGATTTATGCAATCATATAGATCTATAAAAAGTAAATACGGTAAAGAGCTTTCTGAGAATAAAGTTTCTATCCGTGTATAATTAGGAGGGGTTAATTATGACTGGTGCAGCACTTACTTTTATGCTAACAATATGGACGGTTATACTTGTATGTATAGCAGTTACACTAAAACCTCTATTAAAGAAAAAGTAGATATATAACCCCACCGATAAGGTGGGGTTTTAAAATACAAGATCAACTTAGTTATTTAAATTATAGTGAAAATATGGTACAATGAATTAAGATATTATTCTGAATCTTCTAATAAAAAATTTGGAGGTGAATCTAATGAAAGCTATGACATTAATGAATACATTAGACCAATTAACGGATTTAACTAAAAGTCTGAAGACTATCAAAGAATCAAGAAAGGAAAAATATATTAGTCAATTAAATAAACTACACAGTCAATATGAAAAATTAGAAATACCTACAAATTTAAGTGACGTATATGATTCCTTATGTAGTAAAGGAAAAGAACTAGTAAAGGAAATAAAAAATAATAAAAGTGATAAGAAAAATGGAGACAACATAGAGATATATATTAGATATTTAAAGGCTGCAAAGGCAGATTTTGAAGGTCGTACAGAATATGTAAACAAGTACTATAGATCATTCATATTTACAGCTATATTATTTTTAGGATTATCTCCACAGTATTTTGGATTTGTACTTCCAGCAGTATTTTTCGTTCCTATGTATTTGGGAATTAAGGGAGTTAAGAGCAGATCTATAAATGGACTTTATATGAGTATGTCTTTAGTTCCTGTAGGACTTATGACTTCATTTATATGGATAAGATATGGTGTATATGCAATGGGGAATTATCAAGAAGCAGTTAATAAAGTTATAATGGATACTGGAAGAAGTTTGGGTACTGCAAAGGCACTAGTTACTGCACCACCAATTCTTGCATGTGTACTACTGTTAGTAGCAATGACTCAACTTTATAGAGGATATAAAAGCAAGGATTTATTTATATAGCAATTATAATATTTATAATAAAAGTCTTCTTTTTAGAAGGCTTTTTTGTATGGGGTTATAATGTAGAGGTTAAGCAAAAATGAAGGTTATTAAAATAGCGCTCATGTGTTAAATATTTTGAATAAAACTAAGTATTACATCTTATTGAATATACTAAAAGTTCTAAACTCCCTTTGGTCAGACAACGAACTTTATTAACGTATATTCAAACGCTGCAATACAAGTTTTATTTCAAAATATTTAAATCATTCGCTAACATTGTTAATAACCTTCATTTTTAAGTGTGTTTATTTTCCATTCTAAGTATTTTTTCTATATAAAAAAGAAAAAATAATAGTTAAGAAAGTTCATTCTTTCAGTATATTCTGAGTTGATACATATATTGTTTTTTGGTAATATTAATAGATGATATTTAAATAAGAAGGAGAGACATTATGCTAAATAAAGGTAAAAAATATGTGGTTGATATAGTTGATATAGGACATACTGGTGTAGGAATAGGAAAGTTTGAAGGATTCACGGTATTTGTTGAAGGTGGAGTTATACAGGATAAGATAGAAGTTAAGATAATAAAGTCTAAGAAGAATTATGCAGAAGGCAAGATAGTTAAAGTTATAGAAGAGTCTCCCTTTAGAGTAGATAGAATTTGTTCGGATAAATTAAAAAGTTGTGGAGGATGTCAAGTGTTACATCTTGATTACCAGAAACAGCTTGATATAAAAACTAATTCAGTTAAAGAAACTGTTAAGAGAATAGGTAAAATTGAAGGTGTGAAAGTTCATGATACTATAGGAATGGACAATCCTGTTAGATATAGAAATAAGGCTCAGTTTCCAATTGGAAAAATAGGTAGTGAATCAGTTCTAGGTTTTTATAAGAAAAAAAGCCATGATATAATACCGATGGATAAATGTATAATACAACATGATATAAATGACAAAGTAATAGATGTGGTTAAAAATTATATAGATAGAAACAATGTGAGTGTATACAATGAAAAAACTCATGAAGGAGTTTTAAGACACTTAGTAACTAAGGTTGGATTCAAGACTAAAGAGGTTATGGTTATTCTTGTAGCCAATGATAAGAAAATTCCTAATGTAGATGATCTGGTAAATGATTTAAAAGAGAATATAGATGGTTTTAAGACTTTAGTTTTAAATGTTAATACTAAAAAAGGTAATGTAATATTAGGAAGAAAAAATAAAGTTTTATATGGAGATGGAATTATACAAGACTATATAGAGGATCTTAAGTTTAATATATCACCTTTATCGTTCTTCCAAGTAAATCCTATTCAAACTGAAGTTTTATATAATAAGGCTTTAGAGTATGCAAATCTTTCAGGTGATGAGAATGTATTTGATATATACTGTGGTATAGGAACTATATCTTTATTCTTAGCTAAAAAAGCTAAAAAAGTATATGGAATAGAAATAGTAGAGGATGCTATAGAAGACGCTAAGGTAAATGCTAAGATAAACAATATAGAGAATGTTGAGTTTTATGCAGGAGAAGCTGAAGTGGTAGTTCCTGCGCTTTATGAAGAGGGAAAGGTTGCAGATGTAGTTGTAGTTGACCCACCTCGTAAAGGTTGTGATGAGAGGGTACTAGATACTATAGTTAGCATGAATCCAAGTAAGGTTGTGTATGTTTCTTGTAATCCATCAACTCTTGCAAGAGATTTGGCTTATTTGGATGAGAGAGGATATAAGTGTGAGGAGATTCAACCTGTTGATATGTTCCCTCATACCATGCATGTGGAGACGGTAGTACGACTATGTCGTCAAAACCATTGATTTTACTAGTGTTTAAGCAGTTTTGTGATTTCTATTCTTTTAGTAAAAATAGCGAAAATTATGTTGAAAAAGACCTAAAAAGGAGTATAGAAATAAGAATTGCTATATGATATGGTACGTGGAAACATGTCGGAGAAATAGCAAGAACATATTAAAATAGAGTGAAAAATTAATATAGTAAATAGTAAAAAATGACTGAATACTTCGTTGTGAGGAGTTCAGTCATTTTTTACTATTTATTATTGAATATATTTAGTTGACTTATTACAGCTTTCAATACTTGAAAGCATATTTTGGCAGTATGTAAATCTGGTGAAAATCCTGTACTCATTTGTTGATATGGATGAATATAGTTTCTAAAGTCTCTTAAAGCATGACTAAATTTTTTTACATCATCTTTCAAAATACCAATTTCATGAGCACTATCTATAAGATTATTTAGAGTCCAATCAGGAAATTGTTTCACTTTACCATTAGAGTTTTTTGGCGCAGATTTTGAAGTATTAAATTCTTTAGGATTTGATGATGCAGTATTAAGCAACAGTCCCTCAAGTACACTTCCACACAAAAATATTACTGATAAGGGAGCATTTGAATTAAGACATTTCTTTATTTCTTCCATTCTACTTTCTAAAATTAATTTAACGCTTTGATTAATGTCAAGTGTCTCAAATGATATATCAGAAAAATTTTCTTCAAGGAATGCATCTTCATTTATTGTATTATAGGATTCTTTATTTAGCCAATCTACTTTATTGGCTCTTACAAAAGTAATAGTTTTATCTTTTCTAACTACATTCCATCCATCAAATGCTAGATATTGATTAAAATCTTTAATGAAAGCATCTAATTCATGAACTCTGTTTACAAAATTTATTGGAGAAAATAGATTTCTAATACATTTATCCAATTCAGGAGTACCATTGATTTTTTTCAGTTTATCATCAGTATATACCCACCTAGATGGGAAACCTTGTCCATATGAATCAGAAAATCCTAGTTCGTTAAAAAATTCAACAAGTTCAGACCCTTTTCTATATTGTGTTTCTTCATTGATTAGGATTCTAAGTTTTTCTAAAGTTTTTTTATTTAAAATCACAAAATTATCTCCTTTCGATTTATAGCTTATATCCATCCTTATCCACAAAATACCCTTCAAATTCACATCCCAAAGCTTCAGCAATCTCTTCTAATTCTTTAGTAGAAAAATTATCCCGCTTAAACTTATTAGCTAGATTTTGATTTGAAGTTCCTATTCTGCGACTTAGCTCAACAATTGTAACATTTTTTCTCTTTAATAAAATACGGAGTTTTTCACCCATAGTAAGCTTCATTTTTATCACCTGCCTAAAGAATATAATACACTATAGAGTGAATTATATCAATTTGTATCTGGAAACTTAATTTTAAACCTTAAAATTTGACGAAACATTGCTAGAGTTAATTATAAAATGTATAATCAAACTATATAGTGAATATTGAAAAGGAGCGAAAAAAATTATGAGCAAAATAATAGCTATAGCATCACAAAAAGGAGGCGTTGGCAAATCAACGACTTGTAGAAACTTAGCAACAATATTAGTAAAAGAGGGATACACAGTTCTTGCAGTAGATTGTGATAATCAGGCGAGTATGACAGATTGTTTTGGAATTGAAAAACCTGAAAACTTAGATACAACACTTTACCATTTAATGATGGATGTTATTAATGAAAATGATCTACCGCCAAAAGAGAATTACATAATAGAAAAAGAAGGGGTAGATATTATCCCTAGTAGTATTGAATTATCAGCAGTTGAGATTAACCTTGTAAGTACCATGAGTAGGGAATATGTGCTTAAAACAATTATCGATGAGATTAAGGATGATTATGATTATATACTTCTTGACTGTATGCCATCACTTGGTTTAATGACATTAAATGTACTTGCAACTTGTAGTAGTGCTTTAATTCCTGCAACACCTGAATATCTATCTGCTAAAGGATTAGAATTGGTCTTAAAAACCATTATGAAATTGAAAAAGAGGATAAATCCACAGGTGGAATTTGAAGGAATATTATTAACCATGTTTGAAGAAAGGACAAACCTTTCTAAGAGTATCCTTGAGATGATTAAAGAGTCTTATGGTGAAAATATTAAAATATTTGAAACAAGGATACCTAAATCAGTAAAGGTTGGAGAAGCGAACTTACAAAGTATGAGCATAGTAGATTATATGCCAGGGCATAAAGCTACAATAGCTTATCAAAATTTTGCAAAGGAGTTGATTAGTAATGGTAGAGAATAAGAAGAAAAGAACAGAAACCTTTGCTTCAATCTTTGGTGATGAGCCTGATGATATAGTAGAAGAAAGTAAAGATAACACTGGAACAACAATGCTAAATATTGATGATCTTATACCTTTTGAAAATCATCCTTTTAAGCTATACGAAGGTGCTAGACTTGATGATATGGTTGAAAGCATTAAAAACTTTGGTATTATTGTTCCTATTGTGGTTAGGAAAAAGGATGATAAATATCAGATTTTAAGTGGTCACAATAGAGCAAATTCTGCAAAAATAGTGGGAATTTCAGAAGTCCCTGCAATCATAAAAGAAAATTTAACAGAAGAAGAAGCTACCTTAATAGTAACCGAAACCAATCTTATGCAACGTTCTTTTGCAGATTTGCTTCATTCAGAAAGAGCTACTGTTATTGCAACTAGGCATAATGCTATGAAGAAACAGGGAGTTAGGACAGACCTTTTAAATGAAATAGAAAAATTGTCTAAAGCACCAAATACACAAGATACTTTAACTTCATGCCCAATGGGCACGAAGTTGGACACAAAACAGGAAATAGGTGCAGAATACAATTTATCATCAAGGTCTGTTGCAAGATATTTAAGGATAAACAAGCTTAGTGATCAATTAAAAGCATTAGTAGATGAAGGTAAAGTTGCTATGCGTGCAGGTGTAGATTTATCATATCTTTCTAATGACAATCAAGAAATGATAGAAGCTATTATATCAGAAAATACTTTTAAGGTGGATATAAAAAAAGCAGCTAGTCTTAGGATATATGATAAAAATGGACAATTGACATGGGATACTGCCAAAGCAATTATTTCAGGTGAAATAAATAAGAAAGAAAAAAAGCCTAAAGGGATAAAGATACAGCCTAAAATTATATCCAAATACTTTAGTCCTGAAGAAGATAAAAAGGATATTGAAAGTATAATTGAAAAAGCTCTAGAGCTGTATTTTAATAAAATAAAAGATGTAGAAGTTATCATAGAAGAGGAGGAGGAATGTGAGCAGATTTAATGAAATAAGGCAAATATATGATTATACGATTTCTGAAATTATTAAAGACAAGCAAGCATGGAAAGATTTTTTATCCTTCCATGCTAAAGTCTATAAGCATAGTTTTGATAATGCATTACTTATTTATGCTCAAAGACCTGATGCTACTCTAGTGACAGATATGAAAATGTGGAACAGAAGAATTGGCAGATGGATTAATAGAGGAGCAAAAAGCATTGCTGTATTTGATATTTCAAAACCTGCTCTTAAACTTAATTATTTGTTTGATATCAAAGATACCCATGGAGAACCTTATACAATACCTAAGGTATGGAAGTTAAATGAAAATCTTGAAAAATCACTCGTAGAAAGAATGAAGGAAAAAAGTTTAAGTAAATTAATAGAGAATATGACATCTCAAGCAGTTTATCAAAACCAAGGTGTAATTTTCAAAGAATTTGATAGGGATATTATGAATACTAAATTTGAGAATATGCCCTATGAAGGAATACAAAAATGTTTTAATCAAATGATTATAGATAGTGTAGAGTACATGATTACTAAAAGGTGTATCCAAGGAATAGGAACAGATTTATCAGAGCCTAGATTAAGTAATAATGATGCGTTTAGTGTCATTACTCATTTTAATACTAAAGCATTAGTAATAAGACTTGGAAATGCAGTTAGCAATATTTCAGAGGGAGTTCTTAGAGATATTGAAAAAGAAGTAAGAAAAATAATGGAAGAACAAAGGAGCGTGAAAAATAATGAAAGCAGTAGAACTCAGTTACAAAGAAGTAGAAGGGATACTTTATCCAAATCTACAAATATCGAAAGACAAGAAAATGGATCAGAAATCACTTGGCAAGTATGGACAAATGGCAATGATGTATCTAAAGGAGGAACATCCAAACAGATACAGTCTACTATTGTCGGAAGGGATACTGATGGAGACCATGCACAAGGTGAATCAACAGGCATGGGAGAGAATGGAGCTACTAAAGAACCAAATGTTGAAGACCGATCCCATACCAAATCCAAAGGACACATATCAGAGTTATCGCCACAGAGAAATGATAAGAGCGAGAGCAGAGGAGTTAGTACTCCACGAAATAGTATACAAAGCAAGATAGATGATAATCAGGAGCTACCAGATGGTGGCTCTTTTTCTTATCAGGAAAATCTATTTGATAAGAAAAAAACAAAAGACATTTCCCATAAAAACTATGAAAGATTACAAAAAATTGCACCAGGGATTTTAAGTGGCAGATACAGATATATGAAATTAAAAGCAGATGGCTTTATGGACTTAATCATTGAAAAGCTTATGAATAATCGAATTTCACTATCACATTATTATATTCAAAATGGAGATTTAATGAGTGATCCTGATATGGAGATTATAGTAGATTACGAAAACCGTAAACTAATGGCAGCTACTTTTCGTCAAGATAATCTAGGAATCTATCAAGATGTCTATCCAGAAGAAGGAAAATGGATACCAAACCTGAGTAGAGAACTCAATAGATTTTTAGAGGATTGGCTCAAAAATATTGAAAGACAAGGACACATAACCTATGAAGCATATTATTCAGAAGATATTGAAACTGAGTTTGAAGACCCAATATTTGATGAAAAGGGTAATGAAATTAGTGATATAGTTGATGAAAATAAGCTTGATAAAGAAGATTCACATGAATATCCTTTAGAAATTTCAAAGGAAAAAATCAATTACCACTATTCATCAGAAGATGAAATTGGCATTGGAGGTTTAAAAACAAAATTTAGAGCAAATATTGAAGCTATTAAAACTTTAAAAGCAATTGAAGAAGATAATAGATTGGCAACACTTGATGAACAAAGAATTTTAGCAAGATATGTTGGTTGGGGTGGGATGGCACAAGTATTTGATAAAAATGCAAATGGTTTTAGCAATGAGTATGACGAATTAAAAAATCTTTTAACGAAAGAAGAATATGAAAGTGCTTTAGCATCAACACCGAATGCTCACTATACTTCACCTGTTGTGATTAAGGGGATTTATAAAGCTTTAGAAAAATTCCGTTTTAATGGTGGTAATATTTTAGAACCATCAATGGGTGTGGGAAATTTCTTTTCTCATCTACCAAACAGTATGGAAAAATCAAAGCTCTTTGGTGTAGAGCTAGATGAAATATCGGGACGTATTGCAAAACAGCTTTATCAAAAGGCAAATATAAGCATCAAAGGATATGAGGAAACAGATTTTAGCGACAATTTTTTTGATGTAGCTGTAGGAAATGTACCTTTTGGCAATTACAAAGTATATGATCGATTATATGATAAGCATAATTTTATGATACATGATTACTTTATTGCCAAAACATTAGATAAGGTTAGACCAGGAGGTATTATTGCCTTTGTAACAAGTAAAGGAACTCTAGATAAAAGGGATCAAGCTGTAAGAAAGTATATTTGTGAGAGAGCAGAGTTAATAGGAGCCATTAGACTTCCTAACATTGCTTTTAAAGAAAATGCTAATACAGATGTTACAGCAGATATATTATTCCTTAAAAAAAGAGAAAGAATGTCAGTAGAAAATCCTAACTGGCTACATGTATCAAAAACACAAGATGGTGTACCCATCAATGAATATTTTTTAGATCATCCTGAAATGTGCTTAGGAAAGATGGTATTTGATAATCGAATGTTTGGAGAAGGGAGTAACTACACTACTTGTGTAAATACAGATGAAGGTTTTAATTTAGAAGATGCAATTGAAGTGGCAGTTGCAAATCTTGATGGGACTATTGATGATTATGCCAAGGAATCAGAAGATGAAGAACTTATACCTGCTAATCCAAAGTATAGAAATTACTCTTATGCAATCATAGGTGAAGAGCTTTATTATAGAGAAAATTCATATATGCGTAAGATTAATGCAAAGGGAAAAACCTTAGAACGTATAAAAGGTATGATAGGTATTCGAGATATTACAAGGGATATTATTAACATTCAAGTAAGGGGATGTGCCAAAGAGGAATTAGAAGAAAAACAGAAGCTACTCAATGAAATATATGATGAAATTGTAAAGAAAAATGGATATATTACATCCAGAACAAATAGCTCAGCATTTAGAGATGACAATGATTATCCACTACTCTGCTCCCTTGAAGTAATTGATGAAGATAAGAATGTTACGAAAGCTGATATGTTTACAAAGCAAACCATTAAACCTAGAGAAAGAATCACAGAAGTAGATACAGTGACAGAAGCATTAACAGTATCTTTAAATGAGAAAGGAAAAGTAGATTTAAACTATATGTCAGAGCTTTATGACACAAATTCTGAAACTATCATTCAAGAGCTAAAGGGAGAAATCTTTCTTAATCCTGAAAAATACGATGAAAAGGATTTGTTAAGGGGCTGGGAAACTGCTGATGAATATTTATCAGGAAATGTACGCCAAAAGCTAAAGTTTGCAAAAGTTTTTGCAGAGATGAATCCAGAAGTATTTGGTCCAAATATCCCTGCTCTTGAAAGAGTACAGCCTAGAGATTTAGAAGCAAGTGAAATTGATGTACGTTTAGGGACTACATGGATAGAGCCTAAGGATTATGAAAAATTTATCTATGAAACTTTAAAAACTCCAACTTACTATCAGAATAGCGGTAATAGGAATGAAATATGTGTCCATTACAATAGTTACAATGCAACTTGGGCGATTGAAAACAAAGGAGTAGATGGCTATTCAATATCAGCAAAAGAAACCTATGGAACTAGTAGAATCAATGCTTATTATATTATTGAAGATAGCTTAAATTTAAAAAGCTGCACTGTAAAAGACAGGGTAGAAGACGGAGATACTGTCAGGTATGTTTTAAACAAAAAAGAAACCATGCTAGCTAGAGAAAAGCAAAATCTTTTAAAGCAGGAATTCAAAGAATGGATTTTGAAAGATCCTGAAAGAAGAAAAAAGTATGTTGATTATTATAATGAAAATTTTAATAACATAAGGCTAAGAGAATATGATGGAAACCATTTAACCTTTCCAGGAATGAATCCAGATATAAAACTAAGAGCGCATCAAGTAAATGCCATTGCAAGAACCATCTATGGTGGCAATACCCTTTTAGCTCATTGTGTTGGTGCTGGAAAAACCTTTGAAATGGTTGCAAGCTGTATGGAACAAAAAAGGCTAGGCATTATAAAAAAAGCTATCTTTGTTGTACCTAATCATTTAACACAGGATATAGGAAGTGAATTTTTGAGGTTATATCCATCTGCCAATATTTTAGTAACAACGAAAAAAGATTTTCAGAAATCAAATAGAAGAAGGTTTGTAAGTAGAATTGCAACAGGTGCTTATGATGCAGTTATTATCGGTCACAGCCAATTTGAAAAAATCCCTGTATCCAAAGAGCGTCAGGAAGAAATGATAAAAAGACAGATACAAGATATTTCAAATTCTATTGAGCAAGTGAAAAAATCCAACGGTGAAAACTGGAGCATTAAGCAGATGGAAAAATTAAAATTATCTCTAACTGCTGAAATGAAAAGACTTCATGATAGTCTTAAGGACGATGTAATAAACTTTGAAGAATTAGGAATAGATACTATGTATGTTGATGAAGCACATTATTTTAAAAATTGTGCAGTATTCTCTAAGATAAGAAATGTTGCTGGCATATCAAATACAAGAGCAAAAAAAGCATCAGATATGTTGATGAAAACACAATATATTCAAGAGATTAATAAAGGAAGAGGTGTTGTTTTTGCAACAGGAACACCTATTTCAAATAGTATGACAGAGATGTATGTTATGCAGAGGTATCTACAAAACAAGGAACTTGAAGAAAGAAACATCCATCATTTTGATGCATGGGCTGCTCAGTTTGGAGAAGTAATATCCAGTTTGGAACTTGCTCCTGAAGGAACGGGATACCGCTATAAAAGTAGATTTGCTAAATTTACAAATCTCCCTGAACTCATGACTATATTTAAGAATATGGCAGATATAAAGACACCAGATATGCTGAATCTACCTGTACCAAAATTGAAAGAAGGAAAGTACAAACTCATTTCAGCAGAACGTAGTGCTTTTACTGAAGAAGTGATGGAAGAGTTTGTAGAAAGAGCAAGTAATATTAGAAATGGAAACGTTGATCCACGAGTGGACAATATGCTTAAGATTACCAATGAAGCAAGATTATTAGGACTTGACCCAAGACTATTGTATCCAGATGCTCCTAATGAACCAGATAGCAAAGTTAATCGATGTATAGAACAAGTTTATGAGGAATACAAGGAAAGTGAAAAAGATAAAGGAACACAAATCATATTTTGTGATGCAGGAACGCCCAATGCTGATGGGCGTTTTTCTGTTTACCCATATATAAAAGAAGAGTTAGTGAAAAGAGGAATTGCAGAAGATGAAATATGCTTTATTCATGATGCCAAAAGTGAAGCACAAAGAGAAGCTATGTTTAGCGATATGAGAAGCGGTAATAAAAGAATTATTATTGGCTCAACGCAGAAAATGGGAACAGGAACAAATATACAAGATAGACTTACAGCACTGCATCATTTAGATTGTCCTTGGAGACCAAGTGACCTAGAACAGCGAGAAGGAAGAATCCTTCGTCAAGGGAATAAAAATGAAGAAGTGAATATCTACAGATATGTTACAAGAGGAACCTTTGACAGCTACTTATGGCAAATTGTTGAGAATAAGCAAAGGTTTATATCTCAAATCATGACCAGCAAATCCATTGCTAGAAATGCAGAAGATATTGATGAAACTGTACTATCCTTTGCAGAAGTAAAAGCACTTGCTACAGGTAATCCACTCATTAAAGAAAAGATGGATATTGATAATGAAGTAAGTAGACTGACTTTACTTAAAGCATCATACAATAGTCGAAAATATGCCATGGAAGATAATTTCACCTATAAATATCCTAAATTAATCAATAGCACAAAACAGAAAATTGAGTGCATTATCAAAGATATTCAGCGTAGGGACATGAATACTATAGCAGATTTTAAAATTATGATTAATGGACGCTTCTTTGATGAGAGAGAAAAGGCAGGAACTTATATACAGGCACTTATGCCTAAACTAGATGCTGACAAAGAAGTAAACATAGGAGACTTTAGAGGCTTTCAGTTGTTTGTAAAAAAAGATGATTTTCTAAGGCAGCATAAATTTATTTTACAAGGAGATATGAAACATATTGTAGACTTTGGAGATAGTCCACATGGAAATATGGTAAGACTTGAAAACTTGCTATTAGGCTTTGAGAAAAAAATTCAAAAATATGAAACATCAATAGATGAATATGAGAGAAACATGGAGCAATCCAAAGAAGAATTTAATAAACCTTTCAAATATGAAGAAGAGCTAGCTGCCAAATTGAAAAGACAATTTGAGTTAAATGCAGAACTAGATATGGATAAAGGAGGAGATGAAATTTTAGGAGATGATGACAGTATGAAGGAGGATGAATTAGATACGGATAAGGAAGTAAATAGTGAAGATATTGAAATTGAATAATTAAAAAAATGGCAGGGGCAATGCTCCTGCCTTAAACTTTTGAAGGAGTGGATGGAATGAATAAAGATTTTGCTATTAGAAAAGAAAGAGTAGTTGAACAGATATCTCAGATTTTAAATGTGGATCAAGAAGTAGATGCTAGGATTAAAAATACAATTAAAGAAATAGGGATTGAAGCTTTCTTATTCAATATCGATACCTTAGATTTTCCAGATGAGATGAAAGAAAGAGTAAATGCATTAAAGGAGATTATTCAACTGAATGATATCTATGGAAAAGCTTTTTATTCTGCAAAAGGAGGTAATATGGATGACAAATAGGATTCAATATGAGGACAGCTTCTTAAAAAGTATTAATAAGCTAACAGGAATTCCAATAAACAAAATCAGAAAGTATGCCAAAGAGAATAATCCATTCAATATTTTGGAGCACCCATTAGTAGTAGAACCAAATGAAAAACAATTAGAAAGAATATGTAAGCTAAATGAATTTATTGCATCCTATAATGTCTTTAGAATGAATGAAGAAGAAAATAGAATCAAGTTTAAATCACCAAAAGATGCAGGACAATATTTCTTAGCTTTACTTGGAGGGAAGAGAGACCATGAAAGATTTATGGTAGCTTTTTTAGATAATAGTAACAGTATTATTGAAACGAGGACTGTATCAGAAGGAGATATAGCAAGTGCAGTTGTTTATCCTAGAAAAATTCTAAAAATGGCTATGGCAAATGATTGTAAAAGTATTATGATAGCACATAATCATCCAGGAGGCTCCATTAATCCATCAAGAGAAGATAAAGCATTAACGCAAAGAATAGTAGATATTTTTCAGCCATTAGATATTAGAGTACTAGACCATATTATCGTAGGCGGGGGAAAGTATTCATCAATGGCTGAAGATGGATATTTACCTAGCGAGGTTTCAGATAAAGCTAATTATGAACCAATATCATTAGATGGCAAACATCAAATAGAAGAAAGAATTATGACATATGAGAATGATTTTGAAGAAGATGAAGAAATGGAGATATAGGGGGAATGGGATTATGAATAATAGAGAAAAAAACAGTGAAACCTTATGTTGGATATTAGGATTTAATTATGAAGCAAAATCAAAGGTAAGAAAATATGTTAAAGAATCTGGAATGAAAAGTTTTTTATTAAGCTATAAAACATTAGAATTTACATTGGAAGAAAAAGAAAAAATAGGTATATTAAAAAGAGTATTAGAAACATTTGATGGAGATATTGAAACTATTGATTTTGGTGAGGACGATGATTATTAAAGGAAGGTGGATATCATGGCTAGAGAATTACGTAGATTTAGTGATGAGCAAATTAATCAGGCAAATGATATAAACATTATTTCTTATGCACAAAGCAGAGGATATGAAGTCAAAAAAATATCTCCAAGATCTTATAAAATTCCTGGTTATGGTGGACTTTATATAGATGGGAATGGACATCGGTGGAATTGTTTTTCAAGGGGAACAGGTGGTGGAGCAATACAGTTTGTTATGGAAATGGAAGGTAAGACGTGGGTAGAAGCAATTAAGCAGCTTTTAGGTATTTCACAGGATGAACTTCCCTTTATTCCACCACCACCTAAGGAAATTGAAATAAAAAGTGATTTAGAAATTCCTGAAAAGAATGATACTTACAAGCATATTTTTGCTTACTTGATTAAGACGAGAAAGCTAGATGGTGATATAGTAAATCAATTTGTAAAGGATAAAAAAATCTATGAAGATACGCATCATAATTGTGTATTTGTTGGATATGATGAAGAGAATAATCCTAAGTTTGCAAGTGTGAGGGGAACCAATACTAATAAAAAATTTCGTAGAGATATAGAGAACTCAGATAAAGGGTATCCATTTTGCCAAGAAGGCAGAAGTGATATCCTTTGTATATTTGAAAGTGCTATTGATCTTATGAGTTATTTGACACTTTTAAAGCTGCATGGCGTAGTAGAATTTCATCATCATATGCTTTCAATGGGAGGAACATCTTATATTCCAATTGAAAAATATTTAGAGAAAAATCCTAATATAACTAACCTGATATTATGCCTTGATTCTGATGATGAAGGTAATTTTTTTTCACAGAAGATTAGAGAAAAGTTTGGTGAGAAATATGAAGTAGCAAGGCATATCCCTAAAAGAAAAGATTTTAATGATGAGTTAGTAGCTTTTAGTGAAAAGGCTAGGGTTATTGAAAAAACAAAAGAAACAACAGTTATTGAAGAAGAATGTATGGTATAATTTGTAGCAGGGTTAAGGATTATAATTTTTTATTCAATATCCAAAACAGACCAAAATAAATCAGTTAGGATTTAAGAGGGCAAGCTTCCACTTTGTTAAACAAAGTGCTTGATGGAAAGTGTCCCATGCCCTATTAATACTTGGGAGCGTTGCTCCCAAACCCTCAAAAGACAACTTTGATAAACTGTAACTGATGTTACGGAAGTAATCGAAGATATGATATATAATATTGATTATATCTATGAAAGTGAGGGTTTAAAATGATTGAAAAATTATATAAGTATAGCACAACAGATGAAAAAGCTGTAGAAAAAATTATTATGGACGAGAATATTAATTATATTCACATGGTGTTTAACAAGAATGAAGGTTTACCAGAACATTATTCAAACTCTAATGTTTACATGACGGTTTTAAGAGGTGTTTTATCAATAGGGTTGAATGATCAAGAAATTCATGAGTATAAGAAGGGGGATATATTACAAATACCTTTCAATACGAAAATGAAAGTTAATAATTTACATGATGATGTATTGGAATTAATTGTTGTAAAAGCACCTGCCCCTTCAAATTATAAACAAAACTAGAGTATTAAAGGAAGTGGTTGCATTAACAAATCAAGATTCATAGGTTTTCGAGTCACAGAAAATGAATACCGAAAAATCGAAAAGAAAGCCCAAAAATCAAAAATGAATATCAGTCAATACGTATCCCTGTCAGCACTTGGCAGGGATATTGTTGTTATTGAGGACTTAAAAGAGCTAACCCATCAATTATCAAAGGTAGGAACAAATCTTAATCAAGTAACCATGCTTGCCCATCAAGGAAAAGTAAATACAGTTGATCTATCATCCGTTAAAAAGGTGGTGGAAGAAATATGGCAGTTATTGAATTCATTAACGGAGAAAACAAAACGTACGGGGCGATGAAAAAAGTAATTGATTATATCACGAACCCTGCTAAAACTGAGCCACATCTTATAGATGGACATAATTGCGATATTAACAATGCATATCATCAATTTGTTCTAACTAAAAGAAATTACAACAAGGAAACAGGTAGACAATATATCCATGTTACTCAAAGCTTTGCACCTTATGATAAAGTAACTCCTGAAGAAGTAAAAAAGATAGCATATGAATTATTGCAAATGGAATTCTTTAAAGGGTTTGAAGTAGTCTATGCAGTTCATACGGACAAAAATCATTTGCATACCCATTTTGTTGTTAATACAGTAAATGCGGAAACAGGTCTCAAATGGAAACAGAGTGCAGAGCAGCTTCAACTATTAAAAGATTATTCAGATGATTTATGTAGAAAGAGAGGATTAATCATTACTTATGGTAAAAAAGGTAATCACAAAAATAGAGGAGAGTATCGAACCAAAGATAAAGGACAAAGCTGGAAATATGAATTATATTTAGCAGTTAAAAAGGTGAAATGGTGCTCTAAAAGTAAAGAAGATTTTATAAGCAACATGGAAAAGTTAGGATATAAGGTTGATTGGAGTGATGAAAGAAAATATATCACTTTTACAACACCAAGCGGTAAGAAATGCAGGAACAGAAAATTGTATCCACCAGAGAAATTCACAAAAGAGGCTCTACTAAAAGCATTCGATCTTAATAATCAAAGGGCAAAGGACAAAGAACTAAAAAAACGTATAGATCTAATATTATCATTAGTATATATGATTCAGTCAAATCCAGATTATGATAAAACTAAGAAATATCCATTATCAACACTTGAAGGTGTGGCTTTAAAAGATGAAATTGCAGAACTAAAAAAAGGAAAGGGGTTGGATTGGGATAAAGAAAGTGCTAGAGAAATGTAAAGGAAAAGGGGATGAGAAAATGATTTTCAATGAAACAGAATTAAAACTGATCTATGCAAATCTTATAGGATATGTGGGGCTAAACCCCAATATTGACTATAAAAGTGAAAAAGCTATTGCTGCGGTACTAGATAAAATTGAAGGTGTTCTACCTGAAATTTCAAGGCATTTACTATCAATATCTATTTTCAAAACCACAATAAAAAATATTGAATAAAACCTTATAATGTGTTAAAATGAAAAATAGTGCGAAAATAGACAGAAGAAAGAGGTCAAATAATGAAAAAAATATCAATCTTTAACGTGATTATTTTTTGCTACATCCTATTTACTGAAGTTATAGTATATGGATTATACAAAGTTATTAGATTTAATAGCAATTATATGTATGATGTATCAATCCTTCTAATTTTACCGCTATTAGGGTCTTTCATTTTACATGTTATTTTAGTTAGGCCTATTAACGAATTGATTAACCGTTCCCAAACTGTATTAGATGGAGATTTGACTGAAAAAGTTAAAGTAGAAGCTATAGGTGAGATAGGATTACTTGCAACTACTGTTGATAATATGACTAAAAGTCTTCGTAATATAATTACTAAGATTCAAATAGATACAAATAATTTAACAAATGCTACAATGCCACTATCAGCAGCCACAGAGCAATCTATGTGTTCAACACAATCCCTTGCAGCATCAACAGAAGAAATTTCAGCACTGTGTGAAAATCAAACTTCATCAATTGAATCTTTTCAAGCGACACTTGAAGAAATATCAGCTTCCGTAGAAGAAATATCAGCTTCAACGCAACAATCAAGTGCAACTGCAAACCTTGCTGTTGAAACTTCTCAAAATGGTGTAGATGCAGTCGACGATGTATTTAATAAATTGATTGCAGTTGAAAATAAATCAGAAGAATTACAACAAATTGTAAATGGGTTAGAACATGAATCTAAACAAATCACACAATTTGTTGGAGTTATTTCAGTTCTTTCAGAACAAACTAATATATTAGCATTAAATGCTGCAATTGAAGCATCTAGAGCAGGAGATGCTGGGAAAGGTTTTTCAGTAGTAGCTGAAGAAGTGAGAAAACTTGCTGAGGAATGTGCTGAAGCAGCAAAGAACATCATTACTCTTAATACTAAAAATTTAGATGTAACTAAAAGCGCTGTAGCTTCAATTATTGATGTTAAAAACGAGGTTTCCTTTAGTCGAGATTTAGTTGAAAAAGCAAAACAATCACTAAAAATAATTATAACTAGTACCAATGAAATTGATAGTAATTCAGCCAACATTGCAGAATCAGTTGAACAACAAGCTTCAGCAATAGAATACATAAACAAGGCACTAGAAGAAGTCGTGACAACCTCATCTGAAATAGAAGCAACAACTCAACAGTCTAATGCTGCAACTGAGAAACAAGTGAGTGCATCGGAAGTTATAAATGAATCTGCTAAAAACCTACAAAATGTATCAGAAGAACTTCGAGAGTTGACAAAACAATTTAAAATAAAAAAATAATTGACAAAAGAATTTTGAGTTGTGAATGCTGTTCTTAATTGCAACTTCACTTTTTTTAAAGTGGAGTTGTTATTTTATTTTTATTTGTACAGTACTCTCATTATTTACGATTCTGAGAAAAAATTCCATTCAAAAGTTCTTATAACTATTAATTGTATTTGCTTCGTTCATTATAAATACAAAAGTTACCAATTGGCGGTTATGTACCAAACAAGGACGGTAAAATGTGAATTCCATTTGACAATTTTCAATATATAAAGTATCCTTTAAAGGATGAGAGATTAATATAAAGGAAGGTTTTAACAGCTAATGATTTTATAAAATACAAAAATTTAATAGGAAAGTTAAGTAATGTTGAAGTAAGAATATGGTATAACTATCATGATATAAATATCATCAATAAGATAGACAAATATTTACCGATAAAAGTTCAAGCTATGCAAGCTCATTTTTTAAGAAATAAGTATAGAACAGAAGCTAGAAAATTAATGAAAGATAGAAAACTTGCAAAGTATTTAGATATTAACAACTGTAATTTAGCCTTTGAATATTACGAAAATAAATATATTAAGCAGGGATATAGTAATAATTCACTTTATGAAAAAATACTAGATGCTTCAACTAGAACAAATAAAATGGTAAACAAAAGTTTGGGAATGATATAATATTTAACTATAAAATGTGTTGTAAACTCAGAACTATTTAAAATACTTTAAGAAAAATCTTAAGGTGTTTTTTTTATTATTACTAATGTATTAGTTAAAAATTATTGATAGAATTCGTCTTAAATTGTGAATCAACTAGAATCATTAAGGGTAAATACAATTTTATACTGGACTTGCTCTTTTCTTATAGATTCAAAACCTATATAAAAATCTATCTTACTAGATTACTTTTTTGTTTCAGAAATAATTTCAATCAAAACTGGTTCTAACATGAGGATTATGAAAAATTAGAACTTGTAAAATATGATAGGCTTTAACTTTGAGGTGAGATATGAAGTATAAAAAACAAAAATTAATTATAGCAGCACTAATATTTCTTGTAGGTTTATGGATAAATATATATTTTTCCACGAACCTACATTTTTTATTAACAAAGCAGATGGAGGTACTATCATTCATCCCAATAAAAGATTGCATGATTAGCATGGCGACAAGTAAAGCACACTTGTCGTTATTTTTATGCTTGCAAGGATTTAGTTTTCTATTTGCAGTCTTTTATTATATTGCAAATCACAAACCTTATCAATCTGAATTAGTTGAGGTTACTCCACAAATATCAACACCTGTAGCAGCAGGGCAAAAGCAGTTTGGCTCAGCTAAATGGCTAACAGATAAAGAAAAGGACACTGCTTTTGAAAGCTTTATTATAGAGAGCAATAATGATGGATTCAAACCATTATTAGATGCAAATAAAAGAGAGCTAGAAAAAATTAATCAAGATGAAAGGAGCATTTTAAATGAAAAAGAACAAGAAAAAAATTCAAAATTGGGAGAACTCAAAGAAAAACAGACCACCACTAAAAGTGAATGCAAACATGAAGATGCCCAAGAACAAGATGATCAGAAAAAATATCAATTACCAAAAATAAAGAGTGGTGGTATTGTTATTGGATGCAATAAGACAGGAAAAAGTGAAAAGATTTATTATATTGATGAAGATACTCATACCTTATGCATTGGAGCTACACGTTCAGGAAAAACAAGAACTGTTGTCTTACAGACCATCGGAACCATTGGACTTGCTGGAGAAAGTATGATTTTGAGCGATCCCAAAGGTGAAATTTATACATATACCTATACCTTCTTAAAAAATATGGGTTATGAGGTTATATGTGTAGATTTTAAAAACCCACTAAAAAGTGATAGATATAATTTTCTTCAACCTGTCATTGATGCAATAGATAAAAATGATATTCCAAAAGCAGTAGAGGCGACCTGGGATTTAACAGCATCCTTAGTCCCTGAGAACAGTCATAATGAAAAAATCTGGACCAATGGTGAAGCAAGTATTATTGCCAGTGCTATTATGGCGGTTATTTATGACAATAGAAATGGTAATGATAGAAGGTTTCAAAATATGAGTAATGTATATTTCTTTATCAGCGAGATGTGTAAAACCATTGATGGAACAATGCCACTTCTAAAGTATATGAAAAATATACCTACAAGCCATCCAGCAAGAGCATTGCTTTCAATTAGTGAAGTTGCACCAAGTAAAACGAGAGGAAGCTTTTATACTTCAGCGCTAACAACACTAAGGCTTTTCACAAATCCACTTATCCACTCTATGACAGAAAAAAGCGATTTTGATCCTAATGCAATAGGAGAAAGGAAACAAGCAATTTTTATCATATTGCCTGATGAAAAAAGTACTTATTATAGTTTAGCTAGTTTATTTGTAAATCAAAGCTATATGCAGCTTGTAAAAAATGCTGATGAAAGAGGTGGTAGATTAAAAAAGCGTGTAAATTTCATGCTTGAGGAATTTGGTAACTTCGTAAAAATTCCTGACTTTGCTAATAAGCTAACTGTTGGTGGTGGTAGAGGAATTAGATTTAATCTATTTCTACAGAGCTTTATGCAATTAGATGAAAAGTATGGCAAAGAAACAGCAGGAACAATCAAATCAAATTGTGAAACATGGATTTATCTCCAAGCAGATGATTTAAATACCCTTGAAGAAATATCAAAAAAACTAGGTAATTACACAGTATCAACCTATTCTCTTAGCTCTTCTCATGGAAGATATTCTACTCCTTCAAGTTCCCATAGTATCAACTTAACACATAGAGCATTATTAACTGTTGATGAAGTAAGACTTCTAAGCAGACCTTACAGTTTAATCACTTCGAGAAATCATCCTGCGATTATGTATTCGCCTGATTTATCGGAGTGGTTTTTTAATAAAATTTTTGGACTAGGAGATAAAGAACATAACCGTAAAATTCGTGAATATCGAGAAGAAATAAGAGAACAACGGCAATCTAAAAATGAAATAGATACATGGAATATTTGGGAGTATTTTATGGAAGAAGGCAAAAGTAGCAAACAAAATCAATATTCTCAAAGATCATCTATGAAAATTTAATAAGCTAATAGAATTTATGAACCAACATGAAGGGAGGTGTGTTAGATGAAGATTAAGAGATATTTAAAGAAGATTAAAAAAGATATGAGAATTTTCCTTATAACCATATCTGCAATGATGGTAAATTCCCCAGCTGTATTAGCAGCTAATGATGTTAAAAACAGTCAAATTGTAAAGGGAACAGAAAAACTAATCAAAGATCTTACAACATGGTTGATGGTGCTTGCTCCAATTGTTGGAGGACTACTGATTATTTACTTCTTCATTAGAAGAAGTGCAGCAGATGAAATGGATACAAAAAAATGGAATAATCGCATTACAACAGCCATTGTTTCAGTAATTGGTGCAGTTTTAGCATCAGCAACACTCAATTTAATCATAGGTTATTATGTCTAATTTAAGATGTAAAACTGAAAAAATAAACAATATTAAAATTATGGAGGTATTAAAGAAGATGAAAAAATTAATGAATAAGGTACAAGAAAAAATGATGAGAGTAGGAATTGTGACAAGAAACGTAATGACTAGCACTAGTGGAGAAGGATTTGTGGATAGTGCAGTGAAAATCTTGATTTCAGTTGTAATTGGAGCACTGTTACTTGCAGGACTTTATAAACTTTTTGGTGATACTATTTTGCCAACATTAACTCAAAGAATTAAGGACATGTTCAATTTCGCAGGATAATATTAGGCAAACAATAAAGTGGCTTGCGAAGTATTTCGCAGGCTGCTTTTTAAAAATTAGAGGGAGGTGTATGAATTGGAATTTGTCATTATGCTATTAATAGGTGCTATTTTGACTGGGTGTCTTGAGTATGTGAATACATTACTGGATGGACTTGTACCTATTGCACTTCATGCAGAAAATTATATGTATACACTCCTTGGTACAAGTGGTATTAGTGGAATATTTGACATATTTTTTGCATATGGTGTTTCTCTTATCATATTGAAATTCTTAAAAAAAGGATTTGAAAGATATATCCTATGGACAGAGGGAGATGCTGATACAGAACCGATTATACTTTTAACAGGATTTTTCAAATCACTAGCAATAGCTATATGCTTTCCTACTATGTACGGTTGGCTTGCAGAAATAGTATCAGATTTAAGCAATCAGTTAATCAACAGTATATCAGGAGATATGGGTACAGATTTTAGTACAATCATTACTGGAATAACAAGTGCAGGCATATTTACAGGGATTATATCACTAATCTTCTTTATTTGCTTTTTTATTCTGTACATTCAATTTCTAACAAGAGGACTTGAAATATTAATACTTAGAATTGGTCTCCCACTTGCTTGTGTTGGTTTAATGGACAATGACAATGGTGTATTTCGTTCTTATATACAGAAATTTTTTCAAAGTACAATGGCAGTGCTAGTTCAGATAGTGTTAGCAAAACTAGGCGTTGCTCTTATGCTCAATACCCATATATTTTGGGGACTTGCAGCGTTACTATTAGCACTTAGAACACCCAAATTCCTACAAGAGTTCCTTATCATTTCAGGTGCTCAAGGTGGTGGCGGTATGATGAATAAAGTTTATTCTACTGCAAGAATTTATCAAATGGGCAAATCAGTATTTACAAAATAAAGGATGGTGAAGGAATGGAGATTTTAAAAGATTTAGCACTAGCCTTTATTATGCTCATTCGTATTGGGGCAGTTTTAAGAATTGTATATTGCTTTATCTGCATGGGAGCAGATGAAGAGCAAAGTACAACCTATAAAAAGCGTATTAGAAACACCATTATATTTTATATTATGGCTGAATGTGTTTGGGTGATAAAAGATTTAGTAATGAGCTATTATATGTGACTTAGGAGGTGAATGTGAATGGAAGAAAAGAAAAAGCAGACATTATATATTCCGCAGGGACTAAAAACAAGAGTAGAAATCTTTGATGGATATGGGAAGGAAGAGCTATTTAAAACAATTATAGTGACAATCATTGCAGGAATAATAGATGTACTACTTTATTTGATTTTTAAAAATACAGTAATGAGTGTAGTTTTTATCCTTGTTGCCATAGCAGGAAGTGTAATGATGCTAACAAAAGATACTTCAAATACTTCAGTAGTAGATCAGGTTAGCTTTATGATTAAGTTTGCAAAATTTCAGAAGAAATATAAATACAAATATTTAGATGAATGGAAGTGAAATAGTGGATTTAATGATTATCAAAGGCTGTTTATTTGTAGGAATACTAATGGTAGCGGGATATATTGATATAAAAACAAAGACCATTCCAGATTGGATTCATATATTAATCATTCTTGCAGGATTTATCAAGGTAAATCTAATGGAGTCAATGATAGGATTGATTATTGTACCACTACCATTTTTTATAATGGCATGTCTAAAAGAAAATAGCATAGGTGGTGGAGATATAAAGTTAATGGCTGCCTGCGGAGTTTTTCTTGGAGTGAAAGGAGGAGTTATGGGGAGCGTTATTGGACTTGTAATTGCAGTAGTTGTAAACGGAGTGTATTATGCTATAAAGAATAAGGATAAGAATATTGGATTTGCGTTAGCTCCTTATCTTGGAATTGGGAGTTTTGTATCTTTTTTATTACTTTAAACCTACACCCATGATACAATTAAATATAATTCAAGAAAAAGCTAGGGGTGAGATAATGTCAAAGAAGAAAAAGAAAAGATACAGAGGACATTACTGTAAAATATGCGGTGAAATAAAATCAAATGAAAAATTCAATGGTAAAGGTCATAAAAATCATATATGTAAGTCATGTGCAAAACTATCGCAATTAGATAAAAATGAATTAGTTCATTTGAGAAAAATTGAAAATATAGAACTAAGTGGATTTGTTCTTTCAAAAGCTAATATAGAAAAGTTAAAGAGCTATTCTAAAAATAGTAAATACCCAAAGGTACAGAAATATGCAAAGCAGGTGCTAAACTATTATAATGAAAGAATAGAAGAACACAAAGAATGAAAAGAAAGTGAAGAAATAAATGAAGATGGAATATGCGAATATTTAGAAGATGATGATAGATATTTAGTACAAGAAAGAGATAATGAGTTGCCATTTTAATATTATTCAAATATCACCATTATTTGAACAACAGATTTTAAGAGAAGAAAAAATAACATACATAAATATTAATTCAAAAGCATTAACATTTATTAATTTTAGAGTCATAGATTTAGCTTTCAATCAATGGTTGAGGGCTTTTTTGATACCCAAAAGGAGGAGTTTAAATATGAAATTATTAAGAAACAGAACCATCTTAGGGGTAGCATGTATCGTGCTATCCCTTATTATTTGTTTTGGATTGACACCACTTTTTAATAATGCAATCGTAGCAAAGACTAATGTGATTAGAGTATCAGAAAACATTGCTAAAGGTGAATTAATAACATCTAAAAAAGTTCAAACTGTAGAAGTTGGAGGATACAATCTACCTGACTCAGTCCTAAAAAATCCAGAAAACATAATAGGTAAATATGCAAAAGCAGATTTATATAAGGGAGATTATATCTTAAATACAAAAGTATCAGACAATCCCCTTGCTAACTATGAATATCTATATGATTTCAATGGAAGCGAAAGAGCTATATCAGTAAGTATCAAAAGCTTTGCAGCAGGACTTTCAGGAAAATTGCAAGCTAGGGATATCGTATCTATTATGGTATCAGAGTATGGAGAATTAAAAGAAACTATAAGTCCTGAACAACTTCAATATGTACAAGTTTTAGCAGTAACATCAGGTACAGGAATGGATACAGATGAATATGCAAACAAGGAAGATGAAAGAATCGAAAAAGATAAAGATCTTCCAGCAACGATTACTTTTAGAGCATCTCCAGAACAAGCAAAATTACTTACAGAGCTTGAAGTAAAGGGTAAAATTCATGTTGTATTTGTTTATAGAGGAAACAAATACAACTCTGAAAAATTCTTAAAAGAACAAGCTAAAATATTATCAGGAAATGAAGAACAAGTAGTACAAGAAAAAAACTTAGAAAATAATGAGGCTTCAACTGATGTGAAAACCACTGAAAATACTTCAGGAGAGGATGATGGCAATGCAGAAGAATAAAATTATTGCAGTATGGGGAAATCACAATAGTGGGAAAACAACTCTTGCTGCAAAAATTGCAAATGAATTATCAAAGAAAAAGAAGAATGTCATCCTTGTGCTTTGTGATAATATAACACCTACAGTAAGTACAATTCTGCCATTGACAGATGCCAAAAATCAATCATTAGGAGAGTTACTTTCTTCAATTCAGATTACACAAGAAAGTATACTACAAAAATGCATTACCTTAGGGAAAAATGATTATTTAAGTGTTATAGGATATTTGCATGGTGAAAATGAAAGAACTTATGCAAAGTACAGCAAAGAAAGGGTGGTAGATTTATTTATACTTTTGAAGCATTTGGCAGATTACATTATTATTGATTGCAGCAGTTTAGTATCTTACGACATATTATCAAGGACAGCTCTTGAATTAGCAGATCAGGTCATTCGTCTTATAAGTCCTGATTTAAAGGCGATTAGCTTTTATGATTCTTGCTTGCCACAATTTGCTGAAAGAAAGTATAATCTTCAAAATCATATGAAGGTGCTTTCAAATGTTAAATATACTATGCCAACAGATAGTGTGGCAAATAGGTTTGGCGGTGTACCTTTAGAAATTCCTTTTATAGAAGAAATCGAAAAACAGTATTTAGAAGGACGATTATTTGAGAGTTTAGCAGATAAAAAAAGCCAAGACTATGTTAAAGCAATTAATGAGATTATAGCTATCATAGAAGGTGCAAAGGAATTGCCAGAGAAAGTAAAAGAAAAAAGGCAATTTAATAATCCATTAAAAGGATTTAAATGGATGCGAGGTGCTAAATGATGAATAACATATTACTAGATTCTCCACAAAACATTAGAGAGTTTTCAGATATTCTTCATGAAGTACAAGAATACATTTCAGGAAAATATGCTTTACTAATATCAGATGATAGCGAAAGACAGAAGGAACAAATAAAGTCGTATATTACAAAATATTTAATGGATTATTCTCTAGCAGTTGAGGACTTAACTCTTGATGAATTAGTGGAAAAATTATATTCAGAAATGGCAGAGTACTCATTTTTGACAAAATATCTATTTAGAAATGATATAGAGGAAATCAATATTAATTCATGGCAGGATATAAAAGTAACCTATTCAAATGGTGAGATATTACCAATAAAGGAGCATTTCAATTCACCAAAACACGCTGTTGATGTGATGAGAAGATTGCTTCATAAAAGTGGTATGATATTAGATCATTCACAGCCTATTGTAGTTGGACATTTATCAGAAAAGATTCGTATTACAGTACTAGGGCAAGGTGTAATTGATCCTAACATGGGTGTTGCAGTTTCAATCAGGATAGTAAATCCTAAGAAACTTGTAAAAGAGGATTTTATAAAACATCATACTGCAAATGAAGAAATGCTTGAGTTCTTAAGTTTAGCCCATAGATATGGCGAAAGTATGTGCTTAACAGGAGCTACATCAAGTGGTAAAACAACTTTAATGAGCTGGATTTTATCAACGCTTCCAGATAACAAAAGAATTTATACTATTGAAAATGGAACAAGAGAATTTAATCTTGTGAAAAGAAATGAAAAGGGTGAAGTTATCAACAATATTATCCACACAGTTACAAGACATAGTGATGATCCAAAGCAGAATATTACCATGGTAAAGCTTCTTGAAACAGGATTAACAGTTAATCCTGATTATATATGTGTTGCAGAAATGAAATCAGAGGAGGCGTTCTTTGCTCAAGAAGCAGCGAGAACAGGTCATGGAGTAACCACTACAATTCATGCTAGTTCATGTATTGCTACCTATTATCGTATGGTAACTTTATGTAAGCAGCGTTATGATATGGATGAAAGAACACTATATAATCTTGTGACAGAAGCATTTCCAATAGTAGCATTTTGTAAGAAATTAGAGGACAATTCACGTCATATCATGGAAATAACGGAATGTGAAATTAAAGATGATGGCACAAGAAATATTAGAACCCTTTATAAATTCAATGTAACGGACAATAGTATGGTTGATGGAAAACTAAAAATAATAGGGGAATATGAAAAAGTAAATGATATGTCGAAGTCACTGCAAAAGAGGTTACTTGAAAATGGGATGCCTAGAAACATCCTTCAAACGTTCATAGGCTGGTCGCAGAAAAAATCTGCTGCTCGCCCATGCAGCCTGGGTGGTGAATCAAATGAATAGCATGATTTTAATAGCTTTCTTAGGATTAGTAACAGGCTCTTTTATATTACTTGAAACATCGCCCTTTGAAATGATGAAGGAAATATCAAAATTATTTGATAAAAAAGAGCAGTCTTTAAAAAAAAAAATAAAAGATGCTACATCAACCAAAAAGAAAAAGGGGATAAGAAAATTAATTGAAGAAACAAAGGAAATATTAAAAGCTACAAATAAAGAAGGTAGTTTTACAAGGATTTGCATTGTATCTTTTACATTATTGATAGTAGGAATATTAATGGCAGTGTTAATAAACAACATGTTTTTAATTCCTGTATTGGCAATAGGTTTTTCATTATTCCCCTTTTGGTATGTGAAATTTACAGCTACTAAGTGGAAGAAAGAGCTGAATGGTGAATTAGAAACTGCTTTATCGGTAATTACCACATCTTATATGAGAAGTGAAAACATTATTACTGCTATTGATGAAAATATTAATTATATCAATCCACATGTACATGATGTATTCAAAGTTTTTCTAACTCAAACCAAGTTAATCAATTCAAATATAAAGATAGCACTTGAGGGTCTTAAATATAAGATTGATAGTGCTGTTTTTCATGAATGGGTGGATGCGGTTATTGATTGCCAAGAGGATAAGAATCTTAAAAGCACATTAACACCTATTGTATCGAAGCTATCAGATATGAGAATTGTATCCGCAGAATTAGATTATTTGCTTTATGAACCTGTAAAAGAGTTTATTACTATGGCAATTCTTTTAGTTGGTAATATTCCTTTAATGTATTTTCTAAATAAGGATTGGTTTAATACATTGATGTTTACTACTATTGGGAAATTAATACTTGCCATATGTGCTGTGGTGATTTTCATATCCCTTGCAGCAGTTATTAGGTTATCAAAACCTGTTGAGTATAAGAGGTAGAAGGGAGGGGATACAATGATACCAATTCTAATTATTTTTGCTAGCATTTTTACTTTAGGAGCATATTTAATCTTTGCAGATTTATTAAAACTACCAACGAGAAAGGTAACAAAAGCTGTACTTGCAATAAATCGAAGAGAAAAGAAAAAGTCAAAGAATTTTGAGATGTTCATTAATGAATTATCGATGAAATTATCAAAATTCAGTAAACTGACAGATTATAACAGAAGAAAAATTTCAGCAACATTAAAATCAGCAAATATAAAATTATCACCTGAAACATTTATAGCAAGAGCATGGGTAAAAGCAGGGCTAACTTTATTGTTTATAGTTCCTGCTTTTCTTATTTTTCCAATTATATTTCCACTCATCTTATTTCTTGCAGTAGCTGTTTATTTTAAAGAAATAAGATGTGCAGATGAAGCAGTAAGGAAAAGACGTGAGGATATAGAATTTGAGCTACCAAGATTTGTTTCTACACTAACACAGGAATTAAAAGCAAGTCGAAATGTATTATCTATCCTTGAAACATATAAACAAAATGCAGGAAAAAGCTTTAAAAATGAGTTAGAGATAACCGTTGCGGATATGAAATCAGGGAGTTATGAATCTGCTCTTACGAGATTAGAAGCAAGGCTTGGAAGCTCTCAGCTTTCAGATGTTGTAAGAGGTTTGATTGGTGTTATTCGTGGGGATGATGGTGTAGTCTATTTTCAAATGTTATCCCATGATTTAAAGCAGTTGGAGCTACAAAGATTAAAGACTATTGCTATGAAAAGACCGAGTAAAATCCGTAAATATTCCTTTGCAATGCTATTTTGTTTCTTGTTGATGTATTTATCAGTCATGTTTGTTGAGATTGTTAAAACTCTTGGGAAGATGTTCTAGGAGGTGAGAAAATTGAAGAAAATCTTAGTATCAAATCGTGGAGAAGGATATATAGATACAGCAGTGATAGTGATTGTTGCAATGCTTGTTATAGCAATGGCTGTTAAAGTATATCCTGTATTTATTGCTAAAAATGAATTAAATACATTTGCAGTAGAGCTAGCAAGAGTAGCGGAGATAGAAGGAAGAATCGGAAGTGTAACAAAAGCTAAAGAAAATGAACTAAAAGCTAGTATGGGAATTTCCCCAAATATACAATGGTCAAGAACGGGAAAAATTCAGCTAAATGAGGAATTTAGCGTAGTTGTTAGCCATACAGTAGACATAGGATTTTTTGAGTTTGGATCATTTCCTATAACACTTAAATCAAAAGCAACAGGTAGATCGGAGGTATATTATAAATGATAAGCAAGTTGAAAAACAAAGATGGCAGCGCAGTAATAATTGCTTGTATAGTTGTAATATGCCTATTACTTTTATTTACCGTTATAAGTGAGTATTTAAGACTTCAAATTATTGCAAAAGGTGTTCGTGATGCTGTTCAGACATCAGTGATATCCGTTGCAATAGAAAATTATGATGATGTATATAACGGACTTAGAGAAGGTTACTCTGGAGGATATGAGCTTGATAGCAATGATCGTTGGAAAAGTAAAGTTGATGAAGGAGCTGTTTTATCCAATCTTAGCGATGTTTTAGGACTAAAAAATGGGGGGAAATATACAGGTTCACAACTTGAATATACCATATCTAATCTTGATATCAATATACTAAATACACCATTTGCTCCAAGTGGAAATTCTAAAAAGTTTGAATCAGAAGTATGGTTAAACCTTGAAGTACCTTTATCCTTTGGATGGAATAAACTGTCACCACTTAAGATTCGTATGAAAGTAAATGCAGGATATACACCTAAATTTTAAATTTGAAATGAGTGATTACTGGACATTCAAATTTTAGATTGATAGTATGTAAATATACAATATGTATTAATTATACATATCAAAACTTGGAGTTAAAATGTCATGAAAAGAGATTGAATGTTTGAGATAAAAACAGCGATTAAAGGAGGACAACAGATATGAAAAAAATGAATACGAAAACAAAAAGAGCAAGGATGATAGCAACCCTTTTAGTGGTAGGGATTATTCTTATTGGAGCAATTTATGTAAAAATAAGTCCTAAAGATACCAATAAAGATATATTAATAGAAGAAAAAACTACCCACAATACAGTAGTGGATGCTATTGAAGTACCTAAAGAAGAAGTTGTAAAAGTAGAAGTTTCTAAAATCAAAGAAGAAGTAGTTATAAGAGATACAGATCATAAAGTAGAAAAAGAAGTCATTAAAGAACCTTTATCAAAGGAACCTGAAAAACCCCAAAATACCCCACCTGAAAAGAAACCTCAAACAAAAGATGATGTTGAAGATATGATAAAAGAACCTGAGTATGAAAAGGAAGAGGTAATCTATATTCCTGAAGATAAGGAAGAACCTAAGATGAAAATTGAATCTAAAACTAATGATACTGAAAAAAGCAATTTAGTTCCTGATTCTCAAAATCCATTTTTACAAGAAGATATTCCTAGTAATGGTGATGGGGGAAAAATAAAAGGATCGGATCTTGGTGATGGAGAATGGGGTACTGGAGACAAATTTTAATCTAATAAAAATTAAAATTTGACTACGTTTAAGAAATATGTTGTAATTTGAGTCAATGCTAAATATAATTAAATAAGGTCATAATTGTAGAAAAATATGAATTAAACATATACTTTGGAGGTACGAAAAATGGAAAATAAAAAAGCTAAAACATCTTGTTGAGCTAGTAATGAAAATTCTACTGGTACAGTAGAAAAAGGTTATGTCTGTCCCGTTTGTTACGGAGAAACACAAGAAGTAAAAAGTAAAACTGTAAAGCATTTTGTACTTGATAGCTTTGTAGATGAAGTACAAGATTGCAAGTATCATATATGTTTAAATGAAGACTGTGATGTAATATATTTTAATTCTGACCGAAATTTAGTCTTTAAAAAGGATTCTATAAAAATTCCTATATGGTTTAAAAAGGATGCTAACCCTAAATACATTTGCTACTGTAATCAAGTTACAGAACAACAAATTATTGATGCTGTTCTTAATGAAAATGCAAAAGATATGAAGGATATTATAAAAATCACAGGAGCAATGAAAAATGGGAAGTGTGAAACTAAGAATCCTTTAGGTAAATGTTGTGGTTCTGTTATACAGGAAACTATTAAAAAAGCATTAAATATGAAAAAGCTTTAAGTAAAAATAATAATAGTTTCATAATATTCTTAAAATGCGAATTAAGGGAATCTTCAAGGAGGTTCCCTTAAAAATACTATATCAACATTATTCTTAAAAATATTTAAAATTTAAGATAGAAGACAGTTTCTTAATAGGAGCTGTCTTTTTTGTATGCAAAGGAGCGTGAAATATTGAAAATATTTAAGAAGATAGTATGGATGTTTGTTGTACTTGCTCTTACAGTTAATTCAATTATAGTATTTGCAGATGATAATGCGGATAGTGGTTCAGGAAATACAAATAGTGCTGCAAAAGGTAAAGGCTTTTATCGTGGAAATGAATATATGTACAAGGTTTCAGTATATGTAGGTTTATCTGATAAAGGTGACAAAAAAAGTAATTTATCAAGAGGTTGGAAAATGATTGGAACTAGTCCAGTATATATAAAGCCTTCAAGTTTTACATTGCATCGTAATGCAATGGGGAGTTCTAGGAATAAAGTGGATTATATAAATGGTCTATCGTTATCTCCTATAAAGATTTCTCAATATATAACTGATAATCCACCACCAATTCCAATAACGAATGGTGGAAATATTAATTCTGTAAAATCATATTTTGGCGATACTAGAACATTACTAGGATTAATAGATGGTTTTGCACGACAAAAAGGAACAACCAAAGAAGGCTTGGTATCTAATATTAATTTTACTATAAAAGGGGAAACAAAGAGATTTTCACCAGATGTGATATTACCTATAAAAACAAATGGAGTATATCAAAATCAAGTTCCTTGGCTTATAATCTATGAACCTGTTATTATCTCATATCTTAAAGGCAAAAAAACAGTATTAGCATTTACAGCAACGGAATATGCATTAGCTCAAAAACTAGGATATTTTAATTTCAAATTTGGTAGTACAGGTCAATATATTTCAGGAATGACACACTCTGATTTGCCGAATTCTATTATTTTGGAAGAAAGCTGGTTTGGATATCCAGTAACTTCTGCATTACCAGATGATGTTTATTGGAGTGAAGATAGAATCATATCAGGTGGTGGTTGGGGAATGAGAATGTTAAAACCAAATGCTACTAATGCAGTGGAAAATGATACGACCTACGATTATGAATATAGAGTTGATACGGATGTAATAACTTCTGTAAGGATTTATGCAAGTAAGGATATTACTCCTGATAATAGACATGAAAGTGAGGCAGCTTATAAAAATCCTAAAAAGAATACAGCTACAGTAATCATGACTGCTAACGGTTATTCCAAAAGTACAGAAGTTATCATACCTAGTGGCGGATCTGAATTAGTTTGGATAAAATGGCATACTCCAGCTACTCCACAAGATGTAGTAATTGATGTTAAAGTTACAGGAAATTCAGCAGCCAAAATAGATGGGAAAAGTAGAAGGGCCACTATTACAGGAAAAGTTGTTGATTTAGGAGTAAATCCTCCACCAAATCCTACAGCCAATGATACCAATAAAGGATTTTCTATTCCAAGCGTTCCAATAAAAGCTGACAAATCTAGTGCTAATTGGGGAATATACAGCTGTAGTTGGATACCAAATTGGGTATGGCATCCAAAATGGGAATGGGAAAGTCATTGGGTGAAAAAAATCTATAGATATCATCATAGTGGAGGCTGCAAATCTGATGGAAGTTGTCCTGGACATCGTAGGACGAAATGGGTTGATAAAGGGAAGTGGGTTGATAATGGGCGATGGGTAGATGAAGGAAATTGGAAATATGATTTTACAAACTATAAAGCAACACTTTCAGCTAATATGAACCTTTACCCTGATAGTAAATCCCCAACTGCAAGGAATAAGACAATGAAATCTGGGTATGGTGTTAATGTTGATGTTTTAACAAATATTCATTCTAATGCACCAAGTAGCCATATTACCTATACACAAAATGTTATCTCATATTTTCCAGAGTTTAATTATCAAAGCTATTGGCGTTTACTTGATATGACAAGCTATGGAAACTTTCAATTTAAGAAAAATAAATATTCAACTTATAATAATAGAGTACATTTTACTCCTGTTTGGTATCCTGATGGCAGATATAAAGTTTATGCAGAAGTAATAGATATGTGGACACCAGAAGGAATGCTAAGAGTTAATCTTGATGACGATATAAACATTGATGGAAATTTATTTGAAGATTGGCACATTGGTCCGAAATAGGAGGTGTTCCCATGGCAATAAATCCAGCAACTTTAAAAGCAATTACAAAAGTTGCTACAACAGCAGTTAGTGATGAAAGAGCAAGACGGGTTATTTTAATAGCCTGTCTTCTTCCTTTTATAATGATTTTACTTGTACTTAGCTCACCATTTGCAATCTTCTTTTCTATGACAAGTGATGGAACAAATGTAGATGCTATTTCAATATCCGATACAATGGATTCCCTAAAAAAGCAGTTTGAAGAAAAAATAAGGGAAGAAAAAGAAGATGATACAGTAGATGAAGTGCGTACAGTGATTATGGGAAGTGAAGATAATAATATTATAGATAATTCAGCAGATATCTTAATAGCTTATTCAGTAAAATACAATGTTACCAATAAAAATGCAGAGCAGATGGCAGTATTAACAGAAGAGCAAATTAATAAATTAGAGAATGTATTTTGGGATATGAATACAATTACTTCAAAAATAGAAACCATTACAGAGAAAAAAACTTATATTACAACAAATGAGAAGGGTAAAAGGATTACTAAAACAAAAACCATAAACAAAAATATAAAAACAATCTATATTGACTGCTTATCAGCTGAAGAAATTGCATTAGCATATCATTTTAACCAAAAACAACAAAGAGTGATAGAAGAAATGAAGAAAAGTGGAATTGTTGCATTTGTTGGCAATAACACAGGTATGCTTACTTTAAATAAGGAGCAAATAACAGAAATTAAAGAGTTTCTACCTGGGAATTTATCCATAGAAAGAGAAAAAATTGTAAAAACAGCTTGTAGTATTGTTGGGAAAGTCAATTACTTTTGGGGAGGAAAAAGTTCTTCTATTGGATGGGATAATAGATGGGGAAAACAAATGACAGTTACTTCAAAGGGAAGTCCTACTACAGGAACTAAAAGACCATTTGGTCTTGATTGTTCAGGTTATGTGACATGGGTGTTTATCAATATGGGTATACCTGTTGGAACTATAAATGAAACAATTGGACAAGGAACAACGCAGCAATGGAATTTATCGAACAGTATGCCTGAAAGTTTAGCATTGCCTGGGGACTTAGCTTTCCTTGCGGTTCCAGGTACAAGAAAGGTCAATCATATAGGCATTGTTGTAGGTAAAGATAAAAAAGGACGTATTCTAGTGGCTCACTGTGCTTCAGGAGCTAATAACGTGGTTGTAACAACAGCAGAAAGTGTTGGTTTTATGTATTATAGAAGACCAGCTGTATTAATGGAATAACTAGAAATGAGGAGGTATGTAGATGAATCAGATTATACCAATCATAGGCATTGCTATTTGTATTATTGCAGGAGTAATCGCATTTTTCTTTATAAAAAGAAGTAAACAGCAAAATCAAACAGAATTAAGTGATGCTCAGATAACAGCTAATGAATTTATAAATGTAAAAGATATAAAAGACCGTTTCCTTTATACAAGGGACGGTCAAATTATTATGTATATAAAGATTAATTCTATAAGCATTGATTTATTTTCAGATACAGAAAAGGAGCAGATATGCAGAGCATTAACAGCAGAATTATCAAGTATACGAAAACCTTTTAAGTTTCTTGCAGTATCAAGACCAGTAGATATATCACCATTGATTAATGAATACACTCAACTATTATCTGAAACAAATAATCAAAAGCAAAAAGAATTGCTAAGGAATGAAATGATGGTTATGAGTAATTATGCCATATCTGGAGATGTAGTGGAAAGGCAGTTTTATATTATGATTTGGGATAAGTACCATGAGAATGTTGAAAAGGATATCTTGAAAGAATGTAGGGAGTTTGTAAATAAATTTGAAAGCGGCAATATAAGATGCGAAATCTTAAAAGAGCAGGAAATTGTAAGGCTTTGTAATCTTGTAAATAATCCTGCTTATGTACAGGTTGAGGATACGGAAACTATTACTTCAATGACAAATATTAAGTAGTTTTATTAGTGTTCTAAAATTTTTGATTAATATACGTATAGAGTCATAACAATAAATTAGGAATAATAATTATAATAATGGACAGAATGAAAATATCGAGATTTATTTTTTGATATTAGAACATTATGTTCCGATTATCCAAAATACATTTACATATTTGAGCTGATATGTTATGATACATATAGTTGGAGGTGTCTATTATGAACAAAACAATTGTTCGTGTACAACAAATAGAATTAACAAATTTTAAGAATGTTGAAAAAGGAAGTATTATGTTTCCAAGCTATATAAAACAAGAGTTCTCCAATAGAAAATCAGAAATAGTTGGGCTTTACGGTCAAAATGGTTCTGGAAAAACAGCTCTTGTGGATGCTATGTGGATTCTTAAACTTGCCCTTTCAGGGAAAAAGTTTCCTAAAAATACATTTGATTATATATTACAGACTTCACAAACTTCGGAATTAAAATTTATACTTAATATTGAGGGCAAAGATGGTAAGTATCTGGTTTTTTATGAAATTGAGTTAAGTAAGGCTGAAGAAGAAAAAGTTAAAATTACGAAAGAAAATCTATCATACAAAAAATTTATTGATGGGGATTGGAAAAGTAAAGCAGGTATAATTGATTTTAATTTAATGTATACAGATGTTATTTTCAAACCCATTAAGAATTTTAAGCTCTTAACAGCAAATAATACTGATAATTATATTAAACTTGGAGTTGCGAAAGAGCTATCGGAAGAAAATGTAACGTCCTTTATATTCAGTACTAAAACAGAAGAAATAATAAAAAGAAACGAGAATTTCCAAGAGTACACAGATATAATTATGGCTCTAAAATATTTTGCGAATTTAAACTTGTTCATTATTAAAAACAATCAAGCTGGTATGATTAACATGAACTTGATCATTCCGTTAAGCTTTAGACTTAGTGATGATAAAAGTGTTACTCAGGGTGATTTGGGTATTGGACTTTTGAAGCCATCTGTTGTTCCTAAACAAGTATTTGAAGTAGTAACAAAATTGATTAAGCAAATGAATATTGTATTAGGAACTATAATACCTGGATTAAATATTGATATAAAAAATCATGGTAAACAATTAAAAGAAGATGGAGCAGAAGGAGTTAGGATAGAATTAGTCTCAGTAAGGGATAATGTGACATTTCCTTTGAAATATGAGTCAGATGGAATTAAGAAGATTATTTCAATATTAAATACTCTTATTACTATGTTCAATAATCCATCTGTTTGCATGGTGGTTGATGAGCTAGATGCAGGTATTTTCGAATATCTTCTTGGGGAAATATTACAAATTATAAGCGAAAGTGGAAAAGGGCAACTAATATTTACATCTCATAATTTAAGGCCATTGGAGATGTTAGATCCTAGTTCGCTAGTTTTTACAACGACTAATCCACAAAATAGATATCTTAGATTTGCTAATGTGAAAACTAATAATAATTTAAGAAATCTTTACTACAGAAGCATAAGTCTAGGTGGTCAAAAAGAAAATATTTATGAAGAGACAAATAGTTTTGAAATCAGTCATGCTTTCAGAATAGCTGGGAGGGTGATTGATGAAAACTAAAAAAGTTATATTGTTTATTGTAGAAGGTATTACAGATAAGACTTCTCTTGGTGGTATAATTGATAAAATTGTTAAGGATGAGAATGTTAGGTTTCATATAACTGAGGGTGATATCACATCAGATAGATTTACTACAGCTAAAAATGCCATTACTAAGGTTAATGATCATGTAAAAAGATTTTTAAAGAGTAATTTTTTTAAGAAAAGTGATTTGCTTCAAATTGTTCATATAATTGATACAGATGGAGCTTATGTAGGTGAAGAGTTTATTGAGATAGAGGATATTGAGGAATTTAGATATTCAACTGAATCGATTAAAGCTAATAGTGTTGAAGCAGTTCTACGTCGTAATGAAAAAAAGAGTCAAGTTGAAAATAGATTAGCTACTTGTCCTAAAATAGCAGGTATACCTTATTCAATGTATTATTTTTCATGCAATTTAGAGCATGTACTTCATGATGAAATTAACATGGATGATAGTATGAAAATGCAAGTTGCTGAGGAGTTTGCAGATTCTTTTTATGGAAAAGAAGAGGAGTTTATCGAATTCATTAAGAATAATGAATTTGTTGTTGCAGGAGATTTTAGAGAAACTTGGGATTTTATAAAAAGAGACAATAATTCATTAAAAAGGTATTGTAATTTTCATTTATTCTTTGAATGATTAATTTATGTTAAATTTAAAATATTATGTAGTATGAAGCCGCAGATGACCTCTGTGGTTATTTTTTTACCATAAAGGAGGATAAAACCTTGAAAAAACAACAAGACCAATCAAAAATAAATAATTCTCTACTCAATATCATTACTCCAATGGGGCTTGAAATAAAAAGAAATAGCCTTATCATCGGTGAAAACACAGGCAGAATCTATGGCATAGTCAAATACCCTCAAAAAGTAGACTATGGATGGCTATCAAAGATAACAAATATCCCTGGAACTGTTGTTAGTATAACCTTTGTACCGATTGACAATGGAGAATTCATATCAGGGCTATCCAAAAGTGTCATACAGCATAGAAGTGCAGCAGAAACAGCAAAAGACCCATTATCCCAGCAAAGGGCAGAAAGAGCAGCTATTGACGGCGAAAAGATAATGCTGCAAATCGATCAGCATGGAGAAACAGTTGGAACAATCATTATTACAATTATGCCAATGGCAAAAGATGAAAGAACATTTCAAAAAATATGCAGAAAAACAGAAAGTGTTATTGCCGCTAGTAAATGTAAAACAAGAGTTATGGCAAATCTACAAGAACAATCATTTAAAAGTGTATCTCCTTACCATACCATTGATGAATCTATAGAAGAAGTACTAAAAAGAATTATTCCAATGAGCAGTTATGTAGGTGGATTTCCTTTTTCATCAAGTGGATATAATGATGGAACAGGCTATTATTTTGGAAGAGATAATGGAGGAGGATTGGTAATTCTTGACCCATGGAAAAGAGGTAATGATAGAACCAATACCAATTTCACTATAATGGGAGTAGCAGGGGTAGGAAAGAGTACTGTTGTAAAACATATTGCCTTAGCAGAGTATATGAAAGGAACTAAAATCATATTTATAGATCCTGAACGTGAAATGCGTGAGCTTTGTGAATCATTAAATGGTGATTGGATTAATGCAGGTGGAGGAAGTAGTGGTAGAATCAATCCACTTCAAATACGACCAACTCCAGTTGATGATGACGATAAATATTATCAAGATGATGGAAATGGAATGGGTGATATGGCAATATATATTAAGAACTTAGATATATTTTTCAGTCTCTATATTCCATCTTTAACGGATAAGCAAAAGGCAATATTGAAAGGAATAGTTATTGAGCTTTATAATAATTTTGGCATCAATTGGGATACTGATATTAATACATTATCGAGTGATGATTTTCCAACATTTACAGAACTTTATCAATTGATACAACAGAAAGCGAAAGAAAAAGAAAAGACCATAAAAAATAATGAAGTAAATGAATATACTGATTTAGCGTTACTATTACAAGATATTGCTCTTGGTAGTGACGCTTTTTTATGGAATGGAAAAAGCACTATAAAAACAAATACAAGATGTATCTGTCTAGATACTCATGATTTACAAAATACAAGTGACAATATTAAAAGAACCCAATATTTTAATCTGCTTACATGGTGTTGGCAGCAAATGAGTGAAAATAGAAATGAACCTGTATTATTAATATGTGATGAAGCTTATTTGATGATTGATCCTAATGTACCACAATCCTTAGTTTTTCTTAGAAATGTAGAAAAAAGAGCAAGGAAATATGAAGCAGGAGTTGCTATTATTTCACATTCTGTTGTTGATTTTTTAGACCCGAAAATCAAGATGTATGGGCAGGCTCTTTTAGATATTCCATGCTTTAAAATTCTTATGGGATGTGATGGTAAAAATTTAATTGAGACGAAGGAACTATACGATCTTACAGATGCAGAGGAAGAGCTATTAGCAAGAAAAAAACGTGGAAATGCTCTTGTGATGATTGGTTCAAAGAGACTTCATGTGAATTTTGAAATACCTGAATATAAGTTTAAATTCATGGGAAAAGCAGGAGGAAGATAATAAATTACAAAACTATATATTAATTCAAAGGCACTCATACTTGGGTGTCTTTTGAAATTTATGGGAGGAATAATTTTGAAGAAGAAATTACTAATAGAATTAATAATATATGTAGTGCTTGTAGTAGTAGGTATCATACTGCTATTTACTTATGAGCCTAAAGAAAAAGAGATTATCATACCACAAGATTTTAGATTGGGCATGGAAAGAGGTGTAAGTAATGCTGCTTTATATTTCTAGCAATGAAAATATAGGAATATTTGATTTCTTATCTAACGAAAATGGTATGGTAATCAAAAAGCTATCAGGTACTTTTAGTCTAAAGCAATTTGTAATCTATGATATGAGAAGTTTCAATCATTATTCATATGTTGCAATTGATTTAAAGGCACTTAAAGATAATAAAGATGAAATTATAGAAGCTATTGTTGCTTTTAAAAGTATGTTTTCTTCAAGGGTGATTTTTTATATTGAGGACATTAAGAAGAATGAAAGCCTTATAGAAAGGTTAGTAGAGCAAGGTGTTTACAATATTTTATCAGCAGATGAAGTGGAAGATCTAAAAGGAGAAATACAAAAATCAATAAGCAATTCAGGGATGAGTAAAAGGGATATTCAACTAAAATTGAATAAATTAAATGGTAAGCAATGTTATATGCCTGAATATTCCTTTGAGAAAAAAGATATTAAAATAGCCATAACAGGTGCAGCACAAAAGGTAGGAGCAACTACAATTGCAATGAATCTGTGTAATTATCTTGCAAGCATTGGAGCAAGTGTATGTTATGTAGAAGCTAATAATCATGACCATATTAAAAAATTACCTAGTAGTTATGCAGGAATGGTCGTTAAAGAGGATTGTATTATTTACAATGGTGTAAAGTATCTATCCTTAAATGCAAGCAATGATGAAGAATATCACTTTGTTATTTATGACATGGGGGTAATTGAAAGAAAGACGATTAATGCCATTAATAATAAATGTGATGTATCAATTCTATGTGCTACTGCTAAACCATATGAAATAGAGGAATATGATAAAGCTGTGCAATTGCTAGATGATGATAAAGTTAATACCATATTTTCATTTATACAAGAGAATGAAAAAGTCAGATTAAAAGAACAATATAGGAATGTATTTTTTGCAGAGTATGCACCAGATTTGTTTGATGGGGATGCGAATAAAAATATTTTTAGTAAGATTTTTAAAAATTATATTACTGAAAAATCATATGAAAAGGAAAGGGGACTGTTTTTAATGGGTAAAGGAAAATTACTAAATTGTTTATATAATATGCAGCTTTCAATGAGAGCAACCCTTGTAATTAACTATTTGATTAATCGTTCCAATAAAGAATTGACTTGCTTTCCTGCAATCAAAACCATAGCAAAAGATTGCAATATATCCACTAGAACAGTCCAAAGAGCCTTAAAAGATTTATTAGATGCTGGTGTAATAAAAAAAGAAAATAGATACAGAGAAAATGGTGGTCAAAGTTCAAATTTATATACATTGGTATTTGATGGAGAAAATAAAGAAAAAGAAAGTTTAGAAATTAAGAAAGAAGAGACTGAGAAAATAGATGAAGTAGAAGTTAATGAAGAATTAATAATGGATACAGTAGATTTTAATAAATATAAAAGCGTTGGGTTAGAAGATAGTGTTAACTCAGAAGGAAAAGTTGATGAAAGAAAGAATCATGAATATGAAGAGAATGAAAATTTGCAAGAGGATATAAAGAATGTCTCAGAAGAACTTAGTATCAAAAGGCATAATGAAAAAACTAAGGTATTAAAAATAACAAGGAATAGGGGAAGAGGAAACGATAAAAAAATAAGAAAATCACTAGATAAATGTACTTGGCAGGGGGAGTATGACAATTTGGTGCCTCCATAGAACTATACACTCTAAGTCTATAGGGATATTGAAAAACAAATATATTTACTTAAAATTATAGTTTACTGTACAGACAAAAGGACAGTAAATGTAGTATAATTTAAAAGAGATAATTATATCTAAGTAAAATTGTATAAAAAGTATCAATTTAGGAGTAATGGAATCATATAACTTAGATGTGAAATGGGGATATTAAAAAATTATATTTTATAAATATTAAACTAAAAGAGTTAGAGATTATTGGATAAAGGGGGAAAATATATGGCTTTGACTGAAACAGAAGTATGTATGAGGTATATAACGCCTGCACTAGAAAAATCAGGATGGGATAAAAATAAACAGATTCTTAGAGAATATAGTTTTACAGATGGAAGAGTTATAGTTAGGGGAAAACTAGTAAAACGAGGAACTCCTAAACGTGCTGATTACATACTTCAATACAAAAGCAACATTCCGCTTGCTATTGTAGAAGCTAAGAAAGATACATTGCCAATAGGGGCAGGTATGCAACAAGGACTTGAATATGCCGAAATTTTGGATATTCCATTTGTATATTCTAGTAACGGTAAAGGTTTTATAGAGCATGATAGAGCCACTGGATTGGAAAAAGAAATTTCATTAGAGGATTTTCCAACTCCTGATGAATTATGGAATCGTTTTAGTGGACATAGAGAATTTACTGATGAGCAAGAGAAGTTATATCTTCAAGACTATTTTTACCAGCTAAATAGCAAGTCCCCAAGATATTATCAAAGAGTAGCTATTAATAGAGCTGTAGAAGCAGTTGCTAAAAATCAAAAAAGGATTCTTCTTGTTATGGCAACTGGAACGGGAAAGACTTTTACAGCTTTTCAGATTATACATAGGTTGTGGAAAGCTGGAGAGAAAAAAAGAATATTATTTCTAGCTGATAGAAATATATTGGTTGACCAAACTATTACTGGAGATTTCAGTCCTTTTGGAGATAAAATGACAAAAATTCAAAGAAGTAATATTTCTTATGCACATGAAATTTATTTAGCATTATATCAGTCTATGACAGGAACAGAAGATTGGCAGCAGACATTCAGAGAGTATAGCTCTGATTTCTTTGATTTGGTAGTAATTGACGAATGTCACAGAGGAAGTGCTAAAGATAATAGCGCATGGAGAGTAGTGTTAGAGTATTTTAATGAGGCAACACATCTTGGATTAACAGCAACGCCAAAGGAAGATAATGACGTTTCAACACAAGGATATTTTGGAGAACCTATTTATTCATATTCGTTAAAACAAGGAATTCAAGATGGATTCTTGGCACCTTATAAAGTCATAAGAATGGGTCTTGATAAAGATTTGATGGGATTTAGACCTTTAAAAGGACAAACAGATAAATATGGTCAAGTTATGGAAGATCGTGAGTATTACGGTTGCGATTTTGATAAAGATGTAATTCTAGAAAAAAGACATGAGTTAGTAGCGAAAGAAATTTCTCGTTACATGAAAGAAGAATTAAAAGATCGATTTGCAAAAACAATAGTTTTCTGCCAAGATATTGAACATGCTGAAAATATGAGAAAAGCCTTGAGTAATGAAAATGCTGATTTAGTAAAACAAAATCATAAGTATGTTATGCGTATAACAGGAGATAATCCTGAAGGAAAATTGCAACTTGATAATTTTATTGAGCCTACAGAAACATATCCTGTAATAGCAACAACATCAAGGCTAATGACTACAGGAGTAGATGCTAAAACATGTAAATTAATTGTAATAGATATGAATATTGGTTCTATGACAGAATTTAAACAGATTATAGGAAGAGGTACAAGACTAAGACCAGATTTTAATAAATTCTATTTTACGATTATGGACTTTAGAGGAGCAACGAGAATTTTTGCCGATCCAGGTTTTGATGGAGATCCTGAACCTATTGATAATGGTGGAGAAGGCGGTGAAGGTGGCGATAGTGGTGAAACTGGAGGTGGCAATCATCCACCAACAGGAGGTAATACAGGTGGGGATACAGGCGGTGGAGGTAGACAAAAATTTTATGTTAATGATGTGGAAGTTACATTAATCAACAAGCGTGTACAATACCTTGATGCTAATGGAAAATTAGTATCAGAGTCTTATAAAGACTATTCAAAAAGAAATATTAAAAAACAATATGCTACACTAGATGATTTTATAAAAAGATGGTCAGATGAAGAAAAAAAACAAGTAATCTATGATGAATTATTAGATCAAGGGATTGTTTTAGAAGAACTGAGAGATGAAATAGGAAAAGACGATATAGATGATTTTGATTTAATTTGTCATATTGCTTTTGATATGAAACCATTAACAAAAGCTGAGCGTATCAATAACGTTAAAAAAAGAAATTATTTTGCAAAATATGGAGAACAAGCTAGAGAAGTTCTTGAAATTTTACTTGATAAATATATGAATAGTAATATTATAGATATTGAAGATGTTAAAATATTAAAGCTTGATGAATTTAAGCAGATTGGAATGCCAGGACGCATACTTAAAATGTTTGGAGGAAAAGAAAAATATCTAGAAACAATTAAAGAATTAGAAGCAGAATTATATAGAGGAGAGGTAAGCTAATATGACTTTAACAAATTTCGTTAAAAGCGTACAAGATATTATGAGAATGGATGCTGGTGTCGATGGTGATGCTCAAAGAATAAGCCAACTTACTTGGATGCTTTTTCTTAAAATATTTGATACAAAAGAGCAAGAGGAATGGTCTATTGAGGATGATTATGAGGGTAAAGGACCATTTGTACCTGAAAAATACCAATGGGGTAATTGGGCAGGAATAAGAAAAGCTGAAAGAATGAGTTCTGATGAGCTGATGGAATTTATTGAAGAAATGTTTAAAGTTTTAAAAGCTATGACAGTAGATCAACATACTGATAGAAGAAAAGTATTAGTAAGAGATGTTTTTGAAGACTCTAATAATTATATGAAATCAGGTGTCCTTTTATGGCAAGTTATTGATAAAATCAACGGATTGATTTTGGAAATTATGATGAAAGACATGCATTCAATGATATTTATGAAACAATTCTAAAAGATTTACAATCAGCAGGAAACTCAGGAGAATACTACACGCCACGTGCAGTAACTGATTTTATTATTGATAGATTGAATCCTGAAATTGGAGATAAAATTGCTGATTTTGCATGTGGAACTGGAGGATTTTTAATTTCTGCTTTGGAACATATGAAAGCAAGTAAAGAAAATTTAACGACAGAAGAAAATGAAACGATAAAAAAATCTCTTCATGGTATAGAAAAGAAACCAATGCCACATTTACTATGTTGTACAAATATGATTCTTCATGATATAGATTTTCCTGATATCTTGCATGAAAATTCATTGTCTACAAATATTAGAGATTATGCAGAAGCAAAGAAATTTGATGTTATTGCCATGAATCCACCCTTTGGAGGAACAGAAGAAGAAGGAATAAAAATGAACTTTCCTGCTGAATTTAGAACTTCTGAAACGGCAGATTTATTTATGACATTAATATTAAATAGAGTAAAAAGAGATGGAAGAGTGGGTATTGTACTTCCTGATGGTTTTTTATTTGGAACAGATAATGCAAAAGTAGCGATTAAGAAAAAACTATTAGAAGAGTTTAATCTACACACTATTGTTCGTTTGCCACAAAAGGTATTTGCACCTTATGCGGATGTTGCAACCAATTTATTATTTTTTAATGCAGGGGAGAGGACAAGTGAAGTATGGTTCTATGAACATCCTATGCCAGAAGGCTATAAAAATTATTCAAAAACAAAACCAATTCGATTTGAAGAATTCAAAGCTGAGCAAGCTTGGTGGGATAAAAGAGAAGAAAATGAATATGCTTGGAAGGTAAGTATTGATGAAATTGTTGCAAATGGATATAACCTTGATTTTAAAAACCCTAATAAAACTTCGGAAGTGATTGAATTTACTGTTAGCGAGATACTTGAAAATATCAATAGTTCTCAAAAAAATATTGTAGAATTGACAAATAAAATTAAGGAGTTAATCAATGAGTCTGAAATATTATAAGCTATCAGAGATTTGTGATATAGAAAAAGGAAAAACAGGGATTAGTAAAGCAAAAGAAGGTCAATATCCATTAATTGCAACAGCAGCGGAGTTTAAAAGTTCTGATAAATATGATTTTGATGGTAGAGCTGTTTGTATACCATTAGTTTCATCAACAGGACATGGGCACGCAAGTATAAATAGATTGCACTACTATGATGGTAAATTTGCACTTGGAACAATATTAGCTAAAGTGACATCCAAAGATGAAAATGTCGTTGATACAAAGTATTTATATATATACTTGTCTTTTTTCAAAGACGAGGTATTAGTACCTTTAATGAAAGGAAGTGCAAATGTATCTCTTACGGTAACTGCACTTAAAAAACTAGAAATTCCAATACCTTCGATAGAGGTTCAAAGAAAAATTAAAGATTTATACGAAAGTGTAAATCCATTATCAGCACTTGTAAATGTAGAACATAATAATCAATTTGAAAATATTCCAAGATTAAGAGAAAAGATTTTGGATTTAGCTGTTAGAGGTCTTTTAGTACCTCAAGATCCAAATGATGAACCAGCTTTTATCTTAGTTGAGAACATTGAAAAAGAAAAGAAAAGATTAATAAAAGAAAAAATCATTAAAAAATCTAAACCATTGCTACCTATTAAAGAAGGGGAAATTCCTTTTGAATTGCCAGATGGTTGGGAATGGGTGAGATTAGAGCAAATTGTTGAGTTAGATGATAATTCAATAAGAAGAGGACCATTTGGAAGTGCCATAACTAAGGGTATGTTTATTCCTAAATCAGAAGATGCAATAAAAATTTATGAGCAAAAAAATGCTATAAGAAAGAATGCTAAAATAGGAAATTATTATATAAGCAAAGAGCATTTTAATAAATTAAAAAGATTTGAAGTATCTGAGGGAGACATAATAATAAGCTGTGCAGGTACGATTGGAGAAACGTATTTATTACCAAAAGGCATAGAAAAAGGCATTATAAATCAAGCATTATTAAAACTTAGAATAAATAACGATATAATGTTGAATGAATATTTTTTGGATTTATTCAAAAGTTTAACCAAAGTGAAAATAAATAATGACTCAAAAGGATCGGCAATAAAAAATTTAGGTTCGGTTAAATATTTAAAAGAAGAGATTGTTTTTTAAAATGGACCCTTTGTCAAGGACATTATAAAAAAAGGGTTAAGCTGCATTCAAAAGATGATTTCTAAATTGTTTAGGAGTCATCTTTTTTAATCCCCATTGACATCTATAATTATTATAGTAATCCATGTAATTATCAACTTTATTAATTACTTCTTCAAGTGTAGAACATGTTTTGAAATCTACTTCATCCTTCATATGACCAAAGAAGGATTCTTGAGGTGCATTATCCCAGCAGTTACCACGTCTAGACATGGATTGTCCTAGATTATGGCTTTTTAGTAATTTTTGGAATTTAGGGCTTGTATAGTGGACCCCTTGGTCAGAATGGATAAAAGCTTCATCATGTAAATCAGCTTTATGTGTATTAACTAATTTTTTAATTGTAATTGTAGCTATATCTAAAGTAATTCGATCAGATACATGATATGCTAGAATATCGTTACTAGAGCTATCTTTGATAGCTGATAAATATGCCATTTTATTTATCCCGTAAGGGATGTATGTGATATCAGTAAGTAGCACCTTGCCAGGAATACCCTGTTTGAAATTTCTCTGTAGCAGATTAGGTACTACTCTATGTTCTTTTGTCGCTTTGGCTATTCTTCTATACGGATTGGCTTTTCTTATAGGACATACTATACTGTATTTTCGCATAATCCTTTGGATTTTTTTTCTACTGTATATAATACCAAACTCATTTTCTAGTGTCATTTTAATTGATCTAGAACCTTTCTTATAACCTCTATAATTATAAGCCTTTAATATAATATCTCTAGCTTTTAAATCTTCATTCTCCCTTATAGTTCTAGAAGGTGCTGTCTTTAAATAATGATAATAACCTGAACGTGAAACCCCTAAAATTGAGCAGCAATAAGAAACTGTGCCTGAATAATCTTTTTTAGACACAGTCTTTAAAATTAACTCATATACTTCATTATTTGTTAGATTTACGCAGTTGTTTACCAGCCTCCTTTCTGTCACGTCGAGCTTTTTTAGCAATTCTAATTGTTCCTCAAGCAGTTTTATTTTAGCTTCTTGTTTGCTAATAATATCGTCCTTTGAAACTGGAGCATTACTTGGTCTGCCTGAATTCACTCTTCTAGTATCACTTAATCCTATAATTCCATCTTTCTTGTACGCTTTTATCCATCTGGCTGCCGCCTGTTCATAGCGCTTGACACCAAGTATTTCAACGTCAAATCCAGCATCAATGAAAATAGTTCGTGGTGTGCTTCCTCTTAAATACTCCTCAATAAACATTATTTTAAACTCGTCAGAGTATGTTATTGACTTCTCGCTAACGCGCTTTACATAAGGGTTCTTATTTAATCTTTCAATATTGTCTTTTGAAAATGTAATTTTACTCATACTAAAGGCCTCCATATTCAATGATAATTATACACAAAAAAGTACCTATAAACTAGACACTCTTTTTTATGTGTCCAATCTATAGGTACCATTTTATTTCCATTACCACCTTTATTGGAACAACAACGTATTGTTGAAAGAGTAAAGAAATTAATGACTCTTTGTGATGAACTAGAACTAGAAGTAAACGAAAGCAAAAAAAATAGTAAATTGCTTATGAAGGCAGTATTAAATGAAGCTTTTGAACATTAATTTAATAATTTCTAGTAGAATTGTTAAGGTGTATATTGAAAACATATGAAACTTATAAGCACTCTTTGATGATTCAAAGAGTGCTTTAATAATGAAATATGGAGGGCTTATAGGTGAGTAAAAAGAAAATAAGTATATTTTTTATCCCTTATATTAGTGGAGAAAGCTTTTTGCTGATGGCTTTATTTGTTATCTTAGCTCCAATGATGATTTTAGGATTGGTAACACAATTTTTAGGAATGACAATAGGTCCATTTCTTGAACCTATATTAAAATCTTATTCTAGCTTAATATCGTTGCCTATTATATTTTTTGTTAAGCCTGAAAGCTTAGCTACTGCATTTGGGACAACGACTATGAGTGAAGTAGAAATTCAAGCCTTTTTTGAAGAAGCTCTAAAGCATACATCGAAAATAGATTTTCTATATATGAATTTAATATTTGCAGGGGTTATGGCGATTTTAATACTGCTATACTCTTATAAAAATGGTGTAAAGAAAGGGTTTTTAGGTTGGATAGGAAGGTATTTTTTGTTGAATCTTTTAATTACAGTACCTTTATGGGGATACATAATCAACAAGTTGCCTATTGTTTCAAAGGACATAGAGCTATCAAAAGTACATTATACTGAAATTTATGCAAGTATGCAGGGACAAGTTAAAATTGCACTTGCTATTTTATTGATTACTGTCATAATAGTTACAATTATTGGTCATTTTGTGATACTTTTTATTGGAAAAAACTATGTGGAAAGAAAGCAGTATTGGGAATATCGTAAAAAAGAAAAAGAAGCTAGGAGACTTGAAAAAATAGAACAAAAAAAGAATAAAAAAACTGAATATTATTAATAAAAGTATTTGATAATGGGGGGCTATGATATGGAGATATGTATAACTGTAATACTTAAAGAAGTACGTGGTTTTGATAGAACATTTCAATTAATGTATCAGCCAAATCCAATATGGACACAGAATGAAGAAGCTTTGCAAGAGGATAATACACATATTGGGTTTAATATGGAAGGGAGATTTAAAGAATTGCTTAGTCACTGCAAAAGATTGGGATATCAATTAGCAGAAGCAAAAGAATGTGTAGTGGCATATAGAGAAGAAATAGAAGCATACTGCTATTCTGGAATAGAAGGTCTGCTGAAGGATATAAAAGAAAATGGTTACATGTTTAAGATTGTTAAGTATTAATGGAGAAGGTGAAATATGAGTTCCAATTCAAATTTAAAACTAAAGCCACTATATATCATGAAAATATTGCTTGAAAAAACAGATGAAAAGCACTTTTTAACGGTGAATGATATTATATCAGAATTAAAAAAACATGATATTCCATCAGAGCGTAAATCAATTTATTCGGACATAGAGTTACTTAAAAGTTTTGGAATAGATATTATTTGTGAAAAAGGTAGGGCAAATAAATATTATATAGGTTCAAGAGAATTTGAACTTCCTGAATTAAAGCTTTTAGTTGATGCTGTTCAATCTTCAAAATTTATTACAGCTAAAAAAAGTACAGAACTTATAAAAAAGATTGAAAAGTTGGCGAGTATTTATGAAGCAAAAGAGCTTCATAGACAGGTTTTTGTATCTGATCGAGTAAAGACAGTAAATGAAGCCATTTATTATAATGTAGATGCTATTCATAAAGCCATTCAAGAGAATAAGAAAGTAGCATTTAAGTATTTTGAATATGACACTGATAAAAAAATAAAGTTTAGAAGAAATGGTGAAAAATACATTGTAAGTCCATACGCCTTAACTTGGGAAAATGGAAATTATTATTTGATATCCTACTATGAAAGATATGAGAATATTAGCAATTTTAGAGTAGATAGAATGAATAAAATAGAAATTATCGATGAAGATAGATTCATGATAGAAGATGGAAATAAATTTGATGTTGCAGATTATTCAAATAAAATTTTCAATATGTTTTCAGGAGATATTGAAAGTGTTGAACTTCAATTTGATAACTCTTTGATTAATGTTGTTATTGATCGATTTGGAAAAGAGGTATTTATAAATAAAAAAGATGAGAATAGCTTTAGTATTAAAGTGGAAGTTGCTGAAAGTAGCACTTTTTATGGATGGTTATTTATGTTTGGAAATAGAGTAAGGATATTAAGTCCACAGTGGCTTGTAGATACATTTAAGGAAAAGATTGAGGAAGTAAGAGCAAATTATGAGTAGATAAAGAGATATATTTAAGGGGTGGAAATTTTGGCTAATAATGAATTATTAACGCTGAATGAAATATTCAATAATAAATTATTTAGAATACCTGATTATCAAAGAGGATATGCTTGGGAAAAATCTCAGCTAGAAGATTTCTGGGAAGATATTATGAACATTAAAGAAGGAAGTAAACATTATACAGGTATTTTAACGGTTGAAGCAGTTCAAAAAGATTACATAAGAAATAATGAACAGTGGAAAGAAGATTTGTGGCTATTTGAAAAAGGTTTTAAAGCTTATTATATAATTGATGGGCAGCAAAGATTAACAACTTCTATTATTTTGATTAATGTAATCTTAGATCAATTTGATGATGAAGATGATATTAATTACGCTGAAAAGAAGGTGTGGCAAGAAAGATTTTTATTCCAAAAATATAAGGATAAATTTGAATCATTTATATTTGGATATGAAAAAGATAACCCAAGTAATGAATATTTTAAAACCTATGTATTAGGACAAAGATCATTACAGGCAGATAAATATCCAACTGAAACTCTTTATACAGCTAATTTAAAATATGCTAAAGAATTATTTCAAGAGAAGATTAAAGAAATACCGAAAGAAAAATTAGAAGTAGTTTTCAATAAAGTTATTAATGGGTTGAAGTTTAATTTTTATGAAATTGATGAAGAACTTGATATATATGTCACTTTTGAGACTATGAATAATAGAGGAAAACCATTATCAAAATTGGAACTTCTAAAGAACAGATTAATATATTTAACTACATTATTAGATGAAGATGACAATATTAAAGGAAAATTGCGCAAAGATATCAATGAAGTTTGGAAAACGATCTATGAATATTTGAGGAAGAATATTGAGAGTACTTTAGATGATGACTATTTCTTGAAAAACCATTGGATTATGTATTTTAAATACGATAGGAAACAATCCAATGCTTTTTCAAATTTCTTACTAAATGAATATTTTACTGCTAAAAGAGTGCTTACGAAAGATAGAGATAATAAAATAGGATATTTAGAAATTGAAGAGTATATTAGTAGTTTATCTAAAAGTATTAAGGCTTGGTATTATATGCATAATCCAGAAAATCTTAATAAAGATGATGAAACAAAAGAGTTATTTAATAAATTCAATAGATTGGGATGGGGTGCATTTGAACCATTACTTTTAGCGTATATGATAAAAGAACATGATGATCAAAAATTAAAAGAGTTACTAAAAATCAGTGAGAATTTTATTTTCTTGGTATTCGCAATAAGTAGAAGACAATCTTATACACAAAATAATAATTTTTATAGAATGGCAAGTTCATTGTATTATGACAAAATGGATATTGATGGAGTTATAGGAGAAATCGATAATCTTATTTATTATGAAACGGAAGAAACTTGGTATGGATGGTATGATATAGACAGATTTTTGGATTATATAAAAGAACAATTTAAGAAGGACAGTGGATTTTATAGTTGGAATGGCTTGAAGTACTTTCTATATGAATATGAACTATATTTACAAGAAAAAAATAATGAGAGTATTAAGGTTACATGGGAAACTGTTAAAAAACAAAATAGTATAGAACATATTTATCCTCAGGAAGCGAGTAAAGAATATTGGAGTGAAAAATTTAATGGATATTCTAAAAAGCAAAAAAGCAAGTTACTAAATTCTTTAGGAAATCTTTTATTATTGTCTCAATCTAAGAATTCAAAATTACAAAATAATGGATTTGAATTAAAAAAAGAAAAATACAAATTGGGTTCTCATAGCGAAATTGAAGTAGCTGGAAATTCTGATTGGCTGCCAGAAAAGATTTTAGAAAGAGGAATTAAGCTTTTAGAATTTATGGAGGAAAGATGGGATATAGAAATAGAAGATAAAAAAGAATTACTTGGACTAGAATTTGTGTAATATGGAGGAGGGGTATGGAGCTATTATCAAAAATGTTAATTGATTTCACAATGAATGGAGCACTTGAAATATTTATTATTGGAACGACAGCATATATGATTGCTAGATATATTATGAGAGCGGCTAATTATAATTTTGGTATTTGGTTTGGAAGAAAAGGTGGAAAATTGCTTTGGATAGTAATAGCATTGATGATTAGTGGTTTATATCATTGTATAAAGGATATGCTTAGTTAGATTAGCCAATGAATAGAGAGTGATATTTAAGAAGGAATAGGGGGATGCAATATGGCTCAAGAATTTCATAAGTTTAAAAAGTCAATAAAGACTGTAGAAGTAATAATTAATGATGAAAAAGTCAAAATTCCAATATATTACAATTTAAAAACTCATGAAGAGTACAAGAAAAAATTTAAAGAATCCCATGATTATAAGGAATCTTTTTTTACTATGCTATTTGATATGATTAAATCAGATTGGAAATTTATAAATGAAAAACAGCCAATGAATATAAAAAAAGAGGATTTGCAGGGATTATCCCAAGAAAATATATGTGAAATAGTGGATATTATTTTAAAAGAAAGCGGATATTTTAATCAACTTAAAGAAGTCTTTTTAAATGAAGAAAAATCTTGCTTTGAGAAATTTCATGTTTTGCACCAAAAGGAAACAGAAGAGAGTAGAAAACAAATAGAAAAAATAACAAAATTAACAAACAAGATGCATAAAAATTTTTCAAACATTTATTCTCCAATCATGCCGCAGCTAGATAGAATAATGCAGATACAAAATAGCTTAGCTTGGATAAATGAACATCATGAGAATATTATAAGAATGAATGAAGTATTTAATAACAATATTGCAAGCACGATTGAAGCTACTAAGATTCATCATATGAATTTTGACTACGCTCATACTGCCTTGATTGCTGCAAGTCAATCTATTTCACCTTCAATCCAAGGTGTTTTGGGGAATGTAAATAAATTGAATGAAATATTGAATCCACCCGTTTTACAATCTTTAAGAAACTCTATGATACATAGTCCAGCAATAGTAAAAGCAATAGCGCAGCAGCAAAATCTATTTAATAATGCAATAATGAATTTTGAAAGAATTTTTGAATATCAAGATAGAATCAGAGAATTTACAGGATTAACAGAAGAATTATCTAGAAGGATAAGACCATTTTTAATAGATATAAGTACGATAAAGGTTGGAAGATATTATGTAAAAGAGCATTTGAAGAAAAAGATTAAAAAATTATATGATCTAGGATGGTGTATTGGAAATTCTATACTAGAAGAATTGATTGAAGAGATTTATGGCAATCAAGTTGTATTAAAAGATGAAGAAATCGATAAGATTATCGTTGCTTACTTTGATAAAAATAATTATGAAGCTTTAGACAATATGTGTTTGAATTGGGCTGAATTTTCTTATCTTGATCCTTTTAAGAAGCAGTGTAATGATGCTATTAATCATTATAAAATGGGAACATACTGGACAGGTGTAGATGCGTTTACTGCTATCATGGAAGGAATGATAAGAAATTTTGCTAGAGAAAGATATAATATTTTTGAAAGAAGTATTTGGCAATATTTGAAACCATTGAAGAGGGAAACTAAAGAACTAGAGGATTTTGTTTCTAAATATTTCTTTCAACAATTTAATACTTTTTACGATAGTTTTGAACCAGAAGAAGAGGGGGTAACTTCTGATTTCAATAGAAATAAAATAAAACATGGGATTGCATTTGATTATGATAAAAAAGAATATGCTTTGAAATTAATTCTGATGATGAATGATATTATTGCTATTATTTCTTCAATTAGCGAATTGGAAGTAGCATAAAAAGGGGGATAATCATGAAATTTGGGATAAGAAAACCTAGCTTGAAAAAGAGAATATCAGCAAGAACAAGTCTTAAAAGACAAATAGTTCATAGAGCAGGACTAAAAATGCCTAGAGGATATGGTTGGCTTAAAAATCCTAAAAAATATGCTTATAACAAAGTTTATAATAAAACATCTTTTGATATTTTCAAATTGATTAAAAGTTTGTTTAAGTAGGAGTGAGAAAATGGCTATTAAATATAAGATTTGTCCTAAATGTGGCTCTAAAGATGTTTTGAAAATAGTATATGGTATGCCAAGTTATGAATTATTCAAAGAAGCTGAAAAGGGGAAAATAAAATTAGGTGGTTGTATGATTGCGGTAGAAAATAATCCTGAATATGCATGTAATGATTGTGAATACGAGTGGAATAGACAAGAGATTATTGATAAAGAATATAAATCAATTGAAAAACTTAAGGCGTCTATAGGTGGCTATTTTGGTCCAGAATATAATATAGAGATTAATTTGAAAGAAGGGTATTTTGAGTGGACGGGGAAAGAAAATCAGACGGCTGTAGCAGAATGTGTAAAAGATAACCTTAGTGAAAGTGAGATTTTTGATATTATTGATAAAATTAAAATGATAGATTTACTGAATTGGAAAAGAAAATTTATTAATTTGGAAATAATGGATGGTACATGTTGGAGCATTGAAATATTTAAAAATAAAAAATCAATAAGAATTCAAGGTGCAAATGATTATCCTGAAGAATGGAATTTGTTTTGCGAACTGATAAAAGATGTATCAGAGAAATCATTTGAATAATGGAGGCGAAATACAATAATTGGAAATGCATATAAAGAATTTATTAATCGCAGAATCAACTTATGTAGATTTTAAAGTTTCATTAGAAACAGTAAAGCCTAAAAGCTGGCTTAAAACAGTTGTTGCATTTGCCAATGGGATTGGTGAAAGAATATTATTTGGAGTAGATGATGATCGTAATATTGTAGGACTTGAAGATATTCATGGAGATGCAGAGAAAATAAGTAATCTAATAAAAACTAAAATAGATCAAATACTAATGTTTGAATTAAAGCCTGTTACAATTGATAAAAAACATATTCTCGCTTTTTTAAGTATCCTTTTAAAGAATTTCTTTAACTAATTGTAGCATATAAAAAGTAAAAAGAAAGTTGAAAAAAAAATCAACTTTTTAAGCGTGTTTCTTCGGCCACAAAGCTTTACCATGAGCTTTGAAATACTCGATTTGACTTCTCTTTAAAATTCGTTCTTGTTGAGATGCTGATTCAAATACCACGTGTTCAAAGCCCCTGTTCTTAATAAGCCTCATAAATGGAATCAATTGCTTCCCATAATGCTCCATAGACTTCTTAGGATGTACGCCTGGCCAAGCATTACAACTTACCACTACGCGTCTATGGGTTGTGTCAACTCCCTTTGGAATGGTCTTGTAAATCGAATCTCCCGAGTATATGACGTATTTGTCCAAAGTACCTGTTGGAATTCCCTCGAAGCCTTTCACTTGTATCGGATTCAAGTATTCATCATATGGATCTGCCGTTAAATCTAATATTACACTTTCAAGAGGTAACTCCCCCAATGTCTTGTTATCTAAAATATGCTTTGTCGTATCGACTCTAGATGTAGCATCCACTAAAATATCTGTTTCATTTAATATTGCCTTTAGAGCTGTCTCATTATTGATGAGACTTCTAGTTAGTACAGTAATAGAGAGTCCTTCTGGATACTTCAATGTGTTGCTTAAGTTCTTAAAGGCCTTAATGGCTTTTAAGCCAACTTCACCAACTCCGATAATGGAAACATGAATCGTAGAAGTTTTAGAGCGTATTCTCATGAGTTCCTTCAAAGCTACTTCTGCACCGTTAAATGCTGTACCGTAGTAATCCACAATGTGACGAATTCCAAAATCATCTATCATACCATCCATTGAAAAAGCGATAATCCCTTGTTTTTCTAATAACTTGTTTCGAATTGGTCTCGTATCATAATGTAGCATGGATAGTAAAATGGCACCTTTTTTCATTCGCGTGATTTGATCTTTTTCAGGTGCCCTAAGAACTGTGACAAAATCTTTTGTGTAAGCTTCTTTATTGGAAACAAAATGAATATGAGGACAAGCATCCAAGTAATTCATGACATTGAATCCCATACCCGAACCATACCCTTCTTCTAAGAAAAGCTCAATATCTTTCATCTTACTTAGTTTTTAAAAAAAGGCTGGTGTAAAGTCACGTTTTTCTTCTCTTTCTTTGTGCATACGTGGAAATGAAAGTTGCATATGATTCCTCCTCTTAAGTTTTTCTATGCAGAAATAAATACCTTATAATTAAACCTAAATTCTATGTCAAATCTAAATTACCTTCATTTGTGATTAAATTGCGAAGAATTCAGGAAGTTTCTTTTACATTGTACCATTTTTAACATCGCCTTTCAATAAAAACAGTGATTGTTATTATGACTTCTGAATATTCCATATGACTAACAGACCTCGTAGCAAATACAAAAGACAACACATTTGTATTCTATTACATTTACTTAACGCAAATATTTTTATGAAAGCTTCATAATCACATACCTTGCAGTCTTTAGTATTTTGTCAGTAAGAAAAACATACTTTAAATCGGAAGGTCTTTATTTGCTGTCTATATTTTGAAATGCTTAAGAAATCAAATCTGAACAGTAAAATAGATTGTACGAAAGCATCATCATTTGAAAAGAGAGAGTATTTCAAAAAACGTGCTAAGCAATGTTACATGATTAAGGCAAAAGATAGTGAACTTAAACACCAGCACGGCTATGATGTAGCAACTTAGTCGGGCTTAATTAGCATGCAAATGCAAGAAACACTATCAATCTTTACGGTAAATATAAAGAGACTTATTAAGTTAAAAAGCATAAAATAAGGAGATTACTTCTTTATTGAAAAAGAAAAAGCATGAAATATTCGAAATTTTATCGAATATTTCATGCTTTTTTTAGTATTAGATACAAGTTCACTTAAAAAAGATTTTCTTTTTCAATGGATTCGCATTGGCATGGTTTTTTTGAACAACCTGCCATGCTCTTATGAAAAAGCAAGTGTTTTTAATACTTTTGTTTTTGAGTACCCCCCTATTGATTCATGTATTTGCAATTTCTACTTTATTTTTTATAGTTATTTTCTTTTTAAAAAAGGTCTTTAAGGATTGCTATCTCGAGGTCTTTTTCATCAAGTAACTTTTTTAAAGTAACGTTTTCTGCCTCAATAGCTTTTATATGCGTAGCATTATTCGCTTTCGTTTTTTTATGAACAGTATTTTGCTTTTTAGGGTTTTTAAATTCTCTGACTCATCTGCTTAACATATTTGCAGACAATTCATATTGTCTTGCAAATAATGAAGTAGTTCCTGTTTCTATTGTTTCTTTATTTTAATAATATTCTTTAGCTTTTATTATATAATTGTTATATGGGATATTTATAAAGCTATATCTTCCTTCTTCATCACATAGTGTATATTTGACTGGAATAAGTTTTTGATCTTCTTCAATTCTAAATAAAACTACTAGAGCATTAGGAATTACTTTTCCTGTATTATCTGTAATTAGTCCAGTGATTTTAGTGGAAACTTCTTTCTTAATAAGTGTTATATCTATATTTAAAATTTTAGCAGCTTCAATAATTTGAATATGTTTATTATAGGTATTAAAATTTGGATTATTTATAAGCATTAGATATTTTCCTTTTGAGATATTGGAAAAAACGAATTGACCATATTTATTTGAAATTGTGCTTTTATAGATATATTTGTGATTAGAACAACAAATTTTTAGTAAGTATACAATAATCCCTTCTAAAGGAGAACTAAATTTATCCGTTAAATGACCAGAAATTAAAGTTTTGGTTGATATTGGTAGTTTTGTTAAAGAAATATTGTATTTAAATTTTTGTAACTGTTCAGCTACCATAATTACCTTTGCATTATAGCATGCTATAAATGAATTTATTGTAAAATATAGTAGATAAAAAGAAATTTGTATTGTTTTGAACTCTTTTTGCTGTTAAACTTCAAATAGCTATATTTAGGAGATGAAAATTATGGGCGAAGGAAAAATCATTAAGATTTACAACAAAGGGGTTTCAGAGGTTATTACTGTAATAAAAAAGATGGATAACGAAAATAAAGAATTAAAAGCGAAGCTTGCAGCACTTGAGAAAGAGAATGAAAAGTTAAATAAAGGTTTAGATAAATACGAAAAGCAGAAAAAGAAAAATAGCACTAACAGCAGCAAACCACCGTCTAGCGACGGAATTGGACGTAGAACAAAATCTTTAAGAAAAAAGAGTGATAAAAAGCCTGGAGGACAAGAAGGTCACGAAGGGTCAACGCTCAAACTCTCTGAAAAGCCTGATGAAGTAATCACTCTGAGAGTAGATAAGTGTACTAACTGTGGAATAGATTTAGTTTTTATGAAAAATGAGGGTTATGAAATACGTCAAAAGATTGATATATTAGAAGCAAAACTCAAAACAATTGAATATAGAGCAGAAATGAAAACCTGTCCTAAATGTGGATGTAAAAACAAAGGAAAGTTCCCGGAGGGAGTTGATAAAACAACTCAATATGGTGAAAATGTAAAATCACTTTCAGTATATCTTTCAAAATATCAGATGATTCCATATGGAAGATTAAGTGAGATTTTTAAAGATATCTTTAAGCTAAATATTAGCAAAGGAACTCTTGTGAATTTCAACAAGAAATGTTATGACAACCTTGAAGAAATTGAAAGTAATATAAAACAGGCTCTTATAAATTCTGAAGTGATACATTGTGATGAAACTGGCATAAAATCAAAAGGAAAGCTCAACTGGACGCATGTAGTATCAAATAAAAAATTAACTCATTACAGTGTACATGAGAAACGTGGAACCAAAGCTATTGATGATATTGGAATTATTCCATTCTTCAAGAACACCATGGTTCATGACTGTTTCAGGTCATATAACATTTATAATGATGCTAACCATGCTATCTGCGGTGCTCATATTTTGCGGGAATTAAACGGAATTACTGATTTAGAGAAACAAAAATGGGCACAGGAATTCTTTGATCATCTCATTCATATAAAAAAAGCGGTAGACGACGCTATTGAAAACGGAAACAACCACTTAGCGGAACAAATTCAGAATGAACTATCGTTTAAATATGATGAGATACTTGAAAAAGGACGAAAAGAAGATGAAGAGATTAATGGTCAACGGTATAACAAAAGAGCTAATGCCAAGAAAAGCAAGAGTTTAAATCTTATAAATCGTCTAGTTCTATATAAAGACAGGATGTTAGCTTTCATGTATGATTTCATAATTCCATTCACCAACAATCTAGCAGAACAGGATTTGAGGATGCTCAAGGTATCACAGAAAATCTCCGGAACTTACAGAGGTGAACATGGTGCTGCATGGACTATGCGAATCAACGGCTATATATCAACTATTCGTAAGAATGGTTATGATTTGATTCAAAGTTTGAGGAGTGTGTTTACCTCCGACAGATTTGATCCTACATTGCCGCAAAGCTAGCGCTTTTAAATATTTAGATGAATAGAGATAGAAGAATCTATCTCTATTCGTTGTACCTATAAATAATCAGGACCACCCGTAAAACGGGTGGTTTGCATAAGCCCTATAAGGGCATGTTGCTAGCCGTGTCTCAAGACACATTGAAAAGTCTGCCGACCGCGTTTTTTCTCTGGCTACCCCTAAAAGGGGTTTTAATTTTTGCCTTTGCCTACCGGCTCACCCGTAAACGGGTCCATATATTCTTTCAGACTTATCTGTTCGTGCATTATATCTTCTTGTATTTGTTTCTTTATATATTCTTCAATTACTTTTTTGTTTCTTCCTACAGTTGTCACATAATATCCCTTGCACCAAAACTGCCTGTTGCCATATTTGTACTTTAAATTAGCATGTCTATCAAATATCATCAACGAACTTTTTCCTTTTAAATATCCCATAAATTGAGATACACTCAGTTTTGGTGGTATACTCACTAACATATGTATGTGATCTTTGCACGCATTCGCTTCTAGTATTTCTACTCCTTTATGTTCACACAGTTTTCTCAGTATCTTCCCTATATCAACCTTAATTTTTCCGTATATTACTTGTCTTCTGTACTTTGGTGCAAAAACTATATGATATTTACAATTCCACTTCGTATGTGCTAAACTACTATTATCCATATTGGATGAACCTCCTTCGTAATGGTTTTGGTCGGCAAACCTAATTCCATTTTACATCGGAGGTTTTATTTTTTTCTACTCATAGCTATAAGCTTTTTTGAACCACAGGTATAACCTGTGGTATTCGTTGTACAATAAAACAGCTATCGAAATTTTTCAATAGCTGAACAGTTACAAATTTTTTTAAACATATTTTTAATAAATCACTGATGTTGCTTTTATAACCTGATTTTTTTACGATTATTTTCACTATACTATTATATATAACTCCAAAGTAAGTATATAAGCCCTCTTTAGAACTGTATATAGAACCAATTTCTTCATTATTTTTATTTAAAAAGATTACATTTGCATTTTCAATGGGTTTTCCATCTAAATCTGTGATATATCCATATATAAGGGTATTATTGTAGTAAGCATTTTTTTTAAGCTGTAGACTGAGAACAACTTCAGGAGAATCTTTAGTGATATTTGCAATTTTTGATTGTCCTAATATATATTTATCCATATTAAAAACCTCACATAGATTATAAATGGCATACAAAAATTTTTATATGCCATTTATATTGTTACGAATTAGGGACTAGCTTATTAGCTTTGATTTTATAGTTACCTTCTGGGATTTGTTCAAACAAATATAAGCCGTAATCATTAGTTATAGTTTTTCTTATTGGAATTAATTTTTCTTTTCCTTGTTCGTCCGTAGTAACTTCAAATAATATAACAAATGCACCTGGAATTGGCATATTATTTTTGTCTTTTATAATACCATTTATTGTACCTCTTTTACTAATTGGATCAATGTTTATGGTTAAGTTAATATTTCTAACTTTATCTGTGGACTCTATAATAAAGGTTGTTTCGCTTGTATGATAGCCGAGGAGTGAACCAGTAATAAGATACATTCCTTGAGGAATATCAAAGAAAGCATATTGCCCAAATTGGTTAGTATGAGTTGTTTTTAGTAATACAGGCTCACTTTCAGAGTTATCATATAATCTTATGGTAACTCCTTCAAGCTTTTTACCTTCGTTATTTAATATATCTCCTGCAACTAAACAATTGTTTGCTTGTGGGGAAATAGTCATTACAAAGTCTCTTTCTATCTGTTGTTGTGATTGCATAATGAATGGAAGACCTTGCTTTAAATCATAGCTATCTTTAACTGCGAGTATTAGATATTGCTTATTAGCATCTACTTCATCTATAGTGTATAGACCAGAAGTAGCAGTAACAGTATGGTATTTTGGATTAAAATCTCCATCTGTTAATTTTATGGTTACACCTTCTATTGGTTCTCCATTTACATCTAATACTTTTCCAAAAACTGTACCTGAATCACTTATAATATTATCTTCTAGTTGTAAGTCAATTCGAATCTCTTGACCTATATCTACTATTGAACCTTCTTCAGATTGACCTAATTTATAAAGATCCTTATTTTCTGCCATAATATCACCTTACCTTTTAAGATTCTTTATTTGCTTTTACTATATAATTACCTTGAGGAACATCTCCAAATAGGTATGCTCCACCAGCGATTGTTCTTGTATATCTTCTTGGAGTTAGTGTTGGGTTTTCAGGGTCTCCTGAAACTTCGTATAAGATAACTACTGCATCAACTATACCATTTCCTTCATCATCAGTGATAGTACCATTTATAGTTCCTTGTGATTCGGTGGGGGATATTTGCATATTCCCGGAAAGATCAATAATTGATCCAGGCTGAGTTACTTGGATTTCAGATGTAATGGGCATATATCCTTGTTTTGTTCCTCTTCCTAGATAAGTGCCTAATTCTACATTTATAAAAGCACATTGACCATATTCATTTGTTGTAGTTACAGCAACAATAATTTCTTCTCCAGCAACAATTTTTAATAAAGTAGCTATAACTCCTTCGAGTGGATTATTTTCAGTGTCATATATATGAGCTGTGATAGTAGATAGTGTTGCATTAGGATCAGGTGTTATTGTAGCGTCTAAATCTAACATTTGACCAGAAACTATAGAAAATACAGTAACTTCATTAATAAGATATCCATCTTTTGTTATAACAAGATGGTATTCAGAGCCTGGAGATATTGCATTTATAGCATAATAACCATTTTCGTCAGTTAATACATGATATAGTGGATCGAGATTAGTATTTAAAATTTTTATTAAAACTCCTTCAACTGGATTGCCGTTAGGGTTGGTGATTGTTCCAGAAACAGAGCCAGTATTCAGAAAAGGATCATCTGATAGTTGTACGTCTAGTCGTATTTCTTTACCAACTTTTTCTAGGCTTCCTTGTTGGGATTGACCTAGTTTATATAAATCACTCATTTAATTGCCTCCTTTTTTATTCTTTAGATTTATTATCTAATATATATATGAATATAATAAAAAAAAGTGTCAGATAATTATTGGTAATCTAACACTTCGTATCCGTTGTTTATACCTGTTGCTATTTGAACATGCAAAAATAATGATGGAAACTTTGATTTTATTGAACAAGACTTTACATTTGATAATAACGCTACACATATAATCAAAATAAATCATAGAAAAAGATGTTGTGTGAGTACTTTTTAGGCATAAAAAAATTGGAGTGATTAAAACAATCCAAATGATAAGAGCAATTTTAAATTTATTACAGTCAATGTCGACAGTAGTGTTATTAGTGTAGAAGGTTATTAAGAAGTGATAAGTAAATGGGAAAAATCGGATAATTGGTTAGGAAAAAGAATTGTTTATTGAGTAATTAGAAAATGATGTAATTTAAATACACAATACAAAATTAAGCTTATAGATAATTATGGATTATTCCTATAATATAAACTATTAATTCGACTAATTTGAATAATATAGTCCAGTATAGTTTAATATAATCATAATACTAATTGCAAATGTAGAACTTAAAATATAAGATTTAAGAGGAAAACAGAGCATTGGATAAAATTGCAGTTTAATGATAATATTCATTTAGGAAGTGGTATTTTGAGAAAAGTAATATCAAATATAGCAGATAGCTATGGATTACATAGTCTTCATAGAGAATATAGTAAAAACGATCAGTTTAAGTATGTGGAAGATGAAGTTTCTAAACTTAATAGTGATTTTGGGGAATTTTATGATAAGCCAATTTTACCTGAAGTATATTTAGAAAAAGATAAGATTGAAAACAGTTATGAAAAAGGAAAATTGAAATTCTTAAGTCAAGTAGATAATGGAATCAGTAATAAGGATGCGGTATTTCACTATAGTAAGTGTATAGATGAAGAAAAGAATATAAATGTTATTTTAATACATGGTTGGAGAGCAAAGGTTTTAAACAGATTAGAGAAAGTATTTTTAGATAGTTTTATTGAAAGAAACTATAACGTTTATAGATATGTCTTACCTTTTCACATGGAAAGGTCTCCAAAGACATCTCTTTATAGCGGGGAATATTTTGTAAGTGCAGATGTAAGCAGAACTTTAAAATCTGTGCGGCAATCTGTAAGTGATATTAGAGCTTTGATAAGCTATATTAAAGATGTAGAGAAAGGAAAAGTTATAATTATTGGTTTGAGTTTAGGTGGAATAATTACTAATTTAATATGTGAAGTTGAAGGAAATATTGATGTACTAATATCTTTGTTTTATGCTAATAATCTATCATTTACAGTGTTTGAAACAGAGGCGGGAAAGTATATAAAAAAAGATTTTTTGAAAAACAATTTTAGTTATAGCTTATTAAGTAAGAGTTGGGGAGTTATCAATCCCTGTTTAAGAAAGCCTATATTAGACCTTGATAAAATACTTCTTGTATCAGGTAAGTATGATAAATATGTTTTGAATAAAGACACAGATCAGTTATGGGAAAAATGGGGAAAACCAGAAAGGTATAAGTATAGTTGTGGTCATTCTGGAATTGTACTTTCTAAAAATAGAATTAAAAATGATGTATTATACTTTATCGATAAGAGAGTGTAATAGTATGGTAATTGTATGGTTGTTATTATGGATATGGACAGTTATATTTCTTATAAAAGATTATAAAACAGAATCTACTTTATGGATAGCAGCAGTGAGTTTTTTCACAGGTTTGGGAGCATTCACTGTAGTTTTCCAAGAAAATATTATAGAATATTTTATATTAAAATATGATATTAGCCAAGGAATTATGGGTTTAATGTATTCCATAAATGGTATCATTATGGCTATTGTATACAGCACGACACCCTATTGTATGCTGCTTTATGGATTATCTTGTGCAAATATAATTCATAAAAGTAAAAAGAAAATAATATATACTATTTTATTCATACCTCCAATTTTGAATTATATATTTTTGCCAATAAAGAGTAGTTATCTGAAAACACCAGAAGAATTGATGTTATATTTTAGGGGATTAGCAATATGGACTGTTCCATATATAGTAGGAGGGATTTTCTTCTTAGTGTATTCCTATATTAAGGAGAAATCTTATATGATGAAAAAGTATAAGCTTTTAACTATAATTATTGTTGTTCCTTGTTTTAGCTATACAATTTTATCAAATGTTATACTAAGAGCCTTTGGCATTGAAAATAATTGGAGATATTTTGCTATATTAATTCCTATAGAATTTATGGGGTTTTTATATTTTGCATTCAAATACGGGATTTTAGGTGTTAGATTAAAATTTGATAGATACAAATTTGCATTTGAAAATATACTTGAATTTGTATCAGATTCAATCATTACTTTGGATGAAGAGCTTAATGTTATAGAATTTAACAAAGTGTTTATAAAAAATTTTTTATTAGAGAACAGAAAATATAAAAATTTTAATGAAATCATAAGTTCCAGCAGAATATCTGAGCATAAAACCAGCTTAATAAATTTAATAAATGATTCAAAAAATAATAATATCAAAAGCATGGAAATATTCATTAAGATCAAAGGAGAAACAAAATATTTTCAAGTACAGTCAAATCCAATAATATTGAATAGCGAATATCTTGGTACAGTGCTTGTATTTAAAGATATTACTGTTTATAAGAAAAATTTAGAATTAATTAAACAAAATCAACTTCAACTTATCGAAAAAGAACGTCTTTTATCTCTAAGTCAATTAATAGGAGGAGTAGCACACAATCTAAAAACACCTTTAATGAGTTCAGCAGGAGGTATGCAGATAATTAAGAAAGATACAGGGAAGATTTATGAATATATACAGAAGAATTGTGATAATGCTACAGATATATCAAAATTAGTAGAGGAAATTAATGATTGGCAACAAAGGATAACTGAGTATCTAGTATATATGTCTGATGTAATAACTGCAGTAAAAGGGCAAGTAACAGAATATAATGAAGTAGAAGAAAGTTGTTTTTCAATAAAAGAACTGGAAGAAAAAATCACATTATTAATGGCTTTTGAAATTAAGAAAAGTAAATGTGTATTTGTTAAGAAACTAGATATTGATTCAAATGATAAAATTAAAGGAGACATTAATTCTCTTGTACAAGTTTTAAATAACCTTATAAGTAATGCCATAGAAGCAAGTAAACAGGGAAATGTAATAACTTTAGGTGCCTATAAAGAGGAGAAGAAAGTTATTTTCTACATAAAAAATTTCGGACAGAAAATCCCTGAGAAAATTCAAAGAAAAATATTTAATAAAATGGTTACTACAAAAGGTAAAAAAGGAACTGGACTTGGGCTATATATATCTAAATCAATAATAAAAGTAAGATTTAATGGTGAAATAGGTTTTGAGACTAATGATAAGGAAACAACTTTTTTTGTTAAAATACCATTAATTGAGGAGGACTAATATGGAGAAAAGTGGTATAAGGATAATAGTAATAGATGATGATTCTGGAATTGTTGATGCTATAAAAAGTTTTATGGGAGATAAATATTATATTGAAGGTTATATAAGTTCTAGAGAAGGACTAAAACGATTAAAAAAGGAAAAGTTTGATATATTAATCTTAGACTATTATATAGATGAGCTTAACGGAAGTGATGTAATAGATGAAATAAGAAAATATGATAATGATTTATATATATTGCTTCTTACTGGTTTTGGTGAAAAAGTACCAGGTATGAAGTCTTTAGAAACATTAAAAATACAAAATTATTATGAAAAAAGTGCTGATTTTGAGAAGTTAATAATATTTATAGAAGGTATTATTAAGTCGTTAGAATTTTTTAATAGAGTAAAATATACAATAAGTGAAAGATTAAAGAATTTAAGAAAGTTAAATAATTTAAGTCAGGATGATGTTGCTAAATATTTAGGAATTCAAAGAACAACTATATCACAGTATGAATCTGGTGATTTGATTCCTCCAACTTTGAATGTTATAAAATTAGCTAGGTTATATAACGTTACCACGGATTATATTCTTTGTTATGAACTTAACATAGAAAAAATTAATATTCCAATTTCAAAAAAATAGATTTTTATATAAAGTCTATTTTTTCATCTTCAAGTATAATTGAACCATTAATAGACTTATTAAAAGAAATGAAATTATCTACTACACAAATTTCATCTAATGCAGAAAAAATTTCGTTTTTGGGTGAAAGTATGATTTCTACAGTAAATAGTTCTTTAGCAAAAGTAAAAGAGACAGATCAAATAATTAGTTTTGTAAAACAAGTTGCCAAACAAACAAATTTATTAGGACTAAATGCAGCTATAGAGGCTGCCAGAGTTGGCGAATCAGGTAGAGGATTTTCTATTGTAGCTGAGGAAATAAGAAAACTTGCGATTTTGAGTAATGAATCAGTAAGTGAGATAGCTTATGTATTAAAAGATGTTCAAGAAGGTGTTAGGAAAATATTAGAAACGGTAAAAGAAAATGAGCAATTAAAGAAAATACAAGTAGAAAAAACCGAACAAATGACTGAAAAAATAAATGAAATATCCTATTTAACAGATAATCTAAAGGACTTTGCAAATAAATTATAAAAAATATGATTCACTAAAAAAACTATGATATTTTTTTACAAGAAAAGATCATAGTTTTTTTATGAATTATACTAGTTTTTTAATTAAGAACCTTATTGTTACTTTACTAATTTTATATACCATGCAGCCATTTGCACTTGAAAAATATAAGCAACTGCAATAATCAATGCGATATTTGAACCTTCAGATGGAAATGCAGTCATTGCAATAGCTAAGGCAACACTAAGATTTCTCATCACTGTGCCATAAACTAGAGCTATAGCATCTTCCAATGAGAAAAACAAACGTCCGATTATTGTTGTAATACTAAAATTAACTACATAAAATAAAATAATTGGTACAATAAGCAAAAGTATTATAGAAGGATTATTAATAATTGTTTTTGCTTTTAGTGCTGTTGCAACAAATATTATTCCTATTACACCAAGGCTAGATAAAAGAGGAAATCTCATCTTCCATTCATTATTATATTTTTCAGTTCCAATGTTATTAATCATTATATGACGGAAGGTTGATCCTGCAATCATTGGAATTAATACAACAATAAGAATTTGTCGTATAATTTTAAATATAGGTATGGATACAGTAGTACCTAGATATATTTTTAAAATAAATGGAGCAATTAGTGCCCCAAGTAAAAGAGCAACAATAGTAATTTTAATTGCAGCATGTACATTTCCTTTAGCGAATCCAGTCCAAGAAATGGTCATGCCAGAAGTAGGAAGTACCGACATTAGCATAAAGCCTACAAAAATCATAGGTTGATCTTTAAAAAATAATGAGCCAATTAGAAATGCAATAAATGGAATTAAAATAAAATTGATTCCTTGAGATGTAACAATCAACTTACCATTTCCTTTATTTAGCAATTCTTTATAATTTAAATTTACCATCATAGGAAAAACCATTAAAAAAGTAAGCGGTGTAATTAATACATTTAAAGATTTTGAATCAAAAAAATAACCGAAAATCAAACCAAATACCATAGATGTAAGAATACTTTTTGCTAGGTGTTTTTTAAATTTGCGTAATAGATTCCACATTAGTAATCGCCATCCTCTCATTATGCATACTATATCGTTATATCTAGATATTAAGATATAGTATATGATATATAAGTTTTGGGATTATGTCAATAACAAAATTTAGAATTTCTCCAAACTAGAAATGTAAAACATATTAATTCTTACGAATGTAGTGATTTCAAAGACATTATAACCATTAACATTAGTTTTTCCTAAAGCTTTAGTAATATTCTAAACTGATTTAGCATCTTCAAAAAAATAACTAACCAATATGCTAGTCTATTTTTCAGCATACTGCATCATCAGAACTCTGTGATACCCAAAATATAGGCAAAATTAAAGAGACGTGATAAACGTCTCTTTAACCTTACTTATATTTGAAAGTCTTTATTTAAATGTTTACAGTTTTTCGTAATAGCTTCCATAGATGCTGCGTTAATAGGATAAGCAATAGGAGATGCTGAAACCAAAGGATGTGTTGCCACCTGGAAAGTATTTAATTCAGATGCTGTAATTTCCTTCTGTATAGCAAGACTTAATACATTAATCATCTCACCTACTGTATCCCCTCCTGAAATTTGAGCACCCAGAATTACTCCAGAACATTTTGAAAAGATTAATTTTATATTTATTTTTTGTGCATTTGGCAAAGAACCAGGATGTTTATCAAAAGTAGAAAATTCTCCTATCATAAGACTAAATCCTTCTTCTTTTGCTTTTGCTTCTGTCATTCCTGCTGCTGCATAAGTTCGACCAAAAAGTTTGGTAGAAAATGCGCTTATTGTTCCTTTATTCTGTCTGATTAATCTTAATTGAAAAACATTACATCCTGCTATTTTTGCTTCTGTTGCAGCAGTAGATGCTAACAGTACAGGTACATTTTTCCCTGTAAAGAAACACTTTTTATCTGCACAGTCTCCTACAGCAAAAATATTTGGATCAGAAGTTCTCATATATTGGTCAATTATAATTGAACCTTTTTCATTCAACTGAATACCTGCGTCTTTGGCTAGTTGAGCATTTGGTTTAACACCCATTCCTAGTATTACCACATCTGCTTTGATTTTTTCTCCATTATTTAGTTCAACTTCTTGTACTTTATCATCACCTAATATCTTTTTCACCTTAGTTTTAGTTTTTATTTCAATTCCATTTTTTTTGAGAGTTCCTTCAATTTCATCTGTAAATGTTTTATCAAATGCTTGCCATAAACATGCATCTGCCAATTCAACTAATGTTACATTTTTATTTAATGATTTCATTTGTTCAGCAAATTCTACTCCTATAAACCCTCCTCCAATCACCACAATATTATTAAAGTTCTGAACTTTTTCTAATATATTTTTCAAATATGATTCATCTTTTAAAACAGCATACACATTTTCTAGGTCATATCCAGGTATAAATGTTGGAGTAATAGGAAGAGATCCTGTAGCAATAATTAATTTTTTGTATTGAACTACATCATTATTTTTTGTTTCTACTATTTTATTTTCTCTATCAATTTTTACTACTTTGTCAATTATAAGTTCAATATCATTGTTCATTAACATTCTATCAGGAATAACATTTTTGCTAGTGTCTTTTAATGTTCCAAAAATATATGGAATTCCACATGGCACCATTACTTTTTCAGTATCACGTATTAAAGTGATTTTTACATTTCCATAAACTTTTCTAGCAGTAGTTGCACTTAATAAACCGCCAGCACTTCCTCCTATTACTAATAAATCAGTTTTTTGCATATTCATTCCTCTTTCCCTTTCGTTTTAATAACTATAGTATTTTCTTTTAATTATATGTTTATGTATTGAAATATCAATATATTACAATATAGCAATATACAAATTTTAAAAAATAATAGAAATTCTAAAACAGAACTTCTATTATTTTCTTTACGTCTTCATTACAAACAGAATATATTATTTTTAATCCATTTCTATCTCCGTTAATAATTCCAACTGATTTTAACTTTGAAATATGCTGAGAAATAGTAGATTGAGGCATGTCTAAACAATTATACATATTCGTAACATTGCTAGAACCTTTTTCTAATAATCTCTTTACAATACATAACCTAACAGGGTGTGATAATATTTTTAAAATTTCAGCTTTTTTAATAAATATGTTTGGATTATCACTATATATTTCCATATATATTCCTCCATTTGTAAAAATACTATATTTAAATATTACAATATAGTTTATAAAAAGTCAAACATATAACAACACAAACATATGTATCTAATTAAAGACTAAGGGGAGTTAAATAGCTTTGTACTAAGTCTAAAAAAGTAAGACTTAAAGGTGAAATTCAATATATTTCTTTACATTGTGGAAGAATATATTATCCAACTATCAATAAAGATTTTATGCTTAACTGTTCCATTACATGAAATACAGAGAAATGGAGAAAAAATAAATAAATCGATAAAATTACATATTACCAGCTATGTCTAACAAAGCCATTTTTTAATCGTTGATACGTCATTATAACTAACATATAATATAAGTATGTTAGTTATAACGACATATATTTTGATTTATCATTGAAAAATAACAATGTTAAATTAAGAATGGTGCTAAAAATAGCAAGAATTTTAAAGTACGGAAAGCTATACCGATAATCATATTACTGGAGAAGGAGTTAAGGAGCTATGAAAAGAAATATAAATTTTGACAATGAAAAAGCTTATCATAAAACAAAGCTACTTCTTAAGATATACAGAGATGTTGTATGGAGTATTGAAGACAGGGTAGCTGAAATTGAAGAAGAATATTATGAAATGGGAAGTAATAGTTTAGTAGAAGCATTAGAGTATTTAGATGAGTATAATTCTAATATGAATAGAAAAAAACTTGAAGATGAACTATGTTCTGTTTTTAAAAGTAAATTGCTTATAGAAATTGTGGACAAAGCTTTGTTAAAAGTTAAGAAATATCCTGATTATGGTGATATTTATTTTGAAATTATCTATAAACAATATATTCAGAAAAATAAGTATCCTGAAAAGTATATTATACAAGTTTTAAATTTTGAAAGAACAACCTTTTATAAGAGAAAGAAAGAAGCTATAAAATTAATGGGAGTAGCATTATGGGGATATGTTTTACCAGAACTTAAAGGACTATGGTAGTATTAATCTTAATTAGAGCTGAACTAAAAGTGAACAAAATATCTACAAAAAAAGTACTGTATGTGAATTGTTTAAATGCTAATATATTTATAGTGGGAAGTTTTATACCGAAAAGCCCCGATTATCAAGTCTTATTGAAAGATAAGACTTGATAATCGGGGCTTTTTTTATACTCAGAATTCTCATCTATTCAATTAAATAACAGGTCTATAAAATGAGGTGCAAGATTTTATCTTGTGCCTTTTTTTGTTGCCAATTTTAAGGAGGGCATAAGAGTGAAGATACATATTTTTTACTTTACACGTGGTCCATAATCTTCAAATTTGAATTTAACAATCAAAAAAATCAAATTTGGAGGTAAGAAGAATGAGTAAATCAGATGATGGGCAAGCAGGTAAAAGAAAGAAATTTTTTATTCCTATAGATGGGAAATTATATGAAACAAGTGAAGAAATTTATAAGACTTATTACAGCATGGATAGACGTGAACGTTATTTAGAAGAACGCAGCAGAAAACATGAATTATCCTATGAGGGCTTAACAGATGTTGATTATCCAGTTGAAGAAAAGATGGTTAATAAACCTAAAAATGTTGATGATGATGTTATAACATCCATATTAATTGAAAAAATGCTTGTGGTAATTACAAAATTATCACAGGAAGAGAAACAGCTCATTCAGGAGCTGTTTTTTTGTGGGAAAAGTGAAGTTGCATTAGCAAAAGAAATAGGTGTTGCAAGGACAACCCTTCAATCACGAAAATATAAAATTCTCTCAAAAATAAAAAAACTACTAAAAAATTAAAAAAAGTTTCGGCACCCCCCCTCATTTTTTGGCTTAAGAAGTGAGGGGGTATTTTTTATCCTCATGTTCTTTGATAAATAGCAGAAATTATTATTCTGCTTATATCCAATATTTTAGGTACGTTACCTTGCGTCCGAAGGGAAAGCGACATAAACAGATACGCCAAGACTGTTAATAACAAGAGCGAGAAATATCTGGTTTTAAATTATCTAATGGTATAGATAATTCGCCATGATTCGCAGGGGAAAATTAGAACGATACTTCTGTCAAGTCCTAAATCACAAATGGATGGCAGCTCGCACAGAACGTGACGAGAGAATACAGCCTTAGTCTGGAAGCCAATGGCTTTGGTTGATTTTATGAGGTCACTAACCAATGACCGCCTAAAATATTGCCCTATATTATAGGGGTGCTGGGAGCAAATATGATTACAAATTTCAAAACAAATATAAGGATACTTAACAGTAGAATCATAAGGCAAAGCAAGGGTTATTAATGTTTTGCCCTATGATTCTGCTGTTAAGTAAAAAACAATTGACTATGTTGATTGAAAGTAGAGGAGAAAAAGATGGACAGCTTACGAAGAAGTTACAACACAGATGTTATTGTAAAAAAAATAAAAAGATTAGATTGGATACCTGATACTGCTACGGGAGTATTTATGATTAAGGATTGTATTTTAATTCAGAATTATACGGGTAAAACGTACACATATAAAGCAATAAATTTTATAAGTGGAGAACAACAATATCTATTTCACAGGAAAAATCCAGTTACTCATGATGATTCTAAAAAGATTACCATGAAATTAATGAAATTACCTTTCTTTAATATGGAATATCCTAAAAGTGGAATAGAGATGATTGATTATATATTTACAGTAATATTCCCTATGTATGGATACACAGTTAGAAAAGAGCAAGTTAATCTTTCAAAGCATATGTTTAAAGCTATGGAAGAAGAAAAGATTTCAATGAGTGATATTGCAGTTGGTTTGGGAAAAACCCACGCTTATCTTGTAGCAGCTATTGTACACAATATTTTCATTAGAGAAAGTATTGGTACTAGACCAATGCCAATGATTATATCTACATCAAGCATAGAATTACAAAGAGCGATTATCAGAGATTATATCCCTGAGATATCAAAAATGTTATATGAAAATGGAATTATAACAAACCCAATTACTTGTGTTTTAAGAAAAGGTAAGGAGAATTATCTTTGTGAAAATAGATTAAAGGATTATTTTAATACTTTAGATCCAAGTAAAAAAAGAATGAGTGAATACAAGGCATTAAAAAGATTAATTAAAGACATAGAAATTGATTTAGATGAAGTCAAAGGTATTAGCAATTATGATAAACGAAGGATTTGCGTAAAGACTACTAATTGTTTTAAGTGCAGGAAGCATAAAAGTTGTTCTTATCAAAACTTCATGACTAATGCTAGGAAACCCCATTATCATTTTCAAATTTGTAACCATAATTATTTTTTTGCAGATATATTAAAAAGAAAGAAGGGATTGATACCCTTATTTCCAGAGTACAAGGCGGTAATTATAGATGAAGCTCATAAATTAATAGGAGCAGCTGGGCAAATGTATGGTGCATTTATTAAACAAAATGAAATTAATAGTTTAATGAAAAAAGCAATACCACAAAATGCTAAAACAAAGATGAAAAAAAATATTGCTAAAATATGTAAAGATACTATTGCTTATAATAATTTATTTTTTAAGGAACTTATTCATCAAATACCTAAGAATTTGTATATTGATGATACTGAAAAATTTGAAACGATAATTACTTCAAGGGCAAATGTATTGATGAAAAAAGTATTAGCTAATCTTGAAGAATTGTTGAAACTTCTACCAGATAAAGATAAAAAATTATTATTTGATATAAGAAGGATAGTAGAAGAAATAAAAGCATTTATGCATTGCAATATAATTTACTGGATTGAAAATCCTAATGCAAAGGGACAAACAGTTTTATCTTCAATACCCAAAACACTTAGCCAAGAAATAAGCAAAGATCTTTGGTGCATAGATAGATCAATGCTATTAACATCAGGAACAATTGCTGTTGATGGTGATTTTCATTATATAAAGAAGAAACTAGGATTAAATCTTGTGAATAGGAATAAAATTCTAGAGATCAGTAAATCATCACCCTTTAATTTTCGTGAAAACTGCATGATATATATGGCTAATAACATTCCTTTTCCAAATGGTGATAATGAAAAATATATAAAAAGGGTCGCTGAAGAAACTTATAAACTGATAAAGGCTTCAGCAGGACATGCACTTGTTTTATTTACATCATATAAACCACTAAGGAAAGTATATAAATATTTATCGGAACAGATAACCGATATACCACTTATTGAAATGAGTAGAGGGAAAAGTAATGCTGTTTTGGAATTTAAGAAAAGTAAAAAGGGTGTATTACTTGCAACAGGTAGTATGTGGGAAGGGGTTAATATCCCTGGAGATATATTATCCCACTTAATTATTGTAAAACTACCATTTCCTATACCTGATCCAATTAGTGAATATGAAAAAACACTTTATGATGATATGGAAGAGTATAAGAATTCCATATTGATTCCTAAAATGTTAATTAAGCTGAGACAAGGTGCAGGAAGGCTTATAAGAAGTGAAATGGATACAGGTATAATTTCCATACTTGATGTAAGAGCAAGTAGAAAAGGAAATTATCATGATGCAGTAATAAATGCACTTCCAAAGTGTAAAGTTACGAAAGAATTAGGTGAGATTGAGAGATTTATTATAGAAAAAAAGGATAAGTCATATTTTGAATAAGAAAAATTTTGGAGCAAGAGCGAATAGAGTTCTTGTTTTTTTATTGATAAAAAGAGCTGATAAAACATTGGCTCTTAATTTTTTAGGAGGAAATCAAATGGATAATATACTAAAATTTTGTGAACAGTTAGCTTTATTAAATCAATTGAAAAATAAGAATTTAGTTACAAAATATGAATACGATAAGATTAAGGAATATATAAAGAAGAAATATAATATAGGTGTTTATGCTATGGAACTATAATAAATAAAAGAGTAAGATGGGGCTGTCGCATTAAGAAATTCATATACAAGATATTGGATTATGAAACAATCATAAATACAATATCTTGTAGAATTTATTTTTAGTGCGACAGCCCCTTTTTTGAAATGTTAAAGAATAGATTAAATAAATTGAACGATATCTGGAGTATCAATATTGTCTATGCTATAATTGACATACAACTGAATAAGAACACGGATAAAAAATTGGTTAATGTTTATATATAGAATTTGAAAATGAGAAGAGAAGGGTGATGTTATGTCGAATGTAAAAGTTATAGAAGCAAGAAAAGAAACAAGAAGAAATAGAAAAGTAGTTCTTCAGCAAAGTAGAGTGGCAGCATATTGTAGAGTAAGTACTGATTCAGAAGAACAAAAACTCAGTTACAATTCACAGGTTAAGTATTACAAAGAAATGGTAAAATCCAATCCTGAGTGGGAATTAGTTGATATATATGCGGATGAAGGTATATCTGGGACACAAGCAAGTAAAAGAATGGATTTTCAAAGAATGATAAATGATGCTGTAGATGGTAAAATCGATTTAATTATTACTAAGTCCATTTCAAGATTTGCAAGGAATACTTTGGATACGCTAAAATATGTAAGACTTCTTAAAGAAAAAAATATTGCTATAATGTTTGAAAAAGAAAATATTAATACATTGACTATGAATGGTGAAATGCTGCTTGTAATACTTAGTTCATTGGCTCAACAAGAAAGCGAATCTATTTCAGCTAACGTAAAAATGGGTTTGAAGATGAAGATGAAGAGAGGAGAACTTGTAGGATATAATGGATGCTTAGGATATGATTACAATAAGGAAGATAAAAGTATATCTATCAATGAAGAAGAAGCAGAGATTGTAAGATATATCTTCAAAAGATATATTGAAGGAGCAGGAGCTTTTGTTATTGCAAAAGAACTTACTAAGCTAGAATATAAAACAAAAAGAGGTAGCACCAAGTGGCATGAAAGTACTATAAGAGGAATTATAAAAAATGAAAAGTATAAGGGCGATGTACTTTTAGGAAAAACATTTACTGTTGATCCAATAACCCATAGAAGGTTAGAAAACTTTGGAGAAGAAGAAAAATATTATGTAGAAAATCACCATGAACCTATTATTTCAGAAGAAATGTTTGAAAAAGCCCAAATGATAATGAAAAAAAGAAGTTCAAGACATAATAACAAAGGAAGAAATGAAAAGTTTAGTAGGAAACATGCATTCAGCAGCTTATGCAAATGTAGCTATTGTGGAGGAACATTAATAAGAAGGAAATGGCATAGTGGTACAAATCATGAAAAGTTTACTTGGCAATGTAGTACAAGCATAAGAAATGGTAGAAAAGCATGTGCTCATAGTAAAGCAATTGATGAAAATATATTTAAAAAGGCTTTTGTGCAAGGGTATAATAGACTGAGCACTAATAATAGAGATATGATTAGCGAATTCCTAGATAATGTTGAAAAGGCACTCGATGTACCGAAATGTCAAGAAGAATTATCAAAGATCAAATGTGAAATTTCTAAAGTTGAAGATAAAGGGCAAAATTTAGTAGAGCTAAGAATCAATGAAAAAATAGCTTTAGATGTATATGAACAAAAGTATGATGAAATTAATAATAAGCTAAAAGAATTAAATGAAGCAAAAAGAGAGATAGCATTATCATTAGATGGAGAAAAATCTATTTCAAATAGAATTAAGAATTTTAGAAATGCATTTGATAAGAATGAAAAAATGGATGAGTTTGATAGAGATATATTTGAAAGTCTTGTTGAGAAAGTTGTTGTGGGCAGTCAAGATGAAGAAGGAAATCCTAAGCCATATACAATCTATTTTGTACTTAAAGCAGGACTAAAATTTGATGAAGAAGTTTTGAAAAATTTAAAGAATAATGACCTAAGTGAGCTGGGATTTAAACCGTTCTCTTTACAAAGTGACGAGGCATTAATTCCGTGTTTACATACAACAAACGAGCCATGTGGAGTGTGTAGCTAGAATAGTTAAAAAATAATGAATTAAAAAGATTAAAGAATAAAATAAGCAAAATCATGTGCTTATGAGCAAAACAAATGGTATTAAAATAACGGTAATGTGTTAACGTTTTTATAAAACTAAGTATTACATCTTATTGAATATCCTAAAAGTTCTAAACTCCCTAACGGTCAGACAACGAACTTTATTAACGGATATTCAAACGCTGTAACACAAGTTTTATAGAAAAACGCCTAAATCATTACCTAACATTTTAATACCATTTATTTTTTTGTGTTGTAGTTATAATTATGGTAATGTTAAAATCCAGACACATAGATATTTAAAACAAAACATTTTTCTTTTACCGTCAACTTTGCCTGCTTCAAAATACTAGTATAAGGTATTTCACTTTTTTCTGTTCTTTAATTATTATATTTTAGTTTCTATATCTATAATATAATAAATCATAAAATATTACTAAATAGAAATAAAAAATTCTATTAAATTTTTTAAACTTAATGTATAAAAGAATTTAACAATAGAATAAGATTTGTTTACATATAAGGAATAAAAAGGTAAAATTTAAATATCTAAGGGAAGGTGGATATCAAATGAGAGAACACTTAAAAATACAAGTATAATTATGTTAGGAGTGTAAAAATAATGACGATCAAATCAAGAAAATTACAACTTGCAAAACATGAACTGGATTTAAATAAATTTATGGATAGATTAAAAGAAAAACCATATATAATGTACCCGAAAGAATATAGCGAATATGTAAGAACAGGCATAACGGTAATTCTTATATGTTTGATAACATTAATTATACTTTTATTTTGCTTCAAAGAATTTTATATTGAGGATGGGATGAAAGATAGTTTTCATTTTGCAATATTTTTTATAGTAATGACGTGTAGTATCTGTTCAATTTATATTATTAATATAATTGGTCTTATTACAAGAAAAATAAAGATAGAACTTGGAGAAAATTATGTGAAGTTTACAGGCATTTTAAGAACAAGAATTATTTATACTGATGATATTAAATCAATTACTGAGAAAAGTGTGTATAGGCAACCACAAATGAAAAATGTGCATATAAAAAGAAAGAAAAATTATTCAAATAAAAGTAATAGAATCATTCGTTTTCAAGATTGGTGGTTTGATGAAAAGGATATGAGAAAATTATTTTATTATATAAATACATACAGTAGAAGAACAAAAGCTAAAAAGCTAATAGATGATCAAGGTATTAATATTACAGATTTTAATGGGAAATTTTTTCAAAACAATATGTTTATATATGATGAAATGCATAATACATACATATGTCCAAATAAAAAGAAATTAATACCTACCTCTCGCAAAACTACAACGGGAAAACAAATATATTCTTCTATCGATTATATTTGTGCAGGTTGTCAACTTAAAGAAAAATGTTTAAAGCCTAATAAAAAAGTAAGGATTATAGCTAAAAAAAATTAACAGTATCTACAGAAGATACTGTTTTTTTATTATAGAATTAATTATACATATATAATTATCATTACACTATTTTATTTAAAAATAACAATTCAAGATAACTAATAAGATTGTGCATAAATTTTACGTTTCTTATAAGTAATTACAATGTACTAAGGTGTATAACATCTTTGTATATAGGATGACTTAGAATATCTTTATCAAGCAATCCAAACTTACTTAAATCACCCATTATAGAGTGTGAAAATTCAATTGTATCTATTTTAGATCCATAAGGGTTATTATCTGTAGACTCCTTAATCGATAAATTTTCAAAGGAAATATCTATATCTTCTGATTCCTCAAGTTCATCGTCACAAGAAATTATATTTTTATATCCTTTCAATGTAATTAACTTATCTTCATTAAGAAACCATTTGAATAAGATAATATCGTAGTATAGTGGTCTCATATAAGCTATAAACCCCGTTCCTTCTTCCGTAAATCCAATAATTGTATCTTCAAAATTATCATAATAAAATATGTCTGATGACCATAATCCTATTAAATTCATTATATTTTCTCCAATCTATTTCTTATATCATAAAACAGTCTTTGATTTTTTTAATACCATTTATTTTTTTATTTATTGATATAATTCTACTTAGGTTAAATACTCTGTGAAATAAGCTCGGTATAGTATTTAGGGTCACCGGTAGAATAATAGTTGTACCATGATTCAATAGTTTCACAAGGGAAAACATTCAAATATTGTATAATGTGTTTTGCCCATAATAAACCTCCTGCTGAGCTTGCAGTTATCAAGTTGCAATCAGCAAAAGCTGGAGAATCAACATATAACTCTTTACCATTATATTGTTTTGAAAATAATGTTAGGTAATCTAAAGAATTACTTGTATGCTTGAATTTATTTAAGGCTTTTAAATCAGCCAAAGCAAGTGTTGCTCCACATATAGCTGCTACAAGAATGCCCTTATCTATATATGATAAGGCTTTTTGTAAAATGTGATTGTTTTCTTCGTTTTTCCATGTTTCTGCACCAGGTAAGAGTAAGGCAGCTATATTATTCTCATCTATTTCATCTAACAAACAGTCTGGAGTAATAGTTAGTCCACCGATTGTCTTTATTGGATTTTTAGTAGTGCTAACGGTTTTAATTACAAATTCTCTATTTTGTTTTTTTAACATAGATTCCATACTAATAGCTTGTAGAATATAGCTAACTTCCCATTCAGCCATGGCTTCTAGAATATAAAGATATATAATTTTTTTCATTTTATTCCTCCTCAGATTAATTTAAAAACATTATAACATAAGAATAGTGACACCTATATGTCACTATTACTATAATTTTTTATTAAAGTTTTTTTCAAATGTTCTCTAATTTTTTCTTGGTAGGATAAAGGTGAAAGGACTTTGATTTTTTCTCCAAAACCTAAAATTATAGAAAACATAATAAAATCATTTTCTTTTATAGCAACTTTTTTAACTATAGATGATTCTGATATATTGATAATATCACCATGAAAATATTCATTAATTAAAGTTTCGATCTCCTTAGAATATTCAATAGTAATATATATATTATCGTTATCTCTTTTTTCTTCGTATTCATCAAGTAACTTTTCTACATTGTAATTATTATCAAAATACTCATCACTTATTTCTAAATTTTTCATTCTTACTATCTTAAACATACGAAAATTACTTTTTTCTAAATCATAACCAAAAGCATACCAAGAGTACCATTTATAGAAAACATGTACGATATTACATTTAACTATTCGAGTATCACTATTAAGGTTAGTATATTCGAATAAGATGGTTTTATTATTTTGAATAGCTTCTTTTAACATAGAAATGTATGAAATTATACTTTTGTTTTCATTTACTATAGAAAAATCAATATTTAGTGAATTATTATTATTTTTATCAGAATATATATGTTTTACTTTTTCATATGTTTCATGAACCTTTTTTTCACCATAAACACTTTTCAAGCTTTGTAAAGCGAGTAGAATATATTCAGAGTTTGTATTATCAATTATTTTTTCATTTAGTTTATAATTACGATTAATTGAATACCCACCTTTAGATCCTATTTCAGAATAGATTGGAATGCCTGCTAATGTTAATGTATTTATATCACGAATAATGGTTCTTCGAGAAACATTAAAATGTTCAGCTAAAGTATTTGCACTAACATTATCCCTATTTATTATATAAAACAATATTCCTAACAACCTTTCGATTTTCATAATATCACCTCGATTAAATATATTTAAATTTTATAGTGTTACTTAATAAAGAGCAACGAATTTCAGCAAATTAAAACTGCTTATTTGGTATTTTTATATTGATAAAGAAATAAATAGTTAATATAGTGATTATAATTACATATTAAAAAGTTGGCTTTTTTATAACGAATAGGAAATTATATTCTTTTTTAACTTATGGGTAAATATAATTTTCGTTATGAGTTTCAAAAAAGTTTACATTTAAGATTCTTCTAAAGAAGAACTTTTTTATATAAAATATTGACATAGATTTAATATTAAAGTCATGGTTAGTATATACATATTTATGTAAGACAAAATAGAGAGTATAAATATAAAGAGAGGTGTTAAAATTATGAGAGTAATTGTAGTTTATAAACTCCATGTAAAGTCTGTAAAATAAGCGTCGATGATGCTTTATATGGAGTTTAAATTATAATAAAATAATCATCGACTTTTATTTTAATAAACAGGCTTTACATCCTTAATCATTAATAATTAAGGGGTGAAGTTGATGAAATACATAAAAGCATGTGATATACTTCCAGAACATCTTATTACTGAAATTCAAAAATATGTTGAAGGACATACAATATATATCCCAAGTAAAATAGGTACTCGTAAATCTTGGGGTGAAAAAAATGGAACAAAGCAAGAATACATTAAGCGTAATAATGAGATTCGAATTGCTTATAAACGTGGGAATTCAATAGATAAATTATCAGAAAAATACTGTCTTTCAGTTTATACTATTAAGAAAATTATATATTCACGTTAATAAATACCCCATGTAAAATTTATTTTCACATGGGGTATTTTATTTTTTATTCTTGAGGAAATTATATCATTTTTTGTTTTGTAGATAATTTGTTGAAAAAGCTAAATTTGCACTATTTTTAAGCAATGGAGCCTGTAAGGATCGTTGGCGACATGAGTCACCGAGGTAGCGAGTAGACGAATTTTTTATTATAAAAATATTAGGTATATATTTTTTAATAGTGTTGTTTTAAAATTATGAGAGTAATTTTATACGAACGAAGAACTATTAAAAGAAATATATAATTAATGGAGATGATTGTAATGAATAATAAATTGTTAAATGATTTAGTAGTATCCGTAAAAAAACAAAATCTGAACGTACTAAATGTTGTTGTTCGTCAAGATGGTGATATAATTGCTAAGCATGATTTTGAAGAAGAAAAGCCTACTCTTTTGTGGTCAGTAAGTAAAACATTTACTTCAATGGCAGTTGGTATTGCAATTAGTGAGGGTTACTTTAAAATAAATGATTACGTTATAGATTTTTTTCCTGATATTCAACATGTAGGCATGAATGAATATCTTAAAAAGATGACTATACATGATTTACTTTGTATGGGAACTGGGCATATAGAATGCCCAGTGATGAAAGCTGATTGGAGTGAGGGTAAGAGTTGGGATATTTGCCAATTGTTCGTTGATGAACCGATTGTATTTGAACCTGGAACTCATTTTACATATAACAATTCTGCAACTTATATGCTTTCAAAAATTATAAGTCTTACTACAGGTGTTAACTTAGATGAATACTTAGATAAAAAAATATTTCAACACTTGGATATACCCAGACCAAAATGGGATACATGTCCAAAAGGAATCCCACAAGGCTTTTCAGGGTTATATTTAACAGCAGAGCAATTATCAAGATTTGGACAATTAATTCTTGATAAAGGGGTTTGGAAGGATAAGCAACTTATTCCATCAAATTATATAGAGCAAGCAACATCTGTTCAAATTGAAACTAGTGATTTTAATCCATACTTTGCAACTGCAGATCATCATCAAGGATATGGATATCAAATATGGATGAACTCATATCTTAATTCATATCGTATGGACGGTTCGTATGGTCAATATGTTGTAATGTTACCAGATAAGAATGCTGTTATAACATATGTTTCAAATGAGCCTCAAAATATGATAGGAGTTCTTGAACTTACATGGGATACATTAATAGATAAACTATAACTAGATTGAGGATTATATATTTAATGGAAAAATGGGTTTGTTAAGTCAAATGCATATAGTTATTATGCATATAGAAAAAAGAGAAACATAGCAGAAAATATCATGTAGTTTTCCTACTAATTAGATAAAATACAAATAAATTAGATCAAGGAAAGAGGTAAACTATATGGAAAAAGCAAGAGTGAATATTTTTGAATTGTGTGGTACGAACTATGAGATAGGCTATCATCTCGGAAAAATAGCTATAAACTACCCACAATTTATCGAAATGCAAAAGTGTCCACCTGGAACTTTCACAGAAAAGAGGGCAAAAGAAATGACCGAGATGTTTGACCAATATTGTCCTGGACTGAACGAAGAACTGCAAGGTTTCGCAGATGCTATCGGGGAAACACGCTTACAGATGGTTTATTATGCTATGACCTATTTAACTCCAGGCTGTTCTTTACTTGCGGTACTTCCAAAGCTGACGGCAAATGGTCATGTTATGGTAGCTCGTAATTATGAGTTTTCTCATAAAATGGATGACTTCTCTTTTTGTAAAACAAAGGTTAAAGGAAAATATGATCACATGGGTGGAAGTGTCATGCAGTTTGGACGAAGCGAGGGAATAAACGAATGTGGGTTGATGGTTGGTCAGACTTCTTGTGGTATGCCTGTTGGTAACATGGAAATTATGCGTAAACCAGCTATCACAGGTTTACAGTTTTGGGCGGTGATACGTTCTCTGTTAGAAAATTGTAAAGATGTAAACGAAGCGTTACAATCTCTGATGGATATGCCGATTGCATATAATATTAATCTGATCCTTGCCGATAAGTTTGGCAGAGCTGCTTTGTTTGAAACATTGGATGGAAAAAAAGCCGTGCAGGAAATTGACGGAACTACTACGAAGCAATATATCCACTCAACAAATCATGCACATCTGCCTGAGATAGCGGAAATTGAGCCATTGGCTATGGAACATTCAGTTTGCCGATATGAGTTTATAAAGAACTACATGGATCATACAAATCAATTAACGGATAAAAATTTGAAAGACCTTCTTCTTTCAGAATATCCTACGGGGCTGTGTTGCCATTGGTATGATGAGTTTTTCGGAACAATCAAAAGTATGGTCTTTGATGTTACACTCGGAAAAGTAGATATTTGTTGGGGAGGTATTGCTACAAATGGGTGGAAAACATATTCTTTAGATGCGGATATGCAAGTAGAAAATTTCATGGTTGATATTGAGGTTAAACATCCTACTTTTGAGTTTAACAGGTTAATTTAAGCAAAAAGGAGGGATCGTATGGAATATCTAAACACATTTGAAAGGGCAATTATTTATATTGAAAATCATCTTGGTGAGGATATTAATGTGAGTGATGTAGCAAAGGAAGCTGGATATTCCTACTATCATCTTACACGTATCTTCCAATCTCTGCTGGGAGAGAATATCGGAAATTATATTCAAAAACGTCGTCTTTCTAATGGGGCAAAGCAACTTCTATACAGTGACAAGAAAATTATCAGCATCGCATTAGAGAACGGGTTTGACTCACCAGAAGCATTCAGCAGGGCATTTAAAGCTGTATATAGGGTAAGTCCTAAAGAATATCGCAATAACCGATTGGAGGTTTTTATTGGTAATAAGAAAGAAATCAGTATGGATTTGTTAAAACACATTACCACAAGCATTACTGTTCAGCCTGAAATTAAATATATTGATGATATTTATGTGGCAGGTATTCATGGGGTATCTTCAATAAATGATATTTATTCTCTATGGCAGAGATTTGAAGATGTAGTAGATATAATACCTAACAAGCATCATTCAAAACGAACATTTGGGATATGTGAGCAGTTGCAGGAAACTCATACATTAAATTACGATATGGATTTTTCAGAAGTGATTGGTATGGAAGTTACCTGTTATGATAATCTGCCCGATGGCATTGTAGCTAAAACAATACCTGCTGGGAAATATGCGGTATTTACTCACAGAGGGCTGCTTAGTGAAATTCTTAAAACCTATGAATATATATGGGGAACTTGGGTTTTGATTACAAAAGAAGTTCTTGATGAAAGAGCGGATTTTGAATTGTATGATAAACGATTTTTGGGACGGGATAATGAGCAATCCGAGATGGATATTTATATTCCGATTAAATAGAGGACAAAATATTGAATAAAAAATATTTCTTTGATGGCATGATAGCTACTTCTTAACAAGTTAAGAAGTAGCACAACGTTGCTTTGGTCTGAATTCCTTTTAGTAGATGTATAGATTCAATACTTCTATTAGGAGGGATTTTTTTGCCTAAAAAAAGTATAGTAATGAACCTTTTAAGGATTATAATACTCTTATATATGTAATTCATACTTTAAAATTATGAAAAACTTCAATTATGGACTTTGAAATGAGGAATGGTGGTGATAATTTGGATACAGAATCGTTAGTAAAAAAAGCAAAAAAAGGAGATAAAAATGCTTTAGTTAAGCTTATAATGGATAAAAAGCAAGATTACTATAAAATTGCTTATGTATATATGAAAAATAGTGAAGATACTATGGATGCTATGGAAGATATGATTGTAGTTTTATATCAAAATATTCATAAATTAAAAAAGGAAAAAGCTTTTTATAGTTGGAGTAAGAAAATTTTAGTTAATTGTTGTAAGAATCTTTTAAGGAAAAATAATAAAGTAGTTTTATTAGAAAATACAAAGGAAGAGGCTTATGAAGAAAATTTTCATAGTAAAGAGACCGGAATTATACTTGAAGAACATTTGTCAAAACTCAATGAAAAACATAGAGAAGTAATTAAACTTCGTTATTACTTGGATATGGATTATAAAACTATATCACAGGTTCTAAAAATACCAACGGGTACGGTAAAATCTCGTATATCAAATGGACTCAAGAAATTAAAAGTAAGTTTAGGAGGTGAAAACTTATGAGAGAAATAGAAGAATTATTAAAAAATAATAAAGAGAAAATAGATAACTTAGTATTACCAGATGAGTTAGAAGATAGATTAAGAGGAGCTTTAGAAAACCAGGAAAAGAAAAGTAAAAGCAATAATAAATGGATATTTAAGGTTGCGTCTATATTAATATTAATAATATTGATAAGTTACAATTTTGATACGCTAGCTTACTTTAGCAAGAAAATTACTGGATTTGATCCAGTTATGAACAGTACATTAAAAGAATTAAATGAAATAGGAAAAGGGCAAGTTATTGGGAAGAGCTTTACCTTTGAAAATGGTATAAGTGTAACATTAGATGCGGTTATGGTAGATGATAATCAATTATTGCTATTTTATACTGAAAAATTCGATGAAGGCAATATCGGTGAAAATGGAATAGAATCGATCATGTCAATAGATGGTTTTATGGGAACCCTTCATGAGAAGGGAGGTCAGGGGATTATGAATGATGAAAAAACAGAAATGAAATGGATAATAAGTTTTGATGCACCTAAATTTTTTCAGAAAGAGTTTAAGTGGGAATTTGGTATTGTTGAAGGTGGTAAAACGAAAAGAGGAGAAATTACCTTCACTTTAGACAGAAGCAAAGCCATGGGTTGTACTTTGAAAAGTAGGATAAATAAAAGTGTGAAGTTAAATGATAGGAAAATAAAATTTGATTCAATTCAAGCATCAGAAACTTCTACAGTCATTAAAGGAAGCATACAGAATATTTTCCAATTAGCTTTGGACCAGGTAAGTGACAATAGAATTAGACCAGAAAGTTTAGAATTGAAGTTAATTGCTAATGGGAAAGAGTTACAGTGGCAAGGCAAAGGTATGAGTACGAACTTTGATGGTATCAAATTTGACTATGAATTTGAGCCATTACCAAAACATTTAGATGATCTTAAAATAAAGGTTATAGGCTTAATAGCTGATTATGATGAAGATAAAATCGTTGATATTGTTGTGGGAGATAATATTAAAACTATTAATATTCAGGATCAAAATATTATAATAAATAAAGTTTATGAAAGTGATAAGGAGACCTTTGTAACTATTACAACAGAGGATCATGTAGTTCTGTCAAGAATTTTTCTTATGATAGATGGTAAAAAAGTAGAACTTCAAAATACTATTTCTAATAACAATGAAAAGAAAAGAGATGGAGTTATAACTCATACTAGAACACTAAAATTTGTAGGTACAGGAGAAAAATTAGAATTAAAAATCGAAAGAATAAAATATAAAAAAACGGTGAATGAGGTTATTGATATACCAGTTAAATAATAGTTGAACAGTATAAAGTTAAGATAAGTTTTAATAAATATTTAAGTATATTACAATCTAAATAAGGTCAATAATATTACTATAAGAACTTAATTGTTCAAAAGGGGGAATTATAGTAATGGTTAATTTAGATAATATAGAAAAAAATGAACAAACCAATCAGTACATTGAAAAGTATAATTTAAAAGTTAAAGAAATAATAAAATTATTTAATTTTGAAAATATGATTATTTATTCTGATGAAAATGAACGATTCAAGTTTTTACAAGAAGGTATGTACATAACACAGGATAATAAAATTATGAAACGCTATAAAAAAGAGTATATTGAAGAATTAATAGCATTTTTGATTTTTAGAGAAGATGACAGTATTGAACTTGACCTAACTTCTATAGCATAAAACAATATAGAAAATACAGATAACTGAGTTTTTTAGGTATTAGATTAATAGATAAAAATTATATATTAAGAGCAGAGACTTTATAACTAAAGTCTCTGCTCTTTTTTATGCTTAGCGTAACTACATAATTTTTGTTTTGTTGATAACTGGTTAAGAAAGAGATACTTGCAACTATTTTTAAGCAACGGAGCCTGTAAGGGTCGTTGGCGACATGAGTCACCGCGTTAGCGAGTAGACGAATTTTTGTTAAACTTTTTTTTACAATAGATGTTACAATAAGCAAATGTGGACATAAACAAAATAGAGAGGGGGGAGCTGTTCTGGATAAGTTTTTTATTACATTATGTGAAAGATATCATTCGAAAATTTTAAAATATCTATATTACTCCATAGGAAATATAGAAGATGCTAAAGATATTACTCAAGAAGTATTTGTTATAGTCTACAATCGTATAGATGAATTGCAAAATCATGAAAATATAGGTGGATTTATTTATCAGACAGCAAAATTTCTAGCTGCTAATTTTAAGAGAAAAACCATTAAAAAGAATTCAAAGGAAACCTCAATTAATATGGAAATAGGAAGTAAAGAGTCGGACTTATATGAAAAAATGATAATGATTTATGATAGTGAAATTGATGAAAGTAAGTATGTAGATAACGTATTATTAATGCTTTCAGAAGATAAACAGCGACTTTATAAACTATATTATATTGAAAATAAGACTTATAAAGAAATATCTAAAATACTCAATGTCAATGAAACAAGCTTACGCATGAGATATATGAGATTGAGGAGAGAAATAAAAAAAATAACACACCATGTAGCTAAAGAAAAATTTGTTACAGAGGAGTATTGATGACATATATTAAGTGATTGGATGTGAGCTCAATCCTAATCAAAAGGAGGTATTTAATGAAAGATAATTTAAAAAACACTCCAAGATTTGAAAGTATAAATAGTGAACTTGATAAGGCTATTGATCAGATGGATATCCTTGAAATTGAAAAACAACTTGAAAAATTATCTGAAGAAAAACCATTACCTTATTCAATAGAGGATAGTAAAATCTTTGCAAAAAGGATTATAGAACAAAATAAGAAAGGATATGGGAGTATGAGAAGAAGCGTAAAAAAATCAGTGATATTAGTAGCTTGTATAGTGTTAACTATAGGTGTAACAGTAGTTTATGGAACAGACCTATTTAAAAATTTCAAATTTTACAATCAAGAAACAACAGTTGAAATAAGAACAAATCAAAATATAAGTGAAGAGGAAGCTGCAAGTATGGCAAAGGAAGCAGAAGATGATTATAATTCACCATCTACACAAGGTACAACTGAGGAGAATGAACTAAATAAATTTGCTAACATAAAAGAAGTTGAAGAAAGTATAGGGATAAAAATTACTTTGCCTTCATATGTTCCACAAGATTTTGAAATGAAAAAAGATATATTGGTTCAGAATTCATTTGATAATAATCACAATATATATATTAGCTATATGTCAAAAGAAAAAAAGAATCGATTATTTGAAGTGTCAATAATAACACAAAAGCAACCTGAAGACAGTACAATTGTAACTGTAACCGATACAGTACATGAAGGTGAATATAAGACGCCATCTGGTACTAAATATTCAATATTAAAGGAAGATGAAGGAATTATTGCTACGACAGATATTAACAATATAGTATATAGCTTGATTTTCACAGGAGTGAATGAAGAAGAAATGCATAAAGTGATTAATAGTGTTGATTTAAGTGGTTACATGATGTACGGTAAACAGTAAGATAAGTAATAACGGTTTTTATTATAATAGATAGAAATTATATATAAAGAGCAAAGGCTTTATAACTAAAGTCTTTGCTCTTTATTATAATCTTGGAGCAAATTTTTAAATTTCCTTAGATTTATGAGAGTTTTTATATTTGCAAAATAATGAAACTATACTTGCGATAATACCAATAAGCATGAATAAATAACTCATTGGGATTAAAAAAAATGGTTCAATAAGAGTGCCATCTGGAGCAACTTCAGACCCGATGATGTTATAGGAGATAAAACAACCTAACCCTAGAATAAATGGTATTAAAATTAAAATATTTTTTTTCATTAAAATTCCTCCTCGTTAATTAAGTCAAATTTTTAAAAACTATGTGATATAGAATATTAAATTGTTGTAGTTTTATTAATTTTACATTCCGAATGTATTTAAATATGTCTATCACTATGGATATTATAATATATAAATATTTATCGTTTGTCAATAAAAAATAAAAATAATTCGATATGTATTTATTGTTTACGCTGATGAGATAATGATGGTAAATAGATTGAAATATAAAATTCACATTGACATTACTTCGATATCGAAGTATAATTTGGGTATGAGAGTAGATAATACAATTTCAAGAATATCAAAAATTAAATATGTATCAAATAATCTAATTGTCAAAGAGCTTGAAAAAAGAGGACATTCAGGATTAGCTCCTTCACATGGAGATATTTTGTCTGCTTTAATTTTTCATGGTGAGATGACGAAAACAGAAATCTCAAATAAGATTAATAAAGAGAGGTCAACAGTAACAACTTTAATAAAAAAACTAGAGAAAGAGGGTTACTTAAGTTCAAGGATTAATGAAGAAGATAGTAGATCGGCAATAGTATATTTGACAACTAAAGGAAAAATAATGAAGAAAGATTTTATTGAGATATCTGAAATGTTATATGAAATTCAATACTCAGGTATGTCTGAAGAACAGATTGAATCTTTCAAAAAAGGTTTAGAATTAGTTTATAAAAATTTCGTGAGTATATAAATAAAATTAATTTTTTATTTGTTACTCATGAAATTTTTATTTACACATATACTTAGATGTCTAAGTTTTTTTTAGGATAGATACTTCGATATCGAAGTAAAAAAGAAAGGAGAATTATATTTTGATTAAGGATATATTCAATATATATATAGAACGATGGGACTTTTTTTCGCAGCTTATTATGGAGCACATTATTTTAACATCTATTTCGGTAATTATTATAGCTGTATTAGGTTTGACTTTGGGTATTGCTATGACCAGAAACAAAGTATTAGCAAATATTATTTTTGGAGTTACAAACTTTCTTTATACTATTCCATCGATTGCGTTATTTGGAGTGTTAGTAACTTTCACTGGGATAGGAAATAAAAGTGCGATTATTGCTTTATCAATTTACGGTATAGTGCCAGTTATCAGAAATACTTATGTTGGCATCATGCAAGTAGATAAACAAGTTATAGAATCAGCAATTGGAATGGGAACTACAAAAAGAGAACTATTATTTAGAATTCAATTGCCATTAGCATTGCCAGTAATTTTTACGGGATTTCGTACTATGGTTATCATGACAATTGCATTATGTGGTATTGCATCTTTTATTGGTGCAGGTGGATTAGGAGTAGCTATTTGGCGTGGAATAAGCACAAATTTTCCTACTATGACTATGGCAGGTAGCTTGTTAGTTGCTGCATTGGCAATAATAACAGATCTTATTTTGCAAAAAACAGAAAATATTATGACAAGAAAAATATTAGGAAATGAAAAGATGGAGGGATACAAATAATGTTTAAAAAAATGATTGCTTTCACACTTATATTTTTACTTATGTTTTCTATTATAGGTTGTAATAAGGAAGAAAAAAAAGTGGTAATTGCCAGTAAACCTATGACAGAACAGTATGTAATAGCAGAAATGTTGAAATTACTGATAGAAGAAAATACTGACATAAAAGTGGAACTAAAATTAGGAATTGGAGGGGGAACGTCAAATATACAGCCTGCCATGGAAAAAGGCGAAATTGATATTTACCCAGAATATACAGGTACAGGTTGGATGTTTGTATTGAAACAAGAACTCATCAACAACTCTGAAGAATTATATAAATCAGTAAAAAAAGCATATGAAGAGCAATATGGTATCAAATGGACAGGACTTTATGGTTTTAATGATACTTTTGGGCTTGCAATAAAGAAAGAGTTAGCAGATAAATTAAATATTAAAACTTATTCTGATTTAGCTTTAAAGAGTGATAATTTAACTCTAGGAGCAGAATATGATTTTTATGAGAGAGAAGATGGATATCCAGGACTTTCAGAAATTTATGGTTTTAAGTTTGATAATAAGAAGGAACTGGATATAGGACTTAAATATCAAGCTATATCAACGGATCAAGTAGATGTAATTAATGTCTTTTCAACAGATGGTAGATTAAAAGAGAAAGGTTTGGTTGTCTTACAAGATGATAAAAACTTTTTCCCATCGTATTTTGCAGCTACGTTAGTTAGAGAAGAAACATTGAAAGAGTATCCTCAATTAGAAGAGATATTAGAGATGATGACTGGACTAATTAGTAATGAAGAGATGATTGAAATGAATTACTTAGTTGAAATTGAGAAGAAAGATCCTAAGCAAGTTGCTAGAGAATTTTTAGAAAAGAAAGGATTGAAGTAATGTCATTAATTGAATTTATTGATGTAGAGAAGTCTTATAAGTCCAGTTCTAAAGTAATTGATAAAATCAATTTGGAAATTGATGAAGGTGAGCTTATTACAATACTTGGACCTTCTGGATGTGGAAAAACTACACTCATTAAGATGGTGAACAAGTTAATTATACCAGATGCAGGTGTTATAAAAATTAAGGGTAAGGATATCAACCAATGGGATACGATAGAGCTTCGTAGAAGCATTGGTTATGTTATTCAACAGATTGGATTATTTCCTCATTTAACAGTAGAGGAGAATATTGCTTATGTACTTTCGCTTTTAAAGGTGAGTAAAAATGTTAGAAAAAATAGAGCTAAAGAACTTATTAGCCTAGTAGGTTTAGAAGAAGATTATTTGTCAAGATATCCTAGAGAATTAAGTGGAGGTCAAAGACAAAGAGTTGGAGTTGCAAGAGCATTGGCAGCTGATCCAGATATTATTTTAATGGATGAACCATTTGGAGCAGTAGATGAAATTGCAAGGACTTCACTTCAAGATGAGCTTATAGAGATTCATAAACGTTTAAATAAGACTATTCTACTTGTAACTCATGATATAGAAGAGGCGCTAAAACTTGGATCTAAAATTATATTATTGAATCAAGGAAAGATTGAACAAATAGGAACAAGGGAAGAATTGATTTTTAATCCAGCTTCGAATTTTGTTAGAGAGTTCTTTGGACTAAAAGGTTTTAAAGCTTCTTTAGATGAAGCTGCTATGGGTCAGATATATGATAATATTTTAAAAAACAAGATGGATATGGATAAAATTTATATGGAATTAGAACATATGGGGATGAAATAAATTTTATTATTCAATTGAGTACCTAAAAAATAAAAGTGAATTGGAGATATGCAAAATGAAAAAAGCTTTTGAAATTCTTAGAGATGTGAAATCAGTAGTAATATCAACTGTTAAAGATGGAATACCACAGTCAAGAATAATTGATATAATGGACTATGATGATGGTGGGATTTATTTTTTAACAGGTAAGACTAAGCCGTTTTATAGACAATTAAAGAGAGAAAAAAAAGTAGCTGTAACAGGTATGAATAAAGAGTATGTACAAGTAAGATTAGTTGGAGATGTTCATGAAATTGACATCAGATTGATTGAAAAGCTATTTGATAAAAATCCTGAATTAGAAAAGTTGTTTCCTACGAGAAATGAAAATGATAGTTTTTCAGTTTTTTACCTTTCAAATGGAAAGGGCGAGGTTTTTGATTTGAGTGGAAAAGAGAACAAAATGAATCGTGTACGTTTTGCTTTTGGTAAAGATACTGTTAATGAAGCAGGATGTATAATCACTGAAAGTTGCATAGAGTGTGGAAAGTGTAAAAAGGTATGTCCTTTTTATGCAATAAGCGAAGGTACACCTTTTGTTATTAATCCGAAACTTTGTGATGAATGTGGAAATTGTTATTATGCATGTCCAGTAAGTGCAATTGATTTACCTAAGGGAATATAAAAAGAATTATATAAATACCGCCTATTTGTAATAAGATAGGCGGTATTTTTAATTGTTACTAAAATGTTACCCTGAAATTTCAAATAAATAGTATTATATAATCATAACAAAAGACTATTAAAAATTATTCTAAATAGAAAGGTTGATATGAATGAAATTTTCTAAATCGATAAATTTGTTTTTAATTATAATACTATCTTCTTCACTAGTGGTTGGATGTGCTAAGGTATCTGCTGATGAAATGATTACACCTCCAAAAGCTTCGGTTAAAGCAGATAATATACAAAAGAAAATAGAGGAAAAATTCGGTAAGGATATAAGTCTTATAACTCCCCCTTCAACTCAAGAGTTAAGTCCAATAAACTTCAGAGACCTTGATGGAGATTCAAAACAAGAGGCAATAGTATTTTTTAGAAATCCTAAAGATAATAAACTAAAAGGAGTAATATTAAAAGACATAAATGGGAAACTGGAAATCTATGAGGGAATAGATGGTGTAGGAAAAGAAATAGAAAAAGTCAGTTTTGATGATATAGATAATAATAAAAAAGAAGAAATATATATATCATGGCAACCTGAAAGTAGCTATGATATAGGATTTGGTGTATATGAGTTTGATGGTTCAAAGATAGACACTATAAAAGAAGATAAGGTTAGAACTTGGTTTTTGGGTGATCTTGATGATGATACGATAAATGAGCTTTATGTGTTTAATGAAGAAAGAGAAAATATGGACAATCCTAATACAAGACTCGAAAGATATGAATTAAAAGACGGCAAGATGAATATAGTTGATACCTGCAGAATCGAAGATTTTGCTTTTGGTCCACAAAGTGTTATGTTTGGTAATGCAAAACTAAATCAAAAAGGTATTTTCATGGATATAGCAACTGGAAATGCAGGTTTTACAGATCTTATAGTTTTAAAAGACGGTAAAATGCATAATGTGTTTTATGATCAAAAAGGTGGATTTACGGAGAAAACTTTTAAGCCAGGACCGACACCTTCGTACGATATAGATAAAGATGGAGTAGTTGAAATATCTATACCTACTCAATCGAAGGGATATGAAAATGAAGCCATGGCATTTGTAGTTTGGATTACCGAGTGGTTTAAATGGGATGGAAAAGATGGACTAGTTCATGTTTTGGACACTTACGAAAACTATCCTATGAATATGAGCTTCATAATGGAAAAAGGATGGAAAGAAAATGTAAAAATCGAAAAAAATAATTATGATTCTGACCAAATTTTTGTAAAGTTTTTTTACGAAGATGAGTCTAATAAAGAACTATTATTTGAAATTCAATACGTAGCTCCTAAGAATGCAAAGAAATTTGAAGATCTAGGATATCAAAAACTTAAAATAGATAACAAGAATATCTATTATGTTAAAATAAATAATGAACTAAAATCTCAAAATGCAAAGAAATTTCAACTTAATATAAATCAAATTAAAGAAAGAATGAGCAATTTAATTACAAATTCTATATTCTAAACTGTATTTAAGGGGAGTTATTATGAAAAAAATACTGATAGTAGAAGATGAAAAAGCGATACGTGAATTTATAGAAAAGAGCTTCCAAATAAGTGGATGCACTACCCTATGTGCAAAAGATGGAATAGAAGGCCTTGAAATATTCAAATCAGAAAATGGAATAGATATGATAATACTAGATGTTATGCTTCCAGGAATAGATGGATTTACTGTATGTCAAAAGATAAGAGAAATAGATGACACAACAGGAATAATAATGTTAACAGCAAAATCACAAGAAGAAGACAAGATAAATGGGCTTACATTTGGAGCGGATGATTATATAGTAAAGCCCTTTAGTCCTAAAGAACTTATAGCAAGAGCCAACTCACTTTATCGTAAGGTTTCTATAATGAAAAATAAGACTTCAAAACAAATAGAGAGAGAAATAAATGATGGAGATTTAAAAATTCTTTTAGATGAAAAAATTGTGATTAAGGATTCTAAAGATATAAAACTTACAAATACTGAATTTGAAGTCGTAAGTCTTTTAGTTCAAAATAAAGGAAAGACCATAACCAGAGATTATATGTTAGATAAAATATGGGGAAGTTCTTATATTGGAAGTTATAAAACTGTAGATGTAAACATACTTAGAATACGAAAAAAGCTAGATTTAGATTCTGAAAAGTATATTAAAACCATAAGAGGAAGAGGTTATCAATGGAAAGGTTTATAAATAGTGGTCTTAAAAAGAAATGGATAAAAAATTATATATTTACTATTGTTATAATTTGTATTTTTATTCAGGGGTTCTATATGTTTTTTTTGAAAGACTACTACTATGATTGGGCGAAAGAAAATGTATCAAATAGATTAATAGCATATACGAATTTTTACAATAAATACTTAGATGACAATCTTATTATGAATAAAGGTCTTGCAAAAAAAATAGTAGAAGACTTTGAATATAAAGATAAGCTGTTAATAGAGGTCTTAGATACAGATGGAAACATAATAGACTCATCTATGATAGTGAATGAAGACACAAAACTAGATACTAAGGATTATATAGATGCCCTAAATGGAAAACTTGGAATTTATAAGGGGAGAAAGAAAACTACAAATGAAAAAATAATTGCAGCATCTTCTCCTATCTATTTTGAAAATCAAATAATTGGAGTTGTAAGGTACTCAACAAGTTTAAGAAATATAGATTCATTCTTAATAAAAAAATATGCTCAAAGTTTTGCAATATTGTTACTTCTGTTGTCACTATCGTTTTTTATGAGCATGATATTTATAAAGACTATAATAAAATCTTTAAAAGAGATGTCTTTGAAAGCTCAAAAAATGGCAAAGGGAGATTTTGATCAAAAAATTGAAATAAAGTCAAATGATGAACTCTCACAACTTGCGAGTACATTAAACCATATGGCATCTCAGATAAAAGAAAATCAAAAACTTAAAAATGAGTTCATATCGTCAATAACCCATGATATAAAGACTCCACTTACAGCTATAATAGGTTGGACAGAGCTTCTTGTAATGCAAGAAAACATATCAAAACAAGATCTAAATTCTCAGGTTATAACAATACAAAATGAAACTTTAAGATTAAAAAAACTTGTAGAAGAGCTTTTGGATTTTTCAAAGTTTGAAATAGATAAGATAAGCTTAAACAAAGATAACACCAATTTAAAGTTACTTATAGAAGAATCTATAAATATATTTATGCCTAGGATAAAAAAATACAATATAGATTTTAGTAGTGAATTAGATGAAAATATAGATTTGGATATAGATAAAAATAGAATCAAACAAGTACTTATAAATCTAATAGATAATTCACTTAAGTATTCATCAAAAGATTCTAAAATAAAAATAGGATTAAAAAGATCGGATTCTAAAATTATATTATCAATAAAGGATAATGGAATAGGAATCTGTCAAGAAGATATAAAAAGAGTAAAAGAGAAGTTTTATGTTGTAGATAAGTCAAAAGGAGGAAGTGGACTGGGGCTCTCTATTTCAGAAAAAATAATGCAACTTCATAATGGTCAACTTCAAATAAAAAGTGAATTTCAAAAGGGAACAGAAGTTATTTTAATATTCCCATCTAAAACTCTAGCCTAAGGGCTGGAGTTTTTTTATATAGTACATCTATATCTGTATATGTATAAGTATTTAGATCTATTATGAATATAAAAATTGATGTATTTAAAAATTAGTAAGATTGTACTAATTGCATTGTAATGTTTTTCAAAAACAGTAAAAAAGACCCATTGAGGTATAGTGAATTATAGATTACCATGTAAGAAAATGTAAAAAAATATATTTCAGTACTGATTATATCAAAAAAAGTGAAATTTAAAATAATTGTTATCTAATAAAAATAAGAAAGGAAGGTATAGCTATGTCTAAAAAAATAGAAACCATAGAGGATGCTACAAAAATAATAAATAATGTTTCAGGCTCTTTTATAGGATTGGCAATAATACAAATAGTATTGTTGGTTGTATTACTTCAAAATTATTATGCTATTATAGATTCTCTTATAATTATTGTAATAGCTTTGCTGTTAAGAAAATTCAAAAACATTGTGTCTTCTATTTTAATATTATTGGTTAGTTTAGGCGCTTTAGTAGCTACAGTAATGAGTAAAATAGGACTAGCACAAGGGGGTCAAAATGTGTATTTAACAGTGCTTATGGTGTACATGAGTATAAAGGCTGTTAAAGCTACTTTGTTTATTAGAAAAGCTAAGAAAGAAGAAATAAATATTTAAATGTAATAAAAGTCTAAAAAATTAAAAATTTAATTAGATTGAGATATAAAAGGAGGAAATATTATGTTTAAAAAAAATGTATCATATATTTTGATTTGTGTGATTATGTGTACTCTTTTAAGTGCTTGTAGTGTTTCTGACACTTTACAAGGATCTAGTTCAAAAATTGATACTGAAAAGTACAATTCTTATATAACTTTAAGTAATTATATGACTGGATGGTTAGATCAAGGTCTAACTATGTACTTTAAAGAGTTTGGAATTGAAGAGCAAATTAAAATTGACAAAAATTTTGATAGTTTTCAAACAATGCCTATTCTACAAGGTCATAAAGATGACGTAGAAGCATGTATTGAATATGCTTCAAAGAAGCCTTCTTTTGGTGCTGCAGATGATTCTGTAAAGGCTTTATGTCCAAAACTTAAAGAATTGATGAACACTTTAAATGAAATACAAAATTATTATAGTACAAAATCTTTTGTAGATGATGATTTTGCTAAGGGAAAAGAATTACATAAAAAAATATACACTCAATATAATGAATATGTTGCCTTAGCTGAAACATTTTTCTCTGAGCTTAGTGTTATAACAGAACAAAAAAATAAGGAAGATTTAGAGAGTTTAAAGAAAAGTGATTATATGATAAGATATCATGCTATGAGTATTGTAATGAGAGCACAAGATATACAAATGGCATTTTATGAAGCGAAAGTTAATGATAGCAATATTCTAGATTTTGATGTTAATAAATATAAAGAAAAATATGATCTGTTAACAGAAGATATTAATAAGTTTATGGAGTATTCAAAGGATGATGAAAGATTAAAAAAAGAAGGTTTAGAAGCTAATCCATTTATAGGAAACTTCGAGAGTGATGTTGAAAGAATGAAGGTTACAGCTACAGACATTATGGAAATTTTAAAGACAAAGGATACAAGTATAAATAGTGACACAAAAGGAAAAGTAACAACTGGAGGAAGAAATGCTCCTTTAAACACTTTTAACACAAAACTTTCTTCTGTAATTAATTCTTATAACAATATGAATTAATATAATTTCCATATTAGGAGGTAAACTTTGTGATAAAAAGAAATCTTTTCATTATAATGATATTCACAATTGTTTGTAGTTTATTGACTTCGTGTGGATCTATTGAAGATGCATATAACAATATCAATGAAGAAATATCTGAAAAAAAGAACTCTATATCAAATGACTCAGAGTCTTTAGAAAACCAAAAATATACTGCTTATATTTCTCTAAATAATTTTATTACACGAAATTTAGAAAAATCTTTGGACTATTATTTTGATAAGTTTGGAGATACTGAGGAAATTAAAGTTGATAAAAATTCTAATCTTCAAAATGGTATTCTTTTGCAATTAAATAAGAAAGAGTTAGAGGAAAACTTAAAATATGCTTCAAAGAATCCTTCTCTTGACAAAATTGATAAATGTGTAAAAGAATTGGATCCAAAGTTAAAAGAACTGATAGATTTGATAGATGAAGCTGATTCATATTATAAATTGAAATCTTATATGGATGATGATTTTGTTAAAGGTAAATCATTACATAAGAAAATATGTTTACAATATAATGAAGTCAAACCTTTAGCTAAAAAATTCTCATCTGAATTTGAGAGTGCTTTTTTGAAAAAAAGTAATAAGGATTTAGAAAACTTTAAGAAAAATGATTATATGATAAGATATTATGCTTTGAGCGTTATATTAAGAGCTAAGGATTTGGAGACTGAACTTAACGATCAAGGTATTACTTGTGAAAACGTATCGGATTTGGATGTTGATAAATTTAAAGAAAAATATAATTTGCTAGTTGAAGACACTAATAAATTTCTTGATTACTCAAAAGACGCAGAGAGAATCAAGAAAGAAAAGCTTGATCCAAATTTTGAATATGCAAATGTATTTAAGTATCGTATAACAGATGTTAAGGCAGCAGCTACTGATATTTTAATAAGATCACAGAAAGAAAACAAAAATAATATTAGCAAAGATGGAACTCCAGAAAATTATACTGATACAATTAAAGATGCAGTTTCTGAGTATATAAAAATAGAGTAGAAAATCGCATTTGAAAAAATATTGATATATAGTTAATGCGTTGATTGAGAAGATATAAATTTTCTCTTCAACGCATTTTATTTTGTAATCAAAAGCAATATATAGTTTTAAAGTACTATTTAAACAAATTTTGGGAAAATATTATTGCAAATATTTTGAAGTAAATATATAATTAACAAACGCGCGTTACAATAAAATACATAAATTTGCATAGTTTTACAAATAAAATATCTTCATTAGAAATAATCAAGAGGAGGAAAATCAAGTATGAAATCTATAAAAATCAGGTTGATTACTATTTTTACATTAATACTATTGATATCATCAGGATTATTAGGTGTTCTAGCTATAAGAAATTCTTCAAAAGCACTTCTTACAAAAAATGAAGAAACACTATTAAATACTGCTATTGAGGGAAGTAAATATGTTCAAGCTCGTATTAATACTCAAAAACTATATATAGAAACTATTGCACAAAATCCAATTATAACCAGCCAAGATGTTTCATGGGAAGCAAAAGTAAACTTTTTAGAAGAAGAAGCTAAGAGAACTGGATATACTAGGTTTGCGTTTGCAGATACTAAAGGACAAGCTATAATGTTTGACTATAGTAAAACTATGATAAATATTAAGGATAGAAAATATTATAAAGATGCATTATCTGGAAAAACATCTTTTTCAGACATAATAGTTAGCAAATTAGGTGATGGAGCGATTCTTATATTTGCAACACCTGTAAAGCAAAATGGTGAAACTATAGGGGTATTTTATGGATGGAGAGATGGTTTGGCTTTAAGCCAAATTGTAAAGGACATCAAATATGGGGAACATGGATATGCATATATAATTAATAGAGAAGGAATAATTACAGGACATAAAGATACAGAGTTAGTTATTAAAAGATCTAACCCTATTGAAGATGCAAAAGATAACCCTGATCTAGGAGAATTTGCTAAAATTATAGAAGAACGCATGATTAAAGGTGAATCAGGAGTAGATAAATATCTATATGAAGGAAAAGTAAGAATGATGGGATTTGCTCCAATCAAAGATAGTCCTTGGGTTATAGCCGTAGCTGTAGAAAAAGATGAAGTTTTAGCGGGAGTTAATAGATTAAGAGATGGTCTAGGTGTTATAACTATAATTATTATTTTAGTAGGTATAGTTATTACTTATTTTGCAAGTGGTATGATTGCAGATCCTATCAAGATACTATCTCAAATTATAGATCAGTTATCAAAATATAATTTAACAGTTGATAAAGAGTCAAAGGCTTTTACATATTTAAAACGCAAAGATGAGATAGGATTAATTGCAAATTCTTTACTAATAATGCAGACAAATCTTGTTCATATAATTAAGGATATATCAGATAAATCTGAACAAGTGTCATCCTCATCAGAAGAACTAAACGCCACAAGTGAACAATCATCAATAGCTGCACATGAAGTAGCTCGAACAATAGAAGAAATAGCACATGGAGCAAGCGAACAAGCTAAGAATACAGAAGATGGTGCAGTGCATATTAATCAGCTAGGAAAGCTAATAGAAAAAGATCAAAAACATGTAATAAACTTAAATGCTTCGGCTGATGAAGTAAGTACATTGAAGGATGAAGGACTAAAAGCCTTAAATGATTTAGTAGAAAATACAAAGATTAATAATAAAGCAGCTAAAGATGTAAATGACATAATCATAAATACTAATGATAGTGCAGAAAAAATTGAAAAAGCAAGTCAGATGATTAAGAGTATAGCTGACCAAACCAATTTATTAGCACTTAATGCAGCTATAGAGGCAGCAAGAGCGGGAGAATCAGGAAAAGGTTTTGCAGTGGTAGCTGATGAAATAAGAAAATTAGCAGAGCAATCTAATGCCTTTACAGATGAAATAGCAACTGTTATTCAGGATCTTATAAGCAAAACAGTACATGCAGTTAATACTATGAACGAAGTAGGTAAAATTGTAGAGTCACAAGCAAATATTGTAGAGGTGACTAATCAAAAATTTGAAGGAATTGCAACCTCTATTGAAAATATGAAAAAAGTATTAAATCTTATAAATGAATCAGGTAACGAAATGGAAGCTAAAAAAGATCAGATTATCCAAATTATAGATAATCTTTCAGCTATCTCTGATGAAAATGCAGCAGGAACAGAGGAAGTTTCTGCATCTGTTGAAGAACAAACTGCTTCTATGAATCAAATTAGCAATGCTAGTGAAACATTGGCTAAACTAGCAGAAGAGATGCAGTCTAGTGTTTCTAAGTTTAAACTATAGGAATTTAAACAATCTCATAAAATTAACACAAAATAGAAAATACAATGTACTTTGGCTTGAAAATTAATATTTTCAAGCCTTTTAATTTAAAATATAGTTTATTTATTATTTTTTTTATTCTTTAAATAACTTCGCTGTTCTCCACGTTTTACAAGCTTCCAGTCATCTTCAATATTTAACCTCATTCGGTGTAGCAAGTTGAAAATTAATGATTTTTCTTTATCATCAAAACCTGTTAAAGCTATTTTAGTTGTATATTGTTCTTCTTCTATAAGAAAATCATAAGCTTGAAATGCCTTTTTTGTAGGATATAATTTCCATGATCTACGGTCACTTTCGTTAGAAACTTTTTCAATATAATTTTTTTCTACTAGTTTCTTAATTGCTTTAGCGACGGTAGTTCTATCAACTTTGGTCATATTTGATAACTCTTCTTGGTTAATACCTGGATTTTCGCATACTCTTACAACAAAAATGTATTGTCCTTTTTCTAACTTTAATTCTCTAAATTCAATATCACTGATTGTATTAGAGCATCTTGCAATCATACCTATTTCACGCATTGTTAAATAATCCATATTTCCTCCAAATAAATTTTATCTTAATTTATAGTGTTGTTATAAAACATATCTATATGAGGGATACCATCTTCTAGGTACATATCTGAAGCGGTTGAAAATCCTAAAGATTTATAAAAGTCAACTAAATAGTTTTGTGCTGAAATTCTAATTTCTTTTTCATTTAAATTGTTCTCTATAAAATCTATAGCTTTTAATAATATATCTCTTGCTAATCCTTTTCCACGATGTTTTTTATCTACTAGAACTCTTCCTATAGAAATTTCACTGTAAGAAACTCCTTTTTCTAAAATTCTTAAGTAAGCAATAATTTTTCCATTATCTATACAAAATAGATGGTATGATTTTTGGTCTTTTTCATCACAATCTTGAAAAATACAAGTTTGCTCTATAATAAAGACTTCATTTCTTATTCTTAATATTTCATATAATTCATCAGGTGTTAATTCACTAAATTTTTTTATTTTAAAGTTCAATATAGACGCCCCCTTTTTCATTTGTATAAATACTATTTTAATTATTTTGTATGAAAAATATACTTGAAAGTTCAAGTAATTTAATTATAATGGTTTTTACTTGAAAGTTCAAGTATTTTCAAAATCTAAATATTTACATAAATATTGAAGGAAGATAAGTAAATATGTCGAAATGATAAATATAAAGAATTTTCTATGAATTCACAGAAAGAGGGGGAGATTTTTTGGATAATTATATAAAAAAACAGATAAAAGATCTTGTTCCAGGAGATATTATTTTACATCCAGTATATAGAATGGATGGGCTTATGTTAATAGATAGTTATAAGATATTGTCTTTAGATTTAATTAGAAAGATTAAGAAGCATGATGCTGACGATATTTCAGTATTAGTATCACCTTCATCAGATCAGTTTAAAATTTTTATTGATAATAAAGAGTTTCGTGAAAATGAGTTCATAAATGATTTGAGAGATATAATATCTCAATATAATAAAAATCTTGTATTTCCAACACATTTGGATTCGTTACTTAATGAATCAACTACTCGAATAGCAAATAACAACTTAAAACTTTTTTATAATAAATCACTATTTACTTCATTTGAAACAAAATTAGAATCAACTAAATTGCAGAAAAGAGCAAAGTTTATAAAACTAAAACTGCTAAATAAAATAGTAAATGATGATAGTTTGAAAGAGTTAATACAAGGTTTAAAAGAATATAAGGATATATTATTTTTACATAGTATAAACACTGCTTCTATGGCATTGATGATTGGTTTAACTCTTGAATTAAGTGATGATGAACTTATAGATCTAGGACTAGCAGCTTTATTTTCAGATGTAGGTTATACTGAAATTGAAAAAGATGTGTTCGAAAAATACTTAAAGAACCCTCAAAGTGAAGTTAAAGTATTGATTAGGCAAATTGAAGTTTTTATGAAGGTTTCTTTAAATATACCATTACTTAGAAAAAATTCAATTATCTACGGAGTTTTAGATAGACATGAATATTATAATGGAAATGGATTACCAAAAGGAAAAGAAGGTAAAAATATAAGTTTGCTTGGACGAATTCTTTCTATATGTCAAGCTTATGATGTAATGGTTGGTGGCTATTTATATAATGATGGAATGCTGCCAAGTGAAGCTATACAAATATTGTGGAAAAATAAAGGAAAGCAATTTGATCCTGATATTTTAAGTATATTTATTCACAGAAGTAATTTTTTCAAAATAGGAGAAAAAATAGTTATAAACAATGAATTAAAAGGAGAGATTGTAGGATTTACAAATTATATTGAAGCTCCTCATCTTCCAATCATAAAAACTGATAGTGGAACAATTATAGATTTATTGTAATTATTAACCTTTCTTAACATAGTTAAATCTAAGTTGAGGAAGGTTTTATTTGTGAAAATTTAAAAGTAGTATAAATTTGACTAATCTTAAATTTACATTAAAAAAATCTAAACTCCATTGAAAATATAAGATGCTGTATATATAATTTAAAACACATACATGGTTATACTATGCTTATAGAATAAATTGTAAATACAATAATGTGGAGGATTTAGTATGAAAATCTGGAAGAAGGTTTTAATAGTTATGTTAGCAATAATATTAATAGGGGCATTAGGAGTTGGAGGGTTCATATATTACAAATTAAAAGCGATTATGCCTGATACTCAAATAGAAGCTCAGGTTCAAAAACAATATATAGAAGAAGTTAAAACATCTAGTAAAAAAACTTTGGATTTTTCACCATTTGAAAAATATATGGGAAAAATTAGTGATGAAAGATATAAAGAGTTAGAAAAACTATTGTTAGATAGTGACGTTGCACAAATACAAGAGGGATTTGAAAATAAAGTTTATTCAGTGGAAGAAGTTACTTGTTTTTACCTTAAAAGAATACAAAAATACGATAATAAATTAAATACGATAATAGAATTAAATCCAGATAGTATAGAAATAGCTAGAGCATTGGATAAAGAATTAGATAAGGGGAATATAAATGGAAAGCTCTTTGGGATACCTGTATTATTAAAAGACAATATAGGAACTAAAGATAAAATGCACAATACAGCTGGAGCGAAGGCTTTAGAAAATTCTAAGTCAGATAAGGATGCGTTTATTGTAAGTAAGATAAGAAAGTCAAACGGAATTATTTTAGGAAAAGCTAATTTAAGTGAGTGGGCTAACTTTATGTCTTTTGATTCATCAAATGGATATTCAGCACTTGGAGGTCAAACTCATAATCCATATGGAAAATTTGATGTTGGTGGATCAAGTTCAGGGTCGGCAGCATCAGTAGCAGCTAATTTAACACCAATTTCAGTAGGTTCAGAAACAGCAGGGTCTATGATATATCCATCAAGCCAAAACTCAGTTGTAGGAATAAAACCATCATTAGGACTTTTGAGTAGAGATAGAATAATACCTATAGCTGAGGCACAGGATACAGCAGGTACTATAGGTAAAAGTGTTAAAGATGCTACTATATTATTTAATGAATTAGTTGGATATGATATTAATGATGTTGAAACTGAAAAGGCTAAAGAGTATGAAAATATTGATTACACTAAGTTCTTAGAGAAAGATGGATTAAAAGGAATGAAAATAGGTCTGGTAGTAGATGAGGGTGTAGTTGGTAGGTATAGAAATGAAGACAAGGAAATATTAGATAAGGTAGTACAGGATTTAAAAAATTTAGGAGCTGAGGTTAAAGAAGTTGAATTAGGCGATGAAGCTTTTAATATTAATTATATGAATGTACTTTTACATGGATATAAAAATGATGTAAATCAATATCTTAAAAATATAGGATCAAATGATATTAAAACTATAGAAGATGTAGTAAAATTCAATAAAGAAGATTTAGAAAATAGGGCTGCATATGGACAAGGTTTAATAGAGATGGCGCAAGAAAAGAATTTTACTGATGAGGAAATAAAAAAAGAAATTGAAAACAATAGAAAAGTATCGGGTGAGGCCATAGATAAAGTACTAAAGGATAATGATATAGAGGTATTATTAACATTAAGTAATTATATTTCTGGTGTTTATGCTCCAGCAGGATATCCAGCTATTACAGTACCAGCAGGATATAGAGAAAGTGGAGAACCATTAGGGATAACTTTGGTTGCATCCAAGTTTGAAGAAGAGAAATTAATAAAAGCAGCTTATTCATATGAACAAGGTACAAAAAAAAGAAAAGAACCTGATATGATTGTAGAGTAAACTAAAAAAGCCCTAATACTGATAAAAATCAGTATTAGGGCTTTTTACATAAAATCTTAAATTATAATTTAAATGAATGCATAGATAATTTAACATTATTAGCAAGAGTATCTAGCATTTCTATTTGAGAAGTAAGTTCTTCTATAGTGTTAAGTTGTGTTTGACTTGATGCACTAACTTCTTGAGATGAAGCGGCAGATTGCTCAGCAACTAATGCAATTTGATTTATTGAAGCTATAACTTCATTTATTTTATTTTCTAAATTATGATTTACTTTATATAGATTTTCTATTTTTTCATTTGAATTCTCAACAAAATCGATTATTCTATTAAATACATTTCTAGCACCTTTTACTGCTGTATTTTGTTGTGCTATTATAGTATTTATTTCATCTACTTTAGTAGTTGTAGCCTCTGTTTCTTCTTGTATTTTACTAATTAAGTTATGTATTTCTTCAGAAGAGTTTGATGTTTCTAAAGCTAGTTTTCTTATTTCATCAGCAACTACAGCAAACCCTCTTCCAGCTTCTCCAGCACGAGAAGCCTCGATATTTGCATTTAATGAAAGTAAATTTGTTTGATCTGCTATTTTTTTGATAGAGTCAGATATATTTGAAATAAGACCCATTTTTTCATTTAAGTTATATGCTAAATTTGATACTTCTTTTGAAGCATTTTCAGTTTCGTTTGATTTTTTTTCTAACTTATCTACAACTAGTATACCTTTTTTGCTGTTATCTAAAGCTGCTTTAGAATAATCTCTACTTTCGTTTATTACATTATTAACCTCATTCATCATAACATTCATATCATTACTTAAATCGATTGTGTTCGATGAATGGGCAGCTTGAGAAGTAGCTCCATTTGCTATATCTTCTATAGCTTGTGAAACTTCTTTTGCTATGTCTATAGTAGTACTTGATGAATTTTTTATAGATTCTACAGATTCTGACATACTTATAGAAGTTTTATCTACATCACTTATAGTATCTGATATTTTTGAAATCATATTATTGAAGCTATTTGATAAAAATCCAATTACATCTTTCGTTTGAATATTTGATCTAACAGTTAAATCTCCATTTTCACATTTTTCCATTAATTTTCCAATATTATGTACTCTTTTTATAAAGTAACTATAAACTATACTTGAAAATATAGACCCTATTATTATCCATATACCCATAACCATAAAAATACTTTTATTAACATTGCTACTTATACCCATATTTAAACTAATTTGTACTATAAAAAGTGGTAGTATTGAAAAAAGTACTATTACTGATATTAATTTCGTTTTGATAGAATTAAACATAATATACCTCCAATTTATATTTCACCCTATATTTTACCTCCTGTATCACATAGTTCTATAAAGATTATTTTATCATATTTGATCTATAATTTTTATAGAAATATCATATTTCCCTAAATGTACACAAAATACCAGCCAATGCAGCTCCAAATATATTAAATATCAAATCTAGATTAGTATCTAATAGACTGTGTTGATTTTTAGTTTTACATATAATATCTAAGATGAACTCTAAATTTTCTAAAAAAACTCCAATTGTAGTTCCTATTGATAGCAAAAGAATAAAATTGAATATTTTAGATTTAGAAAAAAACTCAATACTTAAATTTAAAAGTGAATAACAGAACAAAGTGAATGAAAAAGTTCCAAATACATGTAAGCCTTTATCAAACCAATTATTGCTTTGATAAAGGTTAAAGTATTGACCAAATAAAATATGTAGTATGGCTGTTATAGTTACTAATACTTTTATATAATTTTTTATTATTATTTTCTTTTTATTTTCCAAATAAATAAAAAGTAGATAATTACTATATATGGGTATCCAATTCAAGATAAAATCATATTGCTTTCTAATTAAAAATCCAATTAATGCAAAAATCATAATTGTTGAAAATGAAATAGTTAAAAATCTTGAAATGTTATTTTTTATCATAAAAACACCTCTTTATTTTTATTATTTATAATTTATTGTTTCTTTTTTTTTGATATTTAATTATAAAATATATATTTTTTCATACGAAACATGTACAGAATTGTTAACTAATAGATTAAAGTTTATATATTTTTTTTGTTTATGCATTATAAAATACGTAAAAATGGAAAAAATGTCTAGATGATAGCTAATAGAAAGAGGTGTAGTATGAAGGAAATATTACATGTTGGATTTGATGTTGGTTCAACAACAATTAAAGTTGTAGTGCTTGATAAAAATGAAAATATAATATACAGCAAATATAAGAGACATTTTTCAGATATAAAAAAAAGTATAAAGGAACTCATAGAAGAACTTTATAATGAGTTTAGTGAAAGATACATTACATTTAAGGTAAGTGGCTCTAGTGGTCTTGCAGTTTCAGAACGTTTGGATATACCTTTTATTCAGGAAGTAATTGCTTGTAATTTAGCAGTTGAGAAGTTCATTCAAAACACAGATGTTGCAATAGAACTTGGAGGAGAAGATGCTAAAATTACATACTTTAAAAATGGAGTTGAACAAAGAATGAATTGTGCCTGTGCAGGAGGTACAGGAGCATTTATAGATCAGATGGCATCACTTCTTAAAACAGATGCAGCAGGTCTAAATGAGCTTGCTAAGAAACATAAAAATATATATCCAATAGCAGCTAGATGTGGTGTTTTTGCTAAAAGTGATATTCAACCACTTTTAAATGAAGGAGCAGCAAAAGAAGATATAGCAGCATCTATATTTCAGAGTATAGTTACACAGACAATCAGTGGTCTTGCATGTGGAAGACCTATAAAGGGTAAAATTGCATTTTTAGGAGGTCCTCTTTATTTTCTTTCAGAATTAAGACAGAGGTTTATAGAAACTCTAAATCTAACCCAAGATCAGATTATATTTCCTCCTAATTCCCATTATTTTGTTGCTATAGGTGCAGCTTTCAGTTCAATAAAAAGTGAAACATATAAATTTAAGGAACTTTATGATAGGTTAGATGAATTAGAAAAAAGAAGTGAAAATGAGGTAAATAGATTAGATCCACTGTTTAAAAGTGAAGAAGAGTTAATAGAATTTAGAAATAGACATTCAATGGCAAAAGTAAAAAAGGAAGATTTGTCGCGTTATAAAGGTAAGTGCTATTTAGGTATAGATGCAGGTTCAACAACTACAAAGGTAGTTTTAATGGGTGAAGAAAATCAGATATTGTATACATATTATGGGAGTAATGAAGGTCATCCACTTAAAATGGTGGTAGATGTGATTAAAGAGTTATATAATGAGCTACCTCATCAGGCAAAGATAGTAAAGTCTGCTGTAACAGGCTATGGAGAAGGACTAATAAAAAGTGCTTTAAATATAGATATTGGAGAGATTGAAACTGTTGCGCATTATAAGGCATCAGAGAAATTTTTACCGGGCGTAGAGTTTATATTAGATATTGGTGGACAGGATATGAAATGCTTGAAGATAAAAAATGGAGTAATACACAATATAATGCTAAATGAAGCGTGTTCCTCAGGTTGTGGTTCATTTATTGAAACCTTTGCTAAATCAATGAATTTGACAGTTGAAGAGTTCAGTGAAAAAGCATTACTTGCAAAGGAGCCTGTTGATCTTGGATCCAGATGTACAGTATTTATGAACTCAAAGGTCAAGCAGGCACAAAAAGAAGGAGCTAGTGTTGGTGATATCTCTGCAGGACTTTCATATTCAGTTATAAATAATGCTTTTCAAAAGGTTATAAAAATTAAAAATCCAGAAGATATGGGTGAGAAGATTATAGTTCAGGGAGGAACTTTTAATAATGATGCTGTACTTAGAAGTTGTGAACTAATATTAGGAAAAAAAGTTATTAAACCTGATATTGCTGGTATGATGGGAGCATACGGATGTGCTTTAATTGCAAAGGGAAGATATGTTGAAGGAGAAAATAGCACTTTACTTACTAGAGAACAGCTTAACAATTTCAAAAGTGAAGTTCATCACCGCAGATGTGATGGATGTGCAAATAAATGTCTACTTACTATTAATAAGTTTGACAATGGAAGTAGCTTCATAAGTGGTAATAGATGTGAAAGGGGAAGTGGAGAATCTAATATAATCAATGATATTCCAAATCTATATGATTATAAGTATAAAAGACTTTTTCAGTATGTTCCACTAAAGAAAGAGAAGGCAAGAGCTGTTATAGGTATACCAAGGGTAATGAATATTTACCAAAACTATCCTCTATGGTTTACATTTCTTACTGAACTTGGTTTTAGAGTGGAGATATCACCAAGGAGTAATAAGAAGATATATGAGAAGGGAATGGAAACTATACCATCAGAGTCGGCTTGTTATCCTGTAAAACTAAGCCATGGCCATATAATGAGTCTTGTTGAAAAAGACGTAGATATGATATTTTATCCATGCGTTTTTTATGAAAAGAAAGAATTTAAACATAGTGATAATAATTTAAATTGTGCATTAGTAATATCATATCCAGAGGTTATAAAAAACAATATGAAAATCTTAAAAGAGAAAAATATTGAATTTATAGATCCGTTTGTTACTCTGGATAATAAAAAGGCACTTTCAAAAGTTCTTTATGAAACTTTTAAAAATCATGGTATTAAAAAGAGTGAAATTGATATAGCTCTTAAGTTAGCATTAAAAGAAAATGAGCAGTTTAAAGAGGATATAAGAAAAAAAGGAGAAGAAACGCTTGAATATTTAAAAGATACTGGTAAGAAAGGAATAGTTTTGTGTGGAAGGCCTTATCATATTGACCCTGAAATCAATCATGGTATTCCAGAGCTTATAACTAATTTAGGGATGGCTGTACTTACAGAAGATTCAGTAGCACATTTAGGGAAGATTGATAAACCTTTAAGAGTAGTAGACCAGTGGACATATCACTCACGAGCTTATGCAGCAGCAAGTTTTGTAAGTAAGACGGATTATCTTGAGGTAGTACAACTAAACTCATTTGGATGCGGGTTAGATGCTATTGCAACAGATATGGTTGCAGAAATATTAGAAAATAATAATAAAATATATACTTTAATAAAAATAGATGAAGTTAATAATTTAGGAGCTAATAGAATAAGACTTAGATCATTAAAAGCAGCTATTCAGGAAAGAGAGAAAAACGATATTAAGCCTAAACTTTTAAAACAATACAGGGATAGGATTGTTTTTACTAAAGAGATGAAGAAAAATCATACAATTCTTGCACCTCAGCTCTCACAAATACATTTTGAATTACTTGAGGAAGCAATAAACAGTTGTGGATATAATTTAAAGATACTTCCAGATGTTGATGAAAAAGTTATAGAAGAAGGTTTAAAATATGTTAATAATGATACATGCTATCCATCAATATTAATCGCTGGACAGATTATAAGTGCATTAAAATATGGAGGATATGATAAAGACAATACATCCGTAATTATGTCACAAACAGGAGGAGTTTGTAGGGTTACGAATTATATACCTATTTTAAGAAAAGCTCTAGAGGATGCAGGTTTTAGTAATGTTCCAGTACTATCGCTTAATGGTATAGGGTTAGAGAAAAATCCAGGATTTAAAATTACACTTACTATGATAAATAGAATGATTATGTCCGTATTGTATGGAGATATCTTTATGAGGTTAATATATAGAACAAGACCTTATGAGACTATTAAAGGTCAAACAGACCAATTGCATGATAAATGGAAAAAAATTTGTATAGAAAATATTACAAAAGGAAATTTATTTAGCTCAAAAGAAATCATAAGAGGTATTGTAGATGATTTTGATAATATACCGCTGAATAACATTAGAAAACCTAAGATAGGAGTAACAGGAGAAATATTTATTAAATTCAATTCCTATTCTAATAATCAGATTGTCAAAATGATTGAAAATGAAGGTGGAGAAGTAGTAATGCCTGATTTTATTGATTTCTTTTTATACAGTTTATTTAATTCAAACTTTAAGAGTAAATATCTTGGGAAAAGCAAATTAAAGGCTTTAGCTAATAATATGGGAATTAGCTATATTGAAGCTTTTAGAAAGTATTCTAGAGAAGCACTTGAAAACAGTAATAGATTTAAAAACCCTAAAACTATACAACAGCTCGCTGAATGTTCAGAGCAGATTCTTTCATTAGGGAACCACGCTGGAGAAGGATGGTTTTTAACTGCTGAGATGATGGAGCTTTTAGAAAGTGGGGTTAACAATATAGTGTGTATGCAGCCTTTTGCATGTCTACCTAATCATGTAACAGGAAAAGGAATGATAAGAGCCATTAAAGAAAAATATCCTGATTCAAATATTTTAACGGTTGACTATGATCCTGGTGCAAGTGAGGTTAATCAGATTAATAGAATTAAGCTCATGCTTTCAGTAGCATTCAAAAATTTAGAAAAGATAGAACCTTATGAAGAAGGAGAAGCAGCCCTTATTGATTAAGTTCCCCATTATATAAAACCTAAAAATTCAGTTGGATTAAAAACTCCAGCTGAATTTTTAGGTTTATCCGGATAAAAAATATATATAGTGAAAAAATAAAACTATGAATAGAATTTTAAATTTGACATAGAAAGGAAAAGAATATGAAAAACATTTTTATTAAAGATATAAAGGATAATGAAAGCTTTAAGTCAAGTTTTATGATATTAAAGAAGCTTACTAGAAAAGAAGGTAAACTTATTGCTTTTATTGGAGATAAAACGGGGGATGTAAAGGCTTATATTCCTGATAGCACGGATAGATTACAGGTAGGAGATGTAATTTCAGTTAAGGCAACTAAAGATGGTACACTTAATGTAAAGGAATTTAAGAAGGAAACAACATTTAATATAGAAGATTTTCTTCCTAGTGTCGAAAGACCAATTGAAAATATTATGGATGAAATGAATAGGATATCTGAAGAAGAGTTTAAGAGTGATGAGTGCAGAGCTTTAGATGAATATTTTTTCAATGATAACAAGTTCGTAGAAAAATTTAAAAAAGGTATCGGAGGTCTTAGTCAGCATCATAATTATTTAGGCGGCCTTGCAGAGCATACTTTAAATTCTATGTATCTCGCAAAGATGATGACGCATAGATATAATTGTAGATATAAAGAAATAGCAATTCTTGGAGCTAAGCTTCATGATATTGGAAAAGTTGAAGAATACAAAACGGATGGGCCTTTTTCTGTAACAATGCGTGGAGATATGGAGGGTCATATAGTTATGGGAGTTACTATGTTAGAAGAGGCTTTTCGCTGTGGTGGAGATATTTACAGTGAAGATTTTAAAATGAGAATAAAAAGTTGTATAATTCAGCATCATGGTAAACTTGAATATGGTTCTCCAAAAGTTCCAAAAACAGAGGAAGCATTTATAGTACACTATGCAGATTATGTTGATGCAATGTTAAATAAAATAGAGCAGGTTAGAAAAATTACAGAACCTAATAATTGGTCAGAATATGATAGAAGAATTGCAACTAAACTATATATGTAAATAAAAGAGTTCACAGATATATCTGCGAACTCTTTTATAATTTTCGTTATGAGTTTCAAAAAAGTTTACATTTAAGATTCTTTTAAAGAAGAACTTTTTTATTTATAAATATTACATTTATTTAAATATAATAAAAATTATATATATAAATTTTCTTATAAATTGATTTATGGATAGTTGTAACGTAAACTATTGAAAAGGGCTATTTTAAATACTTCGAGGAGTTGTTGCTAATGAATATGAATAGCTTTATAGCTAAAAAGAAGTATATATTGAAATACAGTATTATTTTATTTATTACATTAAGTTTAATATTTATATCATTATCTTCTATTTTTCAATATAATATAATGAACTTAAAGAAGCAAGAAATAGAAAAAAATGAAAATAGGATTGTAAGATTAGAAAAAGATATACTAAGAGAACAGATTGATAATGTAATTTCTGATCTGTTGTTTTTATCGGACTCACTTGATTTATATAGTTTAGATGAATCAACATATCAAGATATTGCAAAACAATGGAAGGTTTTTTCTGACAGAAAGAAAATTTATGATCAAATACGTTATATTGATCTTTCAGGAAATGAAATTATAAGGATTAATTATTCTGATAAGGGGTCTCATATAATAAATAAGTCAGAACTTAAGAATAAAAAGGAAAGATATTATTTTAAAGATAGTATTAGTTTGAAAAGAAAACAAATATATATATCAAAATTAGATTTGAATGTTGAAGATGGGAAAGTTGAACAACCCTTAAAGTCAATGATGAGATTATCTACACCAGTATTTGATAATGAAGGGAATGTTAAAGGTATAGTTATTCTTAATTATTATGCTAAATATTTACTGGATGATTTTGGAGCCATATCCCAAAATAGTGTAGGGGAAGCTTACTTGTTGGATTCTAATGGATATTGGATTTACAACAAAGATAAAGATAAAGAATGGGCTTTTATGTATGAAGAAAAGAAAGAGATTAGTTTTAAGAATGAATATCCTAAAGAATGGAGTTATATATTAGATAATGAAGAAGGAACACTAAATACTAAGAATGGTTTTTATACGTTTTCAAATATTATGCAGATCGATACAGATTCATCTAAAAATAAAAAATTAGAAAACATAGATATAGTATTTGGAGAAGGTAATTGGACCGTTGTTTTATTTATTCCAAAAGATAGTGAATGCGGAGTCTTGTTTGAAAATGATCCTTTTGAATTACTGTTAAATGTACTTAGTAATGGAAAAATAGTTCTTTTGATTATATTAATAATATCTATACTTTTCTCGGTTTTAATGACAATGAACAAGATATCAAAAGAGAAGATTAAGTATTTTTCTGAATATGATGAAATGACTGGGGTTTTAAATAGACGAGCAGGTCTTCAGAATTTAAATAAACAATACACAGATATTGTTAATAATGGGGGAGGCATTAGTATATGTTTTATTGACATTAATGGACTTAAAGATGTCAATGATGCATTAGGGCATGAGGCTGGTGATGAGCTCATTATGACAGTTGTCAAGGGTATTAAGAAACACATAAAGAAGTCTGATTTTGTTATAAGAATGGGTGGAGACGAGTTTCTTGTGATTTTTGTAAATCTTGATATAGAAGAAGCTGAAAATGTATGGGAAAGAATAAATAATGAATATAAAAAAATAAATGATGAAGAAAATAGAGCATACATTGTAAGTGTGAGCCATGGCATAGAAGAATGTAAATTCCATCATAATGAATATATTGACAGTATCATCAATTCAGCTGACCAGAAAATGTATAATGAAAAAAGAGAGATAAAAAAAGGCCTTACAATTGTCAGAAAAAAACAAGATTAAGGTTATAAGTATTATAAATTAAAAAACAATACTCCTTGCTTATATAAGCAAGGAGTATTGTTTTTTTTGTTATTTATAAATCATCGTTAGATTGTTTTGTAAAGTTGGGTGAGTTTTAGATTTTCCTATTTTCAGGACAAAAAGAACAAAAATATACAACAAAAATGTACAACAAAAAGTTGTGAAATTAAAATTAAGCAAAAATATACAAAAACATGACAAAAAAATTTGATAATATTTCCAATAGTTTATTGTATTATTGAATCATAGATAAAAAAGTAACAATTTAAATAAAATAATAGACAGCAACTAAAGGTAATATAAGGGAGGAATAATAAATGAGATCAAAACGATTTCAAGTTTTAGCACAACGTCCTGTAAACCAAGATGGCCTTATAGGAGAATGGCCAGAAGAAGGTTTAATAGCAATGGAAAGTCCTAATGATCCTAAACCATCTATAAAAATTGAAAATGGAATGGTAGTAGAACTTGATGGAATAAAAAGAGAAGATTTTGATACAATTGACAGATTTATAGCAGACTATGCAATAAATCTGAAAGAAGCTGAAAAATCTATGAGCTTAGATTCGTTAGAAATTGCACAAATGCTTGTTGATATAAATATTGGTAGAGATGAAATTGTAAATATAACAACATCCATAACTCCAGCTAAGATAGTAGAAGTTGTATCACACATGAATGTAGTGGAAATGATGATGGCACTTCAAAAAATGAGAGCTAGAAAAACTCCATCAAATCAATGTCATGTTACAAACTTAAGAGATAATCCAGTACAAATTGCAGCAGATGCAGCAGAAGCTAGTATTAGAGGTTTCTCAGAGCAAGAAACTACAGTTGGAATAGTAAGATATGCACCATTTAATGCATTAGCGATACTTATAGGTTCTCAAGTGGGACGTGGAGGAGTTTTAACTCAGTGTTCAGTAGAGGAAGCTACAGAACTTGATCTTGGAATGAGAGGACTTACAAGTTATGCAGAAACAGTTTCTGTATATGGTACTGAACCAGTATTTACTGATGGAGATGATACTCCGTGGTCAAAAGCATTTTTAGCATCAGCATATGCTTCAAGAGGACTTAAAATGAGATTTACATCAGGTACAGGTTCGGAAGCATTAATGGGATATTCAGAAGGAAAATCAATGCTTTACTTAGAAGCAAGATGTATTTACATAACAAAAGGAGCAGGAGTACAAGGCCTTCAAAATGGGGCAGTTAGCTGTATTGGTATGACGGGTTCAGTTCCTTCAGGAATAAGAGCTGTACTTGCTGAAAACTTGATAACAACTATGCTAGATATAGAAGTTGCATCAGGAAATGATCAAACATTTTCACATTCAGACATACGAAGAACTGCAAGAACACTTATGCAAATGCTTCCAGGAACAGACTTTATATTCTCAGGATATAGTGCAGTTCCGAACTATGATAATATGTTTGCCGGTTCGAATTTTGATGCAGAAGATTTTGATGACTATAATATTCTTCAAAGAGATTTAATGGTAGATGGTGGACTAAGACCAGTATCAGAAGAAGAGACTATTGCAATAAGAAATAAAGCTGCAAGATCAATACAAGCTGTATTTGAGGAATTAGGGTTCCCAGCTATAACAGATGAAGAAGTAGAAGCAGCAACTTATGCTCACGGAAGCAAAGACATGCCAGAAAGAAATGTGGTTGAAGATTTAAAATCTGCAGAAGAGATGCTTAATAAGAAAATCACTGGTCTTGATATAGTTAAAGCATTAAGTAAGAATGGATTTGATGATGTAGCAAATAACGTATTAAACATGCTTAAGCAAAGGGTAACTGGAGATTACTTACAGACATCTGCCATATTAGATAAAGATTTTGATGTTATAAGTGCAGTTAACGATATAAATGATTACAAGGGACCAGGAACAGGTTACAGAATGAGTGAAGAGAGATGGGAAGAAATCAAAAACGTTCAAAATGTAATAAAACCAGAAGATATTCAATAATTGATAGAGGTGAAAAATTATGGATAATATAACAAATAAATATGTTGCACCACAGCTTCAGCTTATAGAAAAAGGAGAAGCAAAAGTTGGAACAAAAGCAGATGAAGTTGTTATAGGAATTGCACCAGCTTTTCATAAGTCACAAAATAATACTATAGTTAATCTTCCTCATAATGATGTTCTAAGAGAACTTATAGCAGGAATAGAAGAAGAAGGATTAGAGGCTCGTGTAGTTAGAGTGATTAGAACATCTGATGTTTCATTCATAGCTAATGATGCAGCTAAATTAAGTGGTTCAGGAATAGGGATAGGAATTCAATCAAAAGGAACAACTGTTATACATCAAAAGGATTTGCTTCCTTTGAATAACTTAGAGTTATTTCCACAAGCTCCACTTATAACACTTGAAATTTTTAGATTGATAGGAAAAAATGCAGCTAAATATGCTAAAGGGGAATCACCAACACCTGTTCCAACTAAGAATGATCAAATGGCAAGACCGAAGTTTATGGCAAAAGCGGCATTACTTCATATAAAAGAAACTAAGCATGTAGAGGTAGGGGCAAAACCTGTAGAAATAGAAGTTGAATTTTAATTTAGAAGGGAGAACAACTTTATGGAACAAATAAAAATGAATCCGCAAGATTATCCTTTGGCTACTAAAAGACCGGAATATATTAAAACTCCAACAGGAAAAAAATTACAAGATGTAAATTTAGAAAATGTATTAAGCGGAGAAATTAAACCAGAAGACGTTAGAATATCACCAGAGACATTAGAAATGCAAGCTCAAATAGCTGAGGGAATGAATAGAGATGCTATTGCTAGAAATTTTAGAAGAGCTTCAGAACTTATATCAGTTCCAGACGACAGAATATTAGAAATATACAACTCGCTGAGACCTTATCGTTCTACAAAAGAAGAACTTTTAGATATAGCTAAAGAACTTGAAACTAAATACAATGCAAAAGTAAATGCAGATTTCGTAAGAGAAGCAGCTGAGGTTTATGAGAAGAGAGAAAAATTAGCAAAATAGTAGTGAGCTTTGAATAAGGAGTAAATATATGAAGATTATTGCAGGTGTTGATATAGGAAATGCTACAACGGAAGTTGCGTTATCTAAAATGGATAATAATGGTAAAGTGGAATTTCTTTCTAGTGGAATAGTTTCGACAACAGGGATAAAAGGAACACAAGAGAATATACAAGGTGTTTTTTCTTCATTAAAACAAGCTTTATATAAAGTTTCTATGGAACTTAAAGACCTTGATTTGGTAAGAATAAATGAAGCTGCACCAGTTATAGGGGACGTAGCTATGGAAACTATAACTGAAACTATAATAACAGAATCTACTATGATAGGACATAATCCTACTACACCAGGTGGAATAGGACTTGGAATAGGAAAAACTATATATATAGAAGATTTAGACTCGTTAAATATAGAAAATTTAAATAAAGAGGATCAATTTATAGTTTTGATATTGAGTAAGATAAATTTCTTAGAGGCTGCTATAAGGATAAATGAGGCAGTAAAAAGAGGGATAAATGTAACAGCAGCTATAGTCCAAAGAGATGATGGAGTTTTAATTAACAATAGATTAGAAAAAAAGATACCTATTGTTGATGAAGTGGTACTTCTAGAAAAAGTTCCAATAGGAATGAAAGCAGCAGTAGAGGTAGCAGAACAAGGCGGAGTAGTAGAAATTTTGTGTAACCCATATGGCATTGCAACAGTATTTGGATTAACTTCAGAAGAAACGAAACTTATAGTTCCTATATCTAGAGCACTTATAGGAAATAGATCTGCCGTAGTTATAAAAACACCTAAAGGAGATGTCCAGGAAAAAAGGATTCCAGCAGGTAAAATACATATAGATGGACTAAAGCGTAAAGAAGTGGTAGATGTTGAATATGGAGCTAAAAAAATAATGGAAGCAATTAAGCTTTGTGTTCCTGTTCAGGATATAAAAGGGGAAGCGGGTACTAATTCAGGTGGAATGCTTGAAAATGTAAGACAAATAATGGCTAAACTTACTAATCAGAATATAACTGATATCAAGATTCAAGATCTTCTAGCAGTAGATACCTTTATACCTCAGAAGGTAAAGGGAGGTCTAGCAGAAGAATTTTCTATGGAAAATGCAGTAGGAATAGCAGCTATGGTTAAAGCTGATAAGCTTCAGATGCAAATGATTGCTGATACACTAAAGGAAAAATTAAATATAGATGTAGAGGTAGGGGGAGTAGAAGCGGATATGGCTATAAGAGGAGCGCTAACTACCCCAGGAAGTAGCACACCTCTTGCAATACTTGATATGGGTGCTGGATCTACTGATGCATCTATAATAAATAAGCAAGAAAAAATATCTTCTATACATTTAGCTGGTGCTGGAAATATGGTAACTATGCTTATTAAGTCGGAATTAGGATTAGAAGATTTTAATTTAGCAGAAGATATTAAGAAATACCCTCTAGCTAAAGTGGAAAGTCTATTTCATATAAGACATGAAGATGGTACTGTAGAGTTTTTTGAAAATCCATTAGAGCCATCTGTATTTGCAAAAGTAGTTATATTAAAAGATGGAATGCTGGTTCCAATAGATGGGAACAATTCTTTGGAAAAAATAAAGACTATAAGAAGATTTGCAAAAGAGAAAGTATTTGTTACTAATTGTCTAAGAGCATTAAGTATAGTATCTCCAACTGGGAATATTAGAGATATAGAATTTGTAGTATTAGTAGGCGGGTCATCCTTAGACTTTGAAGTACCTCAATTAGTTACAGATGCACTATCTCAGTATGGTGTAGTAGCAGGAAGAGGTAATATAAGAGGTTTAGAGGGACCTCGAAATGCAGTAGCTACAGGACTTATATTAGCTTTTAATGAAAATAGGGAAGGTAACTAATGAAATATTACAAGTATGAGAAACCAAGTATATATATATATCACTCCTCTGAAATAAAGGATATATCAATTTTTAATGATGTGTTGTTTGGAATAGAGGAAGAAGGTATACCTTATGAAGTTAAAGAAAAAAAAGAATCTAATTCTTTAGAATTAAGTTATAATGCTGCACAAGACTCAAGATTAGCTGTAGGTATAGGTGTTGATAAAACTGGAAATATAGCAATGACTTTCAACAAGCTTAAAAAAGGAGAAACTTTGTTTGTTACAAATTTATCATTCGGAGAAGATAATCTTAGAAGTTTAGGAGCTAATGCAGGCAGATTAGTTAAGGACATATCGTTTAAGCAAATTTTAGAGAATGATTTATTTATAGATAAAATAGGATGTTTATGATGGATTGTAGGTGGAACTATGATCAGATTTGAAAAAGAAAAATAAGGAGGATAAAAACTATGAAAAAGTTAAACGAATTAAAAGAACTAAGCTTAGAAATAGTAAAGGAAATGGCTGCTGCAGTTGAAGAAAAAGCAGCTTGTATGAATGTACCAGTGGTATTTGCGGCAGTAGATGCAGGTGCAAACTTAATGCTTATGCACAGAATGGAAGATGCTTTTATAACAAGTGTAGATATAGCTATAAATAAAGCATTTACTTCAGCAGCATTAAAAATAGGAACACATGAAGTAACTCCAAATATACAACCAGGAGAAAGTCTTTATGGTTTACAGTTAACTAACGATTGTAAAATAGTTACATTTGGTGGTGGATTCCCAATAATAGTAGATGGAAAAGTTGTTGGAGCAGTTGGAGTAAGTGGTGGAACTGTGGAAGAAGATATGGCTATAGCACAAGCTGCTTTAGATATATTTAATAAGTAGTGTCTAACATAAAATAATAATTTTCCAAAAAAATTATATACATATAAAAATAAATATAAAAAACTTAGGAGGAATTGTAAGATGAGAATGTATGATTATTTAGTACCAAGTGTAAACTTTATGGGAGCTGGATGTATAAATAAAGTTGGAGAAAGATGTACCATATTAGGAGGAAAAAAAGCCTTAATAGTTACAGATAAATTTTTAAGAAATATGGAAGGTGGAGCAGTTGAATTAACTGTTAAATACTTAAGTGAAGCAGGAATAGAAGTTGCATATTATGATGGAGTAGAACCAAATCCAAAGGATACAAATGTAAAGGATGGTTTAGCTATATTTAATAATGAAGGTTGTGATATGATAGTTACAGTTGGCGGTGGAAGTGCTCATGACTGTGGTAAAGGTATTGGTATCGCAGCAACTCATGAAGGAGATCTTTATGATTATGCAGGAATTGAAACTTTAACAAATCCACTTCCTCCAATAGTTGCAGTAAACACTACAGCTGGAACAGCAAGTGAAGTTACAAGACACTGTGTTATAACTAATACAGAGAAAAAGGTTAAATTTGTTATAGTAAGTTGGAGAAACTTACCGTTAGTATCTTTCAATGATCCAATGTTAATGGTTAAAAAGCCAGCTGGATTAACTGCAGCTACAGGAATGGATGCTTTAACTCATGCAGTTGAAGCATATGTTTCAAAGGATGCTAATCCTGTAACAGATGCAGCAGCAATACAATCTATTAAATTAATATCTAAAAATTTAAGACAAGCTGTTGCTTTAGGAGAGAATTTAGTAGCTAGAGAAAATATGGCATACGCTTCATTATTAGCAGGTATGGCATTCAATAATGCTAACTTAGGATATGTACATGCCATGGCTCATCAATTAGGGGGATTATATGATATGCCTCATGGAGTAGCAAATGCTATGCTTCTTCCACATGTAGAAAGATATAACTTAATCTCAAACCCACAAAAATTTGCTGATATAGCAGAATTTATGGGAGAAAACATAGATGGATTATCAGTTATAGAAGCAGCTGAAAAGGCTATAGATGCTATGTTTAGACTTTCACAAGATGTTGGAATTCCAGCAAGCTTAAAAGAAATGGGAATTAAAGAAGAAGATTTTGAATATATGGCTGAAATGGCATTAAAAGATGGAAATGCATTTAGCAATCCGAGAAAAGGTAACGAAAAAGACATAGTTTCAATATTTAAAGCTGCATTTTAAATCTAACTAAAACATTATTAATTAAGTAGTTATCCGAAAGCTAAAAGTTCTAAGACTTTATTCTCTCAAGGCTGGAGTTTTAGGACTTAACAGCTTCTGGATTAGCTTATTTCAAAAACTCTATCTCAATTAAGCTTTGCTTTATTGGGCAAAAATGAAAGGAAGACTATAATGACGAATTTTTTAGCAGAAATGTTAGGAACAATGATTCTTATAATTTTAGGGGATGGAGTAGTTGCTAATGTAGTATTAAATAAAACAAAGGGTCAAAATTCTGGATGGATTGTTATATCAACAGGATGGGCTTTAGGAGTGGCTATACCAGTTTTTATTTTTGGAACTATTAGTGGAGCACATTTTAATCCAGCTGTAACACTAGGATTGGCTACAATAGGAAAATTTTCTTGGTCGAGTGTACCAACGTATCTCTTAGCCCAATTTATAGGTGCTTTTTTAGGAGCAGTAATAGTTTGGATATTCTATAAACCGCACTTTCAAGCAACTGAGGATCAAGCTGCAAAGCTTGGTGTATTTTGCACAGGACCAGCTATTAAAGATACGTCTTCAAATTTCATAGGAGAAGTTATTGGTACTTTTATATTAGTCTTTGGAATATTAGGAATAGGAAATACACCTATGGTTGATGGATTACAACCTATAGTTGTAGGACTTATAGTTTGGGCAATAGGACTTACTTTAGGGGGAACAACAGGATATGCAATTAATCCTGCTAGAGATCTTGGACCACGTATAGCACACTATATTTTACCCATACATGGAAAAGGAGATTCTGACTGGGGATATGCATGGATTCCGGTAGCGGCTCCTATAGTTGGAGGGATAATAGCATCAATAAGCTACAATATAATCTTCTAAAGTTAGTTGTACAAAGTAATTATTTAGCATAAGTAATATAATCAGAATCTTCTTGTATATATTTTTCAGCATTGATTAAATTACAAGAAGATTCTTTTTGAATTAAGAAAATAGTTATTTCAAAGCGACCAGAAATATTAATTATATACTATTAAATGGTATTTATTGATTTTTATGTTTGTTATTAATATAATTAACTTAGTACTTTACATTAATCAAAAAATTACTTACTAAGGAGAAAATATTGAGTTATTTAATTGGTTTAGAAAATATTATAGATATTGAAATGTTTCAAAAAATACAGGATGATATTGCAAGTGCAACAGAATTAGCTATTATTACAGTAGATTATAGAGGAAAACCTATAACTAAACACAGTGGGCGTACTGATTTTTGTAGTATTATACGTAGTGATAGTAGACTAGGAGAATTATGCGAAAGATGCGATTCTAGAGGTGGTCTTGAGGCAGCAAGAAAAGGTGAAACATATATATATAGATGTCATATGAAGTTAGTAGATTTTGCAGTACCTATTATTGTGAGGGGGCAATATATAGGAGCCTTAATGGCAGGGCAGGTTTTAACTGAAGAAAGTAAATTTTTAGAGCTAGAACGTGTTGTTCAAAGTGATACAGATATACAAACGGATCCAGAACTTATTGAAATGTATAAAAAGCTACCGATTATTCCTTTTAGGAAAATTCAGTCCATTGCTAAGATGATGTTTCATATTAGTAACTATATTGTAAATGAGAGTCTTTTAAAAATAGCACAGCAGGAACTTAATGAAAAAAATATTAAGTTTATGGAGGTTGAAAAAGCTAAAATTCAAATGGAAAAAGAATTAAAATATTCACAATTAAAGGCTTTACAATCTCAGGTTAATCCTCATTTTTTATTTAATGTATTAAATAGTATTTCTACATTGGCTTTAATTGAAAAAGCCCCAAAAACCCAGGAAGTAATCTGTAATTTAGCAGAAATTCTTAGATACACTTTAAAGAAAGTAGATAAGATGGTAGAGTTAGAAACTGAAATTAACTATGTAACTGCATATTTAGAGATTCAGAAAGTGAGATTTGGGACAAGATTAGAATTTTATATTGATATGGAAATAGAATGTAGAAAAGTTAAAATTCCATTTATGATTATTCAACCTTTTGTAGAAAATGCTATAATACATGGACTAGAATTAAAAGAAGATGGTGGAAGTATAAAAATAAATATTTATAAATCAGGCAAATCTGTAGTGATATGTATAGAAGATGATGGAATAGGAATTGAAAATAACATGCTTGAATTAATAAACTCAGGAAAAGAAGAAGATTATAGAAAAAATACTTCAAGTGGAATAGGAATCAATAATATAAAACAAAGAATGAAATATAATTATGGAGATAGGTATTCTATTAATATAACTAGCAAAATTAATAAGGGGACAGAAGTAAAAATCATTTTACCACAATAGTTATAGATAGGAGATCGGATATGTATAAAATATTATTAGTAGATGATGAAATCTTAGAAATAGAAGCACTAAAAATAATGTTGGAAAAATTTAAAGATCAAGTAACAATTGTTGGAGAAGCTAAGAATGGCAGAGAGGCAATAGAGCTTAACTCAAAATTAAAGCCAGATATAATATTTATGGATGTAAAGATGCCTGGTATAGATGGAATAAAGGCTTCAAAAATTATTAAAAATCAAAATGAAGATATTGTGATCATTGTACTTACTGCATATGATGATTTTGATTTAATCCATGAAGCTTTAACTTTGGGTGTAAAAGATTATATTTTAAAACCTGTTAAGTGCGATAATTTATTGAATGCTTTAAGTGTACAAATTAATAATTTGAAAATTAATAATAATAGAATAAAAATGAAAGAGTTATTATTAATGGATAAAATTATATCCCAGGATAAAAATGAGGCTGAAATTTTACTAAATAGCATTATAGAAAGCTATATTATAGCTAGTAATGAAGATATTGATTATTTTAGGCATAAAATCAAGTTGATTCTAGAAAAAATGATGAAAATATCTTCTAAATTTAGATTTAAACACAATAGATTGTTAAATGAAGAAGAGTATTTACATAAACTTAACTCTCTTGAAAGTATACAATCTATTTCTGCTTATATAAATAGTTTGTTAGTATCAATATTTGAAGAAATATTAGAAAGTGATACAGAAACAAAGAAAAATGATATTGAGAAATTAAAATGTTCAAATAAGATTATAGAACCAGCTTTGAAATATATTGAAGAAAATTACAGAGAACAAATATTACTAGAAGAGGTAGCTAGTATTTCGAATATAAGTCTTTACTACTTTAGTAAACTATTTAAAAAAGAAATGGGAATGAATTTTACAACTTATGTAACTAAGTATAAAATAGAAAAAGCTAAGAAAATGCTTAAAAACACAGATATACCTATAGTAAATATAGCATCAGAACTTGGATACTATGAATGTGGATACTTCACTAAAGTCTTCAAAAAAATAGAAGGGATAACACCTACAGAGTATAGAAATAATAATTAATCGTAGGTGTTATTTTTTTTATTTATTTATTTATTGTTAAGCTTACAATTTATATGATTTTTTGAACTCTAAATATCCATTTTTTCTTAACTTACATGCAGGGCAATCTCCGCATCCATTTCCTTTAATTCCATTATAGCAAGTCAAAGTTTCATTTTTAACTATATCAAGTACCCCTAAATCATCTGCCATTTTCCAAGTCTCAGCTTTATCAATCCACATCAATGGAGTATGGATTACAAATTGGAAATCCATAGATAGATTTAATGTAACATTTAAAGATTTTATGAATACATCTCTACAGTCAGGATATCCACTAAAATCACTTTGAGATACACCAGTTATAATATGATTTGCTCCTTTTTGCTTTGCAAATATGGCAACGAAAGATAAAAACAATAGGTTTCTTCCGTCGACAAATGAATTAGGAGTTCCATCTTCTGGGGAATCTTTATCTACTTCTATGTCTGTTCTTGTTAAAGAATTTGGTGCTAATTGATTTAATAAATTTAAATCTAGACAATGATGTTCTACATTATATTTTTTACAGATATCTTTAGCACATTCTAATTCTAGTTTGTGCTTTTGACCATAATCAAATGATACTGCTATAACTTCTTTAAATTTTTTCTTTGCCCAGAATAAGCAAGTAGTACTATCTTGACCTCCACTAAATACTACTACAGCTTTATCTTTATTTACCTCTATATTCATATAATATACCTTACCTTTCTGTACCTATTTATACATCATCATTAAAGTATTTTGTAAAGTTAGATCAGTTTCAAATCTTCCTCTTAATGTAGTTGTAACTGTTTGTGCATTAGTTTTCTTTATACCTCTAGTCGTCATACATCCATGTTCACCTTCAATTATAACTGCTACATCATTAGAGTCAGTTACCATCTGTATAATTTCAGCTATATCTGTTCCTATTCTTTCTTGGAGCTGTAATCTACGTCCAACAATATCAGCGATTCTAGCAATTTTACTAAGGCCAATAACTTTGTCTTTTGGAATATATGCAACTGCTACTTTCATATTGTACATTAAAGCTAAATGGTGTTCGCAATGACTGAAAATTTCAATATTCTTCATAAAAACCATATCTTTATTGTTTTCATTTATATTCAAATCATCTTTAAATGTTTTACCAAACATCTCAGCTATTTCTTGATTTGTATAAGCTTGTCCTTTAAATACCTCTTCGTACATCTTAGCAACTCGTTTAGGAGTATCTTTTATACCTTCTCTATCTGGATTTTCCCCTAAAGCTATTAAAATTCCTCGTATGTGTTTTTCAATTTCTTTTAAATTGATACCCATTGGATTTATACACCTCTTTCATTAGGATCCCATATTATTTTGTGAAGTTGTGCCTGTAAAGTAACTCCATTCATATTGTGTTTTTGCATAAAGTCAACAATATCAGCCATATTGATATCACCGAATATTGGACTTATATATACGTTAGTTTTACTTACTAAATTATGTTGATCGATTATATACTTCGCTTTTTCTAAATCGTTGGTACTACCTGAGACAAATTTAACTGTATCATTTTTAGTTAAATATTTAAAATTATCAATTAACATTTTTTGTTCCATATTACTTGAAGGTAGTTTATAATCCATTGTAAACTTAGGTGGATTTTTTATATTTATAAATTCCTTTAAAGATACACTACCATTAGTTTCTATTTCAACTGAAAGATTATCATCTTTTGATAGTATATTTAATAATTCTATAAGACCGTTTTGAAGTAAAGGCTCACCACCTGTTAATGTAACGTTCTTAACCTTAGTAGCTTTTATATATTGATATATTTCTTGTTCACTCATCAATTCGTACTTTACATTTTCTTCGTTAGCCCACTGAGTATCACAGTAACTACAGTCTAAATTGCATCCTGCAAATCTTATAAATACGGCTAGTTGACCAGATAAACGACCCTCTCCATTTATACTTACAAACTTTTCAACTACTTTAAAATCCATGCTATTTCACCTCGCATTCTTCATAGGTAGAACTATTAGTAGGAGTTTCATAAACAGTAGCTCTTTTTACGTTGTATCCTTTTTCCTTCATATAGTTAAAGAAAAAGAATGAGAAGTTTTCTGCTGTTGGTCTAAATTTAACTTCTAGTATTCTAAATCCATCTTGTGATAGACACTGTAAAGTTTCTTTTCTCATAGTATTTTCTTGTATTATTAAGGCATGATCATAGTAATCTACTATTTCTCTAACATCTTTTTTTAAATCTCCAAAATCTATTACCATACCATCTAACTGTCCACCGTTAATTAACGATTCTGACTGTACTTCTATTTCAACTCTCCATCTATGACCGTGAATATTGCTACATTTTCCTTTATAGTTTGCAAGAAAATGAGCGCTATCAAAACTGTGTTCTGCTTTTAATATATACATTTTGTTACCTCCTAAATTTACTTCCATAATAACAGCATCCGATTGCTCCATTAAATTGAGGGTCTTTAACTGATATAATTTCATCATAATCTTTCTTTAAATATTCTTTTATAGCAACGTTATTAGCAACTCCACCAGTTAAAACCAATTTTCTTCCCTTAAATTTTGTTAAAAGGGGGTTTAACCTTTTATATAAGGAATAATTAACTCCTGCACATAAACTTTCTATGCTAACGCCCTCAGCTATTTTTCCTATTAACTCAGATTCAGAAAAAACTGCACATGTTGAATTTAGCTCTACTGGATTTTCATATTCTTTACTCATATCATCAATAGATATTTCAAGTACGTTTGCCATGTTTTCTAAATATCTACCACATGAAGCAGCACATTTTTCATTAAGCTCTAAATCTGTTGTAATTCCTTTTTCAACTTTAACTACTTTGACATCTTGACCACCTATATCTAGAAGTATAAAATCTTTTAACCCTGTCTGATAGAATCCACCATAAACATGGGCTTTTATTTCATTTATAGGGGTGAATTTATTTAAATCAGTATTGTTTCTACCATATCCTGTAGATACAGCTATATCAATATCATTTATATCTAATTTATTTAAATCTACTGTAACTTTACCATCATAACTACAATAGTCTCTATAAAAAGACATTGTACTAATTTTTTGTTTTTTTATTATTTTATTGTCTTCCATTACTGCAATTTTAACTTCTCGACTTCCAAGATCTATACCTAAAATTCTCATTTACTTTTCCTCCTTTAAATCTAATAACATATCAAGAAAAGCTTCAATTCTAAGTTTTGTTCTAGCGTCAAGAGTATTTAATTTATCGCCTTCTATATTAAGAATAGGAATATCTAGCTTTTGTTTTAAGACAATATCTTCAACTGCTCTATAACAAAAAGCTTGTGTGTAGTGAATTATTCCATCTAATTTTCTTTCACTAATTTGATTTTTTAACTCTATAATTCTAAACTCAGTATCATATGGATATGTGTAGTCATAGTACTGTTCATATATATTTGTAGCTTTATTGCTCTTGGAAAAGCAAATTCTCTTTGAACTTCGTTATATACAAAAGATGCATTAAAGTTTTCAACAAATTCATATATATCACCAGTCATAGGAGGAACACCAAGGTATCCTAATCTAAGTTTTTTATTTATAGGTTTTCTTTTTTCTATGTTGAGAATAGCATTTTTAAGTTCAGATTCGAAATTATCAACATTTCCATTTAAATCACTTAAACTTACCTGATAAAGGTGATTTTCAAAACCATTGGCTTTATTATTTACATATGTTAACTTGTCAATTTCTTTAGCTAAGTTTCTAACTTTATTTAATCTAATTCTTATTTTTTCAACTTCTTGGGCATTTACATTAAAAATATCCATAAACTTGTTTAATTCTTTTTTTACATCTTCTTTTTTATGGCTGTGTGGAAATGAAAAAGGGTAGACTTTAATTCCCTTTAACTCTAATACCTCTATAAGTGCTTTTGTATTAGAACAATCTCCTTCCATAACTCCAATTATTTCTTTTATATCATTCTCTATACAAGCTCCATAAATCCCTTTTATCCAGGCACACATGCTTTTAGGAAAACCATCTCTTTCTGCTATATCAATATAATTTGAATAGTCTTTAGAAGTTATAAAGAGATTATTCAAATCTATAGGGGTATATCCAGCTGCTATAAGAACTTCTACAGGAACTGTAGTTGTTAAACCTATTTTTTTCACTATATTAAGCCTCCTTAAATTTAAAAAAGGACACAAAAAAAGGGCATAGCTGCCCCATAAACAAAAAAACTACCCTTTAAGGTAATTGGTCCTAGTTTTGTTTATAGACAGGATGGTTACGAACTGTCTTAATTTATTCATATAGACTATAATAACATTTTTAATGCAAATTTGAAAGTATATAATTAAAGTAAAAAATGGATAAGTAAGTATGGTCTAACAATAAAAAATTTGTATAAGAAATCGATAATGTATTAAAAATAAAAATATGTTATTATAAAGTGAAACTTAATTCAGATGGAGTTCTTACTCCTGCTGAATTTTTAGTTGCGTAAGTGCTCTTTGGGTAAACTAATCCAGAAGCTGCTAAGTTCTTATCTCTAGCCCTAAGAGGATGGAGTTTTAGAATTTTAAGCTTTTGGATAAAATAAAACTTAATGTCAGAAACTAAAGATAGATATTATTAGGAGGAAGTTGTATGTTTAAGCTTGATGACTGTGTTGGATTTATAACAAATAAAGTTTCTAAAAAAATTTCAGATGTTTTTAATGAAAAGTTAAGTAGTTATGAAGTTACTAGGGTTCAGTGGATTGCTTTATATTTTTTAGGCAGATATGAATATATTAATCAAAGTGAGTTAGCTGAAAAGATGGATATAAAAAAATCTACAATGGTAAGATTGATTGATAGAATGGAAAAGGAAGGATATGTACGACGTGAAAAAGATATAAAGGACAGAAGGATTACCTATATATGCTTGACTGAATTAGGTAAGAATCGTAGAAAAGAATTACTACCTTTTGGTGAAGAATTTAGTGATTTAATTGTCAGAGATATTTCTGATGAGGATATGGAAGTATTTAAAAAAGTACTCAATAAATTGGTTGAAAATGCACAACTTAGTGAATAAGTATAGTATATAATATAAAAGTTTGTAAAATTGTGGATAAAAGTATTGATTTATTAAATACATGATGTTATAATTTAAACAATAACAGTTGCTAAGCTAATGGTTAGCACTACAACTATTACAAAAACAATAAAATATAGGGGGAATAAAAATGAAAAAAAATCCAAGAGAATTATTAAATGCATTTATGGGAGGACTACAAGATGTAGGTCAAACTAATGGAGAACAGGTAAACGCTTTCATGAACTTATTAGGAGCAGCTTATAAACCAGGAAAACTTGATACAAAAGCTAAAGAGTTAATAAGTGTAGCTATTGGAGTTTATAATCGTTGTGAATATTGCATAGTATTCCATGCATATAAAGCTTTAGAAGCAGGAGCAACTCGTGAAGAAATTATGGAAGCTGCAATGGTATCAGTAGCTTTTGGTGGAGGACCTGCTATGGCATATAGCGCAACATTATTAAAAGATTCAATAGATGAATTTGAAAAAGATTTCAAATAATATTTAAGTAGTACAAAAAAGGCAGAAGATATTTCAACTGCCTTTTATTTATATGAGACATGTATTAGCATAAAGCGAATTCTAAAGGAGGTAGTACTAGTGATTGAAATAAAACTTGAACAATTATCTGGAGAGAGTAATAGTGGAAAAGTAGGAAAAATCGATGTGAAAATTGGTGATGAAATAAAAGATGGAGATGTACTGCTTCAAGTTGAATCTCAGAAAGGGAATGTTTCTGTAAAATCTAATGCTAATGGTGTTATTGAAGAAATTGTAATAGATGAAGGAGATACTGTTAATATAGGAGATATTTTATTTAAAATAGATGGAGTAAAAACTGAAGAATGCTCTGATGCAACAGGTGGATTTAATTATTTTAATAATTTAATGAAACCTCAAAAAGAAGAAATAGAGGCAGATATAACTATAATAGGAGCAGGTCCAGGAGGATATGTTGCAGCAATTTATGCAGCAAAACAAGGTAAAAAAGTTATTATAATTGAAAAAGAACATGTAGGAGGAACTTGCTTAAACCATGGTTGCATACCTACAAAAGCACTTGTACGTTCATCAGAAGTGTATAGAAATATGAAAGAGTCTGATAGCTTTGGTATTTTTGCTGAGAATATTTCTGTTAATATGGAAAAGGTTATCGAAAGAAAAAATGATATTAAAAATCAACTTAAAAAGGGTATAGAGTACTTATTAGAGAAGCATAATGTACAGAAGATTGATGGAAAAGGTGAAATTATAGATCAAAATACTGTATTTGTGAAAACAAATAGAACAGAAACAACTATAAAAACTAAAGATATAATAATTGCTACTGGATCAGAACCATCAGTTGCTCCTATTAAAGGTATAGATTCTAAGCACGTATTAACAAGCAAGGAAGCTTTAGATATGACAGACTTACCAAATAAATTAGTAATAGTTGGTGGAGGAGTTATAGGAATGGAGTTTGCTTTTATTTATGCAAGCTTTGGAGTAGAAGTTTTTGTTGTTGAATATGCAGACGAAATATTAGCTTCTTTAGATGAAGATGTGTGTCATGAAATAAGTGAAATTGCAAAAGAAAATGGAATCAAACTATATACTAGCTCAAAGGTTGAATCAATTGATGAAACTGAAAGTGGTGAATGTATAGTTTCGTTTATTAAAGATGAGCAAAGTAAATATATTTCATGTGATAAAGTATTAGCTTCAGTTGGAAGACAACCATACTTTGAAGAATTAGGTATTGAAAAATTAGGGATTGAAATGAATGACAATAAAAAAGGTATCAAGGTCAATGAAAAAATGCAGACAAATATATTAAATATTTATGCGATAGGTGATGTTACAAATATAATACAATTAGCACATGTTGCTTCCCACCAAGGTATTGTTGCTGTTGATAATATCTTAGGAAAAAATAAAGCTATTGATTATTCAACGGTTCCAAGTGCTATTTTTACTGAACCTGAAATAGCGGTTGTAGGAATTACTGAAAAGATAGCAAATGAAAAAGGTATTGAAATAGAAATAGGCAAATTCCCTATGTCTGCTAATGGAAAAGCATTGACATTGGGAGATGCTAAAGGTTTTGTTAAAATAATAAAAGAAAAAGCAACAGGAAAAATAATAGGTAGTACTATAATAGGACCACATGCAACAGATTTACTAGCTTCTGTAACACTATGTATAAACAATAAACTTACTACGAAGCAAATAACAGAAACTATATTTGCACATCCAACAACTGCAGAATCAATACATGAAGCAGCACTTAATGTAGAAGGGGGGGCTATACACTTTGCATAATAATATTTCAACTAGAATAATATGTTCAACATCATACAACCCGTGGCACAATCTAGCTGTTGAAGAATACCTTCTAGAAAAAGTTAAAGACAATGAAATAATATTATATTTATGGCAAAATGAAAATACTATTGTAATAGGAAGAAACCAAAATCCATGGAAAGAATGTATGTGTAAAGATTTTGAAGCAGATGGTGGAAAAATAGCTCGTAGATTATCTGGTGGAGGAGCTGTTTTTCATGATATTGGAAATTTAAACTTCACTTTTGTTATGGATAAAAAATTATATGATTTAGAAAAACAGTTAAGTGTAATTCTTAAAGCTGTTAATAATTTAGGTATTAATGCCGAGTTTTCAGGAAGAAATGATATATTAGTAGGAGAAAGAAAATTTTCGGGAAATGCATTTTATGAAAAAGCAAATTCATCATATCATCATGGAGCTATACTTGTCGATGCAAATATGGATAAATTAAGTAAATATTTAAAAGTATCAAAAGAAAAGATTGCTTCTAAAGGAATTGAATCAGTTCGTTCTAGAGTAGTAAATTTGAAAACTATTAACGATGATATAACAATCGAAAAATTAAAAGAGAGTCTTATAAGTAGTTTTCTTGAACTTTACAAAGGTGATTCAAATATAGAATATATAAAGGATAAACAAGATATACAAGATCTATATGAAAAATATTCTTCTTGGGAATGGAAATATGGGCAAACTCCTAAGTTTGATATAAACTTTGTAAAGAGATTTAAATGGGGAGAAATAGACCTGAATCTAAACCTAAAGAACGGTATAATTGATTCTTTAGTTATTTACTCTGATGCAATGAATAGTGTCTTAATTAAGGATATAGAAAATGAATTATTAAAAATACCATTTAAGATGGATTCTATTTGTAAAAAACTAAATAATATTAACTGTAAAACTGATGAAAAAGATATGATTTTTGAAATAGAAGAATGGTTAAAAAGTAAAATTGGATAAGATGAACCCCCCTAAAAAATTAGGGGGTTCTTTTTATTCTTCAACTTTAAATTTATCTGTTTGTTCTTTTAAAACTTGAGACATTGAATTTAATTCGTCAATACTTGCACCTATTTCTTCAAAAGTACTTACTTGTCCTTCTATAAATGAATTGATTTCTTCAGAAGCAAGTGCATTATCTTGTGTTGTTTTTGCTATTTCATCAATAGCTTTTGCCATATCATTAGAAATTTCGGATTCTTGTTTTGCTAAATTAGAAATCATATGAATTTTATCAGTTGTACTTTCAATAGAATCTAAAATATTTTCAAATATACTATTTGTATTAGTTGCTTTTTGAACACTAATTGTAACAAATTCTTGACCTTGCTTTATTGAAATATCTGCATTATTTGTTTTTTTCTGAACTTGATGTATTAATAAACTGATGTTTTCAGCAGATTTTTTACTTTCTTCAGCCAGTTTTCGAACTTCATCAGCTACTATAGCAAAACCTCTACCTTGTTCACCTGCTCTTGCTGCTTCAATAGCGGCATTCAAGGCTAATAGGTTTGTTTGTTCTGATATTGATGTGATTATAGAAACTATCTCATCTATTTGGTCAGACGAAATTTTAAGATCTTCTATAATTGCATAAACTTCATTTGTAGAATTTTTTGCTTCGTTAATACTTTCAACAACTTCTTTTATACTTTCTGCACCAAGTTGAGCAGATTCTAAAATATTTTTGCTATTTTTAGATGCAATTTCAGTTTCATCATAAATAACTTGAGAACTAGTAGCCAATTCTTCTATACTTGCAGTAGCTTCTTCTACAACACTAGCATTATTTTGAATACTAGAGGAAATATTGTTCATTTCACTTGCAATGCTTTCTATACCCTCATTGGCTTCTTCTATAGCAAGAGATACTTGATTAGACGATTCGCCTAATATATTAGCGTTAGATTTTGTTTGAGAAATTAAGAAATGTATTTTATCAACAAATAGATTAAAATATTTAGCTAATTCGCCTATCTCATCTTTAGTTGTCTCTTCTAGTCTTCGAGTTAAATCTCCTTCGCCTTCAGATATATCCTTAAGCATATTAGTAGTTTTTATTATTGGTTTTGTTATTAAAATTGAAATGTATGCACCAAATAATATAGCTACTATAATACTAGTAATAATACTTACAACAATAATTGATTGTATATTTTTTACACTTTTTTGAGTGGATTCTTTAATATTTATATTTATTTCTTCAACTAATGGTTCAAATTGGTGAATTGTGTTTCTGTATTGGCCCCTTAAACCTTCACTACTAGTTAATCCGATTTCTTTATTAATAGAATGTATTTGATTAAGTGTATCTTCATAATTATTTAGAAGTGATGTTAAACTTGAATCATTAGATAAAGATTTCATATCAGAAAAGATTGATAATAATTCATTAAAATATTGTTCATTTTTTGTTAGAAAGTAATGCTGTTTTGTCATATTAGCTTTTAGCAATAAAAAGTTTATTTCATTGCTTGATGATAAAGTTTTTATAGAATTTTGTATATTAGTTAATTCTCCAACTAGACCATATTGGTCAAATCCTACTTCACTAGTTTTTTGTGCTACTTGTATGAACATGCTGTGATAAGAATCTACCAATTTTTCCATTTCTTTAATTTGATTAGAGTATTCTTGATTTGAATATATTTCTTTATATTCTTTTGTTTTCTTTATTTGGTTTTGTAAATTTTCAAAATTTGAATTGAATTTATCTATGTATTTACTTTTTCCAGTTTCAAAAAACTGTGGATTAGTTAGTTCTCTTAATAAAAAGTCTTTCTCATTTTTTCTTAATTCTAAGACAAGAGTATATAGTTTATCGTTGTCTAAAAGCAAATTGATTTTAGAATTACTAATGTCTTTTATAAAAACAAATGATGTTGTTCCTATAAACAAGAAAAGAATTATCATTACTAAAAACGCTGAAAATAACTTCTTTCTTATTTTCCAATCTTTGAATTTAAAAATCATAGTTATTACCTCCTAGTTATGATTATTTTTTGTATACGGAAAATATAAAAAATAATTAGAATAATATCAATTTGATAGTATCATTATTTTTAATTATATAGTGATTTTTTGTTATTTACAACTTAGAATTATTGTAAAAATATTCCGAACTTAATTTTAGAAATAAAAATAAATGATCGCTCGTGTGAAAACATTAAGAAAAGGTCGCTACAGGATAGGTAATAGCTTAATTCTACTAAAATAATCTTATATATAAGAAAATTATATGATTTTTAACTTGGAATTAGTTTTAATGAAAAAACTCTAACTCCAAGAGTTTCCAAATAATATAATGGTAAAATTTGATGGGGCTTGAATTCATATAAATTTTAAGAAGTGAGCCTATAGGATTTAGTTGGAGATGGGTGAATTAGTAAGCATAAAGCGAATTTTATCTAAAAATTAAATTTCCAAAAATCTATTGTTTTAAAGATGGATATAATTACTTAACAGCTTCTTGATAAGCTTATCTAAAAGGGAAATTACACAATTAAAAATTCAGATGGAGTAATAATTCCATCTGAATTAAGTTTAGATCTATCTTTTATTGATATTATAATCAGTGTGGTCATTTCCATAGTAATGAAGTTCACTAGTTAATCTTATAGTATGTCTATCTTTGTTGTGTTTGATTTTTACATTTTCAAATCTACCGTCGTCTTGAACATCAACTAAATACTGCTGAATTAAATCATCAGCAATATCATCACTTATGTTGTTATATACTTTGAAAAATTCTCTTTCTGAAATTTCAAGTGTCAAATCATATGTTCCATCTTCTCTTTTATTTCTCATCTCTTTTATATCAGTAAACATAATATTCCTCCTCAATTTTAGAGTGAAAATTCAAATCAATATATTTTATAAAAAACTTTTCTATATTTAAATTATAACCATTTATAATTTAAAAATTTATAAAACGAATAAAAAAAATATTTTGTGGAAATTTATGGTTTGTTAAGACTGAAAGTTTTATAGATTATACTGCTTAAAAGAATTGATATTACAGTGATTTCATGGATACAAATAAAATGTTGAAAATCAATATAATTTCCTAGTGATTAAAAAATATAGATATTAGCTTATTGTTGACAAAAATAATTTTGTATGTTAAATTTAAAAAAATTAAATAAATCTTCAGGGCAGGGTGAAATTCCCGACCGGTGGTATAGTCCACGAACCACAATGTGGTTGACTTGGTGAAATTCCAAGACCGACAGTAAAGTCTGGATGGGAGAAGATAAATTAATAGAATAACATTATGCTATTATTGTTTTTATAAAAAATAGGAAATTATAATCCTTTAAAATAAAGACTTTTTATAGTTGTTATTTATAATAATTATTTGTTTTTTATAATAGTTATTATAGTATTAATTAGATTGCAAGCTCTGAAGATAAATATCTTCAGAGCTTTTTTATATTTAAATTAAATTTAAGATTAAGCCGAAAAATTATACTCATTGAAATAACGCTACTTAGTCAACATTTTAATAAAACTACAGATTTTGCTTTATAAAATATCCTAAAAGTTCTAAACTCCTTTTAGTCAGACAAAGAACTTTTTTAACGGATATTTTAACAGCATAATCTAAGTTGAATAGTAAAACGTTAACTAAAAGTAGCTAACATTTCAATGAGCATAATTTTTAAGTTTAGTTCCTAGATTCAATAAAAAAGTATAAAGTTTAGATATAACTATAGAAAATATAGGGAAGAATATGTATTAGCATTATACGAATTTAAGGATAAATAGAGGTGATTATGTGGACAAATATATGAAAAGAGCAATTGAATTAGCTATTAAAGGTAAAGGATTCACTAGTCCCAATCCTTTAGTAGGTGCTGTGATTGTAAAAGAAGATAGAATTATTGGAGAGGGGTATCACGAATACTACGGAGGACCACACGCAGAAGTAAATGCTATTACTAATGCTTGTGAGGAGGTTACAGGATCAACCATGTACGTTACATTAGAGCCGTGTTCTCACTTTGGAAAAACACCTCCATGTGCACAGTTGATTATAGATAAGAAAATAAGGAAAGTTATTATAGGAATGAAGGACCCTAATCCTATAGTAGCAGGAAATGGTATAAAACTTTTAAGAGATCATGGTATAGAAGTTATAGTAGGTGTTTTGGAAGAAGAAATAAAGAAAATGAATGAAATATTTATTAAATACATATCCACAAAACTACCGTTTTGTATTTTAAAAACTGCTATGACATTAGATGGAAAGATTGCAACTAGTATAGGTGATTCAAAGTGGATTACTAATGAAAAATCACGAGAATATGTTCATGAAATAAGACACCAAGTTTCCGGAATAATGGTTGGTATAGGTACTGTTTTACAAGATGATCCTTCATTAACAACTAGATTAAAAGATAAAGAAAGTGTTGATCCCGTTAGAATTATAGTAGATACAAAATGCAGAATACCTTTAGATTCAAAAGTTTTGAATCTTAATTCAAATAGTAGAACTATTATTGTCACAACTGAAAAAGCTGATAGAAATAAGCTTGAATTGATCAAAGAAAAAAAAGCAGAAATAATTATTACTCCATTAAAAAATGATCAAGTAGATTTAGAATATCTCATTCAGAAGCTTGGAGAAATGGAGATTGATAGTATTTTAATAGAAGGTGGTTCAACTTTAAATTATAGTATTTTAAAGGTTGGGTGTGTAGATAAGGTGATTTCATTTATTGCACCAAAGATTATAGGAGGAGAAAATTCAAAAACTCCAGTAGGTGGTGCAGGAATAGCTTATATTAAAGATTCTATAGAACTAGAACGTATTGAAGTAAAAATGATTGAACAAGATATTATGATTGAAGGCTACTTAGGAAAGGAAGAATAGTGTATGTTTACTGGATTAATAGAAGAAATAGGAACTGTACATACTATTAAAAAAGGATTAAAGTCAGCCCAAATTAAAATAAGTGCAAGTAAAATAATGGATGATGTTAAATTGGGGGATAGTATTAGCACGAATGGTGTTTGTTTGACTGTTGTAGAGTTTACAAAAGACTCATTTACTGTTGATGTGATGCCTGAAACTATGAGGAGAAGCAATTTAAAAGATCTAAAACATGGTAGTTTAGTTAATCTAGAACGAGCTTTGAAAGTTAATGATAGATTAGGCGGACATATTGTTTCTGGTCATATAGATGGTGTAGGTAAGATAAAAAAAATAGAAGAAGAAGATAATGCTACATGGGTGTCTATTCAGGCTCCAAGTGATATCTTGAAATATGTAATTGAAAAAGGATCTATAGCAATTGATGGAACGAGCTTAACAGTGGCTTATTCTGGATTAGATGTTTTTAAAGTTTCAATAATACCACTAACAAAAGAAGAGACTACTCTACTTCACAAAACGGTTGGAGATGAAGTCAACCTAGAGTGTGACATGATGGGTAAGTACATTGAAAGGTTATTACTATTTAAAGAAGATAAGAAAAGTAAGAGTAATATAGATTTAGATTTCTTAACAAAAAATGGTTTTATGTAAATTGAAATTTAAAAATAGGGGTGAGTTATAAATGAAATTTAACACTATAGAAGAGGCAATAGAAGATGTTAAGAATGGAAAGATGATTGTTGTGGTTGATGATGAGGATCGTGAGAATGAAGGAGATCTTTTAATGGCAGCTGAGAAAGCTACACCAGAAGCAATAAATTTTATGGCAAAGTTTGGTAGAGGGCTTATTTGTGCTCCTATGTCTAAAGAAAGATTAAATAAACTAGATATTCATCCTATGGTCTCTAATAATACTGATCCGAAAGAAACTGCTTTTACAGTTTCAGTAGATGCCACAAGTACAACAACAGGAATATCTGCTAAAGAAAGAGCAATGACAATTCAAAAGCTTGTAGATAATGAAGCTAGTTCAAAAGACTTCACAAGACCAGGACATATATTTCCATTAGTAGCTAAAAAGGGTGGAGTACTCAAAAGAGCTGGTCATACTGAAGCAGCAGTAGATATAGCTAAACTTGCAGGCCTGTATCCAGCAGGAGTAATTTGTGAAATTATGAATGAAGATGGAACAATGGCGAGAGTTCCTGAATTAGTTGAATACACAAAAAAACATGACTTAAAGTTAATAACAATAGCAGATTTAATAGCATATAGAAGAAAAAATGAACTTTTAGTAGAAAGAGTAACTAAAGCTCATCTACCAACAAAGTATGGAAATTTTGAAATGGTTGGATATATTAATAAATTGAATGGTGAGCACCATGTTGCACTAGTAAAAGGGAATGTTGATGATGGTAAACCAGTACTTGTTAGAGTACATTCAGAATGTCTTACTGGAGATGCTTTTGGATCTTTAAGATGTGATTGTGGTGATCAATATGCAGAGGCTATGAAAAAGATTGAAGAAGAGGGAAGAGGCGTTTTATTATATATGCGTCAAGAAGGTCGTGGTATTGGACTAATCAATAAAATTAAGGCTTATGCTTTACAAGATGAAGGTATGGACACTGTGGAAGCTAATCTATCATTAGGATTTCCTGATGATCTTAGAGATTATGGAATAGGTGCTCAAATACTGTGTGATCTAGGAATCAAAGAAGTAAAGCTTATGACGAATAACCCCAAAAAAATATCTAGTCTTTCGGGATATGGTATAGAAATTGTAGAACGAGTTTCAATACAAATGAATCATAATGAAAAAAATGAATTTTATCTAAAAACAAAAAAAAATAAAATGGGACATATGCTAAAATTTGAGGAGGAAAAATAAGATGAGAATTTATGAAGGAAAATTAGTTGCAAAAGAGCAGAAGTTTGGAATAATAGTGGGTAGATTTAATGAATTTATTGGAGGCAAATTACTATCAGGTGCTCTAGATGGTTTAAAAAGACATGGAGTTAATGAAGAAAATATTGAAATAGCATGGGTTCCAGGTGCATTTGAAATACCACTTGTAGCTAAAAAAATGGCTAGTTCAAAGAAATATGATGGAGTTATATGCTTAGGAGCAGTTATTAGAGGAGCAACTCCACATTTTGATTATGTTTCAAGTGAGGTTACTAAAGGAATTGCAAGTGTTTCACTGGATACAGAAATACCAGTAGTATTTGGTGTTCTTACAACAGACAATATTGAGCAAGCAATTGAAAGAGCTGGAACAAAGGCAGGTAATAAAGGATATGAAGCTGCTGTAACTGCAATTGAAATGGCAAACTTACTATCAGACTTAGAAGGGTAAACTTAATATGTTTGGAAATATAAAAACAATTTTCTTTGATTATGATGGAACATTGCACAAAAGTATAAAAATATATGCTCCAGCATTTAGAAAAGCATATCAGTATTTAGTTGATAATGAATTTGCTAAAGATAGAAAGTGGAGTGATCAAGAAATCTCATATTGGCTAGGATTTAGTAGTAAGGATATGTGGAAAGAATTTATGCCAGATTTAGATGAGGATGTAAGAAATAAAGCGAGTAAGATTATAGGAAAAGAAATGCTCAATCAATTGTCTGACGGTAAAGCACAGTTATATGATGGAGCAATAGAGGTTTTAAAGTATTTGAAAGATAAAAAATATAAACTCTTATTTGTTAGTAATTGTGGAATATATTATAGAGATATGGCTAGAGAGTTATTTAATCTAGATAATTATTTTGAAGAAATGGTATGCTCTGAGGAGTATAATTATATTCCTAAGCATGAAATCGTTAAGAAAATAAAAGATAAGTATCCATCTGAAATGGTTATTATAGGAGATCGTATTCAGGATATTGAAGCTGGAATAAAAAATGAGATCAATACGATTGCATGTAATTTTGGTTATGGTAGTAAGGATGAACTTAGTAGTGCAGATTATGAAATATCTAATATAGCTGAATTGATGAAGATTTTATAAAAAATATTCACCTAGCTTTTATATGAACGTGAGTATAATATAGGTTTAATCCCAAAATAAATAACATTAAAATACCGCTAATGGGGTAAATATTTTTAATAAAACTAAGAATTACATCTTATTGAATATCCTAAAAGTTCTAAACTCTCTAACGTTCAAACAAAGAACTTTCTTAACGGATATTCAAACGTTGTAATTCAAGTTTTATACAAAAATATTTAAATCATTTGCTAACATTTTAATGTCATTTATTTTGTAAGTTCAGATTTTTATTTATAATTACTCTGCATAAATCTTATATTTATTATGAAAAGCTTCTTAATCAAAATAACTATATACGACTTAGTATTGTAGGAAGTTTTTGATAACCCACAGATAATAAAAAAGAACATAGATTGGGTATTTACCCAATAAAATGGACCCTTTGTCAAGGACATTATAAAAAAAGGGTTAAGCTGCATTCAAAAGATGATTTCTAAATTGTTTAGGAGTCATCTTTTTTAATCCCCATTGACATCTATAATTATTATAGTAATCCATGTAATTATCAACTTTATTAATTACTTCTTCAAGTGTAGAACATGTTTTGAAATCTACTTCATCCTTCATATGACCAAAGAAGGATTCTTGAGGTGCATTATCCCAGCAGTTACCACGTCTAGACATGGATTGTCCTAGATTATGGCTTTTTAGTAATTTTTGGAATTTAGGGCTTGTATAGTGGACCCCTTGGTCAGAATGGATAAAAGCTTCATCATGTAAATCAGCTTTATGTGTATTAACTAATTTTTTAATTGTAATTGTAGCTATATCTAAAGTAATTCGATCAGATACATGATATGCTAGAATATCGTTACTAGAGCTATCTTTGATAGCTGATAAATATGCCATTTTATTTATCCCGTAAGGGATGTATGTGATATCAGTAAGTAGCACCTTGCCAGGAATACCCTGTTTGAAATTTCTCTGTAGCAGATTAGGTACTACTCTATGTTCTTTTGTCGCTTTGGCTATTCTTCTATACGGATTGGCTTTTCTTATAGGACATACTATACTGTATTTTCGCATAATCCTTTGGATTTTTTTTCTACTGTATATAATACCAAACTCATTTTCTAGTGTCATTTTAATTGATCTAGAACCTTTCTTATAACCTCTATAATTATAAGCCTTTAATATAATATCTCTAGCTTTTAAATCTTCATTCTCCCTTATAGTTCTAGAAGGTGCTGTCTTTAAATAATGATAATAACCTGAACGTGAAACCCCTAAAATTGAGCAGCAATAAGAAACTGTGCCTGAATAATCTTTTTTAGACACAGTCTTTAAAATTAACTCATATACTTCATTATTTGTTAGATTTACGCAGTTGTTTACCAGCCTCCTTTCTGTCACGTCGAGCTTTTTTAGCAATTCTAATTGTTCCTCAAGCAGTTTTATTTTAGCTTCTTGTTTGCTAATAATATCGTCCTTTGAAACTGGAGCATTACTTGGTCTGCCTGAATTCACTCTTCTAGTATCACTTAATCCTATAATTCCATCTTTCTTGTACGCTTTTATCCATCTGGCTGCCGCCTGTTCATAGCGCTTGACACCAAGTATTTCAACGTCAAATCCAGCATCAATGAAAATAGTTCGTGGTGTGCTTCCTCTTAAATACTCCTCAATAAACATTATTTTAAACTCGTCAGAGTATGTTATTGACTTCTCGCTAACGCGCTTTACATAAGGGTTCTTATTTAATCTTTCAATATTGTCTTTTGAAAATGTAATTTTACTCATACTAAAGGCCTCCATATTCAATGATAATTATACACAAAAAAGTACCTATAAACTAGACACTCTTTTTTATGTGTCCAATCTATAGGTACCATTTTACAATCTATGTTCTTTTTTATTTTAATGTAATTCTTCATACAATTTGATTTTATCTTCTAATATTTTATCAATCATAATATTTCCAAGTATAATATAAGTTACTGCAATAACTGCAATTCCTATAAATAAATTAATTGAGATAAAAATAGAAGCAATACTTAAAACAATATATATACTACCAACTAAAACTAAATTTATCATAGACATTATCAAACCTTTAAAGTTATTCTTAAAGATTTCATTTTCATTATCCCAATCAAGCTTTGGTCCATTTAAATCAGCAGATAATCCGTGCATAGATATAAATATTACAACTGGTATACATGTTAAAATATATGAAACTATAAAGGTAAAAGATAATTTTAATATAATTAAGACTATAGTATAAATAAATACATTGAATAGACCCATTATACTACTTACTATTATTTTACTTTTTATTTGATCTTCATATGAAAATGGTATAAATTTATTTAAATAAAATCTTCTACCATCTCTAGATATAGGTGTATAAAATATTGGATTGGTACATAAGAAAAATATTGTAATACCAATTAAAAGAACTAAATTAACTCCCATATTTTTAGAATTATTAATCCAACTAGTTATACTTGAAAGATTTCCATCTGAAATTATTGGATATATAACAATATAAAGAGACCATATTGTACTAGTTAAAACACCATATATTAAAATTTGAGGAGTTCTAATTATAGTCTTAATCTCCATTAAAACATATGATTTTATAGGAGTGTTTGTAGTTATATTTTTATTTATATTCTGAGGTTTTCTTTTCTTAGTTTTATTAATTTCATTCAGACCTACAACGCCTTTTAAATATAAAATTTCACCTAATATCATAAATACAGAAATTGATATTAAGCTTGATACGATTATACCGCTTATTCCAAATAATCCATGAATATCTGAACTATTTGTTAGTGTATAAGCATATAGCTTTGTTTGTGTAAATATATTGAGAATTATATTTAAAAAGAAGTTTTTTTCTTCTATAACATTAAATATAAAATTTGCACCAGTTTCTACTTTGAAGCTTTCTCTAACCAACATATTGATTCCTATTGCAAATAAAAGTGATATTATTCCACTTATTAGCTTGAACAAATCTTTTCTTTTTGAAAAGCTAGAAAATCTCATTATAATCATTGATATAATGGATGAAAAACAAAGAGGAACAATAGGAAACAGTAAAAATATAATTACACTATATAAGTAATAGATAAATCCAAAATTACCTTTAACACCAAATAAAATGACCATAGGTATTAATAATAATAATTCCATTATATATTGATTAACTAAGGCTATTATAAATTTTCCTGTTAATAGTTTATAAGGCTTAATAGGAAGATATAAGTAGTTTTCTATATCTTGAGAAAAATAGAAGGATCCCATAACATAAAATACACTATATAGCATAATAACTATACTAGTAGCAGAAAATCCAAATTGTAATAAGTAAACTTCAAGACCTTGTAGCTTTAACAAATCATATATAGCAGAAGTTATTTTTATAGTAGGAGATATTATTATAAATCCAAGCATAATGTAAACAAGATAAATAAGATATTTATTGTTTTTGCGTTTAGTTTTATCATTTAAAAATCCTGTACTGGTTTTAAATAATACTTTTAATAGACCTAGGAAGCTATTCATTTTCAGTAATCTCCAAAAACATTTTTTCTAGGGAACTATCTTCTTGAAATTGCATTTTCATTTCTTTTAAATTGCCGCAAAACAATATCTCACCTTTATTAATTATTGCTACTCTATCACAAATTTTTTCTGCTACTTCTAAAACATGAGTAGAAAATAGAACTGTATTTCCTTCATCAACATGTTCTCTCATCATATTTTTAAGAATATGAGCTGATTTAGGATCTAGTCCTGTCATAGGCTCATCTAATATCCAAAGTGGAGGTTTGTGAAGCAAAACTCCAATAATAACTATTTTTTGTCTCATACCATGAGAGTAACTTTGTATTTTATCATTTAAAGCTGCTTTTATTTCGAATTTATTACTTAATTCTTCTATTCTTTTTTCTCTATCTTCTTTGCTTACATTATATATGTCTGCAATAAAATTTAAGTATTCTATTCCTGTAAGCTTTAAAAATATATCAGGACTATCTGGAACAAATCCAAATTGTTTTTTAGCTTCTATTGGTTTTTTATTTATATCTATATCATTTATTAGAATATCTCCACTAGTTGATTTAAGAACACCTGTAATCATTTTTAAAGTAGTAGTTTTTCCAGCACCATTAGGTCCAAGAAAACCAAAAACTTCCCCTTTGTTTATTTTTAAATCAATATTTTTAACAGCATCGAAATCTCCATATTTCTTACTTATATTTTTGAGTTTTATCATAATTTATCTCCTTTATTAAATTTGATTAAGTCTTAATTATATTTAAGAATGAATAGCTATAAATATAATACATAATTCTTAAATATACCTTAAATTTACATAAGAACTTAATATCATTTAAATTGTTTGATGAATAATTACTCTATATAAATAAAAGAACGTTTAAAATTCAACGTTCTTTAAGTTTATATTTAGAATTTTTAGTTTTGATTTCCGAAATGATCCATATAACTATAGGTAAAAATAGTTGAAATGGTAAAGTTAAATAAAGCCATACCTCGGTTTGAAATTCGTAATAGTACATAATACTTTCATATTGAAAAAAAGTTAGATTCATAATTAGTAAGGTAATGGGTGTTATAATAAATCTATAATCTGAGAACTCAAATATTTTTACTAGTCCTTTACAAGTACATATCACCAATAGAGCTATTTTAATAAAACCACCTAATAAAAATGTTGTAGATATAAATGCTTCTACACTTTGAAGTGTAGTTCCAATATTTATTATAGATACAGCTGTATAGGCAGAATAATATACCTTTTCAGCTTCATCTACTCCGATTACTAAAACACTAGTTAAAGACAAGAAAAATAGCATTAATCCTCCTACAATTAACCCTGTAACATATATTTTATAAGGAGATCCTTTTTCTTTGCTAAAACTTGAAAAAACAATAGAAAAAGCTAATATCTGACTAAGAGGAAATGAAAATGAATTAAGTGATCCTTCTAAAATAGATTTAAATCCACTACCTAATATAGGAAAAATATTGTTTATATCCATCCTAGGGATTGATAAAGCTACTATAATAAATAAAATAACAATAGGGATTATTAAAAAAATACAACTCCATCTACCAAGCACTTCAATTCCTTCTGTTGCTCCCCAACTGCACAAAGCTAAAAATACTACCATTGGTACAATCATAGGTGTTTGATGAAGAGAAATTGACCATATGAAATTTCCATAATTAACAGTAACATCGGAAGTCCAGTAAAAGAAAAAACAAGTTATTATTAGTATGATTATTTTCCCAATGAATTTACCAAAGCAAATTTCAATAATATCATATAAATCTTTATCGGGAAAAAGAGTATGTAGTCTTGAGTATATAAGTGCGATGGGTAATGCCATAAGTATTGCTAAAATAATAGCTAACCATAAATCTTGTTTAGCCTTCATACCCATTATAAAAACGGAGGAAGAACCTATAATAAATAAAACTATAAGAGAAATACCTTGGTTATTAGAAACAACTTCTTTATTCATCAGTCTACTCCCTTTATATTGATAATGTTAATAATATGAAATCCTTAAATATAGTGTATCCTAATTAAAGTATATTTATGATTTTGAAAATTTATCTAAATACACATATTAAAAAAAATGCATATTATCAAGAGAATCTTATCCAGAAGCTGTAGAGTTCTTATATCAAATTTGAAGAGGATGGAGTATTAGAACTCTTAGCTTTCGGATAAATACAAAAATATGATAAACTAATGTATATAGAGTAGTGACAAGGGGGAGAGTACAATAAAACTTAAAAAACATATTGTAATTATTGGAATAGTAGTAATTGTAGCTTTTATTATTAGTATTAATTTTGCAAACAAGCTATCAAGAGGAGAAATTTTAAATTCTCAAAAAAATAAAAAACTTACTATAGCAAGAGCTAGTGATTCTATTAGTTTAGACCCCGCCATAACAACGGATATGGAATCTTTTAAAGTTTGTGTAAATATATACGACACATTGGTTAAATATAAAAAAAATGGTAATGAGATAGTTCCATCTCTTGCTGAAAGTTGGAAAACCAGTGAAGATGGTCTTACTTGGGTATTTAAGTTGAGAAAAAATGTTGAATTTCACGATGGAACAGAATTTAATGCTCATGCTGCTTTGTTTAATTTTGAAAGATGGATGAATGCAGATAACCCGTATCATATAGGATCTTTTAGTTATTGGAGTTATAATTTTGGTGAATTTCCTGGATTAATAAAGAGTGTAACTGCACTTTCAGATTATTCTCTGGAAATAGTGTTAAATGAACCGTATTCTCCTTTTTTAAGTACTCTTACAATGCCTGCATTTGGAATTGCTAGTCCAGATTCTATAATGAAATATAATGAAAGCTTTAAAGAACATCCTGTTGGGACAGGACCTTTTGAATTGGAATATTGGGATAAAGGAAATGAGATAAAGTTAAAGAAGAATTATAATTATTGGGGAAATCTTACAAAATTAGATGAAGTGGTATTTAGTGTTGTTGAGTCAAGTGAAAAAAGATTAAATTTTCTTGAACAAGGTAAAGTAGATATTGCTGATAATTTAACACCTAATGAAGTTAATAGGATAAATGAAAATTTAGATTTAGATTTATATTTAAAGCCGTTTTTTAATATAGGATATTTAGCTATGAATAATCAACAAAAACCTTTTGATAATAAAAATATAAGAGAGGCTGTAGGGCATCTGATTGATAAAGATAAAATGGTTAAAGAGGTATTTAATGATTTTGCAAGACCTGCAAATTCATTTGTTCCTCCTATAATTTGGGCATATAATGAAGATATTAAATCTTTAGATTATAATGTAGATAAGGCTAGAAAATTACTTAAAGAAGTTGGGTATGAAGATGGATTTGACACAACACTTTGGGTTATGGAGGCTCCAAGAGCATATTTTCCTGATACAATGCAAGTAGCTAAGTTCATACAAGAGAGTCTTTTAAAGGCAAATATTAGAGCTGAGATTATTACTTATTCGTGGGATGAATATATTGAAAAAATAAAAGAAGGCAAGCACGACTTAGCTCTTATGGGATGGACAGGAGATCATATTGATCCAGACAATTTTTTATATACTTTCTTTGCATCTGATAACAGAAAAACTGGACTTACTAGCAATTATTCATTCTATAAAAATAAAGAAGTTGATAAAATGTTAAAGCAAGCTCGTCAAGCTACAGATAGAGAGTTTAGAAAAAACATTTATAGAAGTTTACAAAAAAATATTAATGAGGATACACCTGCTATACCGCTTGTACATACTATGCCAATAATGGGTGCATCTAAAAAAGTAAAAGGATATACTCCCCACCTTACAGGTGAAGAAACACTGGAAGATGTTTATTTAATATCTGACTAACTATTTTGAAGATAGTTAATATTTGGAGGAAATTATGAAATCTAATATATTAAAATTTATAGTGTTCATATTTATATTAATAATGCTTGCTGCACTTGCTAACACTTCTAAAATTCAAGTAAATGATGATAGGTATGTATTACCTTCTCTTCCAAGACCTATAGCAAAGGATAAAGTTTTGATAACTTCTGCTGGTCAAAGTACGGATACTTATATTGTAAAGGATATAGCAAATAAGCTTATGATTCATAATTTTTTTATGCCTCAAGCGAAGGATATAGACCTTGAAGAAATTAATACAGTTGTATTCGTAGTAGGATATAGCTCTATTGGTGAGAATTTACATGATTTAAATTATGAGGAAGAGAAAAAACGAATAGAGGATTTAATACAAAAACTTAAATATAGAAATATAACTATAATAACTATGTTTATCGGAGATAGAGAAAATAAAAACAAAGAAACTGATGAGCTTTTGAACTTAACGTGTAAGTATACTGACTATGTAATAGGCACTCAAAATAATAACAACAACAGTTCTTTAGTAAAGCTTGCAAAAAAGTATGATTTTCCTCTTACAATAGTTGAGGATGTAACTGGCTTATCAGAGCCTTTTGCATCAGCATTTAGGTAGGGGGTAGAGTATGAAAAATAAAGATAATATGATTTATATAAGAGCATTTAGTTTTATTATTATAGGATTTTTATTTTCTTTTTTTACAAGTTCTATTTGGTTTAATGTTATCGTAAAAATTAGAGAAGCTATATATACTGGAGATAGTGGTCATCTTATTCTAGCTTCAGCTTATAGTAGTATACTTTTTTCTATTCAAAGTACATTGTTTTTTTTGGGTACTATAAGTTTGTTATCTATAATAAATAAAAGATATCAAATGTCATCTATTAAAATATATGTATTCGTTATTGTAGTATTTTATATTTTGAACAGAATTGTTGAGGTGTTTTTTATTGTTCCTTGGGAACCTATAACTATGCTTATGGGATTGTTTGCGACTATGATTTTATTAAAGGAACAAAATTATTCTACTTTTCAGTTTATACAGACTACTATAATATGTATTCAAGTATTTTTTGCATTTCAATGGTTAAATATAATGCCTACATTTTCATTTTTACAAATTGGACAAAGTGATATATCCATGAGTATTAAAATAGCTGGAGAATATCTTAAATCAGAGTCTGTATTGAATTTTATAGGATTTTCTTTCTTTTTGCCATTTACTTTTTCGGCATCTATTACAGTATCTTTGTTTATGAGCTATGCTCATAATATAGTTATTCTTCAGGAAAATTATAAAAAAGAGAGAGATATTCAGCTGATCAAATCTAAGGCAATGGAGAATAGAATATATCAAGAAATAAACTCTTTAGCACATGATTTGAAAACACCACTAGTTACTATTAGAGGCCTAAATTCATTGATTCCAATATGTGATAAAGACAAATTAACAGAGTATAGTGAGCGCATAGAAGGAGCTATTAGTAAGATGAGTGAGATGATTTCAAGTTTTTTATATGCTAGTTCTCGTCAAAAGTTAAAGGTTGAGGAGCTGATTCAATATATTCAGGCTCAAATACCTATTGAAGACGAGGCTTTGAATGTTGACATTGATTTGGAAAGCCAATTACCATTACTTTATGTAAATAAGGTAAGAGTTGTTAGAGCACTAATAAATATAGTTGAAAATGCAATTGTAGTTCCTTGCACTCACGAATTCAAAAATATAATGATTAAGGTAAGACAGGCAGAAGGAGGGGTAAATATATATATATCCGATAATGGGATAGGAATACCTTCTTCAGAAATTGAAAATATATGGGAGATAGGTTATTCAAATTGTAAAACCTCAGGACTTGGACTACCTTTTGCAAAACAGATTGTAGAGGATCATAATGGAAGTATTAGTATTGAAAGCAAAAAAGAAGAGGGAACATTTGTAACAGTATATTTACCATCAGCGAATTACATTCAAAATAAAAGGAGTGATTGTGGTGAATAGCAAGGATAAAATAAAAATTATAGTTATAGATGATGAAGAAGATATTCTATATACGATAAAAGAAATATGTGGATTTGGAGGATATGAGGTTCTAACTGCAACTAGTGGAAGAAAAGGATATGAGCTTTGCAAAAAACATAAACCGCAGCTTGTTATTGTAGATTATCATATGCCTGATTGGGATGGAATAAATACTGTTAAAAAAATTAGAGATATGGACCCTGCTGTATCTATTCTAGTTTTGACTGTTGATGAAAGACAAGAAATATCAGACAAGTTTATTGAGGTAGGAGCTACTGATTTTGCAATTAAACCTATTAAAGCACCTGATTTAATATGTAGGATAAAGGTTAACTTAAAAATTCATGAAGTTACTAAAAAGAATATTGCGGATAAAGCTAATGCATTTGTAGATAAAGGAATAAGTCCTGCTACTTTAAATTTAATATGGAATTTTCTTTTGACTCAAGATGCAGATATAACTATAGAAGAGATTGCAAACGGCATGAATTTAGCTTATCAAACAGTACATAGATATGTTCAGTATCTTATTGAACACGAAAAATTAGAACTTATTCCAGTGTACGGCCAAATTGGAAGACCTAAAAATAAATACAGAGTTATGAAGGAAAAGGTGTCTGAATAGACACTTTTTTCGATTATTCAGAAATTTTATTCAGAGAAAAAAGTGATAAAAATAGAAAAAATTTTCTGACAATATATAATGGTATATGAAGTTATATATTTTTTCAAGAATTTTTTATAAGGGGGTTGTAATATGGAAAAAACAAGTAGTGTAAAAGAAGAATTTAAACCTTTTATATCTGCAGACAAAATTTTACCAGAGTTTACAATGACTTCAATATTACTGGGTATTTTGTTAGCCGTTGTATTTGGAGCTGCTAATGCATATCTAGGATTAAAAGTAGGAATGACAATAAGTGCATCTATTCCTGCAGCAGTTATATCTATGGGACTTATAAGAGGGGTTTTAAAGAAAGAATCTATTTTAGAAAATAACATGGTTCAAACTATTGGTTCTGCTGGAGAATCATTGGCAGCAGGAGCTATATTCACATTACCAGCTCTTTATATTTGGTTAGAAGAGTGGAATATGGGAACTCCAAGTTTATTGACTATAACAACTATTGCTTTATGTGGTGGAATTCTAGGAGTATTATTCATGGTTCCTTTAAGAAAAGCTCTAATAGTTAAAGAACATGGTGTGCTACCTTATCCAGAGGGTACAGCTTGTGCTGAGGTACTTCTTGCTGGAGAAGAAGGAGGAGACAAAGCTAAGGCTTGTTTTACAGGTCTTGGAATTGGAGCATTATATAAGTTTATAGCTGATGGATTGAAATTGTTTCCAAGTGAAATTGAAACAAGTATTAAAGGATACAAAGGTGCAGCTATTGGAGCAGACGTTTTACCAGCACTTTTAGGGGTTGGATTTATTATAGGACCTACTATTGCTGGTTACATGTTGGCTGGTGCTGTTATAGGATGGTTTGCATTAATACCATTGATTGCTAATATTGGTAGTATGGGAGATATTATAATGTATCCTGCATCTGTTCCAATCAGTGAATTAGGATACTGGGGAATATGGGATTCTTATATAAGATATGTTGGTGCTGGAGCAGTTGCTTTTGGTGGTGTTTTCAGCTTAATAAAATCTTTACCATTAATAGTTCAAACATTTAAAGATGCTATGAAGGATTATTCTGCTGGTGGATCTGGTGGATTATCATTAAAGAGAACAGATCAAGATATGTCTATGAAGATTGTTTTAATTGGTATATTAGTAATTGTATTATCTATGATGATGCTTCCAATAATACCTGTAGGATTTATGGGTGCGTTAATGATTGCTGTATTTGGTTTCTTCTTTGCAACTGTATCATCAAGAATAGTTGGTCTTGTAGGAAGTTCATCAAACCCAGTTTCAGGTATGACTATTGCTACATTAATAATAACAGCTATTGTGTTTAAATCAACTGGAAATGATGGCCAAACAGGAATGATAGCTACATTAACAGTAGGTGCTATAATATGTATTATCGCTGCCATGGCAGGTGATACATCTCAAGACTTAAAAACTGGATTTTTAGTAGGAGCAACTCCTAAGAAGCAACAATACGGAGAGTTAATAGGATCATTAGCTGCAGCTCTTGCAATAGGATTTGTTTTAACACTATTAAATCAAGCATGGGGATTTGGATCTGCTGATTTACCAGCTCCTCAAGCAACTCTTATGAAACTTGTTATAGAAGGTGTTATGGGTGGAAGTTTACCTTGGGCGTTAGTATTTACAGGAGTTGGTATAGGAGTAGCTATTGAATTATTAGGACTTCCAGTTTTACCTATAGCAATTGGTTTATACTTACCAATTCACTTAAGTACACCAATTATGGTAGGTGGAGTAATTAGAGGAATGTTAGATAAGAAGTTAAACAAAGTAGGTGGAGAAGAAGCTGTACACGAAAGTAAAGAAGCTAGAGGATTCAAGAATAAGATTGAGACTGGTATCTTATATGCATCAGGCTTAATAGCAGGAGAAGGTTTAATCGGAATTCTTCTTGCAGTATTTGCAGTAGCAGGCTTAAATGTGAATCTTGGAATTAGCTTAGGTCAAATAGGTTCAATAGCATTCTTTGCTTTATTGATATACTCATTAATGAGACATTCTGTATTAAAGAAAAATTAATAATATAATTAAAAAAGAGGATATTTAAATATCCTCTTTTCCTAATATAAAAAGAAGGTGACAAAATGGGTAAAAAAATAAAAAAAGATGATAATTTTTTGGAATTAGTTCCTAAAAAAACGGGTAAATATAAATGGGAAACAAATGAAGATGGGTTTGTTAAAATTATTATACCTAGAAACGGAGTATTAGATAAAATAGTTAGATTTTTCTTCAAAACTCCAAAAGAAATGAAAATAGATTTAGATGAACAAGGAAGTATTGTTTGGAAATTAATAGATGGCAAGAATAATATAGAAAATATAGGTAGTAGTCTAAAAGATGAGTTAGGGAAAAAAGCTGAACCAGTTTATGAAAGACTAGGAACGTATATAAATATTTTAAGAAATAATGATTTTATAACACTTGAGAAGGTAAGTGATTAGTATGATAAATATTGTGTTTAAGATATTATTAGTAGCTGTAACCTTTGCTTTTTTGCTATCGTGGGGATATATTAAGCAACAAAGAAAGAATGAGGAATTATTGAATAATTTATATAAGAAAATAGAGAATAAAGTAATGAATGAATTTAAGAAAAAAGAAAAATTGACTATAAAAGATATCGAAAATCTTATCAAAGGAACAAAGGCATCTTTGTTTTGGAGTAAGAATAAAATTACAGTAACTGATCCTAGGATATTTATTAAAAATTTAATAAAAGATATGTTAAGTAAAGGACTTATCATAGAAGTTGTGGATAATAATTCTAGGGTATATAAAGCTAGATGAATTATATTAAAAGGTGCATGTGAAAATAGAGTTTTTGATAAAACTATTTTCACATGCACCTTTTTTATAGCGAATAGGAAATAATATTATTTTTTGTTTTGTGGATAACTAGTTAAGAATGATATACTTGCAACTATTTTTAAGCAACGGAGCCTGTAAGGATCGTTGGCGACATGAGTCACCGCGTTAGCGAGTAGACGAATTTTTCGTATTTGTTGTATAAATTTCCCGGGTAATAGACTAAAATAAATTATTTGGTAATAAAATGTAGAAAAAATAAAGTGGAAATTAATACAGATTTTCAAAGTTTTGTATACTATGATAAACTTATAATAAAGGGTTTGGAGGGATTAACTTATGGAGAAAGAGTATTTTAAATATGGAAAAAAGGAAATAGAGTATTTAAAAGAAAAAGACAAAGTCTTAGGAGAAAATATTGATAAAATAGGATTTATAAAAAGAGAAATTATAAAAAATCCATTTGAAGCCTTGATATCTAGTATAGTAAGTCAGCAAGTATCTAAAAAGGCTGCTGAGACTGTATGGTTTAGATTTTGCAATTTAATCCATGAAATAACACCTGAAAATATTATAAATATAGATGATGAGAGTATAAAAAAATGTGGAATGAGTAATAGAAAGGTAGAGTACATAAAGGAAATTGCAGATGCAGCTTTAAGCAAAAGAGTTGATTTTAATAATTTAAAGCTTTTAACTGATGAAGAAATAATAAAACAATTAATTACTATTAGAGGGGTGGGTACTTGGACTGCTCAGATGATACTAATATTTTCATTAAATAGATTAAATGTTATAAGTTATGATGATTTGGGTATAAGAAAAGGAATAATAAATCTATATGAGTTAGAAGGTATATCAAGAAAGGAATTTAATGAATATAAGAAAAAATATAGTCCTTATGCTTCTGTAGCTTCTTTATATTTATGGGAGTTAGCCTCCAAATAAAATTAAGGGAATATAAGAAAATAGTATTTTGTTTAAAGAAAATTCTGTATCTATATACCAAAAATGATATAATATAGATAAAAATGTAATATTTTAGCGAAAGGGGATGATAATGATGGATAAAGCATATGATGTTGTAGAAAAAAAGGCTTATTATAATTTGGAAAAAGAAATTGAGCTAGCGCGTCATAAATTAAACAGTATTATAATAGAAAAAAATGAAAACTTACTGGATCAAGAGGTAATAAAGCTAAGCGAAGAATTAGATGAATTAATAGTTAAATTTCAGTATATTAAGTCTATACAAGATAATTGCTTGATGAACTTGAAAAATATAATGGGTACTCATTCTATTTTTTATTATTATGGAAAAGGTCATCTCTTTGCAAATATGATCAAGTATATTAAAGTTGGAGTAGATAATAATGAAGTGATATATATATCAATGCAACATGAATTGTATGAAGATTTGAAAAAAAGTTTAAATAAAGCAGGAATACAGGATAAACATTTGAAGTTTCAATCGGTTAAACAACTTATAGATAGTAATAATAGGGGTGGAGTAAAAGGTCTTAAAGAAAAGATTGAATTTTTAGCAGAGGAAGAGATTAAATCAGGATATAGTGGTATACGTTGGATAGGGCAGCCTACATATGCTATTGAGCAAACTTCTAAACAGGATTTTTTGAACTGGGAAATTAATTTAAGTGGAGGTCTAAGAAATACTAAGGCTTCACTTATTTGTATATATGATTATTATGACTATATAAATATTAAAAAAGTTATAGATGAAGAGGTTATAAAAAAATCAATAAATACGCATTCGCATATTTTGGAAAAGTTTTTTCTGAGGAGTACAGAGTAAGTAAAAAAATAAAACGAAACTTAATTAAGATGGAGTTTTTACTATAACTGAATTTTTAGTTGCATAAGTGTTATTTTGGATAAGCTAATCCAGAATCTATAAAGTTCTTACCTCCACTGGAGGTAAGAACTTTTAGCTTTGGGATAAATTAATGAATTATATAAAAAATAGAATAATATTAGTGATTAATTCATATTTTATTGGGTAAAGTAATAAAATATGAAAGATAATACGATTTTAATATCTATATATTACGATATTGACATGTGGATATTAAAAGAGTATAGTATGGGTATAATCAAGTGAAACTTATCCTAGTGTATGCGTATTCTAAGCTCTCTATATTAAGAAAGTTTTAGTATGCTTAGTCACTGGATGAATGAAGAATTAATTTAAATTGGGAGGAATTTAATTATGATAAAAGTTGTGAATACTAATAATTTTAATGAAGAAGTAGAGAATAATGATGGTGTAGTTGTAGTCGATTTTTTTGCAGAATGGTGTGGACCTTGTAAAATGTTAGCTCCAGTATTTAAAGATTTAGATGAAGAAATTGGAGATAAGGTTAAGTTTATTAAAATTGATATAGATAAAGATATAAATTTAGCTGAGAAATTTCAAATAACAAGTGTTCCTACAATGATAGTGTTTAAAGATGGAAAACCAGTAGATACTATAATGGGCTTTAGACCTAAAGATATGATAAAGTCTCAAATAGAAACACACTTATAATGAGTAGGAATTTCAAAAAAATTTACATTTAAGATTGTTCATAGAAAATTTTTTTATAAGATGGTGAAATTTTATGAGATATGATATAGCTATATTAGGAAGTGGGCCTGCTGGATTATCAGCTGCTATAAATGCTAAAGTTAGAAATAAAAACATAATAGTATTTGGTAACAGCAATTTAAGTGACAAAATAGTAAAAGCACCTAAGGTAGATAATTACTTAGGTATTTATGATACAACTGGTGAAAACTTAAAAGAAATGTTCAAATCTCACATAGATAAGATGGGAATTGAGATTACAGAAGAACGAATTAATAATGTATATGCCATGGGAGAATATTTTGCTTTAATGGTGAATGAAAAAACTTATGAAGCTACTACAGTAATACTTGCAACTGGAATAGAGTATGCAAAGCCTATAAAAGGTGAAGAAGAATTTTTAGGCAGGGGAGTAGGTTATTGCGCTACTTGTGATGCAGCTTTATACAGAGGAAAGAAAGTAGTTATAGTAGGCTATAATGATGAGGCTGAGGAAGAAGCTAACTTTGTAATGGAAATAGCATCTAATGTTTATTATATACCTATGTATAAAGGAGAATATAAGCTGGCTGATGGTATAGAGGTTATAAAAGATGTGCCTATTGAGGTATTAGGTGATATGAAGGCTAACAAGCTTATACTTAGAAACTCAGAAATAGATGTAGATGGAATATTCTTTATAAGAAATAGCATATCTCCTAAATACTTAGTTCCAGGCCTTGAAGTTGAAGGTGGACATATAAAAGTAGATAGAAGTATGAGAACTAATATAAAAGGATGTTTTGCATCTGGAGATTGTATAGGGAAACCATATCAATATATAAAAGCTGCAGGAGAAGGTCAAGTTGCAGCACTTAATGCAGTTTCATATATCGATAAGAAATAGATTAAAACACGCACTTATATTAAGTAGCGTGTTTTTTATATACTAAGAGATTATAAAATTTTCGTTTTGAGGATAACATTGCTGAAAGTACTACGCTTACAACTGTTTTTAAGCAACAGAGTCGTGAGACTTGTTGGCGATATGAACGTAGACGAATTTTTGTTTTCAACAATAATTAATAAATATTAAGGTTTACAGATAAAGATATAAGATAATAATAAAAATAAAAGTACCAGTTTTTGTAGTAAAGAAGTGTATTGACAAATTAAGTCAATATGTTATCATAAAATATGACAATGATAATTGTTATTAATTAATAAGGGGTGAAAATTTTGAAGAAAAATTTAATTTATATACTTATGATATTGGGATTATTTTTAATTGGGGGATGCTCAAATAAGGAAGTATATAGTAATAAAGATAATGATTTGGGAAATAATAGTATGAAGGTTTCGGTAGCTATTGTACCACAAAAAACATTTGTAAAAGCAGTAGGTGGAGATTTAGTGGATGTTGAGGTTATGATACCCCCAGGATATAGTCCAGCAAATTATCAGCCTACACCTAAACAGATGTCTAAGCTTAGTGAATCTCAAATTTATTTTTCAATAGGAGTTCCAACAGAAGAGTCTAATATACTTCCCATGATCGAAGGTTTAGATGAAAATATAAAAGTAGTGCATTTAGACGATAAAGTTAGAAAAGTATATCCAGATAGAATATTTGATGAAGAACACGAACATGACTCAGATGAACATGATTCAGATGAACATGATCACAAAGGACGAGATCCTCATATCTGGTTATCTCCAAAGAGAGCTAAAATAATGATAGATGATATAAAAAATGAACTAGTACAACTAGATCCTGATAATAAGCAAATATACGAAAAAAATGCTATAAACTATATAGCTAAGTTAGATGAAGTAGATAAAGAGATTAAGAACATTATCAACAATGTGAGTAAACAATCCTTTATAATGTATCATCCATCTTTTGGATATTTTGCAGATGATTATAATTTAAATATGGTTGCTATAGAAGAAGATGGAAAAGAAACTACTGCTAAAAGACTTAAAGAAATAATAGATTTTGCTAAAAAAAATAATATTAAATTTGTATTTTATCAAGAAGAATTTGATAGTAAACAAGCTGAAACTATAGCTAATGAAATAGGTGGAAAAAGTATACAGGTATCACCTTTAAGTCCTAATTATATAGAAAATTTAAAGAATATATCTGATAAGTTTGAGGAAGTTTTAAATTAGGAGAGGGTTATATATGAATGATATAGAAATGAAAAATTTGAGTGTGAAATATGGAACGGTATGTGCTTTGAAAGATATAAATTTAAATATAGGAAGTAAAGAATTTGTAGGTATAACAGGACCTAATGGAGCTGGGAAAAGCACTCTTTTAAAGGTTTTGCTTGGAATAATAAAGCCTACAAGTGGAAGTATTATACTAAAAGATAATGTATCTATTGGATATGTTCCACAATTTACATCTTTTGATAAACAGTTTCCTATAAAAGTATTAGATGTAATACTTATGGGAAATTTATCTAGCAAGATTAAGTTATTTAAAAAATATTCTAAAAAAGATATAGACAGAGCTAGGAATATTATGGATAAATTAGGAATAAAAATGTTTGAACATAGACAAATTGGACAGTTGTCAGGAGGACAACTTCAAAAGGTATTGATAGGAAGAGCTCTTATGACAGATCCAGAAATATTGGTATTGGATGAACCAACTGCAAGTTTAGATTTTAAAGCAAAAATAGATATTTATGAAATGTTATCTAAAATAAAAAAAGAAAAGACCATAATAATAGTTACTCATGATATGGAAGAGGTTGTTTCATATACTGACAGAGTAGTTTATTTGAATAAGGGATTGGCTAAGTGCAAGGAGGGGGAGCATGATAGAAACATTATTTAGTTATAACTTTATGAAAAATGCCTTAATGGCTGCCATACTAAGTAGTGTAGTGTGTGGGATAATAGGGACTATAATAGTTGAAAAAAAACTTGTAAGCATGAGTGGGGGGATAGCACATGTTTCATTTGGAGGCATAGGCCTTGGGTATTTATTAGGTATTGAGCCTATAATTGGAGGTCTCGTATTTTCAGTATTTGCATCTATTGGGATATCTACTATAAATAGAAAGACTAATACTAATTCGGATGCTTTAATAGGTATGTTTTGGTCTGTTGGAATGGCCCTTGGAATATTATTTATAGCTTTAACACCTGGATATCCACCTGATATGACATCTTATTTATTTGGAGATATACTAACGGTATCATCTATTTATATAAAAATAATGATAATATTGAGTTTAATAATACTCATATCTATATACAGCATATTTAATTATTGGAAGGCTTATTTATTTGATGAAGAATTTATTCATGTGTTAGGTATAAATACAGTATTTTTAGAATACTTTTTATTTATATTGATAGCCCTTAGTATAGTAGTGTTAATAAAAGTAGTAGGAATAATATTGTCTATAGCACTTTTGACTATACCTCCAGCTATAGCCAAACTCTTTACTTATGATATTAAAAATATTATGCTACTTTCTACATTGCTAGGGATAGTATTCAATGTTTTGGGACTAATAATATCTTATCAGTATAATATTCCATCGGGAGCTACTATAATTCTTTTATCTGTAATTGGATATTTGGTTGCTATTGTTTTAAGTAAATATATAAAATATAAAAAAGTGTTAGCATAATAGTATGCTAACACTTTTTTATTTAGAAACAGTATTAGCATATTATTCAATTACAACCAGTAATTATAATTATAAAATTAAGATGTATTTAAGATTTATATTATAGAATAAATTTCATAAGTACAGACATAAGGGGGGAGTCAAAACAATGGGTAAACTAGATATTGATAAAATTAAAATACGAGAGATAGGTATTTTAGGAGCTATATGGATATTCATACTCCATATATTTTCAGATTTTTTGATGATACCAGTGTATATAGTTGAGAAAATATTTTTATATATAACTAAAAGTATGTTTGCATTAGACACAGCAAGTATATCGTTTTTTATTGAGAGTACTGGAAGCTTAATAATAAAATTTATAATGGTTAAGTGGCTTCTAAAAATGTATTCTACAAAGGAAGAAGTTGAAGAAAGAAAGAATATAAATATTTCTAAAAGCTATTATGGATATACAATAATTATAATTTTATTGTTTAGAATAATATTTGATAATAGTTTAGGATTTTTCGTAGATCAAATACCGATTAATGAGGGGATAGAAGAAGCTTTTAATGAACTTTTCAAATATCCTATTATAGCAATTATTTCTGTGTGTATAGTAGCTCCTATATATGAAGAAATAATTTATAGAGGGATAATTCTTAAAGGGCTTAGTAAAAAATATAATGATAAAGTTGCGATAATAGTATCTGCTTTATTATTTGCAATAATGCATATGAATTTGCAACAAGGTATAAATGCCTTTTTACTTGGAATTGTAATGGGATATTTATATACAAAAACAAAATCTTTATATGTAAGTATTTTTGCTCATTTTATAAATAATGGAATTGGTATAATAGTTTCTTCTATACTTACTGAATCTATTAAATTATCTCATAATGCAGTGCTTGTACAATCTATTGTTACTGTTGCTGGAGTAATACTTATGTATAAGATTATTATGTGGTTTAGAAAAAATGAGATAATATTGGATGAGGAATATTTATTTGAAAGTAGTAAAAGTTGATAAAATAATCTTAATCAACTTTACTACATCACTATACATTTAAATCTCTATTTTTATAAAATATATAAGTTCCTACTAGTGATAATCCAATAATTATAATAGAGAGTATTATAAAAACGGTATCAATACCATCTCCTGAAATTATTGATTCAGCCTTAAAATACTGAAAAGGAGTAATGTATTTTAAATCTTGAAATTTATCATTCATATTTATAATCATAGATAGCATAAAAGTAATAAGAAGTATTCCGGTAGAGGTAGATGTAGCTGTATTAGGTTTCTTACTTACAGAGGATAAAAGTGAACCTATACACATAAATATAAGTTGAAGAACAAACATACCGATCATCAACTTTGTTATATATCCAAAGGTTGCATCGCCCTCATTAAAATAATCAACAATAAGGTATGATGTAATAAATGTAACTATATTTAGAATAATAATATTTAAAAGGGCTGCTAATAGCTTTGATGTTATAATTTTATTTCTTGAAACTGGTTTTACAAATAAGAATTCTGTAGTTTTATCTTTTTCTTCTTTTGATATAATATTTGAACCAAGCATAACAGCATGAACAGTAGAAATTAATATAAGATATAAGAAAAGAACACCATAGAATCCAAGAGCTGTTGATAAATCAAAACTACTTATGCCTAACATGTTTAATAATGATTTTGGATAGATATTAATAATATCATTGATAGATTGTTCTGAACTAGAAAAAGCTAAAAATTTTCCTATGCTTCCTACAATCATTGCAACTATACCTAGACACCATAGAATAAGTGATTTTCTATTAGCTTTCATTTCTCTAGTAAATATATTCATTTATCAGACCTCCTCTATTTTAAATATGATAAAGTGAAACTTAATTCAGATGGAGTTTTTATTCCATCTGAATTTCTAGTTGCGTAAGTGCCCTGTGGGTAAACTAATCCAGAAGCTGTAGAATTCTTATCTCTAGCCTTAAGAGGATAGAGTTTTAGAATTCTTAGCTTTCGGATAAAGTGAAACTTAATGCAGATTAAGTTTTAGAACTTTTATTTTTAAGATAAATCAAACAGCATGAATATCTTTTTTATCATATATAACATAACTTGAGATAATGCAAACCAAAACGATAATTAATGATATAAAGATAAAAGTAGTTTCATATGAACTATTTTCTATAATATAAGCAGGGTTAAAATATTTAAAAGGCGTTATATACCTAATAATATCATCGGAATCTGTTGAACTTAAAAAGCTTATAAAATAGAAAATAAACACAGTAGCAAGAGAAATAGATAAAACAGATTTAATTTTAGGTAGTATCACTGAGATCATAATACCCAGTGACATAAATATTAGTTGTACGAATAATAATGTTATAGAAATCATAAAAAATATTTTAAAGTTATAATCCTTATTTTTTACAGACGATGCAATTAAGTTTGAGGCAACTATATAAACTAGATTGGTAATTATTAAAGATGTAATTACTGCTAATATCTTGGATGTTAAAATTTGTGTTCGTTTAATCGGTTTTGTTAACAGAAAATCTGCTGTTTTTTCACGTACTTCCTTTGATATAATTGAAGCACCTAAGTTCATAGCTTGAATTGCTCCAATCAGAACTATGAATGAGAATGGAAATGAATAGTAACCTAAAATATTGTTAAAGCTTTCTAGTGAAATACCCATCATATTTCTTATAGATTCAGGGAATCCTTCTAACAAAGTTTTAACATCTTCAATATCGCTTGAAAAAGAGGGGAAAAGTGAAAAAAATACGAGAACCATTACAACTAAAGATAAAGTCCATATAATAGTAGATTTTCTATAAGCTTTTAGTTCGTGTAAATATATGTTCATTTAACTTATTCCTCCTCTGAATAATAATGCATAAAAATTTCTTCAAGATCAGGTTCTTCTATCCAAATATTAGATATCTCAATAGATGAAATCTTTTTCATAACTGCATTGATATCGCCCTTATAGATGAAATTAACTGTATTTCCTTTTAGCTTTAATTTATTTACACCAGCAATGTTAAAGTAATCTTTATGTAATTTAGACAACATCTCTATCTTGAATTTTTTATAAGTATTTTCTTTTAAAGTAGACATATTTTCTAATTTTACTATTTTACCTTCTTTAATAATAGCAACACGATCGCATAATTTTTGGACTTCAGTTAAAATATGGGATGAAAATAAAATTGTTGCACCTTTCTTATTTTCTTCTTCTAATAAATCGAAAAATTTTTGTTGCATAAGAGGATCAAGTCCACTAGTAGGCTCATCAAGAATAATTAATTTAGGTTCGTGAAGTAGGCCTTGAACTATACCAACTTTCTTCTTATTTCCGAATGATAAATCATCGATTTTTTTATTTAAGTCAAGATTCATTGTGTTTGCTAAATAATCTATTCTTTTATTACAGTTCTTTTTATAAAAGCTAGCCGAATACTTCAAAAGATCAATAACTTTCATATTGTCATAATAAAAAACTTCAGATGGTAAATAACCGATTTCTTTTTTTATTTCAGGTCCATATTCTGAAACATCCTTGCCAAATATTTTAGCACTACCACTAGTTGGATATATTAGAGATAAAAGTGTTCTAATAGTTGTTGATTTACCCGCACCGTTTGGACCTATAAATCCGAAAATCTCTCCTTCCTTAACACTAAAGCTTATATCATCGATTCCCCTTGATTTACCATAAGTTTTAGTTAAATTATTGGTTTCAATAACATTCATTCTTAGAACATCTCCTTAAAAATATGATTTTTCTAAAACTATTCACAAATCTACTACTATTAACGTTATTGTTTACAAACAAATCTATATTATTCCTTTTTATAACGAATAGAAAATTATATGATTTTTAAATTGTATACAATATTCATAAAAGGAATATATATATAATTATTTTAAATGTTTATACAAATTAATTAATTTGTACAAAAAATATTACAAAATCAATGTATGAACTGTATAATAACATAGAGGGACTTTAATGACACATATGATTGATATTTCGATTATCGGGATAAAATAAAATATAGACATAAAATAAGATAACTATTGGAGGGTATTTATGATAAAAATTATAGCAGATTCAACTTGTGATTTATCTCAAGACTTAATAGATAAGTATAGCATTGGGATAGCTCCGTTGACGATTAATATAAATGGGAAAACGTATAGAGATAGAATAGATATAAAACCAGATGAGTTTTACAGTATAATCGAAAATTTAGATAAAGAAGCAACAACTGCAATGCCAAGTCCTACAGAGTATTTGAAAATAATGAATGAAGCTGTAGTAAATGGATATACACAGATAATATGTATATGTATGTCAAGTGGTACTAGTGGTTCTTATCAATCAGCAGTTATAGCTAAAGATTATTTTTATGATGAGAATGAAGGGTCTGATGTTGAGATTCATATAGTGGATTCAAAGTGTATGAGCCATGGAAGTGGATGGTTAGTTCTAAAGAGTGCTATGTTAAAAGAGCAAGGAATGAGTTTTGAAGAAATAGTAGAATTCAATGAAACTTATAAAATAAACGTTAAGCACTTTTTATCTGTTGATGATTTAGATCACTTAATAAAGAGCGGTAGACTTTCAAATTCAAGTGCTTTTATAGGTAAGATATTAAAAATTAAACCTATAATGAGTATGAAAAAAGGAAAGGGAGCAATAGTAGCAAAAGAAAGAGGACGTAAAAGAGTTTTAAAACATTATGTAGACGAATTTATAAGTAGAAATGATGAGGAAGCTACAGATTTTATAATAATAGGATATACATCTGATATTAGTGTTGCTGAAAATCTAAAGAACAAGATAAATCAAGAGACTGATTTCAAAGGCAAGATATATATTATGCAAATGGGAGTAGCTGTGGGAACTCATGTAGGTCTTGGAGCTGTATCTATGTTTTATATAGAAAAAGGACATAAAAAAGATAACCTTCTTATAAATGAAGTAAATGGTCTAATGGAGAAAAAAGCTGAAATAATGGAAAGAATAAAAAATACAAGATTGAACTCTTAAAAAAGTAGCTACCTAGATTTAGTACAAATGAAATCTGAGTTCTTTTTTAGTGTTTGTGGGTTATTAAAAACTATCTATAAAAATACCGCGAATACAACAATATTTTGAATATAACTAAGTTTTTATCTTATTAATAGTCCTAAAATTTACGAACTCCCTACGGTCAGACACGCAAATTTTTCAACGGACTATTAAACGATAAAATGTAAGTTATATTAGTCAAAATATCTAGAAGTATTCACTAACATTTTTATAGACAGTTTTTAGTATTAATCAATATATTGTGAAATTGATCATGCTCCACTACAAAATAAAAAAGATTATGGATTTTTATTTCTTATTGATTTATAAGAATAGAGCAATTTGAATTGGTTTAAAATCTAAGAGCTATATTAAAAAAATAAATGGCATTAAAATGTTAGCGAATGATTTAAATATTTTTGTATAAAACTAAAGTTACAGCGTTTGAATATACGTTAAGAAAGTTCGTTGTTTGACCATTAGGGAGTTTAGAACTTTTAGGATATTCAATAAGATGGAATTTATAGTTTTATTAAAAATATTTAACTTATGAGCGGTATTTTGATGCCATTTATTTTGGGTTAAGCACATAATTTTTACTATATAGTCCAATTACCATCTTTAAATATTTGAATTTTTTCTCCATTATGAGTTTCACCAACTATATTCATATCACTAGATCCTATCATAAAATCTTCGTGAATTAATGAATTGTTAGCACCAGCTTCTTGAAGCTGTTCAGAACTCATCTCAGTTCCATTTTCTATACAGGTAGGATAAGCCATTCCAAATGCTAGATGACAAGATGCATTTTCATCGAATAAAGTATTATAAAATACTATATTTGAATTTGATATAGGTGAGTCATAAGCAACTAGAGCTACTTCACCAATATAAGAAGCACCTTCATCTGTTTCTAATAATTTTTTCAAAGTTTCATGACCAACTTCAGCTTTAAAGTCTACGACTTTACCATCTTTAAATGTTAAAGTGAAGTTATCTATCAAATTACCAGCATAGTTAAAAGGCTTAGTATTTTTGACAGTTCCATTTATTCCAGTTTTAAGAGGCATTGTAAATACTTCTTCTGTTGGCATATTAGCAACAAAATAAGTTTTATTAGCATTATCTTCTCCGCCACCAGCCCATAAGTGACCTTTTGGAAGTTCTATAGTAAGGTCTGTTACACTTGACTTCAAGTGAAGAGACTTAAAGTTTTTATTATTTAAAAATTCAACTCTATTGTTAAGTGTTTGAAGATGTTCATTCCAAGCGTTTACAGGATCATCCTTATCAACTCTAACTATTTTGAATATATTATCCCAAAGTTTTTGAATTGCTTCATCTTCTGATATATCTGAGAATACTTTTTTAGCCCAAGCTTTAGTTGGAATTGAAATTACACACCAAGATATTGTGCTATTCATTATGTACTCTCTATAGTTTTTAAGAGCAAGAGATCTTGCTTTATTAGCAGCTGCAATTCTCTTTGGATCTACATCTTTTAAAAGCTCTGGATTAGAAGCTGATATAGATATAACTGCAGCACCGTTTTTAGCTAAGTACTCAAGACCATCAGCTTCCCATTTAGGAAACTCGTCAAAGGCTTCATCTGGAGCATTTAAATATTTAATAAGAGCTAAATCTTCATCGCCCCATCTTACATGAACATTTTTAGCTCCATTTTCATAAGCGCATTTAGCTACTATTCTAGTAAATTCAGCACATTCTATAGGAGAGTTGATTATAAGCGTCTGTCCTTTTTGGATATTAACACCAACCTTAACTGCAAGTGAAGCATATTTTTCAATGTTTTCATTAAAAGTATTCATTTAATCACCCCTTCTTTAAGTATTATTAGATAATATAAGTTAATTATACAGAAGTGACCAAAAAAAGGGAAATAAAAAATTTGTCTACTCGCTAACGCGGTGACTCATGATCCAAACAAGTCTTACGATTCTGTTGCTTAAAAATAGTTGTAAGTATAGTTCTTTTATCAATGTTACTCATAGAATGAAAATTTTATAACCGTTTAACGTAAAAAAATACTGCTTATAATTGTATAAGCAGCATTAGAAAAACTATAAATAAAAATCGTGATTTTGAATGGTTTTAAAATAAAATCTATTCCATACAATCCAATTGTTAGTTGATTTTCTTGGATTTAAAAAGTAAAGACATGTTGATATATTATTATGTCCTTCAAGTGCCTGTTTTGCAGCTTGAATACTATCATTTGAAGGTGTGTTATATATTCTACCATTAGCAACGGGCGTATATTGAATTCCATAGTTATTATCGAAGATAACACCTTTTATACTTGCTGGGAATAAGTCACTATTTTTTCTGTTTACTATAACATTTGCAACAGCTAATTTTCCTTCATATGATTCTCCTTGAGATTCTGCGTGTACTAATCTAGATAGCCAGTATAAGTCTTCACTAGAGTAGCTAGGTACATTATCATCAACAATATTTTTATTAGAGTAATTTTCTGTTTGAATATCTACTACATAGTCATATCCATTCCAGTCAACAGAGCAGTCAAATGTTTCGGCTATAAATCGAACAGGCACGAACGTTCTTGCATTGTATATATTCACAGGTGCATCAAGAGCTACAGAAGAGCCGTTTATAGTAGCTGTACTAGAATATATAGGCAATCTGATGATTTTGTCTTCATATTCTAATATAGCTTCTTGTGAACTTTGATCCCATGATACATTAGCGCCTAAGCTTTCTGCTATAAATCTTATAGGGACGAATGTACGCGAATTTTCTATATAAGGATATTGATCTGTAGAAACTACTTTACTATCTACCTTTATAGATATTGCTTTTTGATCTTTTACAGGCTTAATTTTTATTAAACTTCCAGAGTAAAGATCGTATTCTGATGGGGTATTTAATGAACGAATAGTATCCACACTTGTATTATGCTCTTTTGCAATAGAAGCATATGTATCCCCGGTTTGAACCGTATGCATAAGATATGACTGTGCATAGGAAGTAGAATTACCTAGTAGCAGAGCGGCGAAAATTAAGCTCGATATTAGTTTTTTCATTATGAATTCCTCCTTTGTAAGTCATTTACAATTTTATCATCGCAAGAAAACGCATACAATGGAACAAAAATGGATTATGAACATAAAATTGTAAATTCGAAGAATTGGAATACGTTTGTATATATAGATAGATTGCATATATATCAAAAGCGGTAAAATATCAAAAAATAGGATTCTATTGAAAAAACTAACAGTTATAAAGTGAAACTTAATTCAGATGGAGTTTTTACTCCAACTGAATTTTTAGTTGCGTGTGCCCTGGGGGTAAACTAATCCAGAAGGTGTAGAGTTCTTATCTCCAGCCTTAAGAGGATGGAGACTTAGAACTCTTAGCTTTCGGATAAAATTTTAAATTGGGGGAAAGATGTTTTCTGTGAAACTAAAAAAAGATAGACTTTTCAGTCTATCTTTTTTTTATTATATTAAGCTACGCTTTTATTTTCTTTAGATACTGATTCTTTATATGATTTGAACATCATAACTGTTGTATATACAACAACGAATATTAATAACCATTTTAATAGGTAAACATTCATAGACTTAACTAAAAATGCAGCTATTAAAACTCCAATTGGACCCATAACGTTAACTGCCATAGAACCTTGAGCAGAGTGAGTATCTTCTTTTATGAACTTCATACCAGCAAAAGGTAATAAAAGTGCACAAGAACCCATCATTATAGGGAATGCTGCTATTGGAGACATACCTAACATGTAAACCATAGTCATACATGGAGCAAAAAGTCCTATACCTAGAGTATTTAAAGCTCCAAATAGGAAGTTACCACATATAGCTATTATAAGTTTAGTTCCATGAAGACCCATAGCATCTCCACCAACTGGGAAAAGGTTTAACTGACCAGCAAGTAATATTATTGCCATAGAGAATAAAGCTATTCCCATTGCAAGTTGTATAGTTTTCTTAGGAAGCTTAGATATAAGTCCAGCTCCTACAATTGCACCTGCAAGTGCTGCAACTATCATAGAGAATAAAGTTAAAGGTTCAACTTCAACAGATGCTATAAATATACAAGCCTGTACTAAAGTTGGGATTGTTGCACCAACATTTAATGTTCCAGGTAATTTTTCATCACTAACTAAATTAAAGTTTTTAAATAAAGATGTTTCTATAGCGAAACTACTAAGACCTAAAGTATCAAAGAAGTTTGCTAGAGCTCCTACTAAACCCATTTTAATAAAACTTTCTGTTTCTAATCTGCCTTCTGCTTTTCTCTTCATGTAAGATTGAATAAGCATAAAAGTAAATGGTATTCCAGAAGCAATCATAATTCCTAAAAGTATTTTTGCCATTTAATAATCTTCCTTTCACAATATAATAATTTTGAAATAAATAGAAATTAGTGCATACGCTTTATATAACTATTTAATAGATAGATAGTTATATAATTATCAAATTTACTTCGAACAAATTAAATTATATATTATTTTGAGATTTAAGTCTACTAAAAAATGAAGTATTTTGTAAAAAAAAATATAGCGTCAAATCCCTAAATATCAACAAGGAAAACGATGTATTTGATGCGAGATACAGTTGTTTTCGTGTTTTCAAAAATTAAAATATTGCAAAAATACAATTAATATAGAATTTTTAAAAAACTATAAATGCACATTGTTGTCGATAAAAGTTGTTAAAAAAATAACTAATATTATTTTGAAATTTGTTATATAATTTAATGTATATGATAAAAAAGGTGGTGTTTATGATTTTTGAAAAACTATGGGAAAAATATATAAGTAAAATAGACTTTGAAAAATATAAGAATGAGTTGGTAAATTATAAAAATATATTATTTGAGTATATAAACAAAAGGTTGATTAAATTTAGGGAAATTAGTTTAAATGGAAATATTATAGGAGATAGGGCTGTAAGTATCAAACTTTATCATGAATTAAAATATAAAAATAATATATTATTTGAACAAGGTAGAGACTATTTATTATATACAATTAAAGATAAAGGATTAAACGATTGGAATTATAATATATTTAGCATTAAATATAATTTAAATATAGACAATAAAATAGCGGATTGCATAACAATAGTATTCAACAAAAATAATAACCTAGATATAGAGAGTATATTAAATCTGTCACAAAAATTTTTACCGCATGATAGTATTGCAATATCTAGTATAAATAAAGAATATATAAAGTTTGATTTAAATGATAAAGGTGAAAAGATAAAATACAATATAAAATATGAAAGTAAAAAATTAAGGAAAAATACAGGAAAAAGTGAGATCTCATTAGAGATATATAAGATTGTTGAACCTCTTTTGTATAGTGATGAGGTAAGAGAGCAGTTTATAAGAGTAAAAATTTCTAATTAAAATTTTTGAATTAGAAATTTTTACTCTTTACTTTACTTAAATAAAGTGGTAAAGTAATGAAGTGGCAAAAAGTTAGAGGAGGTAATTGAGTTATGCTGATGAATCCAGTTGTAATATCTGTTATATTAATGACGGCATTATGCCTTATGAGGCTTAATGTTATTTTATCTTTAATAATATCTGCTATTAGTGCAGGGTTATTATCGGGAATTTCTATTGATGAAATTATGAACATCTTTATAAAGGGAATGGGTGGAAATACAGAAACAGCTCTTAGTTATATTTTATTGGGAGCTTTAGCGTGTGCTATTCATAAAACAGGTCTTGCAGACATATTAGCTAGAAAAATAGCTAAATTAATAAAGGGAAAATCTGTTTTGTTAGTTATTTTAATTGCGGTTATAAGTATTTTTTCTCAGAATCTTATACCAGTTCATATTGCATTTATACCTATATTAATTCCACCATTATTAGGAGTTATGAATAATCTTAAAATAGATAGAAGAGCTGTTGCTTGTTCATTGACATTTGGGCTTCAAATGCCGTATATGTGTTTACCTATTGGTTTTGGACTTATATTTCATAATATTATAAGAGATCAGATGAATGCCAATGGAATGAACATATATACTAATATGGTATGGAAGGCGATGCTTTTACCTGGAATAGGTATGCTTATAGGTTTATTAGTTGCTGTATTTATAACTTATAGAAAAGGAAGAGAATATGTATCAGAAGAGATATGTATGGATGAGATTGCATGTACGTTAGATGAAAGTATGGATAAAAAACACTATGTTTCTATGGTGGCTGCATTATCTGCTTTGACAATACAGTTGACACTAGGATCACTTCCTTTGGGAGCTTTAGTTGGTATAATTATAATGGTATTATTTAGAGCTATAAAATGGAGTGATATAGATGATATTGTAAGTGGTGGCATAAATACTATGGGATTTATAGCATTCGTTATGTTAGTAGCATCGGGATATGGAGCGGTTATTAGAGCAACTGGAGCGGTTGAGACTTTAGTTCAATCAGGATCTATACTTATGGGATCTAATAAGTTGATAGCAGCAACGATTATGATTTTATTGGGTCTTATAATAACTATGGGAATAGGAACTTCATTTGGAACTATACCTATAATAGCAGCTATATATGTGCCACTTGCATCTACTATAGGATTTAGTCCTATGGCTACAATAACACTTATAGGAACGGCAGCAGCTCTTGGAGATGCAGGCTCTCCAGCTTCTGATAGTACGCTTGGACCAACTTCTGGTCTTAATGTAGATAATCAACACAATCACATATGGGATACTTGTGTTCCGACTTTTTTACACTATAATATTCCTCTGATTATATTTGGAATAGCAGGAGCTTTAATATTTTAATCATAAATCCTTAATTAAATAATATTATTTAATTAAGGATTTATTTATATATATGGAAAGGAGTTTCTTTATGTTGTCTCCAAGTCTTGAGGATTATTTAGAGGAAGCGTATAGGCTTTCTTTATATAATAAAGAAATTAGAGTAAAAGATATAGCGGGATGCTTAAACTTTTCGATGCCATCTGTTGTTAAGGGTCTCAAGAAATTAGATGAGCTTGGATATATAAGGTATAGGCCATATGAAAAAATAAAATTACTAGATAAAGGGAATAAAAAAGGGAAATTTTTGGTAGATAGAAACTCTTTATTAAAAAAATTTATAACTATTATAGGTGCTAATTGTGATATTAACCAAGAAGCTGAGGCTATGGAACATTATTTCAGTATAGAAACTATAAAATCTATAGAAAAATTAATAGTTGTTTTAGAGGAGAACGAGGATATAGTTGAAAAAATAAAGAGTTTAAAAATGAATAGTGTGCTAGATCTATAACTCAAAACCGCCCATTTAAAGGGCGGTTATTTTTATATTATTGTAACTAAATTTATATTTATTCATAGTATATTATGTATAAAAAGTTAGCCATGGCTAAGGAGGTGCTAATATGCAAACAACTCTTAATGACCTAGATATAGCTCAAAAATGCATAGTTATAGGTCTGTCAAATCAAGGAATAGCAAGACGAAGAATGTTAGATTTAGGTATAGTACCTGGTGCATTTATAGAGGTTATACGAAAAAGTCCTTTAGGTGAGCCTAAACTTTATAAAATAAAGGGAGCTATGATAGCTCTTAGAAAAGAAGAAACAGTAAATATATTTATAAAAACTATTGAAGCGTAAAGGGGGGAAATTATATGGGATGCAACTGCGATAATTGCAATAAGTGTGAATATAAAAATAAAATAGAAGAGTTTGATATAAAAATAGATTCAAAAGAATCCCTTGTTATAGCGCTTGCAGGTAATCCAAACGTAGGTAAAAGTACAGTATTTAATGCACTAACTGGACTTAAGCAACATACAGGTAATTGGCCTGGAAAAACTGTAGCTAATGCTAGTGGAAGCTATACTCATAAAGATAAAAAATTTACATTAGTTGATTTACCAGGAACTTATTCACTTTTAGCCAATTCTGTTGAAGAAGAAGTGGCTAGAGATTTCATATGTTTTGCAAAACCTCATGCAACAATAGTAGTTGCTGATGCTACATGCTTTGAAAGGAACCTGAATCTTTTATTTCAAGTTATGGAGATTACTGATAATGCAGTTTTATGTTTAAACTTATTAGATGAGGCAAAGAGAAAAGGTATATATATAAATATTGAAAAATTAGAAAAAGAACTAGGAATACCTGTTATTGGAACATGTGCAAGAAAAAAAGAAGGATTAAGTGAACTTATAGATAAAGTATACGACGTTAGTCTGAACAAAGTAAAATGCAGTCCGAAAAAGATAAAATACTCAAATTTTATAGAAGAAAAAGTAGAGAATTTGATTCCAAAATTAGATTCAATATTGGGAAATGAAATTAACTTAAGATGGGTTGCTCTTAGAATATTAGAAGGAGATACTTCTATAATTAATTCTTTATACAAATATGTATATATGGGAAAAGAGGTGGATTAGATTATGCAGGATATAGAAAAATTATCTACATTAATAGATGAATACAGCGAAGAAGAAAAACAGAAAGTAAGAGATGAGATGGTTTTTAATATATACGAGAACGCAAAGGAACTGTCTGATAAAATAGTAGAAAAGGATGAATCAAAAATAGATATAGATAAAAAAATAGATGATGTTCTTACATCTAAGATTACTGGATATCCTATAATGTTTATTTTATTAGGATTGGTATTTTGGATTACTATAGTAGGGGCTAATTATCCATCTGCTGCTATAGCCAATTTTTTATTTGCAATAGAAGAAAGATTGACAGATATATTTATATCACTTAATGCTCCTAAATGGCTTCATGGAATGTTAGTTCTTGGAATGTATAGAACACTAGCATGGGTTATAGCTGTTATGCTTCCTCCTATGGCAATATTTTTTCCGTGTTTCACACTTCTTGAAGATTTAGGATATTTACCTAGAGTTGCATTTAACTTAGACAGATTGTTCAAAAAAGCAGGAGCGCATGGAAAACAGTCACTTACAATGAGTATGGGCTTTGGATGTAATTCAGCTGGGATTATAGCTTGTAGAATAATAGAATCTCCAAGAGAAAGACTAATAGCTATGGTTACAAATAATTTTGTACCATGTAATGGAAGATTTCCAACACTAATAGCTATAGCATCTATATTTGTAGGAGGGTATTTTGCAAGTAGCTATCAAAGCTTAGTTGCATCCTTCTTTATAGCTGGATTAGTACTTGTTGGAATAATAATGACATTAATAGTGTCTTGGGCACTTAGTAAAACTTTACTTAAAGGTGTTCCATCTTCATTCACATTGGAATTGCCACCTTATAGAAGACCCCAACTATTAAGAGTAATATATACATCTATAATAGATAGAACGATATTCGTATTATTAAGAGCAATTGCAGTAGCAGCACCTGCGGGTATTATAATATGGATACTTGCTAATACAATGATAGGAGATGCAAGTATATTGACACATATGGCACAATTTTTAGACCCATTTGCACAATTAATAGGTCTTGATGGGTTTATATTAATGGCATTTATATTAGGACTTCCAGCAAATGAAATAGTCATACCTATACTAATAATGTCATATATGTCAAAGGGTGCTATGCTTGAACTTGATACATTGAGTAGTATGAAAAATCTATTCATACAAAATGGATGGACATTTATTACAGCACTTAATGTTATGCTATTTTCACTGCTTCACTTTCCTTGTGCAACAACATTAATTACTATAAAAAAAGAAAGTGGAAGTTATAAGTGGGCATTAATATCAGCAGTAATTCCGACTTTAATAGCAGTCATAGTATGCTTTATAACAAAGCAAATAAGTATTTTATTATAAAATGAAAATATAAGGAAAGTACAAAAAAGCTTATTGAAATACCATGTTGGTTAATATTTCAATAAGCTTTTTTTTTATTTAAAATCTAACACAATAAGCAATTTTATGATATAGTAATAAATTGTTATAAGCTTAGATTAAAAAAATAAAAATAGAATTTAACTATTAAAATATAGTAAATAGTACGATATAAAATAAGGAGGCGATTTTTTGGAATTAGGTCTGAATTCATTAGGAGTTAGTTGTTTACCTGAGAAAATGGATAGTCTTATATATAACACAGGCGAACCAATAGAATTAACAGCTGAACTTGAAGTAGTAAAAGAGGATAGTAAGGTTGAATTTTATATAAAAAATATAAATACTATGTTTAGTGAATACTTGAAGATTGCCCCTAAAGAAATAATAGGTAAAAATATTTTAGAATTATATGAGCCTTGTTCTGCCAAGTTATACTATGAAGTAGCTTTGAAAATATATAATAAAGAAATCAAAGAAGATTTAAAATTTTATATAAAGCGTACAAATAGTGGAAGTGACATTATATCGTTTAATGAAATAGATTTAGAGAAAAATGCAAGTTGTTTTGAAATTTCAGTATATCCTTTTGCTGAAGATAAAGAAATTAAAAAAATGTTTGTTGTAATTAAAAATGTGACAAAACAGTTAAGAAAAATTCAAATTTTAAAAGAGCAATATGTAGTTAAAAATTATAATGACAAAATAATAAGCATGTCAGATATGATATCTAATTTATCACATGTATGGAGACAGCCTCTTAATAGCTTGAACTTTTGTATTTTAAACTTAATAGATGAACTAAAAGAGGAATGTAAATACTGTGTGGATTTAGAAGATTATTATAATGAAATGTGGGAAATAATGAAAAACTTATCTAAAAAAATAGATAAATTTCAGTCTTTCTTTGAATGTTCAGAGCACAATGAATACTTTGGAGTGAAAAAATGTATAGACTTAACATTTGAAATAATGGAAGAAAAAATAAAAAAAGATAATATAAAAATAAATATAGAAATGGATGAAAAAATTAATATATATAGCTCACCTAACGAATTTTCACAATGCATATATCATATTTTTTGTGATGTTATTGAATTTTGTAAAAAATCGTTTGATATTAATAATAGAATGGTAAATATAGAAATATATTCAGATGCTAAATATATTAATTTAAAAATAAAATTAATATATGATAAAGAAAAATATAAAACAATAAATTTAAATCTAGAAAATCTATTTACTATAAAAAATATAATTGAGCAAAGAATGAACGGGACAATTGATTTGATAGATGATGGCTTGGAAAACGGAGTATTATTAAATTTTCCGCTGGTTGTTGAGGAGGTTTAAATATGGAAAGTTTAAGTATGTTAAAGAATGTAAAAATTTTGTATGTAGAGGATGAACCTATTACAAGAAATCAGGTTGAGAGATTTTTAAAAAGAAGAGTGGGAAAAGTTATATTAGCTGAGAATGGGAATGATGGAATAGAAAAATTTAATGAGCAAAAGCCAGATATAATAATAACAGATCTAGTAATGCCAGATATGAGTGGTATTGAAATGATGAAAAAAATTAGAAATAATGGCTCGAAATGCCCTTGTATTATAACTTCAGCTTTATCAGATTCAAAAACTATTTTAGATACTGTAGATTTGAAAATAGAAAAATATTTAATAAAACCTATAGATATAAACGCTCTATTAAAGAGTTTAAATGATATAGTTATTGAGGAATTAGAAAGTAATAAAAATGTATTAGTACTTGATGATGAAGTTATTTTAACTGATGATAAGAAAAATGAGCTGGAACTTGAAATTAGAAATATGTACTCAAAATATCTTAAAAGGGTTACAGGTAAAGGAGCTAAACTTATTCAAGTTCTTATAAAAGGAAAAGAAATAGAAATACTATTAAAAGATAATTTAACTGTTATTGAAGAAAGTTTATTATCATCTGGTTGTGGATTTACAACTATAGAGACAGTAAGAAAAAATATATATATGAATACCAAATCTGAAATCGAAAATCAGATATCTACTTTGATAAATCGAAAAATAGTATTAGAAAAAACAGAGATATACCCAAAAGAAAAATATGAGAGAGTAATATTTAATATTAAATAATGAGATTACAAAAACTTAATTGACTATATTATTGACAAAAAAATACACAATATGATAATATTATTTATACAAAAGCATGTTTATTCTTCGAACTTATAAAGTAAAAGTAGATATATGACATATAAGCTATTTTTAAGAAGAATTGCGTTTAAAAAATAAAATATATTTCATGGAATAACTATTTAAATCAAATAATAAATTTGCAATTTGGATGGTCCATAACTAGAGACTTACAAAAAGTCTTTAATTATGGACCATTTTTATTTTGAAAAATATTAATTAGAAAGAAGGTAAGTTTTATGAAGACAAGTATTAGAATGAAATTAATAGCACTTATTTTATCATTAATAATAATACCACTTACACTTGTAGGGACTATATCGTATCAAAGAGCTTATGATGGTATGGATAAGCAGTTTAGGAACTCTATGGAAGAATTAAATATACAAATAAAAAGCTCTATTCAAACTTATTTTAGAGGATATGAACAAAGTATAGGTATGATTAGTGATAATATGAATCTTAAACACAGTTTTAATAATCCCCAAGCTCAAGTTTTTTTAGTTGATGTATTCAAAAATTATATTGAGAATAATGAAGATGCATCTAGAATATACATAGGAACTACAGATGGAAAAATGATTATATATCCTCAAACAGATTTGGGAAGTGATTTTGATCCTAGAACAAGAGAATGGTATCAAATGGCAGAACAAAAACAAGCTGTAGTTTGGACAAAACCGTATATAGGTAAAGCTGATGGCAAGCTACAAATTACTTGTGCAGCTCCTGTTTATGAAGATGCAGAAAAGAGTAAATTTATTGGAGTAGTAGGAGTAACAATACCTTTGGATGAATTATCTAAAAAAATAAGTTCTATAAAAGTAGGTCAAGAAGGATATTCTTGCATTATAGATTTTAATAAACAATATGTTACACATAAAGAAAGCAAATATATAGGACAAAAAATTACGGTTTCAGAGATAAGTAATGCTATAGATAAAACTGAGAATGGAATCGTAGATTATAAATGGAAAGAAAAAGATGGAAGTACAAGCACGAAGTTTTGTGTATACACAAAAATACCTGAAATGAATTGGACTGTACTATCGGCAGTTGAAATTAATGAAATAAAAAAAGAAACTAATCCAATATTCTTTAATACTATATTGACAACAATAATTTCACTTATAATTGCATGTGTAGTAGGAATTGGTTTTACAAATAGAATTACAAAACCAATACAAACAATAGTAAAAGATATAGATAAAGTAAAAGATGGAGATTTTACAGTAAAAACAAATGTTAAATCTAATGATGAGATTGGATTACTAGCGGATAATTTCAATGTTATGGTGGAAAATGTAAAAGCTCTTTTATTAGAGGCAAAACAGGTAAGTGAAGAAGTAACTTATTCTGCAACTAATTTAGCTGCTACATCAGAAGAAACTAGTGCATCAGCTGAAGAGATAGCAAGAACTGTTGAGGAGATAGCAAATGGTGCTAATAATCAAGCTCATGATGCTGAAAAAGGAGTTAAAATAGCTTGTGACTTAGATGTTAAGTTTAATGATCTATCAAATAACAGTCAAAATATGTTCAAAAATGCAAATGAGATAATGGATATTAATACATTAGGGATATCTGCTATAGAAGAATTAAAACAAAAAACAAATTTAAATAATAGCTCTATTGATAAAATAGAAAGCGCAGTAAACCAATTGAGTGAAAAATCTAGTTATATAGAAGGAATATTAGGCACAATAAAATCTATATCAGAGCAGACAAATTTATTAGCTCTTAATGCATCGATTGAGGCAGCTCGTGCTGGAGAAGCAGGAAAGGGATTTGCAGTAGTAGCAGATGAAATAAGAAAACTTGCAGAAGGTTCAGGCAATGCAAGTAATGAAATAAAAGGAATAGTAGATGCTATTCAAGAAGAAAATAAAAATACAGTTGATATTATGAGAGAAGTAAAAGCAGTATCTTTAGATCAGACAAAATCAGTTGAAGATGTTAATAATGCATTTGAAAAAATATCAAGCTCAATAGCTAATATATCAACTAACATAGATGAAGTTAATGAATATATACATAACATAACAAATGATAAAGATTTAATAGTTCATTCTATAGAAAATATATCAGCAGTATCACAAGAAACAGCAGCAGCATCAGAAGAAGTTACAGCATCCGTGCAACAGCAATCAATGGCAGTTGAAGAAGTAGCTAGAAATGCAGAAAAACTTAATGAACTTTCTTTGAAACTTAATCATCAAATAGATAAATTTAAAATATAAATATTTAAGGGTAGGTGAAGGGAGTCATCGTATATTTATAAATATACGATGACCAGTTATAAATATGGGGAATAGAGAAGATAAAATTTTAAATCATGGATATAGAGTTGCTTTATTGGCTAAAGAACTTGGAAAAACTATTGGGTTGTCGGAAAAAGAAATTGAGCATATTTATATAACGGGATTGAACCATGATATAGGAAAACAATATTTGGATATTAAAATATTGAATAAAAAAGGAGTACTTACAGAACGGGAAAAAATATATATAAAAATGCATGTTTTATTGTCTACAAGTACAGCTATTGAGAAAAAAATGGATGTATATATAGTAAAGGGGATATCGCATCATCATGAAAATTTTGATGGGACAGGATATCCATATAATCTTAAAGGCAATGAAATACCTATACAATCTAGAATACTAAGAATCGTAGATGAATATGATAATCTAATGATGGATACATTTTTTGGTAAAGGTTTGAGAAAACAAAAAGCTATAAAAACTATGGATAAAGATATACATAAATTTGACCAAGATATATACTTGGAATTTAAAAAAATGATTGATAATTATGATATATATTCAAGTGAATTGAAAGCTGTAAATTAATATATGTACTAAGGTATTTGAAAAAATATAGAACTTTGTTTTTATACAAAATAATAAGCCTGAAATTGATGTTTTAAAATTCAATTTAAGGCTTATTATTTTATATAGTTTCATTTATGTATTAGGTATGAGTTTTGATTTTTTTAATAAAGTATTTCTTATATCAAGGTTATTATCTGCAATTTTATAAAGATCTAATAGACTAGTCATTATATTAGATACTTCTCCTAATATGTTGTCAAAGCACTCAAGATATTCTTCATTTGTATTATCCTTCTTATCTAGAACATTAACAGCAGTTTGGTTTATTGTAGATAAATTATAAATCTCGTATTTAACTTTGTATATAAGATTTGTAAGGTCTTTTGAAGAACTTTTTATATTATTAGAAACATCTCTAATTTCTTTTATTTTATTATTAAAGTCATTTGTTTTTTTACCAGAATTATTTTCAATAGATATATCACAAACAAGAGTATTTAAAGTATCAATTGAAGAATCTAATTTGTCTATAACATCTCCAAGTTCAATTATCATAGAAGCTATTTCTTTTGTTTTTGCATCAATAGCATTGACAGATTGTTTTATTGCATAATCTGATTCAAGGAGTTTGTTGACTTTTATAGAATTCTCTTTAGAATAAGTCTTTATATTATTATTGAATTTAGATAATTCCTTTATTTTTGTATAAAGAGAATTTATATTTTTATTTGATCTAGTTAATATATTTGCACTTGAACTTAATCGGACATCTTTTTTGTTATGTGACTTAACTTTTGAGTTTGAAATATCTTTTGAATCAGTAGTGCTTAGATTATCAATAGATTCATGCATAACTTTTTTCTTATTAAAAGAATTTTTTAGAATAGAAAATAATAATACGTTAAGGCCTATAAGAAATGCTGAATATATCAGTAATATTCGCTGGAACGTAATATCAATATCAAACTTTGCAAAAAAAACAATAGATATTGATGACATAATTAGTATAAAAGTTATTAATGAAATAATATGTTTTTTGTGTTTTGACTTAAGCATAAATACCTCCTCTAGATGTTAATGGCAAAAATCTACAATTTTTTTACCCATATTATAGTATACGAGGGGCAAATAGAAAATGGGTACCTAATTTAAAAAATAAAAAAAATTTATATGAATTATATAAAGGAGATGATTAAAAGTGAAAGCATTATTTACTTACAATTATGGAAAAGAAAAAATGAATAAAATTAAGGAATTGGGGTATGAAGTTATATATATAAATGAAAAAGAAGTTTGTAACAATGAAAACATAAACGATATAGATGTTCTTGTTTGTTATAATCCTTTTGAAAACATTGATATGCAACAATTTAAAAAACTGAAATTAATTCAGTTATCAAGTATTGGAATAGATCAAGCGCCTATTGATTACATAAGAAAAAATAATATAATGCTATCTAATAATAAAGGAGGATATAGCATACCTATTGGGGAGTGGATAATACTTAAAATACTTGAAATATATAAGAATAGCTTGTATTTTTATAAAAAACAAGAAAATAGAGAGTGGAAGATAAATACTAGTTTATTAGAACTGTATAATAAAAATGTGGGCTTTATAGGAACTGGAACAATAGCTATTGAAGCTGCTAAAAGACTTCAAGGGTTTGGTGTTGATGTATATGGTCTTAACACGAATGGAAGAGATGTAGAATATTTTGATAAATGCTTTTCTATGGATAACATGGATGAATTTTTATCAGAATGTGATGTTGTTGTAGTATCTATACCATATACAAAAAAAACTCACCATTTGATAGATGGAGAAGTTATAGATAAGATGAAGGATGGCTGTGTTCTCATAAATATAGCAAGAGGAAGTATTATAAATGAATTGGATTTAATAGATAAAATAAAACAAGGAAAGTTTTTAGGTGTGGCACTAGATGTATTTGAGAGAGAACCTTTATCTAAAGAAAGTCCTCTTTGGGATTTGGAAAATGTTATATTAACTCCTCATAATTGCTGGATATCAGAAAATAGAAACAATAGAAGGTTCGAAGTGATTTATGAAAACTTAAAAAGACTTAAAGATAAAGAAGACTTAATAAATTTAGTTAATTTAAGTAAAGGATATTAAAATTTTCTATAACGAATAGGAAATCATATTCCTTTTTAAGTTGTTGATAAATATAATTTTCGTTATGAGTTTCAAAAAAGTTTACATTTAAGATTCCTTCTAAAGAAGAACTTTTTTATATTATTTGGAAATGAAAACAAATTGACAAATAAAGACCTTAAATGATAAAATTTTTACAAATAAACAATTATTTTGAATAGTCAGACAAAGTTTCGTTTTAAAAAAAATTAAAATATGGGAGTGGGAGGGCTTATGAAGAAGATTGGAATAAAGACAAAGTTAATATCTCTTGTTTTAGGACTTATAATAATACCTATGTTAACTTTAGGGATTTCTACACATTTAAAAACTTCAAGAATAGTTGGTGAAAACTTTGTAAACAGCACTAAAGAATTAAATAATCAAATTGAATATTCAATTAAAAATTATTTTTCTAAATTTGCAAGAGGTGCTAAACTATTAGGCCAAAATATTAATTTTAAGGATATAGTTGAAGATCCAAGCCATGAACCGTATTTAATGGATTTATTAAAAGCTTATAAGGAAAGCAATCCAGAAGCATTAAGTGTTTATATGGGAACTGAAGAAGGTAAGATGATGATTTATCCAAATTCACAGTTGCCAGATGGTTATGATCCTAGAGAAAGAGGCTGGTATAAGGAGACAAAAGAAAAACAGTCTGATAGTATGTCAAATGTATATGAAGATGTTATCGTTGGAGGATTTGTAGTTACATATTCTGTTCCTGTATACAATCTTAATAATAACTTTGTAGGGGTTATTGGTATTGACTTACCTATAAAAGAGTTGAATGATGAGATAACTTCTATAAAAATAGGTAAAAAAGGATATCCGTATCTAATAGATTCTGAAGGTAAGTTTGTAATACATAAAGATCAAAATCTTATAGGTAAGGAAACGCAAATTAAAGAAATTCAAGATGCTATGAATAGCAACGAGGACATAGTATACTATGAGAGAGAAGAAAATGGAATAAAACATTCTAAATTTTCTGTATTAACAGAGATGCCTGATTTAGGGTGGACTGTACTTTCGTCTATATACTTAGATGAAGTGGATGAAGAAGTTAATTCTATAACTAAATTTATTGCAATGATTGGAATAATTACTTTAATAATTGCATCTATAATAGGTTATGTACTTACAAATAAAATAACTAATCCTATAAAAACTATAGTTGGAGATATGCAAAAAGTTAAAAATGGAGATTTTACAGTTAAAACTGATATTAAATCTAATGATGAGATAGGAGTATTAGCAGATAATTTTAATGATATGATACAAAATGTTGAGAGTCTTTTAATTGATGCAAAAGAAGTTAGTAAAGAAGTTTCAGATGCATCTACTAATTTAGCAGCTGTATCAGAAGAGACTAGTGCATCTGCTGAAGAAATAGCTAGAACTGTTGAAGAAATAGCACATGGAGCTACTAATCAAGCTCAAGATGCTGAAGAGGGAGTTAAGCTAATATCAAGACTTAATGAAAAATTCATAGAGCTAGATGACAATAGTAAAAATATGTTGGAAACTACAGCTCAAATAGCTGATGTAAATGAACTTGGTATAAAGTCAGTAAGTGAATTAAAGCAAAGTAACAATTTAAATAACGATTCTATATCTAAAGCAGAATATGCTATAAATCAACTTAGTGATAAATCGAATCATATAGAGGGAATACTATTAACTATTAACTCTATAGCTGAACAAACTAATTTACTAGCACTTAATGCATCTATTGAAGCGGCTCGTGCTGGTGAAGCTGGAAAGGGATTTGCAGTTGTAGCTGATGAAATAAGAAAGCTTGCAGAAGGATCAGGTAAAGCTACTAATGAGATAAAAGAAATTGTAGAGGCTATTCAACAAGAAAGTGCTAATACAGTTGATATTATGAAAGAAGTAAAACAAGTATCGTTTAATCAAACTCAATCTGTTGAAGATGTTAATAATGCATTTAATAAAATATCTGATTCTATATCGGCTATTACGATGAGCATTGAAGCTGTGAGTGAACATATAAATGATATAACAACTGACAAAGATTTGATTGTAGAATCTATAGAAAATATATCAGCTGTATCAGAAGAAACAGCAGCTGGATCTGAGGAAGTAACCGCTTCTGTAGAACAACAATCTATGGCTATAGAAGAAGTTGCAAAAAGTGCACAAAATCTTAATGAACTTTCATTAAAGTTAAATAATCAAATATCAAAATTTAATATTAGATAGTAAACTAACCCTTAGCATTATTTATATGCTAAGGGTTAATTTTATTTTGATATTAAAAAATATATAAAACGGAAAGTATCAAAGCGTAATGAAATGTAGAAAAATGTTGAAAAAAAGGTTAAATAATGCTAAAATGGCAGTGTGGACCTAGGTGGCATAGGTCTGAATACCTAAAAAGAAGGTGAGTTAGATTAATTACAAATTAAAAAAGTTGTGTGAGTTTTGTTAAAAAATTTAGAAACAGGTGGCGAACTTTTATGAAAAACAAAATGGGAATAAAATCAAAGTTAATATCTCTTATTATAGGACTTATAATAGTGCCTATTCTAATTTTAGGTATTTCTATGGATGTAAAAACTCAAAAAATAATTGGTGCAAGTTTCGTGAATAGCACTAAAGAGCTAAATAATCAAATAGAGTATTCAATAGAAAACTATATATCCAAGCTTTCAAGAAGTGCTAAATTATTAAGTACAAATATTGATTTTAAGGAAATTGTGAATAAGCCTGAATATGAACCGTATTTGATCGATTCATTAAAATCATATAAGGAAAACAATCCAGAAACATCGGGTATTTACATGGCAACTGAAGAAGGTAAGATTATGTTATATCCAGAAGTAGATTTACCGGAAGAGTTTGATCCTAGAGAAGAAGATTGGTATAAAGATACAAAAGAAAAACAGTCTGAAAATATGACTAAAGCATATGAAGATTCTACTGTTGGAGGCTTTATTATTACATATTCGGTACCTGTGTACGACAATAACAATAAATTTATAGGGGTTATTGGAGTTGATTTACCTTTAAAAGAACTAAGCGAGGAGATAACTTCTATAAAAGTAGGTAAAAAAGGATACCCATATATACTAGATTCAGAAGGTAGATTTATAATACATAAAAATACAGATCTTATAGGTCAGAAAATGGAAGTTAAAGATATTCAAGATGCTATAAAAAAAGGTTTAGACATAGCAAATTATGAATGGGAAGAGAATGGTAAAACATATTCTAAACTCTCTGTGTTAAACAAAATGCCTACTTTAGAATGGACTGTTATTTCATCTACATATTTAGATGAAATGGATGAAGATGTAGATTCTATAATTAAATTTGTTATAATGGTTGGCTTTATTACTGTATTTATAGCATCTATAATTGGATATATATTTACACATAGAATAACTGATCCTATAAAATTTATAGTTGAAGATATGCAAAAGGTTAAGAATGGAGATTTCACAGTTAAAACTGATATTAAATCTAGAGATGAAATAGGAATATTAGCTGAAAACTTTAATGATATGATAGAAAACGTTAAAGATCTTTTAGTTAATGTGAGTGAAGTTTCTATAGATGTTTCTGGTGCATCTACCAATTTAGCAGCTGTATCAGAGGAAACTAGCGCATCTAGTGAAGAAATATCAAGAACTGTTGAAGAAATAGCTTCAGGAGCTACTAATCAAGCTCAGGATGCTGAAGATGGAGTTAAGCTTATACTGAGACTTAATGATAAAATTGTAGAATTAGACAACAATAGTAAGAATATGTTGGAAACTACTGATCAAATATCTAGTGTAAATGAACTAGGGATAAAATCAGTAAGTGAATTGAAGCAAAGTAATGACTTAAATAATGATTCTATATTTAGAGTAGAACATGCTATAAATCAACTTAGTGATAGGTCAAATCATATAGACGAGATGTTGGTGACTATAAATTCTATAGCAGAACAAACCAATTTGTTAGCTCTTAATGCATCTATTGAAGCTGCTCGTGCAGGAGATGCTGGAAAGGGATTTGCAGTCGTAGCTGATGAAATAAGAAAGCTTGCAGAAGGATCTAGTAAAGCTACTAGTCAAATAAAGGAAATAGTAGATAATATTCAAGAAGAAAGTGCTAATACAGTTAATATTATGAAAGAAGTTAAACAAGTATCGTTTAATCAAACTCAATCAGTTAAAGATGTAAATGATGCATTCAATAAAATATCAGATTCTATATCTGCTATTACTATGAGTATTGAAGCAGTAAGCGAACATGTAGAGGATATAACGGATGATAAAGATTTAATTATTGAGTCTATAGAAAATATATCCGCAGTATCAGAGGAAACAGCTGCAGGCTCTGAAGAAGTAACTGCTTCTGTTCAACAACAGTCTATGGCTATTGAAGAGGTTGCAAAAAGTGCACAAAACCTTAACGAACTTTCGTTAAAGTTAAATAATCAAATATCAAAATTTAATATAGAATAGTATATTAACCCTTAGTATTATTTAGATACTAAGGGTTAAATTATTTGAAAGCTAAAAGTTCTAAAACTCCAGTTTTTTTATTATATAGGAAATTATATTCCTTTTTAACTTGTGGATAAATATAACTAAAGAAGAACTTTTTTATGATATAATATATAGTGAAATTTTAGTGAGGGGGGATTTTTTATGGCACTTGTTGAAGTTACTATAGTTCCACTTGGAAGTGAGAGTACAAGTCTTAGTTCGTATGTAGCGGATGTACATAAGGTATTAGAAAGAGAAAAAGGATTAAAACATATGTTAACTCCTATGGGAACTATAATAGAGGGAGATTTAGATTTGATATTTAGCACTATAAAACAAATGCATGAGAGTGTATTTGAAAATGGGGCTATGAGGGTTTCTACTAGCATCAAAATAGATGATAGAAGAGATAAAGTTGGAAGTATGAAACAAAAAATAGAATCAGTTGAGAGTAAATTGAAATAATATATCCTTAATTTTTAGGGTATATTTTTTTAATAAATACTTTTTTTAAGATAAGTTTTATATTTAATCCCAAAACGAAGGGTATTAAAATACCGTTTATGTATTAAATATTTTAAATAAAACTAAGCGTTGCACCTTATTGAATATCCTAAAAGTTCTAAACTCCCTATAGGTCAGACAACGAACTTTTTTAACGGATATTCAAACGCTGTAATGCAAGTTTTATACAAAAATATTTAAATCATTCTCTAACATTTTAATACCCTTCATTTTCTAAGTGTAGTTCTTAAATTTTAAATAGATGTAATAATAAATCGTTTTTTATATTCTATTGAGGTAGGGCTGATTTTATAATATAAGAACTAAAACTAAAAAACTATATATGAAAATGTTAGTGAATGCTTTTAGATATTTTGACTAATATAACTTAGCTTTTAGTGTTTAATAATACGTTAAGAAATTTGTGTGTCTGACCGTAAGGGAGTTCGTAAATTTTAGGATTATTAATAAGGTGAAAGCTTAGTTGTATTCAAAATATTGTTGGATTCACGGTATTTTCATATATAGTTTTAATACCCCCCAATATATAAGGATTAAAAACGTAGATTCTATTTGTATGATCTTTTGATTAGAATTTAAGTTTTTAGAATAAATTCTTTATTTATTTTAAATAAAATTATATAATTTCTATTCATGGGTATCATTAACAGTATGATAAAGTTGATGATATAAGTTGGCGTCATGAGTCAGTGCGTAGCGACTAGATGAATTTTGTGAAAGGTGATGAGGTATGGATATTAAAAAAAGAGTACAAGAAATTACTGAAATTATAAATTATCATAATCATAAGTACTATGTTGAGGATGATCCTGAGATTGATGATTATGATTATGATATGTTGATGAATGAGCTTATAGATATAGAGAAAAAATATCCAGAATATAAAAGAGAGGATTCTCCAACTCAAAGAGTTGGTGGGGCAGTACTTGATAAATTTGAACAAGTAGTACATAAGACTCCTATGCTAAGTCTTTCCAATGCGTTTTCGGGTAATGATTTGAGAGATTTTGACAATAGAATAAAAGGTGTAGTAAATAGTGATGTTGAATATGTAGTAGAATTTAAGATAGATGGATTATCTGCAGTTATAACTTATGAAAATGGAGTTTTGAAAATTGGTGCAACTCGTGGGGATGGTTCTGTTGGAGAAAATGTAACTAAGAACTTAAAGACTGTAAAGAGTATACCTATGAAAATTAGTGGGAATCTGAATTTGCAGGTAAGAGGAGAAGTATTTATACCAAAAGATAAATTCGAAAAGCTTAATAAATATCAAGAAGAAAATGGATTGAATTTATTTGCAAATCCTAGAAATGCAGCTGCAGGTTCATTAAGACAACTTGATTCTAAGATTGCTGCAAAGAGACATTTAGATATGTTTGTATTCAATCTTGAAGGAATAGATGAAGATAAATTTAAAACTCACAGTGAAAGTTTAGAATTTTTGAAAGAATTAGGATTTAAAGTTAGCTCTAATTATAAAGTTTGCAAGAATATAGAAGAAGTTATAGAATTTATAAATTATTGGACAGAGCATAGATCAGAGCTGAAGTTTGATATAGATGGTATGGTTATAAAGGTTAATGATTTAAAGCAAAGAGAAGAATTAGGTAATACAACTAAAAGTCCTCGTTGGGCAATAGCTTATAAATTCCCTGCTGAAAAGAAAAAGACTAAATTACTAGATATAATAATTCAGGTTGGAAGAACGGGAAATCTTACACCAACAGCCTTACTTGAGCCAGTTCAAGTTGCAGGATCTATAGTATCAAGAGCAACACTGCATAATGAAGATTATATAAAACAAAAGGATATTAAAATCAAAGATACGGTTATAATACAAAAAGCTGGAGATGTGATACCAGAGGTTGTAGAAGTTGTTAAAGAAGAGAGAGATGGTACACAAGTAGAATTTAAAATGCCTGATGAATGCCCGGAGTGTGGATTTGAAACTAGTAGATTAGAGGGAGAAGCAGCTGTTAAGTGTATGAACATATCTTGTCCTGCTCAAATAAGAAGAGGGATCATACATTTTGTATCAAGAGATGCTATGAATATAGATGGATTAGGAGAACGAATAGTAACTCTTTTATTAAAAGAAAATTTAATAAAAGATATAGCAGATATTTATTACTTGAAAAAAGAAGATTTAGTCTCTCTTGAGAGAATGGGTGAAAAGTCTTCTCAAAATTTAATAGAGGCTATACAAAAATCAAAAGAAAATGATTTGTCTAGATTAGTATTCGGTTTAGGAATAAAGTATATAGGAAGTAAGGGTGCTAAAATACTTGCGGGTAATTTTGACGATATATACAAAATAATAGAAGCTGAGAAAGAGGATTTAATTCAACTTGAAGAATTTGGAGAGATTATGGCTGATAGTGTAGTTGATTTCTTCAATAACGATAAGAATTTAGAACTTATAGAGAAATTTAAGTCTGTAAATGTAAACTTGAAATCATTAAAAAGTGAAAGTAATGAGGTTAAAATATTTGATGGAATGAAGATTGTTTTAACAGGAACACTTGATAAATATAAGAGAAATGATGTTAAAGAAATAATAGAAAAATTCGGTGGTAAAGTAACGGGAAGTGTAAGTAAATCAACGAATATAGTATTTGCAGGTAGAGAAGCTGGATCTAAGCTTGATAAGGCTAATTCTCTTGGCATAAAAGTTATAGATGAAAATACATTTGATGAAATAATAAAGCTATCTTCTAAGGAAGAAGTTCAAAAACATTTAGATATGAGTAACTAATATGGATTATTTGACTAAAAAAAGGTATAATTTTAATATTGAATAGGAAATTTAACAGAATCTAAGAAAAATCAAAGATTCTGTTTTATGAATAAAAAGGAGTGAAAATATGTTAGATAAGGATACTGTAAAGCATGTAGCTAAATTGTCTAGACTTGAAATCAAGGAAGACGAATTCGAAACTGTATCAAAAAAAATGGGGGATATACTAAGTTATATAGAAAAACTTCAGGGTGTAGACACTGAAAATACAGATATAACTTACAATCCTATAAATCTTGTAAATCAATTTAGAACAGATGAAGTAAGAGAATCATTAGAAGTTAAAAAGGTACTTCAAAATGCTCCAGAAAAAGAAATGGGATGCTTTAAGGTACCAAAAGTATTAGATTAGAAAGGAGTGGACTTATTGAAACTTTATGAAATGACGTTAAAAGAAGCGAGTGAAAAAATAAAAAAACAAGAAATAACTGCTCTTGAGCTTACTCAAAGTATTCTAGATAGAATAAAAGAGGTTGAGCCAAAGGTTGATTCTTATATAACTATAACAGAAGAAGAAGCTTTAAATAGAGCTAAGGAAATAGATGAGAAAATAAAAGCTGGAGAGGAAGTATCTGTTCTTGCAGGTATTCCAATGGCAGTAAAAGACAATATATGTACAGATGGAGTTAAAACTACTTGTGCATCAAAGATGCTTGAAAACTTTGTGCCTCCATATGATGCAACAGTTGTAAAGAAGCTTAATGCTGCTGGTGCTATAATGGTTGGAAAAACTAATATGGATGAATTTGCCATGGGATCATCTACAGAAAATTCATATTTAAAAAAGACTAAAAACCCTTGGGATTTAAACAAAGTTCCAGGAGGATCATCTGGAGGTTCTGCAGCAGCTGTAGCAGCTGGACAAGCTTTTTATGCACTTGGATCAGATACAGGTGGATCTGTAAAACAACCAGCAGCTCTTACTGGACTTGTTGGACTTAGACCTACATATGGAAGAATATCTAGATATGGACTTATAGCATTTGGTTCATCTCTTGACCAAGTTGGTATATTTACAAAGGACGTAACAGATTGTGCTATTGTATTAAGAGAATTAGCTGGAAAAGATAAGATGGATGGAACTAGTGCAGAGGTTGAGGTTGCAGATTATGAAAAACATTTAGATAAAGATATGAGCAATATAAAAATAGGTATTCCTAAAGAGTATTTTGTAGAAGGAATAGATGCAGATGTAAAAAAAGCAGTTTTAGATGGTGTAGAAAAATTAAAAGAGTTGGGAGCAACTGTTAAGGAAGTATCGCTTCCTCATACTGATTCAGCTATAGCTACATACTATGTACTAGCACCTAGTGAGGCTAGTTCAAATCTTGCTAGATTTGATGGTATAAGATATGGTTATAGAGCCGAAGGATATGATTCTTTGGAAGGATTATACACTAAAACTAGAACTGAAGGTTTTGGAGATGAAGTTAAGAGAAGAATAATGATAGGTACTTATGCTTTAAGTGCTGGTTATTATGATGCTTATTATAAAAAAGCTTTAAAAGTTAGAACTTTGATAAAGAAAGACTTTGTAGATGCATTTGAAGATGTAGATGTTATAATAGCTCCTACTGCTCCAAATGTAGCATTTAATATAGGAGAGAAGACATCAGATCCTATGGCTATGTATATGGAAGATGCATGTACTATACCATCTTGTCTTGCAGGTGTTCCAGGTATGTCTATTCCATGTGGATTTAAAGATGGGCTTCCAATTGGAATGCAAATAATAGGAAATTATTTTGATGAAGCTACTATGCTTAAAGTAGCACATGCATTTGAAAGTGTAACAGAATTTAAAGATCAAAGAGCGAAACTGTAATTGGAGGTGAAACAATGGGTGATAAAATTTTAATAGGACTTGAAATACATGCAGAACTTTTGACTAATACTAAAATATTTTGTGGATGTAAAAATGAATTTGGAGCAGATGTAAATACTAACTGTTGTCCAGTGTGCCTAGGGCTTCCTGGATCTCTACCTGTTTTAAATGAAAGGGTTTTAGATTTTGCAATTACAGCTGGACTTAGCTTTAACTGTAAAATAGCTAGGAATACTAAAATGGACAGAAAAAATTATTTCTATCCGGATCTTACAAAGGCTTACCAAATATCTCAATATGATATACCTCTTTGTTACGATGGATATATAGAGGTAGAAGCTGAGGATGGATCTGCTAAAAAAATAGGAATAGAGAGAATACATATAGAAGAGGATACAGGTAAATCTCTTCATGATGCAACTGGAGATACTCTTCTTGACTATAATAGAGGTGGAGTTCCGTTAATTGAAATAGTTTCTAGACCTGATATGAATTCTCCTAAAGAAGCATATCAATTCTTAGAAAAATTAAAAGAAGTATTATTATTTACAAACATATCTGACGTAAAAATGGAGCAAGGCTCATTAAGATGTGATGTGAATGTAAATGTAATAAAAGAAGATGGAAGAAAGTCTAACATAGTGGAACTTAAGAATTTAAACTCATTTAAAGCAGCTTTAAAGGCTATGGAATATGAGGTTATAAGACATAATGAACTTCTTGCAAAAGGAGAAAATACAGTACGCGAAACAAGACGTTGGGATGATTCTCAAAATAAGACTATATCTATGAGAAGTAAAGAAAGTGTTCAAGATTATAGATACTTCCCTGAGCCAGATGTTGTAGATATAAATCTTACTGAAGAATATGTAAATGATATAAAAAATAAACTTCCAGAACTTCCTGATGATAAGAGAAAGAGATTTATGAAAGAATATTCTCTTCCTGAATATGATGCTAAGGTACTTACTACTTCTAAGGAGATTTCAAATTATTTTGAAGAAATGATATCTAAGTTTAGTGATGCTAAGATGATAAGTAACTGGATTATGACTGAATTATTAAGAAGAGTTAATGATGAAGGAATAACACTTGACGATGTTAAGTTTGATAAAGACGCTTTCGTATATTTATTAAAGGTTATATCTGAAGGAAAAATAAACAATAATGCTGGTAAAAAGGTATTTAGAGAAATGTTTGAAACTGGAAAGAAACCAGAGAATATAATAAAAGAAAAAGGTCTTATTCAGATACAGGATGAAGGAGCTATAAAAGAAATAGTAGTAGGCATATTAAATGACAACCTTCAATCTGTTGAAGACTATAAGAATGGAAAAGATAGAGCGTTAGGATTTTTAGTTGGCCAGGTTATGAAGGCTAGTAAAGGTAAGGCTAATCCTCAAATGGTAAATAAATTAATAATAGATATTATGAAAAATATGTAAGAGTGGGAATTCCCACTCTTATTTTTTTTATAACGAATAGGAAATTATATTCCTCTTTAATTTGTGGATAAATATAATTTTCGTTATGAGTTTCAAAAAAGTTTACATTTAAGATTCTTCTAAAGAAGAACTTTTTTATATATTAAGCCATTATAAATTTTTTGTTCTATCGATAATTCAGTGTAAGAGGCATATTTGTAACTATTTTTAATCAACAGAGTCGCGAGACTTGTTGGCGTCATGAACTATGTGAATTTTGATAAAGGAGCCTGGAAGGATTGTTGTCGACATGAATCACCACGTTAGTGAGTAGACGAATTTTTGAATAAAATTTGAAAAACTTCTTAATAATATAATGAAAGACAAATTATTTTGAAAATTATAGAGAAAACGATATTTTTCAGAAAAAAAGAATGCAAAACATAAAACATTCAAAAATACACGTGTTCATGAGGCGTATAAACGTGAAATTTTTTAAAGAATGTTGAAATATGAAGGAAGTTGGAAGAAAAGAGTCCTTGCAATAAACAGTAAAATAATATAATATATATAAAAATGAAATTATCGCAAAAAAAAAATCATATGTAAAAATAATCTGATAATGGAGGAGTGATATCGTGGGTCGTTATATTGTTAAAAGGTTAATATCGATGATAATAACTTTGTTTTTCATCGTAACTATTACTTTCATACTTATGCATACTATTCCAGGAGGGCCTTTTACAGGTGAGAAAAAGTTACCTCCAGAAATAGAAGCAGCGCTTAATGAAAAATATCATTTAAATGAACCGGTGTTTGTTCAGTACACAACTTACCTTAAGAACATTTTAAAGGGAGATTTAGGACCATCTTATCAGGTAAAGGGTGAAACCGTAAATCACATAATAGCTCAGACATTTCCAGCTTCAGCTCAATTGGGAGTAATAGCTATAGCTATAATATTATTAATAGGAGTTCCGCTCGGAGTTATAGCAGCATTAAAGCAAGGAACGTGGATAGATAGCGGAGTAATGTTTATTGCAATACTCGGAGTTACCATACCGAGTTTCGTTATAGCAACATTGATGATATATGTATTTGCAGTCAAGGTACATGTTTTACCTGCTGCTAGATGGGGAACATGGAAGCATATGATAATGCCGAGTATTGCTCTCGCATCGTATTCTTTTGCATTTATAGCAAGACTTACAAGATCCAGTATGCTGGAGGTTGTATCTCAAGACTATATAAGAACTGCTAGAGCTAAGGGATTAAGTGAAACGATTGTTATATTTAAACATGCTCTTAAAAATGCTTTAATACCTATCGTTACTTATATAGGGCCTCTTGCAGCAGGACTTTTAACAGGGTCTTTTGTTATAGAAAAAATATTTGCTGTACCTGGGCTTGGTAGATCATTTGTTGAGAGTATAACTAATAGAGACTACACTCTTATAATGGGAGTTACAATCTTTTATGCTGTATTTTTAGTTGGAATGATACTTGTAGTAGACTTACTTTACGGATTTATAGATCCTAGAATAAAATATGATGACTAAGGGGGAGTGATTAATGGAAAACCTTAATATAGATAAAAACTTATGGAAACCTTTAAGCCAAGAAGATAGAGATTCTGAAACAATATCAAGACCCTCTATGACATATTGGCAGGATGTATGGAGACGTTTGAAGAATAATAAAGTAGCTATGGGATCTTTAGTGTTTTTGATATTATTATTATTATTAGCTACATTTGGACCGATGATGGCTAAATATTCTTATTCAGATCAGAACTTATTAAATGCAAATCAAGGACCAAATGCTGAACATTGGTTTGGTACAGATTCCCATGGTAGGGACTTATATGTTAGAGTATTATATGGAGCTAGAATTTCTTTAACAGTAGGAATTGTAGCATCGATAATAAACCTTGTAATAGGAGTACTTTATGGTGGGGTTGCAGGATATTTTGGAGGCAAGGTAGACAATATAATGATGAGAATAGTAGATATATTATACACTATTCCACTTACATTATACGTTATTCTTCTTATGGTAGTTATGGGAACGGGGCTTAAGGCTATATTGGTTGCTTTAGGATCTGTTTATTGGATTAATATGGCTAGAATAGTTAGAGGTCAGATACTTTCTTTGAAAGAACAAGAATATGTACTGGCTGCAAAAACACTTGGAGCTAGCGATTTTAGAATACTTATTATGCATTTGATACCTAACGCTATGGGACCTATAATAATAACTATGACAATGTCAATACCAAGTGCAATATTTACTGAGGCATTTTTATCATTTATCGGTCTTGGTGTTTCAGCGCCTATGGCATCTTGGGGAGTACTAGCTAATGATGCATTATCAACTTTAAGTATATATCCATATCAGCTATTCTTCCCATCGCTTGCTATATCAGTTACTATGTTAGGATTCAATTTCTTAGGGGATGGATTAAGAGATGCACTAGATCCACGTATGCGTAAATAAAAGGAGGAGAAATATATGAAAGACCATTTACTTGAATTAAAAGAATTGAGAACTTCCTTTTTTACTCATGTAGGAGAAGTAAAGGCTATAAGAGGGGTAAGTTTTCATTTAGATAAAGGAGAAGCATTAGGAATAGTTGGAGAGTCTGGTAGTGGTAAGTCAGTAACATCTATGTCTATTATGAGACTACTTCAACACCCAGGAAAAATAGTAGGTGGAGAAATAAATTTTAATGGTGAAAATCTAATAGACAAAAGTGATAAGGAAATGCAGAGTATAAGGGGAAACGACATAGCGATGATATTCCAAGATCCTATGACTTCTCTAAATCCTGTTTATACTGTTGGGGATCAAATAATTGAAGCGATAGTTAAGCATCAAAAAATATCTAAGGCTGACGCTAGAAAAAAAGCTATAGAGATGCTAAATCTTGTTGGTATACCTAGTCCTGAAAAAAGAATAGATCAATATCCACATGAGTTTTCAGGTGGTATGAGACAAAGAGCAATGATTGCAATGGCGCTTTCTTGTGAACCTCAGCTTCTTATAGCGGATGAACCGACAACTGCTCTTGATGTTACTATTCAAGCACAAATACTTGAGCTTATGAAAGATTTAAAGAATAAATTAGATACATCTATAATACTTATAACACATGACCTTGGTGTAGTTGCAGATGTATGTTCAAGAATAATCGTTATGTACGGAGGAATAATACTAGAAGAGGGTAGATCAGAAGATATATTCTACAACCCTAAGCACCCATATACACTTGGCCTTTTAAAATCTATACCAAAGCTTGCTGATAAAGAAGATAAAGAAAGGTTGATTCCAATACCTGGATCACCTCCAGATTTATTAAAGCCTCCTAAAGGATGTCCATTTGCAGCAAGATGTGAATATGCTATGAAAGTATGCATAGATAAAATGCCTGAATACACTTATGTAAAAGAAGATCACAGATCTATGTGTTGGCTGCTTCATCCAGATGCTCCTAAGGTAGATAGTATAAATAAAAACCTAAAGGAGGATAAATAAAAATGAACAAGAACGAAATATTAGTAGATATACAAAACTTAAAAAAGTATTTCCCTATAAAAAAGGGGTTTATAAACAGAGAAACTCAATATGTAAAAGCTGTTGATGATATAAGTTTTCATATAAGAAAAGGAGAAACTCTAGGTCTTGTTGGAGAATCAGGTTGCGGTAAGTCTACAACAGGAAGAACTATAATAAGGTTATATGATCCAACAGCTGGAAAAATAATGTTTGGAGGAAAGGATATAGCAAACCTTTCTCAAAAAGAATTAAAACCATATAGAAAAAAGATACAGATGATATTCCAAGATCCATATGCTTCTCTTAATACACGTATGACTGTTGGAGATATTATAGGAGAACCTTTTGATATACACAATATGTGTAGTGGAAAAGAGAAGCTTGAAAGAGTTCATCATTTATTACAAAAGGTTGGGCTTAATCCAGATCATGCAGCGAGATATCCTCATGAATTCTCAGGTGGACAAAGACAACGTATAGGAATAGCTAGAGCTTTAGCTGTAGAACCAGAATTTATAATAGCTGATGAACCTATATCTGCACTGGATGTGTCTATACAGGCACAGGTTGTGAATATGCTAGAAGATTTGCAAAATGAACTTGGACTTACATATCTTTTTATAGCACATGATTTATCTATGGTTAAATATATATCTAATAGAATAGGAGTTATGTATTTGGGGAAATTAGTTGAGATAGCAGAAAGTGATGAGTTATATAATAATCCAGCTCATCCTTATACTAAAGCATTACTTTCAGCAATACCTCATCCAGATCCAAATGCTGCAAAAGAAAGCAAGAGAATAGTTCTTGAAGGGGATGTTCCAAGTCCGCTTAATCCTCCATCAGGATGTAGATTTAGAACTAGATGTAAGTACGCTATGCCAAAGTGTGCAGAGGTTGAACCTATACTTAAAGAAGTATCTAGTGGACATAGTTCAGCATGTCATTTACATGAATAAAGTGAAATTTAAATTCAGAAGATGTTAAGTTATTATCTCCAACCCAGATAAGATGGAGTAATATAACTTTTAGTTTTTGGATAAAACGAAATATTTAGAAGATTGAAAAAATTAAAAGGATTTGATTGAAATATATAGAATATATATTTAATTATGTGTTTTATATTTTAATACAATAAAATATTAAGGGGGAGGAATTAATTTGAAAAAAGTTTTAGCATTTATGATGATACTTGTACTAGCATTAGGAACTTTAGCTGGATGTGGTACAGAAACATCACAATCTGGCGAGACAAAAAAAATAGTAAAATATAACATAGGGGCAGATCCTAAGACTCTAGATCCTGCTTTAAACGCAGGTGTTCAGTCATCAGGTGTTTTAGCAAACTGTTATGAAGGACTTATGAGACTTGATGAAAATGATAAGGCAATACCAGGTATGGCAGAGAAAGTTGAGATATCTGATGATCAGTTAACTTATACATTCCATTTAAGAGATGCTAATTGGTCTGATGGACAAAAAGTAACAGCTCAAGATTTCGAATATGCTTGGAAGAGAGCTTTAGATCCAAAGACTGCTGCTGAATATGCATACCAGTTATACTATATAAAAAATGGTAATGAATTTAATGCAAACAAAGCTAAAATAGATGATGTGGCTGTTAAAGCTGTAGATGAAAAGACTTTAGAAGTTACACTTATAGCTCCAACTCCATATTTCTTAGAATTAACAGCTTTCCCAACTTACTTCCCTGTTAGAAAAGATATAGTTGAGAAAAATCCAGAAGCATGGCCTATAACTCCAGAAAACGTACCTTTTAACGGACCATTTAAGATGACTAAATGGCAAAGAGGAGACGTAATAGAAATAGTTAAAAATGACACTTACTATGATAAAGATAGAGTAAAGCTTGATGGTGTTGAATACACTATGATAACTGAAGATACAACAGCTTTTCAGGCATTCCAATCAGGAGAAATAGATGGCTCTGATGGAGTATCAGAAGCTCAAATACCTCAGCTTAGAGAAAAGAATGATCCAACATTTACGATACATCCAAATATCGCGGTATATTATTATTCACTTAATGTAACTAAAGAGCCTACTAATGATCCTAAGGTTAGAAAGGCATTATCATTAGCTATAGATAGAAATCTTATAACTACAGTTGTTGTTAAGGCTGGACAAAAACCTGCTAAGACATATGTACCAGAAGGAATAACAGGACCTGATGGAAAAGATTTCACACAAAATGCTAAAGATTATGGTATAAAAGAAAAAGCTAATGTTGAAGAAGCTAAAAAATTATTAGCTGAAGCTGGATATCCAAATGGTGAAGGTTTCCCAGAGACTACAGTATACTATAATACTAATGAAAATCATAAGGCTATAGCTGAAGCTGTTCAAGAAATGTGGAAAAAGAACTTAAATATAAATGTTAAACTTCAAAATCAAGAGTGGAAAGTATTCCAAGAAACTAGAACACAAGGAAACTTCCAAATAGCTAGAGATGGATGGACAGGAGACTACCTAGATGCTATGACATTCTTAGATATGTTTATATCTACAAGTGGAAACAACCATTCACAATGGAAAAATCCTGAGTTTGATAAGCTTATAACTGATATTAAGAAAACTGAAGATCTAGAAAAAAGAGATAAAATGCTACATCAAGCAGAAGATATGCTTATGGATGAAAGTATAGTAATTCCAATTTATTACTACACAAATCCAGAATTATTAAAAGAAAACATCAAAGGTGTTAAAGTATCTCCACTAGGTCAAGTATTTTTCGATAATGCGTATATAGAAGAATAGATTGGTAAAAATAAGAGAGTATAAATACTCTCTTATTTTTTTTGTTAAATATTAAAGAAAGGGTGAATTTTAAGGAGAATTAAAAAATTAAAAAAATAAAAGAGTTGTAGCTAAAATATTAAAGGGAGTGATCTATTTGAAAAAAGTTTTATCATTTATGATGATACTTGTATTAGCACTTGGAGTTTTATCTGGATGTGGAGGAGGAACTGATCAGGTTGATCAAGGAACCGAAACAAATAAAATAGTAAGATACAATATAGGCGCAGATCCTAAGACTTTAGATCCTGCTTTAAATTCAGGAGTTCAATCATCGGGAATTTTAGCAAACTGTTATGAAGGACTTATGAGACTTGATGAGAATAACAAGGCAATACCTGGTATGGCAGAATCATATGAAGTATCAGATAATAATACAACTTATACATTTAAATTAAGAGATGCACAGTGGTCAGATGGACAAAAGGTAACAGCTCAAGATTTCGAGTATGCTTGGAAAAGAGCTTTAGATCCTAAGACTGCTGCTGAATATGCATACCAATTATACTACATTAAAAATGGTAATGAGTTTAATGCAAATAAAGCAAAAATGGATGATGTAGGTGTTAAAGCTTTAGATGAAAAGACTTTAGAGGTTACACTTATAGCTCCAACTCCATACTTCTTAGAGTTAACTGCTTTTCCAACTTACTTCCCAGTTAGAAAAGATATAGTTGAAAAAAATCCAGAAGCATGGCCTATAACTCCAGAAAACGTACCTTTTAACGGACCATTTAAGATGACTAAATGGCAAAGGGGAGATTCTATACAAGTAGTTAAAAATGATACGTACTATGATGCAGGTAGAGTTAAGCTTGATGGTATTGAATATACTATGATAACTGAAGATACAACAGCTTTTCAGGCTTTCCAATCAGGAGAAATAGATGGTTCTGATGGAGTATCTGAAGCTCAAATACCACAGCTTAGAGAAAATAATGATCCAAACTTTAAGATACATCCATACATTGGAACTTACTATTATTCACTTAATGTAACTAAAGAGCCTACTGATAACCCTAAGGTTAGAAAAGCGTTATCATTAGCAATAGATAGAAATCTTATAACTACAGTTGTTGTTAAAGCTGGACAAAAGCCTGCTAAGACATTTGTACCAGAGGGTATGACAGGACCAGATGGGAAAGACTTTGTGGAAAGTTCTAAAGATTATGGTATAACTCCTGAAGCTAATGTTAAAGAAGCACAAAAACTATTAGCTGAAGCTGGATATCCAAATGGAGAAGGATTCCCAGACACTACTGTATACTATAATACTAATGAATCTCATAAGGCTATAGCTGAAGCTGTTCAAGAAATGTGGAAGAAGAATTTAAATATAAATGTTAAGCTTCAAAACCAAGAGTGGAAAGTATTCCAAGAGACTAGAACTCAAGGAAACTTCCAAATAGCTAGAAATGGATGGATAGGAGATTATTCAGATCCTATGACATTCTTAGATATGTTCATATCTACAAGTGGAAATAATAATTCTCACTGGAAGAATCCAGAGTTTGACAAGCTTATAACTGATATTAAGAAGACTGAGGATGCAGAAAAAAGATATCAAATGCTTCATCAAGCACAAGATATGATTATGGAGGATAATATATTAATTCCAATCTACTACTATACTAATGCAGAATTATTAAGAGAAAATATCAAAGGAGTTAAAGTATCTCCACTAGGTCAAGTATTTTTTGACAATGCGTATATAGATCAATAATTTAGTGAAAAATAAGAGAGCATAAATGCTCTCTTATTTTTTGAATCAAAGGAGGATATTATGAAGTTTTTATTTGATGACTATAATAAGACAAAAAGAGTTTACCATGTTATATCTTTAAAAGACTTAGGATACGTTATGGAAAATGGGATATCATATGATGATAAGATAACATATATAACTAAATACAAGGGGTTTCATGATTATATAGAAGACTTAAAAACAGATAAAATTCCTAGTTGGGTTGATAGAAGAAAGTCTATATTTGCAAGTCTTAATTTTAAAAAAGATCACTATTTTCATTCTCATAGTGCTCTTTTATCATTAAAAATAAATGAGAATAAATGTTGGATCGCAAATGAAAATTTGGCAAATGAAATATATGAACCATTTGCACTAAGAAATATAGAAGGGTTTGAATACTGCAAAAAGTATTTAGATACTAAGGCTAAAGATGTTATAACAAGATATTGGGATACATCCTTAAGTTTTAAGGATAATCTAAAAGTTAGAAGGGATTTAAGTGAATACTATGATGCTGAGATATTGATAGGTAGTCATATACCTAAAGAAAATATAGAAGTTCTAAAGATTTATTCAGATCATAATGCGTTTTCACTTGATGAGTTTAGAAATTATTTTACATTATAAATCGAATGAACTTAAAATATGCAATATCAAATAGTTGCCTAGATTTCATACAAACGAAATCCAGGTTCTTTTTTTGTCTGTGGGTTATTAAAAACTATCTATCAAAATATCGTGAATGTAACGATATTTTGAATATAACTAAGCTTTTATCTTATTAATAATTCTAAAATTTACGAACTCCCTATGGTCAGACACGTAAATTTCTTAACGCATTATTAAACGCTAAAAACTAAGTTATATTAATCAAAATAGCTAGAAGCATTCACTAACATTTTGATAGATAGTTTTAAAAGTAATTACTTTATTATGAAATTAAATCTTACCTCCTTATTGCTACTATAGAAAAGAATAACATTCAATTAGGTTGATTTTAAAGAAAAAATTACTTTTGAACAAACTAGGCTGTAGCGATAGTTGGCTATATAAGTCAGTGCGTAGGGACTAGGCTACTTTTTAGATCGTATGAGTTTAAATGCATTCCAAATATAAGAAAATCATACTAATAAAATAAGGTGTATTAAAATGTTAGAGAATGATTTAAATATTTTTATATAAAACTTGTATTACACCGTTTGAATATCCGTTAAGAAAGTTCGTTGTATGACCGTTTAGGAAGTTTAGAACTTTTAGGATATTTAATAAGATGTAATACTTAGTTTTATTAAAAGATTTAACGCATGAACGGTATTTTAATACACCTTATTTTGGCATTAAGGGGATATCTTTTAAATCTGTACGAAACCTAATATTTCAATGAATCTTATTTTCAATATAAGTAGTAAACTATATGAATTTCCAAAAAAGTCTAACTCTAAAATATTCAAATAACGACTTATTCATATAAATTTTTTGATATAATGGTTATATGATTTGTATTTTGGGGAGGGTTAAGTTATGAAAATTGGTAAGTTGAGTACGGATCAGCTAAAAGAGTTGATTTTTTCTACTTTAAATAAAAAACGAGAAGAAATACTTGTAACTCCAAATATTGGAGAGGATTGTGCTTATGTGGATTTTGGGGATTATGTTTGCGTTATGAGCACGGATCCTATAACGGGAACTAGTGAGGAAATAGGAAAATTAGCTGTTCATATAACGTGTAATGATATAGCATCTAGTGGGGTTAGTCCTTTGGGTATAATGCTTACTATTATGGCGCCTTCTGGAACTACAGAGAAAGAGATAAGAAATATAATGCTTGATGCATCTAGTGAAGCTGATAAGTTAAATATAGATATAATAGGTGGACATACTGAAATAACCGATGCTGTAAATAGAATTGTTATATCAGCTACTGGAGTTGGAAAGCAACTGAAAAGTAAACTTATAAACAAGGATAAGCCTAAGGTTGGAGATTTAATAGTTTTAACAAAGGGAGCTGGAATTGAAGGCACTGGAATAATTTGTTTTGAAAAAGAGGATGAATTAAAGAATTTATTTGGAGATAGTATTGTACAAGAAGGAAAGTCTTTACTTGATAATATAAGTGTTGTTAAAGAAGGGATTATAGCAGGTAAAGTAGGTGTTAGTTGTATGCATGATGTAACAGAAGGAGGTGTTTTAGGGGCTGTTTGGGAGATGTGTGACTTATATGATTTAGGATGTAGTGTATACAATGATAAAATACATATTAATGAAAGTACTAAGGTTATATGTGATTATTACAATATAAATCCGCTTAGACTCATATCTAGTGGATCTATGATAATAGGAATAGATAAAGATAAGATTAATTTATTAAAAGATAGATTTGATAAAGAAGATATAGAATTTAGTGTGATAGGAGAATTTACAGAACAAGGTAATATTTTAGTGGGTAATGGTAATGAAAATATAGACCCTCCTGAAAGTGATGAACTGTATAAAATTGTTTAATATTACATTTAAATTACAAATTTTTAGTAAAGTTGACATTATAAATTTTAAAGTGATATTCTTAAATAGAGTAAGATAAGATGTTGGGGGGAAGTTTCGTGAGAAGACTTGGTAGTGTATTTTCTTTATTTTTAATTGTATTTTGTTTGTTAGCTAATCTAAGTTATGCAAATGAAGATGTATTGGAAGGAAGCTTTGTTTTAGATGGGAAGAATGTGAAACTACCTATTACCAAAGTCAAGCTTGATGGAAAGTATCTTAAAGGAGATGTTCCTCCAGTTATATTAAATGATAGAACCTTAGTGCCTGTAAGGCTTGTATCTGAGAATTTAGGTGCAAAGGTTATTTGGGATGGTAAAAAATATGAAGTACATATACAAAAAGATGATAAGGAAATAGTATTAAAAATAGATAGCTATAAAGCTTATGTAAATGGTAAGGAATATACTCTTCCTGATAAGGTTCCTGCAAAGCTTATAAGTGATAGAACGATGGTGCCTGTAAGGTTTGTATCAGAACAGTTAGGTGTTAATGTTGATTGGGATGCTTCTAATAGAGTTGTTCTTCTTGAAAGTCAAGATGATTTTACAAAGGTTGAAAACATAGAATATAGTTTAGATGAAGTTAAAATAAAGCTTAGCGATAAGAGTACATATAAAGATATGATTCTTGTAAATCCGGATAGACTTATAATAGATATACAAGATTCAAAAATGGCTACACCTAAGGACAAGTACTTAGTTAATGGGCAAATTATAAAGAATATAAGGGTATCTCAGTTTTCTGAAGAACCTATGGAATCTAGGGTTGTAATTGATTTGAATTATATGGATGAATACGATATAACTCAAGATGACAATATAATAACTATTAAGTTCAAAATAAAAGATAATTATGCTAAGTTTGAATTTGAAAAAGATGATAAGGAAGAATTTAAAGTAAGTAGAGATGTAAAGAGTAGGTATAAGAGTTTTTATTTAGATGGACCTAATAGATTTGTAATTGATCTTTACTACACTAAGATATATGATGATGAACAGAGTGTGGAAAAAGAAATAAATGAAGAATATGTAAAAAGCTATAGGGCTTATTACTATGAGGATGAGCATAGGACGAGATTAGTACTTACATTGAAAGAAGGAATAGATAGAAGGAATATAAAGCTTACAGAAGATGAAAGTGATATAAATATACTTTTTGATTTCTTAGAGGTAGACATAGACAATGAATCTTTGGAATATGATTTTAATAGTAACAATTCATTATTTAAAGTTACAAAGAAAATTTTAGATGATGAAAGTAGTGAAGATGTAGAAGAAGATATTATTGAGTATGATGAGTGGGAAAATAAAATTAAAGTAAATATAGACAATAAATATATAGATTTAAAAGATGAAGAAATAGAAGTGAATGATTATTTTGTAAAAAGTATAGAAGTAGACAAAAAAAGTGATTATACGAGAATTAATATATACTTAAAAGATGATGTCATATATAAAGTTTTAGATGAAGATGATAATAGTGTAAAAATAAAACTTTATACTGAAGAAGAAACTCAACGTAACGGAAAGTATTTAGTAGTAATAGATGCTGGTCATGGAGGAAAAGATCCAGGTGCTGTATCACCTATAGATAAGACAAAAGAGAAGGATTTAACTCTTCAAATATCTAAAATGTTAAATGAAAAGCTTGTTCAAAATGGATATGATACTATTATGACTAGAACAGATGATACATATCCTGAGCTAAAAGCAAGGACAGAGATTGCAAACAATAAAGATGCAGATTTATTTATAAGTATACATATAAATGCTGTTGATAAAACTGATATTCATGGAATACAGACTCTGTATTACCCTAATAATGGGGAATATGCAAATGGTAGAGATAATGAAGCTCTAGCTAAGATAATACACAAGGAACTTATAAATCAAACTGGTGCAGCTGACAGAAAAATGGTTAAAAGACCTAATTTGATTGTAATTAAATATACTGAGATGCCAGCAGTTTTAATAGAATGTGGATTCTTGACAAACTCTAATGAGTTAAACCTTATGAAATCACAAGAGTATCAAGATAAATTAGTAGATGGAATATATAAAGGAGTACAGAAATATTTTGAGGGACAGCAATAAGCTGTTCCTTTTCAATCTCTAAAAAATTATATTAAATTTAACTTATTAAATAATATTTATTAGCTGTGTAAAATAAGCTATATGTTACGATAAAAGGAATTATAAATATTGATTATAAACGTGTATTAATAACATAGTTATTGTTGTATAATATTAAAGTATATATTGAAAAGGAAAGGGTGATTCTATTGAATAGAATAGATGGAAGAAGAAATGATCAACTTAGAGATGTAAAGATAACAAGAAACTATACAAAGTACGCAGAAGGTTCTGTTCTTATAGAAATGGGAGAAACTAAGGTTTTATGTAATGCATCTATTGAAGATAGGGTTCCTCCGTTTTTAAAAAATAGTGGAAGTGGATGGATAACTGCTGAGTACTCTATGCTTCCAAGATCTACTCATAGTAGAAAGGTTAGAGAATCATCAAGAGGTAAAATTGATGGAAGAACTCAAGAAATCCAAAGACTTATAGGAAGAACTTTAAGATCTGTAATAGATTTAAAGGGAATAGGTGAGAGAACTATATGGATAGACTGTGATGTTATTCAGGCTGATGGTGGAACTAGAACTGCGTCTATAACTGGTTCTTTCGTAGCGATGATAGATGCTTTAAATAAGCTTTATACAGATAAAAAGATAAAGAAGATTCCTGTGAAATCATTTGTATCTGCTATAAGTGTTGGAATATATAACGGAGATAATATATTAGACTTATGTTATGAAGAAGATTCACAAGCTCAGGTTGATATGAATATAGTAATGACGGATAAAGATGAATTTGTAGAGGTTCAAGGAACTGCAGAGGGATTCCCTTTTAAGAAGCACCAACTTAATGAACTTTTAGAGCTTGGAGAAATAGGTAATAGAATGTTGATACAAGAACAAAAGAATGCTTTAGGAGATATAACTAAATTAATACTTGGCGACAAAACTGATGTTGTTATAGCTACGTCTAATGCTCATAAACTTGAAGAAATAGGTAAGATATTAAAGGGCTTTAAGGTTAAGATACATTCTATGAAGAGTGTAGGACTTGGAGGACTTGAAATAGAAGAAAATGGAACTACATTTGAAGAAAATGCTCTTATTAAGGCTAGAGAAGTAGCAAGAAGAACTGGGAAAATATCTATTGCAGATGATTCGGGTCTTATGGTAGATGCTATAGGAGGAAAGCCTGGAATATATTCTGCTAGATTTGCAGGTGAAAATGCTAATGATAATGACAACAATGAGAAATTATTGAAAATGATGGCTAATGTAAATATGAGTGAGAGAACAGCTAGATTCGTATCAGCTATAGCTGTTGTATTCCCAAATGGAGAAGAGTTTACTGTAAGAGGAACTTGTGAAGGTAAAATAGGATTTGAGAGAAAAGGAACTAATGGATTTGGGTATGATCCTTTATTTATAGTTAATAGATATGACAAAGCTTTTGGAGAATTACCATCAGATGTTAAAAATAGCATAAGCCACAGAGCTAATGCATTAGAAAAGATGAAAGAAGAATTTGGAAAGAGGTTAAAATAAAAATGAAGATAGGTGTAATAGGAGATACACATAGAAACTATAAATATATAGATAAGGCTATACAATATTTAAAAGAATGTGAGTTAATACTTCATACTGGAGATAATTTTCAAGATTCTAACTATATTCATAAAGTCACAGGAATAGATACTGTAGGAATAAAAGGGAATTGTGACTTTGAAAATGTTGAAGATGAGATTGTATTTGATGTGAAAGGGTATAGAATATTTTTATGCCATGGCCACAAATACGATATAAAATACTCATTAAAAACTATAAAAAGAAAAGCCTTAGAGTCAAACGTAGATATAGTTATATTTGGACATTCTCATATACCTGTAAATTATAAAGAAGACGATATATTGTTTTTAAACCCTGGAAGTGTAGCTCTTCCTAGAGGAAATAGCAGCAGGCAATTTATTATTATGAATATAGATAGTAAGGTTGATATTCAAAATATAATTTTGTAGGAGGAGGGATTGAATATGGGATTAATTTTAGGATATCTTTTCATATTTATGGCAAGATGTACTGATGTAACTATGGCTACAATAAGAACTATAATGGTAGTAAGAGGTAAGAAATTACAAGCTGCTATGATAGGTTTTGTAGAGATAATAATATATATACTTGCTATAAATAAGGTTTTAACTGGTATGGATAATATGTTAAACGTTTTATTTTATGCAATGGGATTTGCAACAGGAAACTATGTAGGGATATTAATAGAAGAAAAAATGGCTATAGGAACGCTTATAGCTCAAATTATAACTAAAAAAGATATAGAAAAATTTTCTTCTTATCTTAGAGAGAAAAGCTTTGGTGTAACAGTTACAGAAGGACATGGTAAAGAAGGTAAAATAAGTATTTTAAATGTAGTTTTAAATAGAAAAGATATTAGAAATTTTGAGGTTTGTGTAGACAATTACGATAGAGATGCATTCATAACAATAATGGATGCTAGGAATATAAAAGGTGGATACTTTAGAAAAAGACAAGGAATAGGAATAAAAAAGAAATAAGCTTTAGGGCTTATTTCTTTTTTTGTTAAGTACTTAATCGCAAAATTATACTCATTGAAATACCGATACTTAGTCAATATTTTTATCCGAAAGCTAAAAGTTCTAAAACTCCATCCCCTCAAGGCTGGAGATAAGAACTTAACAGCTTCTGGATTAGTTCAACTAAAAATTCAGATGGAGTAAAGATTCCATCTGAATTAAGTTTCTCTCTATATAACTAAAGATTATGCATACTGATTATTCTAAACCTTTTAAACTCCCTACGGTCAGACAAAAAAGTTTCTTAACGAATATTCAGCATGAGTAATCTAAGTTATATAGAAAAATATTAACCTAAAAGTCTCTAACATTCCAATGAGCATAATTTTTAAGTTTAGCTTCTTATTTCTTGAGGAGTATTAATAAAAAAAGATTAGTTGTATTAGTCGAAATATCTAAAAGTATTCACTAATAGTTTCATATATAGTTTTTTAATATTAATCTCTATAATATTAAAATCAATCTTGCCTCATTATAAAAGAAAAAACTCTTTTATTAAATCCATCTAAAGTTTAAGAACTACACCTACAAAATGAAGGGTATTAAAATGTTAGCGAATGGTTTAAATATTTTTGTATAAAACTTGTATTACATCGTTTGAATATCCGTTAAGAAAGTTCGTTGTATGACCAATGGGAGTTTAGAACTTTTAGGACATTCAATAAGATGTAATACTTAGTTTTATTAAAAGTATTTAACACATAAGCGGTATTTTAATACCCTTTATTTTGAGATTAAGTACATGATTTTGCAATTGATGTGCCAATATATTAGTATTCTTTTAAACATAGAATATCCATAAATATATTGTACTAAGTATAATAGATATAATCATCATTGGAAATCCTATCTTCATATATTCTACAAAAGAAACCTCATGATTATTTTTCTTAAGAATTCCAGCAACTATTACATTTGCAGAAGCTCCTATTAAAGAACCGTTTCCTCCAAGACAAGCTCCAAGAGATAGTGCCCACCAAAGAGGCATTACATTCATATTAGACAATAAAGAAATCTTCTTTATAAGAGGTATCATAGTTGCTACAAAAGGTATATTATCAAGGAATGAAGATAATATAGCTGAAGCCCAAAGAAGAAGTATTGTTGCAAGAGGTAAGTTATCTTGTGAAAAAGAAACTATAACCTTTGCAATTTCATCTATAATTCCGACCTTTTCAAGTCCTCCAACTAGTATAAATAAAAACATAAAGAAAAATATAGTTGTCCACTCTATTGAATGAAGTGTTTCTTCAACATTGGCTTTGCTTAATATAAGCATAACAGATGCGCCTATTAAAGCAATGGATGAAGATTCAAGTCCGAAAAATTGGTGAGTCATAAGACCAGCCATAACTAAAAATAATATAGTGAGGCATTTTATCAAGAGAGTCTTATCGGTTATAGCTAATTTTTCATCGAATTCAAATATTTTTTTCTTAACATCATCAGAAACTATTAAATGCTTTTTATAGATTATATTAAATAAGAAAAGGGTAATAATTAATATAATAAAAGCAATTGGCCCCGTATTTAATATAAAATCCAAAAATCCAATATTTGCAGCACTACCGATCATTATATTAGGAGGGTCACCTACTAATGTAGCTGTACCACCTATATTAGAAGCGATTATTTGAGGAACTAAAAATGGAATAGGATTAAGATTAAGAGTGTCGGTTATAACTAAAGTAACTGGTGCTATTAAAAGAACTGTTGTAACATTATCTAAAAAAGCTGATAAAACTGCTGTAACAAAACAAAATACAATCATTATAATAATAGGTTCACCTTTTGAAATTTTAGCTGATTTGATAGCTATATATTGAAATAGACCCGTTTTTTTGAGTATATTTACAATAATCATCATACCGACTAAAAGCCCTATTGTATTAAAATCTATAAAATGAATTGCTTCTTCTTCATTTAATACACCAAATAGTATAAGGCAGGAGGCTCCAAAAAAAGATATAGCTGTTCTATCGATTTTTTCAGAAACGATAAACGCATAAGTGCTTATAAATATTATCAAAGCTATCAAAGTTTGTGTATCCATTTAGTATCCATCTCCTTCTGATTTGAAAATAGTTAATATATTTACTTTAATACAATTATATGAAAATTTGTAAAAAAAGTAAATGTCTGAAAAAAACTTATTTTTGGGAATTCATCAAAGTAAGTCTCTTGTAAATAAAAATTATTATATGTTATAATAAAGGGGTTATTAAAGAAAATAAAGAAAGTTACATAGGAGGATTATAAAATGAACGCAGAATTAATAAAGAAAGAACAAAATGAAGTTACATTAAAAATAACTGTAGGAAAAGATGAATTTAAGAAAGCAAATGATAAAGCTTATGATAAATTAAAAGGAAGATTTAATGTTGCTGGATTCAGAAAAGGAAAAGCTCCTAAGAAGTTAATAGAAGCTCAATATGGAAAAGGAGTATTTTTTGATGAAGCTATAAATATAGTATTCCCAGAAGCTTACTCAAAAGCTATAGAAGATCTTAAGTTAGATCCTGTAGATAGACCAGAACTTGATGTAGAAGAAATAGGTGACGATAAGGACCTTGTTTTAATAGCTAAGGTTACTGTTAAGCCAGAGGTTAAATTAGGAGAATATAAAGGTATAGAAATTAATAAAGTTGAATATACTGTAAAGGAAGAAGATGTAGATAACAAGATTGAAGAAATGAGAAATCAAAATTCAAGATTAATAAATGTAGAAGATAGAGCAGTTGCAAATGATGATACAGCTGTTATAGACTTTGAAGGATTTGTAGATGGAGAGGCTTTTGCTGGTGGAAAAGGAGAAAATCATAACTTAGTTATAGGTTCAGGATCTTTCATACCAGGATTTGAAGAGCAATTAGTTGGAGCTAATGTAGGAGATGAAGTTAAAGTAAACGTAACTTTCCCAACAGAGTACCATGCAGAAAACTTAGCTGGAAAAGAAGCTGTATTCGTAGTTAATGTAAAAGAAATAAAAGTTAAAGAAATGCCAGAACTTGATGATGAATTCGCTAAAGATGTAAGTGAGTTTGATACATTAGAAGAACTTAAAAATGATACAAAGGTTAAATTAGAAGAAGCTGCTAAGAAAAACGAAGAAGCTGAATTAAGAAATAAAGCTGTAGAAAAAGCTGCTGAAATGGCTGAAATAGATATTCCAGAAGCTATGGTTGACACTCAAGTAAACAACATGTTAAGAGATTTTGACCAACAATTACAAATGCAAGGATTAAACCTTGAAAACTACATTAAATTCACTGGAATGAAGATAGAAGATTTAAAAGCTCAAATGAGAGAAGATGCTCAAAATAGAGTTAAAACATCTTTAGTTCTTGAAGCTATATCAGAAAAAGAAGGAATTGAAGTTTCTGATGAAGAATTAAACAATGAGATAGCTCAAATGGCTACTATGTACAAAATGGAAGCAGATAAGTTCAAAGAAACACTTAGAGAACAAGATATGGATTACTTCAAAGAAAATGTAATAGTTAAGAAAACTATAGACTTATTAGTAGATAGTGCTAAAATAAACTAATTTGACAGTAGCCCTTAAAAGGGCTACTGTGTCTATATATAGATAAAATGAAACTTTGAAACAATGCAGAAACTGTTAAGTTCTTAACTCCAACCTTGAGAGGTTGGAGTTCTAGAACTTTTAGCTTTCTGCTAAAAAAGGAGGGGTAATATATGGCTTTAGTACCTATGGTAGTAGAACAAACAGGAAGAGGAGAAAGATCTTATGATATATATTCTAGATTGTTAAAAGATAGAATAATATTTTTAGGAGATCAAGTAAATGACGCTACAGCTAGTTTGATAGTTGCACAACTTCTATTTTTAGAATCAGAAGATCCTGATAAAGATATATATTTATATATAAATTCACCAGGAGGAAGTATAACAGCAGGTATGGCAATTTATGATACTATGCAGTACATAAAACCAGATGTAAGCACTATTTGTATAGGTATGGCAGCTTCTATGGGAGCTTTTTTACTTAATGCAGGAGCAAAGGGTAAGAGATTTGCACTTCCTAATGCAGAAATTATGATACATCAGCCACTTGGAGGAACTAGAGGTCAAGCTACTGACATTGAAATACATGCACAAAGAATAGTTAAAATGAAAGAAAAGTTAAATCAAATAATGGCTGAGAGAACTGGACAGCCACTTGAGAAAATAAAGCAAGATACAGAAAGAGATTATTTCATGGAAGCAGAGCAAGCTAAAGAATATGGATTAATCGATGAGGTTATAAGCAAGAGACCTTAGCTTAAATTAAAGAGAGGTGTTAAAATGTCAAAATACGAAGATAAGAAACATCTGAAATGTTCTTTTTGTGGAAAGAATCAAGAGCAAGTTAAAAGGCTTATAGCAGGCCCTAACGTATACATTTGTGATGAATGTGTAGAACTTTGCGAAGAAATAATAAAAGAGGAATTCCAAGAAAGTATTGAGAATGATATATCTGAGTTACCAAAACCTAAGGAAATAAAGGATATCTTAGCTGAGTATGTTATAGGTCAAGATGAAGCCAAAAAATCTTTAGCGGTTGCTGTATATAATCATTATAAAAGAATATATTCAGGAAATAAAAATGGTAAGGACGTTGAAATTCAAAAAAGTAATATAATGATGCTAGGACCAACAGGTTCTGGTAAGACGCTTCTTGCTCAAACCCTTGCTAAAATACTTAATGTTCCATTTGCAATGGTAGATGCTACATCTTTAACAGAGGCTGGTTACGTTGGAGAAGATGTAGAAAATATACTTCTTAAATTAATTCAAGCAGCTGATTACGATATAGAAAAAGCAGAAAAAGGAATTATATACATCGATGAGATAGATAAGATAGCAAGAAAATCAGAAAATCCATCTATAACAAGAGATGTAAGTGGAGAAGGAGTACAACAAGCACTTCTTAAAATATTAGAAGGAACTACAGCTAATGTTCCTCCTCAGGGTGGAAGAAAGCATCCACATCAAGAATTCCTACAAATAGATACTACTAATATACTATTTATAGTAGGTGGAGCTTTTGATGGAATAGACAAGATAATAAACAAGAGAATAGGACAGAAAACTTTAGGTTTTGGAGCAAAGATTGAGAGCAAAAAAGAGATGGACTTAGGTAAGATATACAAAAAATCTGAGCCAGAAGATTTGCTTAAATTTGGTCTTATACCTGAGTTTATAGGTAGAGTTCCTGTAGTTGTAACTCTAGATTTATTAGATGAAGAAGCTCTTGTTCAAATACTTAAAGAGCCTAAAAATGCTTTAACAAAACAATATTCAAAATTATTCCAAATGGATAAGGTTGAACTTGAATTTGATAAAGAGGCATTAACTGCAATAGCTAAAAAAGCTATTGAAAGAAAGACAGGGGCCAGAGGTCTTAGAAGTATATTAGAAAAGGCTATGATGGATATTATGTTTGAAATACCATCAAGAGAAGATATACAAAAGGTTATTGTGACTAAAGAAACTATCGCTGATAATAAAGAGCCTTTAGTTATATGTAAATCTGATCAAAAACCTGAAGAGAGTGCATAAAAAAAAGGGGCTTATGCCCCTTTTAAAATTATTCCAATAAATCCTGAGAACATTATTATAAATACAGGATGTATTTTTTTTGAATTAAGAAGCATAAACGAAACTAGAAATATACATACAGAAAATAAGTCGGATACACTTTTTTCATACGTAGAATAAAATGCAGATAATATGAAGCCTATTGTTATAGGTCTTAATGTCTTAAATACAGTAGATATATTTTTATTAGTTTTATATTTTTCAAGTGATGGAGCAACTAGATTAATAACTATTATAGAAAAAAAGATGACTCCTAGTGTTGCAAAAATAGAGCCTAATATAAAATTATATTTATATCCTATAAACGTTGCTGAATTTATAGCAATTGGCCCTGGGGACACTTGAGATATAGCTAGTACATCTAAAAATTCCTTGGGAGATAACCAACCATTTTTGTTGACGATTTCTCTTTCTATAAATGGAAGCATAGCATATCCACCACCGAAGCTAAATGCTCCTATTTTAAAGAATGCTATAAAAATTTTAAATAAATCTAAGAATTTATCCATAATCCTAAAATACCTCCAATTATAATTATGTAAATCGGGTTAACATTAAAAAAAGTTACTAATATAAATGATATTCCTAGGAATAATATATTTAATGTATTTTTTTCTACTTTTTTAGATAATCTAAAGAAGGAATACAATAATAAAGAAGCAACCACTGGCCTTACACCCAGAAAAAATCCATTTAGATAAGAGGATGTATTGTTCTTATTGTAAAAATAAGAAAGTATTAATATTGAAGTAAAAGAAGGTAGTATTGTACCAAGGACACATACTATGCTTCCTATAAATTTATTGAACTTATATCCGAGTAATAGAGAAATATTAACAGCTATTGCACCAGGAAAACTTTGAGCAACGGATACGTAGTCTAAGAATTCGTCTTCTGATACTAGTCTTTGTTTAAGGACAAGCTCCTTTTCTATCAAGGGAATCATAGCATATCCGCCACCGAATGTAACTAAACCTATTTTAAAAAATATTAAAAATAATTTAAGCATATATACCTCCAAAGATAGTATTATGTAAAATATTATAACACTAAACAATAAATAAATTTATATAAATTAGATTATATTGAAAAAAAATTATGGTAAATATATAATGGTATAGTATTTATTACAAATTAGGTATATATTTATATAAAGGAGTGATGATATGGAGCAAAATTATAGCACTAAAGAGCATAAATTACCTGTAATCCCTCTTAGAGGATTGGCGGTATTCCCATATATGGTTTTACATTTTGATGTTGGTAGAGAAAAGTCTATAAATGCATTAGAAGAAGCTATGGTGGATGAACAGCTTATATTTTTGACTTCTCAAAAAGAAGCTGAAATTGATGTACCAACTCCTGATGATTTTTATCATATAGGAACTATATGTAAGATAAAGCAGATGTTAAAGCTTCCAGGAGATACTGTAAGAGTTCTAGTAGAAGGTATGTCAAGAGCAAAGATAAAAGAAATTGTAGATGACGAAAAAGGCTTTAGCGCTACTTTGGAAGAAGTTGTATATAATGAAGAATTGTTAAAGGAAGATAAAGAAGTAGAAGCTTTAATAAGAAATGTATTCGACTCTTTTGAAGAGTATATAAACATAAGCAATAGAATATCTCCAGAGATACTGCTTACTTTATCAGATATAGACGAGCCTAGCAGATATGTGGATACGATAGCATCTAATATGTTTTTAAAACCTCTACAAAAGCAAGAAGTACTTGAAATATTTGATCCTAAAGAAAGACTTGAAAAAGTATATAAAATTCTTCTTGAGGAGCTTGATATACTTAAAATAGAGAAAAAAATAAGCTTGAGAGTTAAAAAACAGGTTAATAGAGTTCAAAAAGAATATTACTTAAAAGAACAATTAAAGGCTATTCATAAGGAACTTGGAGAAGATGAAGAAACAACAGATGATATAGAAGAATATAAAAAACAATTAAAAAGTATTAAAGTGAAAAAAGAAATAAAGGAAAAAATATCAAAGGAAATAAATAGATTATCTAAGATGAGTCCATCATCAGCAGAATCTGGGGTTATAAGAAATTATCTTGATACAATTTTTGCCCTTCCTTGGAACAAAGAAAGTAAGGACAAGGTTGATTTGAAGGAATCTGCAAAAATACTTGATGAGGACCATTATGGTCTTGATAAGGTTAAAGAGAGAATTCTTGAGTATTTAGCTATAAGAACATTATCTAATTCTATGAAAGGACCTATAGTTTGTCTTGTTGGGCCTCCTGGAGTTGGTAAGACATCAATAGCAAAATCAATAGCAAAATCTTTAAACAGAAAATTTGTAAGGGTTTCTTTAGGTGGAGTTAGAGATGAGTCTGAAATAAGAGGACATAGAAGAACTTATGTTGGAGCTATACCAGGAAGAATAATAAATGCTATGAAGGAAGCAAAAACTAAGAATCCTGTATTCTTATTTGATGAAATAGATAAGATGGCATCAGATTTTAGAGGAGATCCAGCTTCAGCTATGCTTGAGACATTAGATCCTGAGCAAAATAAGGAGTTTGTAGATCACTATCTAGAGATACCATTTGATTTATCGAGAGTTTTATTTATAACTACTGCTAACAGCTTAAATACAATACCTAGACCTTTACTTGATAGAATGGAAGTTATACAGGTATCTGGATATACAGAAGAAGAAAAGCTTAAAATATCTAAAAAATACTTACTTCCAAAACAGATAAAGGAGCATGGCTTAGAAGAAGGATTCTTAAAGATATCAGATGAAACTATAAGGGATATAATAACTTATTACACTAGAGAATCTGGAGTTAGAAATATTGAAAGAACTATAGGTAAGGTGTGTAGAAAAGCAGCTAAAAGATATGTAGAAAATAGAGAATTAAAAAATATTAGAATAAATAAGAATAACCTAGAAAAATATCTAGGAAAGAAGATATATAGCTATGAGCCGATAAAGGAAAATCCTGAGGTTGGAATAGTTAGGGGTCTTGCATGGACAAGTGTTGGAGGAGAGACTTTATCTATTGAGGTAACTCCTATGAAGGGAAAAGGACAACTTGTTTTAACAGGACAACTTGGAGATGTTATGAAAGAATCTGCAAGAACAGGAATATCTTATATAAGATCTAAGTATGAACAGTTTAATATAGATGAAAACTTCTATAAAGAACAAGATATTCATATTCATATACCAGAAGGAGCTATACCAAAAGATGGTCCATCTGCTGGAATAACTATGGCAACTGCTGTTATATCTGCTCTATCTAATATCCCTGTCAATAATCTTGTAGCAATGACTGGAGAAATAACTTTAAGAGGAAGAGTACTTCCTGTTGGAGGAATAAAAGAAAAGGTACTTGCAGCTAATAGAGCGGGAATTAAAAAAATATTACTTCCAATAGACAACAAAAAAGATATGGAAGATATACCTGAAAATATTAAAAAGAAAATAGAGTTTGTATTTGTAAAGAGTATGGATGAAGTATTAGAGCACGCTTTAATTAAGGACGGTGAATAGTTTGAAAATAAGATCATCAGAGATAGTGATGAGTGCAGTAAATAGAGATCAGTATCCAGCAGAAGGAATTCCGGAAGTAGCATTTGTAGGAAGATCTAATGTAGGAAAGTCTTCTAGCATAAATTCACTTTTAAACAGAAGAAATTTTGCAAGAGTAAGTCAGACTCCAGGAAAAACAAGAACTATAAATTTTTATTTGATAAATGAAGAGTTTTTCTTTGTAGATTTACCTGGGTACGGATATGCAAAGGTTTCAAAATCTGAAAAAGCTGGCTGGGGAAAAATAATGGAAAGATACTTAACAGGAAGAGATGAGCTTTGCCGTATATATCTACTTGTAGATATAAGACATGAGCCTACTAATGATGATAAGGCTATGTATGATTGGGTAAAGTATTTTGGATACGATTGTACTGTAGTAGCTACTAAGGCTGATAAGATATCTAGAGGTAAGTATCAAAAGCATATGAGTGTTATAAGAAAAAAATTAGGACTTGCAGATGAAAAGATAATACCTGTATCTTCACTTAAAAAGACAGGATTTGATATTTTGTGGGATGATATTACTAATACTTATAGTGAGCATGGATATGAAATAACTGTAGATTAAGACCTTGGAATTCCAAGGTCTTATTTTTTGATGAATTTTATTGAATACAACTAATACTTGTATTAATTTGTTGCCTGTGGTACAATGATTTCTAAAATATTTGTCGAATTAAATCCCGGATTTAGAATGTCAAAAGGAGCGTGCATATGAAGGATAATCAACTTAAAAAGAGTATTGGTCTAGTATCGGCCTTATCTATAGTAGTAGGAATGGTAATGGGATCAGGTGTGTTTTTTATGCCTACACAAGTTTTTTCGGCTACTACAACACCTGGACTTGGGATAATAGCGTGGATGCTTGGAGGCTTTATATCGATTGCAGCGGGGCTTACAACAGCAGAAATATCTACAATAATACCTAAAACGGGTGGTATGGTAACATATTTAAAAGAAGTATATGGAGATTTATGGGGTTATCTTCTAGGATGGGCTCAAACTTTAGTATTTATACCAGCTATAATGGCTGCACTTGCAATAATGTTCTCAACACAAGTTATATCTTTATTAGGGCTTAACGATAATATGTTAATACCTATAGGTATTGGTGTTGTAATTTTTTTGAGCATTATGAATTCATTTGGATCAAAGACAGGTGGTACTATTCAAACATTAGCTACTGTAGGTAAATTGATACCGTTATTTGCAATTATAATTGTAGGATTTATAAAAGGTGATGGTGGTGTAGTAAGACTTTTACCTATAATTCCAGAATCTAAGCCACTGGCAACAGCACTTGGCTCTGCACTAGCTGCTATAATGTTTGCGTATGATGGATGGATAAATGTAGGTAATATAGCAGGTGAGATGAAAAATCCAAAGAGGGATTTACCTATAGCTATAGTTGGAGGACTATTCGTAATAATGAGCATATATGTTTTAATTAATATAGCATATTTACTTGTTTTACCAGCGGATGTACTAGCATCAACTTCAGCACCAGCAAATGAGGTTGCCAATGTTATATTTGGTGCTAGCGGAGGAAAACTTATAACAGCAGGTATAATGATATCTATATTTGGAACATTAAATGCATTTGTTTTAACTGGAGCTAGGGTTCCTTATGTAATGGCTGTTGAAAATAAATTACCATTTAGTCATAGTTTAGCTAAATTAAACAAGTCAGACATGCCTTTAAATTCAACTATATTAATATCAGTTCTTTCTTCATTATATATAATGACTGGAAATTTTGGTCCATTAATAGACCTAACTGTATTTATAATATGGATGTTCTACATTCTGATATTTTTTGCAATATTCATTCTTAGAAAAACAAAACCAGATATTGAAAGACCATATAAGGTACCTATGTATCCTGTAATACCTATTATAGCGATACTAGGAGGGTTATACATTGTAGTTAATACAATAATATCTCAACCTATGAATGCATTACTTAGTATAGGTATAACTATTTTAGGAATACCTGTGTATATGTCTAGAAAAAATAAATTTACTAATTTAGATTAAATGAAAAACGTATCTTTTGATACGTTTTTTTTATTTACTAAGGGAATATAAAAATTTCATTATGTGTATAACATGGATGAAAGAACTACACTTGCAACTATTTTTAAGTAACAGAGTCGTGAGACTTGTTCGTGCCATGAGTCATTGCGTTAGCGAGTAGACGAATTTTTTATAGCATTGGTTTAAATAAAAATTGATTGGGTAAAAGTTAAATAAATTATTAATCTTTCAATGTATTCAGTACAAGCACAAAATATAGGTGAAATTAATAGAATAAAAGTAGGTTAAAGGTGTGAGAATGAATCTTAATTGAAAGAAGGAGATAATATGACAGAAAAAATTAAGAGAGTGTTTCCAGGTGGAAACACAGCAGATGGTTTTTTTTCTTACTATGATTATATGATAGAGCAAAATGATGCAAATCATATATTTTGCATAAAAGGTGGACCGGGCGTGGGTAAATCTTCTATGATGAAAAATATAGGAAGTGAAATGATTAGACTTGGTTATGATGTTGAGTATCATCACTGTTCATCAGATAATAACTCTATAGATGGGGTTGTTATACCAGCGCTTAAAGTTGCCATGGTGGATGCAACTGCTTATTCTACTAAATGGTAAATAATAAGTTTAAGATTTTTACATATAATTTTCATATAATACTAAATTGTGTTACTATTTAATAATAGGGAGAGTGTAGTACAAATAAAACCTGTATTATTAAATTTAAATCTATGATAAGTGGGGGGCGTCTATGAAAAAAGATATTAGATTAGGATTTAAATCAAAGATATTATTAATTGTTATTTCATTATTACTTGTATTAAGCATAACTATTATATCTATAGTATTTTCTGAAACAAAAAAAGTTGTAAATGATAATATATACAAACAATTGAATTCTAATATAGAGTTAGGAAATAGCTTGATTGAAGAAAAATATCCTGGTGACTGGGAAGTAAAAGAGGACAAATTATATAAAGGTGAAAAATTAATAAGTGGCGACACGGAGTTTGTAGATGAAATAAAAAAATCTACAGATTCAATAGCTACAATAGCATTACAAGCTACAAGAGTATCTACTAATGTTATAGTAAATGGAGAAAGAGCAATTGGAACAAAAATATCTGAAGAAGTTGCAAATAAAGTTTTGAATGAGGATGAAGTTTTTACAGGCGAGGCAAATGTTTTAAACAAAATTTATGCATCTAAATATATTCCAATAAAAAATGGAAATGGTGAAAATATAGGGATTTTATTTGTAGGAGTAGAAAAAAGCACTGTTAATAAACAGATAAATAAGTTAATGCTTACTATAGTCATTATTACAATTATAGTATTATTAATTGCTATTATTATCTCTATAATCTTTGCAAATTCTATTGATAAAAATATTAAAGAAATTTTAAAATTCCTTAAAAGAATTTCTTCTGGTGATTTTAGTTCAGTCTGTAATGTAAATTCATCAGATGAAATAAAGATTATTTCAGATGAACTTAATAATATGACAAAGAATATAGGAAATCTTATATATACTATAAAGAACACATCTCAAAATGTATATCAAAGTTCTGATAACTTAGCAAATGTTTCACATGAAATGGCATATGCATCTGAAAATGTTACAATGTCAATACAGGATGTAGCAAATGGAACTGCAGAACAAGCAGAAGATTTAATAGATATAATGTCAGCATTAAATGAGTTTGGAAATCAGTTAGAACATATAGTTCAGTCTATAAATGATATAGAGCATAGCACAAGAAATATTGATTCTATGGCTAATGAAAGTAATGACAATATGAACTCTTTAATAGAATCGGTAAGTAAAGTAAGTGATTCATTCAATGATTTTATAACAAAAATTTCAGATTTAGGTGATAATATAAATAAAATAAATGAAATCACAATTGTTATAAACAATATAGCTGATCAAACTAATTTACTTGCTTTAAATGCTGCTATAGAAGCAGCTAGAGCAGGAGAATCAGGAAAAGGATTTGCAGTAGTTGCAGAGGAAATAAGAAAGCTTGCAGTTCAAAGCAAAGATTCATCTCAAAATATAAATGATTTGGTTAAAAATATAATAGATAGTACAGAAAGCATGATTGAGATTAGTGAGGTAATGAATAATGAAGTAACTAATCAAGGTGAAGTTATACATACTGGTATTGATTCGTTTAAGCAAATAATTAAATCAGTAGAAGAAGTAATTCCAAAAATTGAAGAGGTAAATAATTCATCTGAAAGTATAGAAAATGAAAAAAATAGTATCGTGAAAAAAGTGGAACATTCATCTTCTATTGCACAAGAAGTTTCTGCATCTTCAGAACAAATTGCAGCATCTTCTGAAGAAATGAGTGCATCTATAGATACAGTTACGGATACAATACAAAATTTAAATAGTATGACAAAAGAGATGGACGATCAGATAAATAAATTTAAATTGTAAAAAAGTTCTTCACGAAAATTATATTTATCCACAACTTAAGCAGGAATATAATTTCCTATTCGTTATAAAAAAAGGATGGCTATTTAGCCATCCTTTTTCGATTATCCTTTTAAAAATATCTCAAGCTTTTCACCATCCCAAGTTATGTTACTTATTAATTCATTTAATAATTGTTTTTTTTCTTCAAATGTCAAACTATCAATATTAGATGAAAAATGTGTTAATAACTCCACATACAGATCTATATTTATTTTTTTCAATAATGTAATTTCATTATCTTCTGTTATATCATTAAGTTCTTTTTTTATCTCATTTATTTTATTATCAAATTCTTCAATTTGATTAATTAGATATTTACTGGCTGTAGAGCTTTGATTTTGAGATATTTGTAGTGTAAGGTTAGATATATTTTGTTCATATAATTTTAATTCTTTTTCTAAATCATCTTTTTTATCAACATTTTTGTTGTAAATACTATTAATGCTTTGTCTATGATGGTTTAATTTGTGATATAACCTATTTTGATTTATTGATATATTTTTTATCTCCTTTAGGATCATTTCATCAGCCATAGAGCCTAGCAAATTCTTTGAGTTACATCTACTACCTTTAGATCGTTCTTTCATCAAACAACGATAATAATAGTAAGTGACTCCTTTTCTTCTGTATACACTTACTCTCATCTTTGATCCACATTCTTTACATATTAATAAAGGGGTTATTAAACCAATACTACCTGTGTTTAAACGAGGAGCTTTTTTTGAGTTTGATTCTAATAAATATTGAACTTTTATCCAATTATCAGATGGAATTATACCTTTATGTTTTCCAATGGCAATAATCCAATCTGATTTATCTCTTCTTAAAGTTGTATTTTTTTTGGTTTTAGACTGCTTATTATAGGTAATTATTGAATGATTGGAATTAAAGTCTGACTTAGGAGAAGGTATATCACAATTATTATTTTTGAAATATTCATATACTAATTCATCAGCTATAGCATAAACTGGATTGGTGAGTATGGATTTAAGGGAACTTTTATCAAAATCTTTGTTATTCTTTGTTTTTATATTATTTTGTAGTGTGAAACTTTCGAGTTTACTTAAACTTTTCAATTCAATATATTTACTATATAAATTTTTAACCATACTTAATTCATCTTTTATGGGAGAGAGTTTATACATTTTCTTTTTATTCATATCCGAGTCATAGTAAATTATAGGTTCACTTTTAAATCCTGTAGGAGTTTGACCTCCTAGCCATCTACCTGATCTTGCAAGAGATAGCATATTATCTCTAATTCTCTCTGCTATAGTTTCTCTCTCTAGTTGAGCGAAAACAGATGCTATATACATCATAGCTCTTCCCATTGGAGTTGAAGTATCGAACTGTTCTTTAACAGATATAAAAGATATATTGTGGTTATTAAGGAGTTCTATAGTACCAGAAAAATCAGATATATTTCTACTTACACGATCTAATCTATAGCATATTAGTATATCGAATTTATTTTTTTTTGCATCTTCAATCATCAATTTAAATTGAGGTCTATTAGCATTTCCTCCTGAATATCCTTCATCTTCATAAATAATAAACTCACAAGCATTAAATTTATTATTAATATGTTGTTTACATAAATCTATTTGATTTTGAATAGAATCCCCTTTTTCAGTAAGCTTTGACTTACGAGAATAAATAGCAACTTTATACACGTTAACCACCTCATTTGATATAAAGTTTAAACTAATTCAGAAGCTGTAGAGCTCTTATATCCAACTGCAAGAGGGAGGAGTTTTACAACTTTTAGCTTTTGGATAAAAAACTTATATTAAATGAGATATTATGAAACTTAGAAAAATATGATTAGTTTTTATAAAATGTTTATTTAAAATAAAAAATAAAATTGAATAGTACAAGTTCTGCTCTTCATATTTTGTTATAACGAATAGAAAATTATATTCCTATTTAAGTCTAGATAAATATAATTTTCGTTATGAGTTTCAAAAAAGTCTACATTTAAAATCTTCAAAGGAAGACTTTTTTATAAAGGGGGAGAAAATAAAATGAAGCAAAAAATTGAAGTTGAAGTAAAAATGCATGATAAAGAGAAAGTTCAAGAATTAATGGAAGGTACGTTGGTGCAAATTATTATAGACAGAATAAATGAATTTCCTGAAAAAAATAAAGTGTATATATATGATGAAATTTTAGAAAGGTTAAAAAAATCTTTTTAAAATAAAAAGACTTGCGAATTATAAGTCTTGAGTATGTAATTAAATGATTTGAAACTTTAACTAGCAAAACATGTTAATTAACACATAATTTCTAATGGAGTGGGCAATATATTAGAAACTACATAAAAGGAGAGATGAATGTGGAAAATCCAATGTTTTGTTATCAATGCGAACAAACTATGGGCGGAAAAGGTTGTACCAAAAGTGGAGTTTGTGGAAAAACGCCTGAAATAGCTAATTTACAAGATCTATTAATATATCAATTAAAAGGAATATCATGCTATGCAAAAAGTTTAATTGAAGAGGGACAGATTATTGATAAAGAAATTGTAAAATTTGTAGAGAATGGATTATTTACTACATTAACTAATGTGAATTTTGATGCAGAGGTTCATGTGAAGTTATTAAAGGAATCCCAAAAAATAAAAGAAGGGCTAAGAAATAAAGCACCTATTGGACAATATCCTGATCCAGCAACATATGATCTTAGTGATACTAAAGAAGCAATGTTAAAGGACTCAGTAAAAGCTGGTATAATGTATGATCAGAATCTTGATCCTGATATTCGTTCTTTAAGATCTACTATACTATATGGGTTAAAAGGTGTAAGTGCCTATGGGCATCAAGCGAGATTTATTAATTATCACAGTGACCAAGTAGATCAGTTTTATTTCTTAGGATTAGAAGCTACTACAAATGATAATTTAACTCTGGAAGATCTTATTCGCATGACGATGAGAACTGGGGAAATGAGTGTAGAAGTAATGAGAATTTTAGATGAAGCAAATACTGAGACATATCAAAATCCATCCCCACAGAAAGTTAATGTAAATATTAAGAAAGGACCATTCATAATTGTATCAGGACACGATTTAAGAGATTTAGAAATTTTACTTCAACAAACAGAAGGAAAAGGAATTAATATTTATACTCATGGAGAAATGTTGCCATGTCATGGATATCCATCATTAAAGAAATATAAACATTTAGTAGGTAACTATGGTTCTGCATGGCAAAATCAGCAGAAGGAGTTTGATAATATACCTGGATGTATTTTAATGACTACTAACTGTTTGATGAGACCAAGAGAATCTTATAAAGATAGAATATTTACTACTAACGTTGTAGGTTGGGATGGGCTTAAGAATATTAAAGTTAATGAAGATGGTACGAAAGATTTTAGTGAAATTATAAATAAAGCACTAGAACTAGGTGGATTTAAAGAAGATGAGGAAGAAAAAGAAATTTTAGTAGGATTTGGTCATCAGGCAACCTTATCTCATGCTGAAACTATAGTGAATGCAGTGAAGGAAGGAAAGATAAGACACTTCTTCTTAATAGGTGGTTGCGATGGAGCAAAGCCAGGAAGAAATTATTATACTGAATTTGCTGAAAAGGTTCCTGAAGATTGTGTAATTCTAACACTTGCTTGTGGTAAGTATAGATTTAATAAATTGGACTTTGGAACAGTAGCAGGATTACCTAGACTATTAGATGTTGGACAATGTAATGATGCATATTCAGCAGTTAGAATTGCTACAGCTCTTGCAGATGCATTTGACACGAATGTAAATGATCTGCCTCTTACTATAGTGCTTTCTTGGTATGAACAAAAGGCAGTTGCTGATTTGTTGGCATTATTATCTCTTGGAATAAATGGTATATACTTAGGACCTAGCTTACCAGCATTTATATCTCCTAATGTATTACAATATTTAGTGGATACATTTAGTATAAAACCAATAAGTACTCCAGATGATGATTTAAAGAATTCTCTACATCAAGCTAATTAAAAAAATATTTATTAATTAAATAGATATAAGTAAAAATATGAACTTCTTAAATTAGAGGTTCATATTTTTATGCAAAAAATAAAAAAGCAACGGCTAGAGGCGATAGATAAATATTAATTTTTATATTAAATATAAAGAAATTATTATAATGTTAATTGTACATGATTTGGGAAAATTTGCTTTTACATATGAGATGCAACTGCACCTCACATAGTAGACCCTAAAAACCCTGGTGCAGTAGATGAGATTATAAACTTAGGGGAGTATTGGGATCTTGAAAAAATAAAGGAAAATAGAGAAGAAATATTAAAGACTAATAAAGAAGTTGGAAGGTTATTCACAAGATCATATAAGTTCTTAAAGGCTGCAGAGAGTATACTTAAAGATGTAGTAGTTAAGTATAAAGAAGCCATGGATTTTGGAAAGGTGAACGGTATAACATTAGAATTACTTGATGAAATATTAGGAAATGTAGAGTTTAAAGGACAGTCAGGGTATGAAAGACATTTATTCGGAACTGCTATAACTCCTAATGGTGTTGTAGAATATACTGACACAATAATTAATGATGGAACGGATGTATATTATATAAAAGGCGAAATGGGAACAGGAAAATCTACACTACTTGAAAAAGTATATAAAAATGCAGTACTTAAAGGTCTTAATGTAGAAGTGTACCATACTCCTTTAATTAAAGATAATATAGAAACAATATTAATTAAAGATATTAATGTAGCTCTTACTGTAAGTGAGATATTTAAAGAGAAAAATTATAAATTAGTAGATTTAGATAAGTGTGTAAATTATGACATATTGGATAAGTACAAAGAGGAAATAGAATATGATAAGGCATTAATAGCAAAATTATTAGAAAGTGGAATAGAGAATATAAAGAGAGCTAAAAAAGAACATGATGCAATGGAAAAATATTATATACCTAATATGGATTTTAATAAGATAGAAAAATTGAAGATTAATATAAAAGAAAGAATACTTGAGTTTAAATAGAAAAAATACCTCCTTACAATTTGTAAGGAGGTATTTTGATTATTCTAGATTCTCTGGGTCCTTTTCAAAATAGACTCTTGTACTTTGATTTTTGCAATTTTTAATATAATCCTCTATTTCATCTAAGCTATCATTTAATTTTTTGAACATGTCATGGGGGATATTGTAGTAAAGATATAAATCTTCGAAATGCTTTTCTGCATCTGCAAATCTTTTATTTATACTTATAAACTCTTCAAAAACTGTAGAGTTGGATGCATTTTCAAACTGTGCTATATCGTGTTTTATAACGTTTATTATCTCATCTTTATTTGCATATGTTCCGATGTTCATAGGATATGGCGAAATTCTTTGGAGGAAATAGTTATTTAAATTATTTATATGATATACGTATTCAACATCAATATTTTTCACATTGAATTTAACATAACACATTATCCCCTTTATAATCTTTACGTGACCGCCCATTTGGTTTAAAATCATTTCATGCTGTGACATTTCGGTTTTAAGGTAAGCTTGCTTCATAATAAAACCCCTCCTTTAAAATAATAAAATTATGTATTTAAGTTTTACACGAAATTTAAAATAATTAAAAACTCATCTGATATTAAGTTTTACTTGATGAATTTAAATATAGAAAACGTCTATAATAGTTATTATATTTATTATATTTCAAAAAATGAAAAAATTACACATAATTGTATAAAAATATAATTAATTTTAATAAAAGAATGATAAGATATACAACTTGATAAAAAAATGATAAAATTATATTCAAAATAAAGTTTGAATAGGAGAAAAAATGGTATGGCATTATTGTTTAGCGGTATAAACATAATTATATTATTGATAATAATGAGTATTCCTGTTGCAGTAGGGTATTATGCAATAAAGTTTTTAAAGAATAAAGAGGAAAATAAAGATGAATTACTAGTAAGGATAGTTTTACTTGAGAAAAGAGTAAAAGAACTTGAAGACTATATAAATGATTCCGAATAAATTCGGGATTTTTTATAGTATGGTATTGAAGATATTAACGATTTTATTGTGTTTAATGAAACTGTAGATGCTTTTGGTGGAGATATAAATACTTATAATATATAAGAAGAAATACGTTTTTTATAAAAAACGTATTTTTTTTATGGAATATAACTGCAAAGTATGTTAATTAATGACAAATAAATTAAAAAATGTTAATATATAGATATTGAGATGGAGGTTTGGGGGGATTTTATTGAAAATCAAATGCAGTTCTATAAAGTTTAAATTTATAAGTACTATATTAATTACATTACTTATAATAATAGCAACGTTAAGTTTTATGTCTATAAGAACTACACAAAAATCTATTAAGCAACAATTACAGCAAGATGGAACTCAGCTTGCTAAAGAAATAATACTACAAATAGAAAATAATAATGAAACTATAGACAATATAGAGAAATTATTAGAGAACAATATGATGTCTATTTGTAATATAATTGCTAAAATTGAACCGATATCTAATGATTATTTAGTTGAATTAGCTAAAAGTAGTAATGTTTCGGAAATTAATTTAGCAAACAAAGACGGTGTTATAATATATTCTAATTTAGGTGAAAATTTAGGTTTTGTATATCCAAAGGATCATGTTGTTTCTAAATTGATCAATGGAAGTGAAGATCAAATTATAGAGGAAATAAGAAAAAGTTCTGTTTCAAATGATTATTATAAGTATTCAGCTATAAGGCTTGAAAATGGAAACATACTGCAAATAGGTATATTAGCTAATGATATAGAATATATAAAAGACTCTGTATCTAATCAAAAAATAATAGAAAAAATAGCAAAACAAGATGGTATAGAATATATAACTATAATAGATAAAAATTTGACTGCTATAGCTCATAGCGATAAGGAAAAAATAGGAGAAACATTCTCTGATAAGGGAACGCAAGAGGCTGCAAAACATGGAAATGAATATGCATGGGAATATGAGCTTAAACCAGGTCTTTGGGTATATGACGTATTAGTACCTCTTTATAATAAAGGTAAACATATAGGGGCTGTTGATATAGGAATATCTATGAAGAATTTAGATAGTGTAAAGAAACAAATGTTTATAAATACTATTATAATAGCATGTATTGCTTTTGTACTTAGTTCCGGAATAATAATTTTATTACTAAATAGAATGTTAAAACCATTAAGCAAAGTTATGAAAGTATCTAATGAGGTGTCTGATGGAGACCTGACTAAGGTTATAGACATACATAGTAATAATGAAATAGGGATGCTTGCATCTAGTTTTAATAAGATGACTAATAATTTAAGAACTATGACTACAAAAATAAAAGAAACTACATCTAATATAACAGATTTTTCTCAAGAACTTCTTTCGTCAACTGAACAAGCTTCGGTTGTATCGGAACAAATAGCTATATCTACTCAAAATATAGCATCTGGTTCAGAAAAGCAATCTCAATCTACTGAAAATGTATTAAATAATATAAAAGAAGTTGTAAGTGGGATGGATAATATAAAGAATGAGGTCAAGGATGTTGTAGACAATGCTGATAATACAAGTGAATTAGCTATTCGAGGAAGAGAAAAAATGGTTGATATGGTAAACCAAATGAATACAATAAAAGAGAATGTGGGATATACAAGTAGTGTAATGGATGATCTTGAAAAGGCTTCTAAAGAGATTGCAGTTATACTACAGGTTATAAATAATATAGCTGATGAAACAAATTTATTGGCTTTAAATGCAGCGATAGAGGCTGCAAGGGCAGGAGAGAGTGGTAGAGGATTTGCTGTTGTCTCTGATGAAATAAGAAAACTTGCAGATGAATCAACTAAGTCAGCAGATAAGATACAGACCTTAATATTATCAAATCAGGAAAACACCAAAAAGGCTATGGAGGTTATACAACAAGGATTGGAAGAAACAAATAAAGGTGAAATTATAGTAACTGAAGTAGGGGACTACTTAAAAGATATATTAAATGGATTTGAAATAACAAAACAAAAATTATATAAGACTAATGAAAGTATTAATATATCAAATGAGAAGGCTAAAAATATAGAAAATGTTACGCATGAAATAGAAGCTATAACTATGGATTCGGTTGCAAGTACTGAAGAAGTTGCTGCATCTAGTGAGCAACAATCTGCAAGTATACAAGAAATATCCGCATCAGTACAAGAACTTTCTTGTATGACTAGAGAACTTGAACTTATGGTTGAACAATTTAAAGTTTAAAAAAAAACTCTTTTAAGATTTTTATCTTAAAAGAGTTTTTTTTAGTTATAACTATAATACTATTCGAAAAATTTAACATAAATATTATGATTTAGGCAAGTAAAAAGAAAATAAGATGGAGAAATGTGTTATAATAATGAAGTAAAATGAATTAATTTGTTAAAAAAATGCATAAAAATAATAAAATTGGAGGAGGTTACATGAAAATTAAATTTAATTTTAACTTGAATTCAATAAAAACAAAGATAACAGCAATTATATTATTAGTTATAATGGTTATATTGACCATAAGTACATATTTATCTATTCAAACAATAGATGAATCTATGAAAAAGCAGTTAAGAGAAGATGGATTAGGATTAGTAAAAGAAATAACATCTCAATTAGAACGAAATAGTATAGCAATAGACCAAATAGATGAAATGCTAGGAAATACAATAGTATCAGTTGCATATATTATTGGAAGTAAGGAACAAATTTCAAATGAATATTTAATGCAAGTAGCTGAAAATACAGGCGTTTCTGAGATTGATGTAACAGATACTAATGGGGTTATAATATACTCAAACTTAATTGAAAACCTAGGTTATAAATATCCAGATACTCATGCAGTTAAACCTTTACTTGAGGGAAGTTCAGATAAAGTTGTAGAGGATATAAGAAAAAGTGAGGTTTCTGGGGATTATTATAAATATGGAGCAACAAGGCTGCAAAATGGAGGCATAGTTCAAGTTGGTATTATCGCAAATTCTATAGAAGAAATGCAAAGGTCTATGGATGTACAAACTGTAGTAGATAAAATGACAGAACAAGATAATATAGTATTTGCATTGTTTATAGATAAAAACTTAAATGCTGTAGCTCATAGTGAAAAAGATAGAATAGGAATGCAACTATCTGATGAGGGAAGTATACAAGCTGCTCAAAATGGAGAACAATATACATCTGAATTTATGTATAAAGATACTATACCAGTTTATGATGTATTAATGCCTGTATATGACAATGGAGAGCATATAGGTGCTATAGATATAGGAATATCTAAAAAGAATTTAAATTCTGCTATTAGAAGTACAATGATAAAATCTATAATTACAGCTATAGTAACATTTATTCTTAGTGCGAGTATAATAATATTTGTACTTGGAAAAATGATAGATCCTATTCAAAAAGTAGTTCAAGTCTCTAAAAAAGTATCAGATGGAGATTTAACTGAAAAAATAGATATAAAATCAAATGATGAAATTGGAGTACTGACAGAAGGCTTTAACGATATGATAGATAATTTAAGTGGGATAACTACTAAAATTCAAGATGTAACTCTTAGTGTATCATCTTTTTCTCAAGAATTGTTAGCTTCAACTGAGCAAGCAGCTATGGTTTCTGAACAGATAGCTTTATCAACTCAGGATATAGCTCAGGGATCAGAAAAACAATCTTTGGCTACTAATAATGTGTTGAATAATATAAAAGAAGTTGGAGAATCTATGGATCACATAAAAAATGAGATTGTAGATGTGGTTGATAATGCTAATGAAACTAGTAAATTAGCACTTCAAGGTAGAGAAAAGATGAAGGATATGATAACACAAATGGATGTTATAAAAGAAAGTGTTGGATATACATCTGATGTTATGATTGATTTGGATGAGGCTTCAAAAGAAATAGGAGATATATTAGAGGTTATAAATAATATAGCAGACCAAACTAATTTATTAGCTTTAAATGCTGCTATTGAAGCAGCTAGAGCTGGTGAGAGTGGAAGAGGATTTGCTGTTGTTGCAGATGAAATAAGAAAGCTTGCTGAGGAATCTATGAAATCATCTGATAAGATAAAAGATTTAATAACAGCGACTCAACAAAATACTCAAAGAGCTAGTGGAGCTATAAATCAAGGCGCTGAAGAAACAAAAAAGGGAGAATCTATAGTAACTGAGGTATCAGAGTATTTAGAACGTATACTAGATGGATTTGACTTAACAAAAGAGAAGTTACTTATAACTAGTGACAATATAGCGGATTCTAATGAAAAGTCTCAGCAGGTTAGGGAATTTGCTAGAGAAATAGAAGGCATATCAATGGATGCTGTTGCTAATACAGAAGAGGTTGCAGCTTCTAGTCAAGAACAATCTGCCACAATAAATGAAATGACAAAATCTGCTGAACAATTATCAAGTATGGCTCTAGAACTTGAGGAAGTGACAAAACAATTTAAATTAAATTAAGTTTAAAAAACTTGTGAGTATATAATATACTCACAAGTTTTTTTATAACCAATAGGAAACTATATTTCTCTTTAACTTGTTGATAACTATAATTTTCGTTATAGGTTTCAAAAAAGTTTACATTACTGAGAATATTTATACATATAAGGAAATTGTAATATGTGAATTTTTGTTAAGTTTTTGTATAAATTGAAAAGAATTTGATGTATTATAATAGTAAATAGTAAATTGAATTTGAGGAGTTAAGATTATGAAAAAATCCTATGTACATATATTAATACTTTCTTTAGTTTTGGGAATGGGAATTGGCATTCAATTTAAAAGTAATTACAACACAGTTGGAGAACTTTCTTTCTTTGATAAACAGATAATAGATCAAGTTAATAGAGTTAAACAGGAAAATAAAAAGTTAATAACTAAGAAGGAACACTTGAATAATCAACTAGAGATATTAGAAGAAAACAAGATAGACGACCCATTAGGTAAAAGTATGAAAGAAAATATAGATAATCTAAAAATAACTTTAGGATACAAGGATGTTCAAGGTCCTGGTATGGTTATAAAGATAGGTACCGAAGAAGATGTAAACTTAGGCGATCTTATGGAAAAAAATAATTTTTTTGTAAGATTGATTAATCAAATAAAAAAACATGGTGGGGAAGCTATATCTATAAATGGACAAACGGTTAGTCAATATAGTGCTATTGCTTTAGCAGGAAATCATATAAACGTAAACTTTACTCCAATAGTTCAGCCTTATGAAATAAAGGTTATAGGAAATACTGATGCTTTAAATAAGTATACAAATGATCCAAATGGAGAGATAGAGTATATGAAAAGTTATGATTTAGATATAGATATTAAGTCTCATGATATGTTAACTATTAAAGGAATTCCACGAGAAAAAGAGTTAAAGCATATAGCAGTGGATTAAATAACGAGGGGATTTTATTATGGAATACAAAAAAATAAAATTAGGAGAAATTCTAATATCTACAGGAAAAATAACTCAAGAACAATTGGAAAAAGCTTTAAAAGAACAAAAAAATTCTAAAAAAAAGTTAGGCCAAATACTTATAGATAATAATATTATAACGGAACAAGATATTATAGAAATATTAGAGTTTCAATTAGGGATACCACATATTAATTTGGACAATTTTGTAATAGATGAAGAAGTTCCATTGTTAATATCAGAGAGTTTAGCAAGAAGATATGAGTTAATTCCTATAAGAAAAGAAAAAGGAAAGCTTATGGTAGCTATGGTAGACCCTCTTAATATATTTGCAATAGATGATGTCAAAATAGCTACAAATATGGATATTGAGCCGTGCATATGTTCTCAACATGACATATTAAATGCAATAGATAGAAGTTATGGAAAAGAAGTAGCTGAAAAGGCAATAGAAGATTTCAAAAGACAATATGAGGTAGATAACATAACTGATTTAGATGAAGAAATATTAAATGATATAAATAATGCCCCAGTTGTTAGGCTTGTAAATTCTATAATAAAACAGGCAATAAAAGCCAAAGCAAGTGACATACATATTGAACCATTCGAAGAAAATGTTCGAATAAGATTTAGGGTAGATGGACAGCTTCAGGAAATTATGAATTCTGCAAAAACTACTCATTCGGCAATAGTTACAAGAATTAAAATAATGGGTAAAATGGATATTGCAGAAAAAAGAGTTCCGCAAGATGGTAGAATAGAGCTAAGTATAGATGGAAAAGAAGTAGACCTTCGTATATCGGTACTACCGACTGTATTTGGAGAAAAAATAGTTATAAGACTTTTGGATAGAAGTTCATTCTTACTTTCAAAGAGCCAGCTAGGATTTACAGAGGATAATTTATATAGATTTTATAAATTGATTGAGAATCCTAATGGAATCATATTAATTACTGGTCCTACTGGAAGTGGTAAAACAACTACATTATATACAATATTAAGGGAATTAAATCAAATAAATAAAAATATAATTACAGTAGAGGACCCTGTAGAGTATAAGCTTCATGGTATAAATCAAGTTCAAGTAAATAATAAAGCTGGGTTAACTTTTGCAAATGGACTTAGATCAATACTTAGACAGGACCCGGATATTGTAATGATAGGAGAAATAAGAGATAGTGAAACTGCTCAAATTGCAGCAAGAGCAGCAATAACAGGACATCTTGTTATAAGTACAATGCATACTAATGATGCTCCATCTACAATAACTAGACTTATAGATATGGGAATACAACCATACCTTATATCAGCATCTGTAGTAGGGTCTATAGCTCAAAGACTTGTTAGAAAAATATGTACTAACTGCAAAAAAGCATATACTCCTAGTGAAAAAGAAAAAGAAATACTTAATATAGTAGACGACACTAAGCTTTATAGAGGTGAAGGGTGTCCTAAATGCTATGATACTGGATATAAAGGAAGAACTTCAATTCATGAAATAATGAATATGAGTAAAAATATAAGAGAATCAATAGATAATAAAGAAGGTATAGATAAATTGAGAAAAATAGCAATGGATGAGGGAATGATCATACTTGAAGATAATTGTAAAGAACTTGTACTAAATGGAATAACTAGCTTTGAAGAATTTATGACAGTTGCATATAATAATAATAATTAGGTGATGGATATGAACATATATGATTTACTTGAAAAAACAATAGAATTAGGGGCATCAGATCTTCATATAACAGTTGGATTTCCACCTGTTATGAGGATAAATGGAAAGCTTAGTAAGTATGGGGAAGATATATTATTGCCAGATGATAATTTGAGTTTGGTAAAGCAAATACTAGATGAAGAAAAATTTGAAAAATTAGAAGAAAAAGGTGAATTGGATACATCAGTTTCTTATCATAAATTAGGAAGATTTAGAGTAAATATATTTAAACAAAGAGGAACATATTGTATGGCTATAAGATCTGTAGCTTTAGAAATACCAAGTATGGAAAAACTAGGTCTTCCACCTGTTATAAAGGAATTAGCTAAAAAACAAAGAGGCCTTGTACTTGTAACTGGACCTACAGGAAGCGGAAAGTCAACGACATTGGCATCCGTTATTGATTACATAAATAAAAATAGAAGTGAGCACATATTAACATTAGAAGATCCTATAGAATATCTTCATAAACACAATAAAAGTATAGTTAATCAAAGAGAAATAGGTACTGACTCTAAGTCATTTGCAAATGCTTTAAGATCATCTTTAAGACAGGATCCTGATGTAATATTAGTTGGAGAGATGAGAGATTTAGAAACAATATCAATTGCTCTAACAGCAGCAGAAACAGGACACTTAGTATTCTCAACACTTCATACTATAGGTGCTGCTAAAACTATAGATAGAATAATAGATGTTTTTCCATCTCACCAGCAAGATCAAATATTAGTACAGTTATCTGCAGTTCTTGAAGGAGTTATATCACAGCAGTTGATTTCAAAAGAAGATGGAAGTGGAAGAGTTGCTGCACTTGAGGTAATGGTAGCAACTACAGCAATAAGAAATCTTATAAGAGAAGGAAAAACACATCAAATACAAACTTCTATACAAACGGGGATGAAGTTTGGAATGCAGACTATGGATAATGAACTAAGGAACTTATATGCAAAAGGAATTATATCAAAAGAAGCATTGTTGACTTATGCAGTAGATAAGGATATGGTCAGTAGATATATATAGGGGGTGAAGATATGCCCAACTATAAGTATAGTGCTATAGATAAATCGGGTAAGAAGATTGAGGGTAAGTATACAGCAAATTCGAAGGAAGAAGTTTTGTCAATGTTAAGGCAAAACAATTATTATCCTATGAAAGTAGAGGAAGATAGAGGAAGTAAAGATCTAAGAATTGGAGATTATTTTAGAAAAATAAAAACTAAGGATATAGCAATTTTTTGTAGACAGTTTTATACATTGTTAAATGCAGGTATTACAATAATAAGTTGTTTAGATATTTTAAAACTTCAAACTGAAAATAAAAAACTTGCAAAAGTTATTGGGGATGTTCATGATGATGTTCAAAAAGGACTTACATTTTCAGAAAGTCTTAAAAAACAAAAACATGTATTTCCAGAATTGCTTATTAACATGGTGGAAGCAGGAGAAGTAAGTGGTAACTTAGATGTGATAATGGAGAGAATGGCTTTTCATTATGAAAAAGAAAACAAAATTAATAACAAAATAAAGGGTGCTATGGCATATCCTATAATATTAAGTATAGTAGCAGTGGGTGTAGTGACATTCTTATTAACTTTTGTTATGCCGACTTTTGTTGGAATGTTTGAAAGCAGTGGAGTTGAACTACCTCTTCCAACTAGAATACTTCTCAGTATAAGTAATGGTATAAAAAACTATTGGTATATACATTTATTGACACTTTCTGTCGGTATTTATGCTATAATAAAGTATACAAAAAGTGAAAGAGGAAAAATGTTAATAGGAATTATAAACTTTAGAATACCTATAGTAAAAGGAATAACACAGAAAATAATTACATCAAGATTTACAAGAACATTATCTACATTATTATCAAGTGGAGTACCGTTAATACAAGCACTTGAAATTGTAGCAAAAATAGTAGGAAATATAATCGTAGAAAAAGGAATCCTTGAAGCTAAAGAAGAGGTTAGAAAAGGTATAGACCTTGCAAGTCCTCTTGAGAAGATAGGAGTATTTCCACCAATGGTTACTTCAATGATAAAAATAGGAGAAGAATCAGGTTCTCTAGATGAAATACTTGAAAAGACAGCTGATTTTTATGATGAAGAACTAGAAACAGCATTGGGGCAAATAACGACATTAATTGAGCCAATTATGATCATTGTTATGGGTGGAGTTGTTGGATTTATTGTTATAGCTATGATGCTTCCTATGTTTGATATGGTTAATACAATAGATATGTAGAGTTATTTTTACATAATCCAAGAACAATTCGTTTTTTCTCTTAGTATAAATATCTATTTAAAAGTTGTTCAAAAAATGAATAATTATTAGTTTCTTGGGTATGAAATTTAGTATATATTTAAGAAACTTAATCGTTAGATTTTTAAAATGAAAAATTATATAGGGAACTGTGAAGTATCTTCTGTATTTGGGCACCTGGAAGATGTGGAGTTAGTGGTGCAACCGACCGCCAAGTATTAAGCAAGTATGTTTGTTTAAATAGTTGGCTTTTATTATATTTGAAAGGAGGTGAAATTATGTTAAGAAATATTCAAAAGAAATTAAAGAATAAAAAAGGATTTACGTTAGTTGAATTAATTATAGTTTTAGCTATATTAGGAATAATAGCAGCTATTGCAGTTCCAAGATTTACTGGAATACAAGCAGATGCTAAGGAAAAAGCTGATAGAGCAACAGCTTCAATGATAGGAAAATCAGCTGAACTTTATTGTATTCAAAAGGAAGTAGATGATGTAGAAATAAAAGATCTTGTGGATAAGGGATATTTAGACAAAACACCTAAGGCTCAAAGTAGTGATAAGGATTTTGTTTTAGATGTGAAAACTGGCAAAGCTGAAGTTACATTAGATGGTAAAACTCTTTATGGTGGGGAAGAAACCGCTAAAAAGGAAGACCCTAAAGAATAAATATAAAATTGCATAAGTGATTAGCCCATGGCTAATCACTTCCTACATATTTTTCAAAGGAGAAACATATGAAATTAATAATTTTAACCCTAGGCCTTCTCATAGGCTCATTCCTAAATGTATGTATACATAGAATACCAAACGGTAAATCAATTTCATTTCCACCATCTCATTGTCCAAAATGTAATACTAATCTAAAACCTATTGATTTAATCCCAGTAATAAGCTTTATTTGGACAAGAGGTAAATGTAGATATTGTAGTCAAAAAATATCTATGAGATATCCTTTAGTCGAGATATTAAATGCATTAATCTATTTAATATTATATCTAAAATTTAGTATAACCATCTTATTCGTAAAATATGCAATTCTTGCAAGTATTCTTATAGTTATAAGCTTTATAGATTATGATCATCAGATTATACCAGATGAAATTATAGTATTTGGAATGCTATTAAGTTTTATTATACATATAGTACATAATTTTAAAGGGGATTCTTTGAATGGGTTAATCGGACTACTTATTGGTGGAGGATTGTTTTTGATTATTGCACTAATAACTAACGCTATGGGTGGAGGAGATATTAAGCTCATGGGAATGTTAGGTTTTAGTTTAGGATATAAATATATTCTTTTGATAACGTTATTATCTTTTATTATAGGGGCAGTAGTTTCATTGATATTAATATTTCTTAAAATAAAAAGTAGAAAAGATTTCATTCCATTTGGACCTTTTATAGCCATGGCAGCTTTTGTAACAATCTACTATGGAGATGAGATCATAAATTGGTATATACTCAAAATAATAAGCTAGATTAATGGGGGGAATAACTTGTTTAATAACAAAGTTTTGTCTATAGATATAGGTAATAAAAATATAAAAATAGTATTAGGAAAACAAAATAAAAATAATGTATCGGTAGAAAAGGCAATTGTCATAGAAACTCCTCCTAACTCGTATAGAGATGGAAACGTATGGGACATACAAGGTTTGAAGTCAGTTATAAACAAATACATAAAAAGTGAAAAAATAAAAACTAAAAAAACAATTTGTACAGTTCAGAGTACATCAATCATCAATAGAGAAATAAAACTACCTCTTGCAAAAAAAGAAGAAGAAATGAACACAATGGTAAGATTTGAAATAGAGCAGTATTTGCCGATTATGTTTGATGATTATGTAATAGAATATAAAATTCTAGAAACTTTTATTGAAGAAGGTATTAAAAAAGGAAGAATAACTGTTGCTGCACTTCCTAAAACAATAGCAGAAGATTATTTGAAATTAATAAAAGAATTAAGTTTAACTCCTGTAGCTTTAGATATGAATTCAAATGCAGTATCTAAATTATATGAATCTAAGGTTACTATTAATGATGAAAACTCCAGTTTGGATAAAACTGTTGCTGTTATAGATATAGGACATACTCAGATGAATTTAAATATGATTTCTAATGGGGTAGTAGAATTTAGTCGAGTTATACCTGTTGGAAGTAATGAAATAGATACAAATATTGCGAATATGCTTAATGTATCGTTAGAAGAAGCTGAAAAGAGAAAAATAGAAAATTCTAATTTAAATCATGAAAAGGGTCTTATTTCATTAGAAATGTTAAATGACATAGTAAAAGATACTGTAAATAATTACATGGAAGAAATTAGAAGGATATTCAGATATTATAAAAATATAAAAAGAGAAAACACAATAGATGAAATATACTTACATGGTGCAGGTTCAGAAATTAAAGGGTTAGAAGATTACCTGAAAAAAGAATTAGATATTTCAGTTGTGAAAATAGAAAAAATGTCTAATGTAAAGCTCGGTAAAGAAACACAAGATATAAAACTAAATCAATATTTAAATTGCATAGGTTCAATTATACGAAAGTAGGTAGAGCGTTATGAGAGATTTTAACTTTTTTTCACCATATATAAATGAAAATAAAAAATCAAAAAATAATAATATATTAATAATTTTAAGTATAACTATATTAATTATATCTATGGTTGGATTTACAATATATACAAATAGTAAAATTACAAAGCTAGAAAAAGAAAAAGCAAAGTATGAAGAATATTTAAATTCAGAAAAAGTAGTTAAAGAGTTAGCAAAAGTGAATAAGAAAAAAGAAAAAATAGAAATTATGAAAAAATATTATAATGAGGTAAGTGATATTAATATAGAAATGAATAAAGCAGATAAAATTAATACTATTTTAATGGATAGAATATCTTCAAAACTACCTACAAATTTATTTTTAAGGTATATGAAGATAGATGGAATAAATATAAGTATTCAGGGAGTAGCAATGAATAGAACATCTATAGGAGAACTTGAATATAACTTGAAGCAATTAAATATATTTGAGTCTGTACATATATCTAATATAAGTAAAGAATCAGATGAATCTGAGAATTTCACATTTGCCTTAAAGTGCACCTTGAAAGGCGGTGAAATGTAGTGAAATTAAGTACAAGAGAAAAAATAATGCTAATAGTACTAGGATTGATTCTTATTATAGGAGGATATTATAAATTTATATTAAGTCCACAGCTTACAAAGCTTGATAATATGAAGCAAGACGTAATAGACAAAAAAGCTGAGGTAGAAAGAGTTAAAGTAGAAATAACTGAGAATAGCCCAGTGTATAAAGAATTTAAAATTATAAATGCTAAAATAAAGTCTATGACAAAACCTTTATTTCCAAGTATAAATCAAGAAAAAATAATAGTGATTTTAGATGATATGCTTGAAAAATCAAAGATAGAAGGGCAATCAATTAGCTTTTCAGACATAGATGTTAATGTAATTGATGTAAAGAAAGAAGAAGAAAAAGATAAAGATTATTTGATAAAAGATTTATCCGAAGAATATAAAGGGAAGAAAAAAGTAAAGAAAGATGAAACAAATAATGATGAACAAAAAGATCCAGAGGAAAATACAAATGAAATTGAAAAAATGACGGCAACAATTAGTTATAAGGGAAAATATAAAGATTTAATTGTTTTTTTACAACAAATAGAAACATATGATAAAAAGATACTTGTAAATAATATTTCAATATCTAAATCTAAACAAAACAATATAGATGAAGAAGGAATTGTAACCGATAATAATAGTATAACAGGAAGTATTGCATTAGACTTTTACGCCGCTGCTAAGATTCATGAACAAGATGAAGAGTATTTAAAGTGGGATTTTGACAATGGATATGGAAAAGGTGACCCGTTTGTTCCTTTTAGTGGGTATTCTGAATATAATGAAAATGATATAGTTGTGAATAATGATTTTATTATGACTGTAAAGCCTATATCTTCCGATTTACCTACTGTGATAATGGGAAGAGCTATGGATAAGTTAGGTAGAAGCTATGTGTACGCAGATAATCGAAATTTTGAAAATGTAGAATTTCAAATAGTTCAAGTTGATAAAAAATATTATTACAAATATAAAACTCAAGGAGAAGCTTATCCTAAAGACTATGAAAATGATATGATTCAGTTTGATCCACATGGAACTACTGTAAATCTTAATATTATAAGTAATAAAAGAAATAGTGATGAAGATAATAGTGGAGTAAATTTATCTTTAATAAATAAAACAAACCTAAAACTGAATGTAAAAGTTGATTATGAAGATGTTAAAAATCCTAGAGTAAAGGTAGTTAATAAGCTTGGGAATGTTAAGGTGATAAAATGATAAAGAGCAATAAAGGATTAACACTTGTAGAACTTATAGTTAGTTTAGCGATACTGGGAATTATTATTGCGCCTCTGTCATCTTTTTTCGTAAATACAGTAAAAGTAAACAAAGACTCAGAAAATCAAATGATTGCAAATCAATTAGCACAAAAGTATATGGAACAGCTAAAATTCTCAGATAGTATAGAACTTACAGATGAAGGTGAACAAGAAGTAAAAGATAATAATTATCCAAACTTTAAAATAACAAAGAAAGTACAAGAGTATGGAACAAATAAGAAACTTGTCAAAATCACAGTAAAAGTTGAAAAGAAAAATAGTAAGAGTAAAGTTGAATTAGTAGGATTGAGAAAAATAGATTAGGGGTAGATATTATGATAAAAAGAACTTTAAATAATAAAAAAGGGTCTACCTTGATAATGGTATTAATGTCACTTTCAGTACTTAGTATTTTAGGAACAGCTATACTATCTGCAAGTGTAATGAATTTTAAAATGAAAAAAATAGATATGAAATCAAAACAGTCGTTCTATTTAGCTGAATCAGGACTTGAAGAAGCCTATGTTGTTATAGAAGATGTAGTAAATGAAGGTGTTACGGAAGGTAGAAAAAGAGTAGATGAAAAATTGAAGGAAATAGAAGATCTTGTTAGAAAAATAAGTAAAGTTCAAGAAAAAGATATAAGTGCAGAAGCGTATAAAAAAGAAGTAGATGATTTATATGAACAAATTAAAGCAATAAGCACACATGTAAATAAAGATGGAAGTATAAACGATGAAGAAGAATTTAAAAATGATATGCAAGTTTGGTTTGCACAAGGATATGAGGATGAAGCAGGAATAAAACAACAAGGTTACAAAGCTTATATAGATAAACATCTTGTGGGTGAACTGAGAAATGAAGCAAATATTCATATGTCTTCTGTAGATATAAAGGATTATAGTAAATACAGTGATGGATTTAATACATTTGAACTTATTTTAGAATCTAGTGCTATTAAAGATAAGATTGAAAAAAGAGTTGAAAGTAAATTTTCTATTGAAATACCTGATTATTATATTGATTATTCAAATAAAAAAATTGAAGAATTTACGGAAAATGTACTTTGGACAAAAGCTTTATTATCAGATAAAGATATAAAAGTAAAAGGAGAAAAAGTAGAAGTAAAAGGTGATATATATGCATATGGAAATAAAGACAACTCTAACATTAAAACTAAAGGAATTATAGTAGGATATGGAGATGCTTCAGGAAGTTTAAATGTAAATGGAAAAGTAATAACGGGATCGTATTTTCAAACGGGAAAAGATAATTCTACTATAAATGTTGTAAATAATGGAGAAGTATTTTGTAATAGTTTATCAATTCCCGATGGGAATACAGGCTCTAATATAAATATAAAAGGCGATGTAAATACATATGATGATATAGAATTAAATGGATCAAATGCAAATATATATATTGATGGTAGTTACTATGGATTTAATGATGGAAGTAAGGAAAATACAAAGCATGATAAAAGTAGTGGTATAGTTATAAATAATGACAGTATAGGCAGTGACGATTCTACTATTGAGATAACAGGAGAAGGAAAAGGTAAATGGTATGCTCCACAATATAAAGGAACATTCATAGCAGGAACTTCATATATAGAGCTTGGAGATGATCCAACTGAAAAAAAATACTATCAAACTGGAGAAAGTGTATCTGTAAAAGGAAATTATAAAGCTTATTCAGATGTATATTATGATAATGAGGTATATGAAAATCTTAAAAAAAAGTATGATTCAAATTTACAATCTGATGATGTCAAATTTGATTATTTTTCACCATTGATTTTAATGGATAGAGTAGATAGTAAATCTGACCCTTTATATAAACAAAGAAAAAAATATCTTATGGCTGTAAGTGAAGCAAAAATAGATGATAATATATTAAATGTTGGTAATGGAAAAATAAATATCAAAGATGTTAAATACAGCATTGGTGCATATATAGATGATGGAAATATTAAAGATGGTGGAGTTTCAATTGATTATGATAAACTGTTTAAAAAAAATCAAAAAGAATATGATTTTTATGTAAATGCCATGGGAGATCCTCAAGTAGACATAGATGAAATTTTAAAAAATGAGGAAAATCATACTTTTTCTAAAATAAATATAAGTAACATGTTAAATTTTAAAACTATAAATACAGATGATAAGGAAGATAAAAATAAAGATACTGAAAAAAAAGATTATAGAGAAATAATTTATATCAATTCAAATACAGGTTATACATTGGAAGGTAAAGGTGGAAAGATAAAAGGAATAATAATAACAGGTGGAGATGTTCATATATCAGGAGATGTTGATTTTGAAGGAACTATAATTACACAAGGAAATATCTATATAGAAGGTAATAAATCCAAGAAATTCAGTAATGATTATGGAAGAAATAAATTAAATAGCTATATATTAAATAAATTATCTCAAAATGAAGAATTAAAAAATTTATTTAAAAAAACAGGGAATAAAAAAATAAAGGTTTTATGTAATTTGAAAGAAAGTGAAGGTCAAGTTTCGCTATCTAAATTTATAAAAGTTAGTGAATGGAAAAAGACAAAATAAAGAAAGGTCGTAAAATGAAATATATTTTGAAAAATAAAAAAGGATTTACATTAATAGAATTACTAATTGTTTTAGCTATAACTTCAATAGTAATTGGAGCAATAAATTTATTTTTTTTATCAAACTATAAGACATTCTTTAGAGCAGATGATCAAATAACAGTACAGCATCAAGTGCAAAAGGCTATAAATGAAATTGTAGATAGAGTAAGAGAAACAGAAAAGGTATTACAAGATCCAGTTGATAAACCTTCTGAATATATAATTGAATTTAAAACGGACTTGACTATAAAATATGATAAAACAAATAAAATAATAAGTTATAAAAAAGGAACAGAATCAGAAGTGGAATTAGCAGAAAATATCGAAAAATTTGAAATACGTCCTATTCCCAGTGAGTCAGATTATATAGATTGCAAAGGTATTGAAATTAAAATCAAAGCAAAAAAGAATGGCTCTGAAGTTGAGATTATAGATGAAGTTTATTTTAGAAATTTCAAAAAATAATAATGAAATAATTGAAAAGGAGGGAGCTAGATGAAAAAAAGCTTTAAAAAATTAGTGAGTTTGTTTACTGGTATTCTTATGGTATTCAATATGATTGTTTTTACTCCTATGAATGTATCAGCACAAAATATAAATAATAATGGAAATTGGAACTCAAAATATCATTATGGATGGTCGAATACAAGTAATATCGAAAGTATAGTAAAGGAGAATATAACAAATATATCAAATCCTTCAATTGGAGTAACAACTGAAGCAGA